>CAJTZX010000053.1 GCA_910584345.1 uncultured Eubacterium sp. | reverse complement strand
TGTTTAAATCACATATTTTTTTCTCCTATTTTACTGAGTTTCCGAGACTACACAATACATGTTTTGAAATCATCTGTCTAAAATTCCCCCAAAAAATCGTAATAAGAATAATTAAAATTAAATAAAGAAAATTTCTCTTTAAAAAGTCTAAACCTTTCAGATCAGCATAAAACAATAAATATTCTAAAGATAATGCCCCAAGATAAGTATCTAACGATGCTCTTGCACCAAATTTTATTAGTAAATGCCATTTATCTTTTAAGTTTACATCATATAACAAACCAAATAATGATACAGCAGTCAATACGGTTCCTAATCTTCCATATTGTATTACACGAGAAGCATCAACAATTTTACCATAATAAACGATCCCAAAATAAAAAGCGCTAACAATAATCACACTAACAAATATCATACACAAATACCTTTTTCGTATTTGTATTCCATAGTCCGCAATATACTTTCCTATGAAAAAATATAATAATACATACATTTTGTCCGCAAATTCCAAGTTAAAAAAGTCTATGTTCCATACTACATGAATACTTTGCGTAAGAGAGGTTGTTATCAACAGTAAAAATAATAAATGTCTCTTCATATCTCTGGACAAAATTTGCCAAAGTTGGTTTATAAATGGAAGAAACAGTAATAATAATATATAAACGCTTATATACCATTCTCTATTTATAATTGAATGTATACCAAGTAAATTACAAAGCACACTCTTTATCGAATAAACTGATTTAAATTTATAAATAGTTACTAAAATTAGAACTAACGCATAAAATATATAAATATTGAACACACTAATTGCCTTCTTATAATTATTTCCAACTTTTACAGTATTTGATAAGTAACCGGAAATAATAAAAAACAAAGGAACACATGCAATAACAACTTGCGTTAATCCCATCATTGCATAATAATAAATTCTTTCATTTTGTACATCTTCAAAAAAACCTGACCAGCCTATATAATGGATAAAAAACACAAATAATAACGCAATAAGTTTACATAAATCTACTCCCCTTTTTCTCAAAATATTAATCCTCCATGTATTCAATTGTTTCCTGTTTCTTTTCTTAATTTATAAATTGCAAATTTCATTATAATTTTTCCACTGATGAAATCAAATATTTTTGTTTTTTGAAAACTAATTTTAACAAAACATCCAAGTACTTAATTATGATAGAGAATAAGAAAAAGACAGCAAAAAAACCGACCGATATTAATCCCATAATCGGAGCCCATCCTTCGACTGGCTTATTTTTTCCAAAATAAGCTAAAACAGTATATAGAGCCATTCCAAACATAAATAAGAGCATTAGTAAAGTACAGAAAATAGCCACTTTATATGCAATATCAGTAAATAATATCAACGCATCCATCCAGGGTTGTTTCTCTTTTTTCAATCTCTTCCTAACTTTATTTGTTTCCTCAGCAGTTTGCTTATACTTTAATTTAACAATCTGTAATCCACTTGATGTATAAACTGCTTTTCGATAAGGAATCGTTTTACTATAAGAAGACACGCGGTTGATTGCTCTCCTCGATATGATAGAAAATCTTTCTGTACATAACTCATAATCACTGTCTGAAAAATTATTATACAGTCTATAAAAAATTTTCGATGACAGCCGGCTGCTTTTTTCTGGCGGAACCGCATTTACAATATCGTATCCTTCTAAGGATTTACGATATACCTCCATAATCAATGACTGATTGTAATCTATGAAACAGGTATTAAATTGAAATACAAAGTCTCCAATAGCCAAATCTGTACCTGCGTTCATAGCTGACTCCAAACCATGTGTAAACCCCATATGTATCACCGTTATATTTTGATTCGGAAATTTTTCATGCATACTATGTAATGCTTCCAATATATCCTGTGATATCCCATCATCTACACAAATAATTTCACTTTTCAGGAAATTTATTTCTAATATTTTTGCCAACATCTGTAAAAAATCTAATGTTTCCTTTTTCTTTGAATCCAAATAGACAACTGCAGAAATAAAATTATTTTCTTTATTAGTCATTCAATAACACCTCATCCAAATCATATACTGTATTTATTTTTCCAGACAATACACTGATAAATTTGGGACAACTCGTATATTCTTTTATTATGGTAGGCCTGGAATCATCAATTTCCGAAGCCTTAAGTATCGGCTTCATTGAAAACAGCGAATTTATATATTTAAATTCCAATTCATCTTTTAAATATTTATTTGCAAGTCCTGACATATACTCCCATGCCGTATGAGGTTTCGCACTGCACTCATTACAATTTCCAAGCTGCATCGGTGTACACCGTTTTTTACCTTCCTTACAATGATTCTGACATTCAAAAGTTGGAAAATCATTGTGACTTGTTACATGTGGCGTAAATGTAACTGCTGTTAAAGAGTGATATCCTGTCTTTCCAAATGGCATAATTGAAAAAAATGGCCCATCCATTACTGTTATACCTACATTTTTTAATGCATCACTGACACTGCACAAAATGATCTCACATAATTCATATTTTATTTTAAAAGGTTCAAAACCTGCTTTTGCATTTATTTGATTCACAGACGCATATGTGGCATTCAAAACAAATCCACTCTTATTTACCGTACCATCCTCGGTTGTTATCACATAATTTATTCCATCATTTTCTATTGTCCTGATTCTGGCATTGAATACTAATTTAATTTGAGAATATCTTTCAATTTCTTTTCGTATTTTTGCACATAACAACTTTGCATCATAAGTAAATTCTTTTACTAAAAAAGCTCCATCACATTTATTCGGTTTAAAATAAGTCTCCACGCCTATCTCATCGCAACGTATACCGGCTGCTTTACAAAATTTTTTAAACTGGTGCGCACTCGTCCACGAAAAATCTGCAGAAGTCGCATAAACTTTATCAAAATCTGACAAAATGCAATCTGCATAATCTTTGCTAAAACGCTCAAAATAATACGCAGACTTTATTGCTGTAGAATACGAACGCGGATAGTGATAACCCTGATGTACTCTCGCCTGATTAATATAAGTAGCTCTTTGAAACGGCTTATCATCATATTCTAATACCAGAACTGATTGTCCATGTTTTCCACACAAAAGCGCTGAATACAGACCATACAGGCCGCCTCCAATAATAATCTTATCCCATATCATTTAGCTTTCCTCGAACTGTTTTCTTAAGATTAATACAAATTTCCTGAACTTTTGAAATATTATTTAAATTGCCCATTTCAATTGATATATAATTTCTGTAATTAAGTTTTTTTAAATTCAGGCATAAATTTTCCTGAACATGTCCTATGATAACTGGCCGCAATTCAGGTTCACTTATATGAACATGATTCACAAATTGAATATAATCTTTTATTTCCCCAATTTGTTCCCTGTTTTCAAGTGCCGTTCCTAAATCATAATTTATGGCAATACCCTGATGATTAACTTTCCTGACCAATGCCACGGCGTCTTTTGTTTTATTTAAATAATTCGTATGATAAATCGGTGGATTCGCTTCTATAGATAAAATTGTATCATTTTTTTTGGCGAGCTGTGCTAGCTTGCAGAAAAATCCGGTTGCTATTTCATTCACGCCACTATCACGTTCGGTTACAATATTTCTGTTTTTAGGACACCCAAAAACAATATTTTTACATCCAAGTACATTCGCAAATTCAAATGCTTTTTGTGTGTAATCTATTAATTTTTGTCTCTCTTCTTGTGATCCAAAAATTCGTTCTGTACGGCCAAACCAAATAGACTGTATGGAAGAAATATGCAAATTATACTTTTCTAACATACTTGCCTTATACTCCTTTGCCTCTTTTATATGATCATAAGGATTTTCCTTCCAAATTCTTGTGGGCGCTATTTCTATTCCATCAAACGAGTGTTTCTCTAAAAAAATGTACATTTCCTGATCGAAAGCCTCATCCCAGGCTATATTTGATATCGATAACTTCATAATCACCACCTGTTTCTATAATTGTTCTAATTCTTCCCACATTTCCTTTGGTATATCTATATTAAGGCCACTAACTGTTTCCATTAATTGATCCGGGCTGCTTGCACCCAAAACAGGATATATATTTTTTTGAATTCCCCATTGAATTGCTGCATGGGAAGGACAAATTTTAAATTTTTCACAAACGTCTAAAAATCCATCAATTTTATCCTTACATTGTTCATAAAAATTCAAAGTTTTATCATAATTCAATGCTTTGCTTTTATCTACTCTTGAACCTTTAGGAATTCCGTTTCTATATTTACCGGTAAGTAACCCTTGACAAAGCGGAGAAAAGCCCAACATCCCTATATTATTTTTTTCACAGAAGTCTTTTACTCCATTTGTCTCTGTTTTTCTAACAGCAAAGGAATATATGCACTGCTCCAATATAGGCTTTTCCAAGCCAAGCCTGTTACAGACTTCATGACATTCCTGTAAAGCTTCTTGCGGCCATTCCGATGTTGCCCAATATCTGACTCTGCCTGTTTGAATCAAATAATTAAATGTGCGGACGATCTCCTCCATAGAAGTCTCCGGATCATATCGATGTGCATAGTATATGTCTATGTATTGCATACCTATGCGCTGCATAGATTCATCAAAAGCCCATAAAATATGTTTTCTGGATAATCCCTTATGATATGGTGTATCGCCAACAGGCCACGAACCCTTTGTAGCAATCACAAATTCTTCTCTTGGATAATTCTGCAAAATATCTCCAACAATTCTTTCTGCATTTCCCATCCCATAATTATTCGACAGATCAAAGGAACGTATTCCAAGTTTCCATGCCATATCAATTAATTGTTCCGCTTGCCTAATATCCATAATTTCAGTGCCAATCGTTAATGCAGAACCGAATGTTACTTCTGTTAATTTTAATCCGGAATTCCCTATACGATGATATTTCATTTTTTAATTCTCCTCTAATAGCGCTAACATGTAATACCAATTGCAGCCAATCCTTTTACTCCAGAAAGTGTCTTTAAATCATTTTTCATATTCCTGTTATTCATTTTCACTCCAAATCATTTTGAGGTATCTGCCTTGGTAAATATTCTAATATGATAGAAGTTGGCCTTCCTTTTACTTCCAACATAATTTGTCCTATATATTCTGCAATAATCAAAACCGCTACAAAAAGCAATCCAAATAAAATACTGAAAGCTAAAATAATTCCCCACATTGCCCGCCAAATATCTGTGGATACAATCATTCCTGTTATTGAAATTACGGTTACAAGAAGATTTATTGGTATAAACCAAAATATTTTCCGTAAAGGTTCAATAGAAATACTTGTAATACTTGCTAAAGCATAAGGTATCATATTTTTCAAATGATATTTTGTTTTGCCAGCAAATCTTTTGTCTCTGTCATATTCAATAATATCTGTTTTCATACCGACATATGGCACCATAACCCGAAAAACACTATTTACTTCGTTCATGGACAACAAGACTTCCAATGCTTTTTTTGATAACAGCCTGAAATTTGCAGCACTCTTTTCTAATTTTAATTTTCCGGATAAATTATCTAATACTTTATAATAACAAGCAGCTGTCAGTCTTTTAAACAAATGGTCATTGCTTCTTTTTATCCTGCTGCACACTACAACATCCGCTCCATGTTCCCACTTTCTAATCATTTCCGGCAATAAGGCCGGCGGATCTTGAAGATCTGCATCCATAACAATAATTGCGTCTCCATTTGCCTTTTGCAAACCGGCTTTTACAGCTCCCTCAAGTCCAAAATTCCTGCTCAAACATACAACAGATATATGTTCCATATTTTTTTGCTGTTCCGATAGCATCTTTTTATAAGTATCATCAGCTGAGCCGTCATTAACTAAAATAATTTCATAATCATATTTTTTTTGCATTTTTCTCATGACACTCATTGTCTCTTCACAATATTCGTGCACGAGATTTTCTTCATTATACATAGGCGCTACAATCGAAATTATTTTTTTCATTTACTCCACCTTCTCAATTGTTACTGATTGAAATTTAACTCCTGGAACATTAACGTACATCCTTACCTCACATTTGTCATCAGGATCATCAATCTTCACATGTTCCAATCGAATCTTTGAATCCCCAGCTTTAAAATCAGAAGATGCAATGACGTTCAATGACAAACATATATCTACTATTCCCAGAGATTCTCCTGTCTTTATTTTTCCGTCATAATCGTATTTAAAAGTTACATCATAAATACCTTTTTCAATTCGTTTGCCAGGTCCATAAACCAAATGACCCTCGCTTGTTGAAACTAAATGATCCACATCCTCTCCACAGTTGGTTCCAAAGATTTTATCCTCTTGTGTCAATATAATTTTTTCACCAACTTTATCAGGAAAAAACGCTGTTGGATAAACAATACGATTACCAAATAATTCTGGGTATTCTCCATATAAATTGTTAAAATATGTTTGTAATTTTACATAATCTTCTTTATTATATTGAGAGATTCTATTGTATACATTAGCTGTCACTCCTCCATCCAGAACAAACTTTTTTACACAAGAGTAGTGTTTTCCAAGATAGGAATCAGAATCCAAAATCAGTTCTGACAAATGCGATATAATTTGCTGCTTTCCATCCGGAAGGTGCGTCTGAACCGGTTCCCCAACAATCACTACATCTGCCTGAAACAATTCTTCTGGAAATCCATCTCTTAGATCTACTTCCCTTGTCCCATACAATGTCGGAATTGGATTTATATTAAATGGTAATTCTGCTTTTCCTAAAATATCAGAATTTAAAACTCCTGAACTGGATAAAACATATACCCATTTCCCATTTTCCAGATTAGCAATTTCATTAACATAATCTATCATTTCATGGATAGTCTCCAGATCGTTTCTTGTTTTGGCCTCATAATATCTTGTTGAAAATAAATGATATATATTTGTCCCTTGAAAAATCGGCACAAAACATACTCCAACATTTATCAATCCCCATATGACACCTGCCAGTTTTATTAATATTTGGTTTTTCTTCTTTTTCTGCTCTGCCAACCCAAATAAACCAACAGACGCCAGCAATATGACTTGAATTACAATTAAATAATACTGATGCCAATTCATTTGCAGTTCACGCCAGAGTAAAAAAGTTGCTAAAGCTATATGAATAAAATAAGAAATTGTTATGGCAAATAATCCTCTATACCATCTGCATACTATGGGAGCTAAAATAAATGCCATAAATAACACTCCCCATCCAAATACAACTACAATCCTCTCAAATTTTTCAGCATATGTAACATTGTATGCACTATATGCATAAGAAAAATTATTAAATACAGATCTCAAAAAAAACTGCCTGAAAACAGTCAGTAACACAGACAAACATATCCCACCTATGATAAGCATATCCATGACATAGACTTTAAATTTTCTAAACCTATCTTTTTCTTTTGCAATGTGATACACCGCAATAAAAAATATAGAAACTATATATCCGACTACCCAATATGCGAAATGACGCCGAAATAATACGAGCATTAGAATTCCAACCGCCATCTCAACACAGGCAACAATATCTACCTTTTCGAAATCAAGTTCCAATGACAGCATGAGCAAACCTGATATTAATATTAATACAGGAGCATCCATAAATCCGTCTAAAAGAACATAATATAAAATTGGCGTTAAAGAAACGAATAACACAATATTCCAGAATTTTGTTCCATTGATCTGATACTTGTGTAAAATTTTATATGCTAAAAGACTTATCATAAATAAAGCCGGACACATGTAAAAAACCATATTAACAACTACATACCTTGCAAAAGAATTTCCCAATATTTTCAAAGGCAGAATAATCAAAACAGGCATAAGCTGATTATAATCTGTGTTATTAATCGATGCATAGATACTTTTTAGTGCATTGATCGGATTTGCAAACAACTCATCGGATACACTAAGCGCTGTTGTCCATTCTCTTCCATAATCCCAATAATAGATAAATTGATTTTGCTTAATCAGAACTGCAATTGCACAGGTTATGCTGACGAAAATAAATATTGAAATATACCAGTCTGATTTCGTAAAAGTGTTTATTTCGACAATTGCATTTGTCTTATTGAAAATGGCAAATATATATAAATAGAATAAAATTGGCATTGCAATCGCAATTGCATAACCGATAACATGGTTCATAAGTAAAATATCCTTTCACATTCCAACATTTCATGAAAAAATCACACCAATGAGCAAAACTAATCAAACTACGTTCTTTCCAACATTTCTTTGAAATAATCGATAGTTTTACAAATGCCTTCCTCAAAAGAAATCAAGGGCTCATACCCAGTGTCTTCTTTTAATTCCGTAATATCTGTAACTGCATGATCTATCTTATCCGTTTTATAAGGAATGTCTCCTATTCCTAACTCTGCTTTAGAATCAATCTTATTTTTTATTATCTGCACATATTCATACATTGGCCTCGCAACCCCACTACCGGTCACATATACTTTATTTTCTTTTCCGTATTCTGCCACAAGAATCAATGTAAGTATCAAATCATCGATATAAATATAATCCCACTTTTGTTCCAATCTCGTAAAGGAGGGTTTCTTTCCGGCTAACAGCATCTTAATCGTATAAGTAATCAAATTATTATCATTACGTCCTGGTCCATAAATACTTGGAATCAATATCCAATTAAAATTTATTCCATGTTGTCTGGCAAATAAATCGCAAAAAATATGTACTGCTGATTTTGCTGCGCTATACATATCGCTGGGACATGGTAATTGTTTTCCATTAACAGCTGTCTCAACATATGCATATTCACTTACAGAACCCGTACAAACCACATGATGACAACCATGCATTTTAGCTATTTCCATTACTTTTAATGCAAATGGAATATTCTTAATCTGTAAACTTGCCTCATTCTTATACGTTGTGCTAACGCCTGTCCATGCCAAATGAAACATCACATCAAATACAATACCTTCCATCTGTTTCTCTATTTCATCTGACTGATCTAAATTTCCAAGAATAATATGAAGCATACTGTTTTCTGACAATCTGTCAGCCTCATTCGGAAGAGCTAACGCATAAATTTCTATCTGCCGTTCCAACAAAGATAAGATCAGTTTTTGGCCTATAAAACCGGTAGCTCCTGTTATAAATACTTTTTTCAAACTTCTGCTCCTTTAGAAAATGAAATATTTATTCTTCCCAAACCTTCCATGGCGCTTTTTTATTCTCCCACAGCTCTTCCAGCTTTTGTTTCTCACGAATTGTATCCATGCACTGCCAAAAGCCTTCATGCTTATACGCCATCAGTTCTCCTTCCGATGCCGCTTTCGCCAAAGGATGTTTTTCAAACACAGTTGTGTCTCCTTCAATATAATCAAACACTTCCGGCTCACAAACCATATATCCTATGTTAATTAATCCGCCATCACCTTTTGCTTTTTCCCGAAATGCCTTTATTTTACCATCTTCTGAAATATCAAGGACGCCAAATCTTTGTTCCATATTGTAAGCAGACATTGTAATCATTTTTCCATGATGACGATGAAATTTAACCAGTTCCCGAATATTTACATTTGATACTCCATCTCCATAAGTCAAAAGAAATGTCTCATTACCAATATATTTTTTTATGCGCTTGATTCTGCCGCCTGTCATCGTATTTAACCCTGTATCAACAATCGTTACTTTCCATGGTTCTGAATAATTATTGTGAACTGCCATCGAATTAAGCATCAGATCAAAGGTCACATCTGTATTATGTAAATAATAATCTGCAAACCACTCTTTTATCACATGCTGTTTATAACCGGCACATATCACAAATTCATTAAATCCGTAATAAGAATATAATTTCATAATATGCCATAAGATTGGCCGATCCCCTATATCAATCATTGGTTTAGGTTTATACATGCTTTCTTCTGAAATTCTGGTTCCAAATCCGCCTGCTAAAATTACAACTTTCATTTTTTTATAATAGCTGCTGCTATTTTCCTCCCACTTTTATTAATGCCCCATATCAAAATAATATTTTTACGAAATTAATGCCATACAACTTTTTCTCTAAATTTACAGTACATCGTTTTTACTCTTTCCCTGGATCTGCTTCCACGAGGAAAAACCATATTTACAACCGGCATAACAAATTTCCTTTTAACCTTTGTTCTAAAAAGTAAGTTCTCGGACAAGCCTGTAACATTATTTTCAATTTTATCTTCTCTGTTTTCGGGTCCGATTTCATTTTGCTTTCCCAAGCTCTTAAGCAGTAATACTTCATAAAATGGTGTTTCTTTCGCATATTTCCAATAAACATCATAGAAATCTGCTTCATAAACCTGATCCGGCATCTGTTTGTCGGAATAATGAATAATATAAGGATTTTTTCTTGCTTGCATGTATTCATCATAATATTTGTCCGGCAGCCAATAATCACATACATTTGCCAAATTTTTGCTCATTGCCAATACATTCCAATGGCTATGAAGCATTTTTATTTTTCCCCTACATACAATATTCAGCAAATCTTGGTCACAAAAAACAAACTGGTTGTCACTTGCTTTTTTTAACAGATCATCAGCACTGCAGATTTCATTTATTTTTTTTGGATTTATCAACTGCACTCCGCCCTGAAAATAACATCCTACATCTACCAATCCCCATTTCTTAAAGTGCTGCATAATTGGATTGTTTTCATCTTTTGCACACTGTACCGTCATAATAAATGGATCCCAACAGCCGGCAATACAATATTTTTCTACATCTGTGTCATATAGCAATCCAATATCTGTATTTACTATCACATCGCAGTCCAAATAAATAAATTTTTTATACTCTTTCATCAGTTCCGGAAGGAGCAAACGATAATAAGTATATTCATTGTAGTTTTCATTTTTATAAAATGTATATTCATTTACCAAATCTCGAATCTCAAAAAAACGAACACTAATATTGGGGCAATGCGATACCATTTCGTCAATACGCCTTGCATTTGCTGCTGTAAAATCAGAAACAAGCACAACAATATCATACTCTCTGTCTGCTGAAGCATTTTTCAAAATGGAATAAATAACGATTCCTAAATATGGAGCATATGCATTACTAGACACAAATGCAACAGCAACAGATTCCTTTTTTGCTTTGCCGGGAAGGATATACTGTCCTTTTTTTAAAGCAGTAATATAGTCTATTTTATCGCTCTCAAACATGCTTCTATATGCATAAGTCATATATTTTTGCTCAAAGGGCTGACTCACAACTTCTTCAATTGCATGGTCAATCTTTCGCATTACTTCCTTCCAGATATAGTTTTTCTGTACATAAGCACGTGCATTTTCACTCATTTTAATCCAGGTACTTTCGTTATCAAGAATATTATCTATTGCCTGATGGAATTCCTGTTCATTTGTGTAAATAATGCCTGCCCCGCTTCTTTCACAATGTCCTCTCAGCACTGCACAGTCTCCATTTACCATTGCCGGGATACCTACTGCAAACCCTTCCAATAATGCCATACATAAGCTCTCGTATCTGGAAGGTGCAATCACTGCCTTCGCACCTGCCAGTCCGTCAAATTTATCTTTTTCGCTGACAAATCCTGTACACAAAATATCCGTTCTGAGTGGAATCTCCATATTTGCTTTTCCAATTAAGACTAATTTTAGTTCACCTGGTTTTCTCTTCTTATAAGTGATAAAATATTGAATGATTTCATCACATTTTTTCGATGCATCTATTCTGCCAACAAATACAAGGTAATCTCCGCTGACATGATATTTCTTTCTAAAATGTTGTGAATCTATTTTTTCAGGGATATCAATACCAACTCCAATCGCTTCTCCCGGCACATCTTCATTGTGAAGCATCCTATGTACCATATCTTGTTCTTCCTGTGTGCAATATAAAAATCTGCGTGGAAGACGAAACAGCTTTGAAAACATGCTCAAATGCAGCCATGGTTCATCATGTGCTGTAGGGATAAAAATTGCACGATCGGATACTGCCGGAAGTCCATATACCGTATGATAATATAGATATGTAATAAAAATAAATACATCATAATTATCATGATTCTTTTTCAGATACTCAATAAGCTTAGGACAATATGGCCCCTGATAATCAATCCATGCATATGCATCTTTTTCATCAATAGCCTGTCCATTCATCAGAGCTGGAAGCATCCGATTTGCAATCTCATCCATTTCCTTTTTTCGCCTTGGCAGCTCCACAGGAAAACGATTTACAGAAATCCCATTAACCAAATCTTTTCCTTCTTTATAATGATTATCCCATACCGTATAATCCAGCGATGTAGTTGTAACAATTTCCACATCATACTTTTTTATTAGTCGTTCGGCCAGCAGCATTGCATAATATTCTCCGCCGCCATTCACTTCATTTCCATATCTATGTACGATAATCCCCAGTTTTCTCATGCTGCATTGTTCTCCCAATATCCGCCATTCGTTGTTACTCTAGTGATATTTGTTCTATTTGTTTTAAAAATTCTCTTCCAACTTTTTCAAATGCAAAATCATCTAATCTTTTGCGCTGCTTTTCAATAATCTCTCTTTGCAGTTCTGCATTATTTATCACCTGGTCTATAATAAAGCTTACTTGTGCCGGATTTTTTTCTTGCACTAAAATCCCACTTTCGCCTAACGTCTCTGGTACAGCCGTACAATCAAATGCAATAATCGGAATGTCAAATAGCATAGCTTCTAATAACGGAACACAAAAACCCTCATGTTCGCTCATACATAAAAATACATTTGCCGTTTTATAAAATCCTAAAATTTCTTTAAAACTAATATGTCCCGGAAAAATAACATCTTTCACATCTAATTCTTCAACATATCTTTCTAAACAATTTTGATATGCCGCATTAAAAAAAGAACCGATTAAAATCAATCTGGACTTTTGATTAACATATTTTTTATAATATGTAAAAATTCGGATAATATCCTCATGCTTTTTATTAGGCGCTACTCTCCCAACAAATAAAATATTTACCCATTCATCTGAATATTTCTTTCGTATTTTTTCATCCGGTTCTTGCAAAAAGTCATCAAAATCTATAATGATTGGAGACACAGCTACCTTATTTTTATCATATCCCATTGAAATTAAATCCTGACAATTAAAAAAACTATCTCCCCAAATATAGTCAAATGATTTGTTTAATTTATTTATTTCTCTCAATCCCCTTTTTTGAAATGCAGATTGAAAGACATCATACGGGAAAAAGAAATGAGCTGGTGTAACATTATGATAGATACATGCCTTTTTACACTTCCAATTAGTAATCATCTTATTAATCATACTTTTTTGACACATCTGATAGATCATCAAATCATCTTTTAATAATTCCGGCAAATCATCAATAGACAAAACCTTCTCATCATCTAAACGTTTATCATAGTGGACTGCAAAAATTGCTGTTTCATATCCTCTTTCTTTTAATAACTTATAAATATTTCTACAATAGTTGCTAATTGCATCCCCGTAGACTAAATTTTCAATTACTTGAAAGATTCTCATTATTTTCTCCCTTCAAGCTCTTTCTTTTGTTTTTCCACTAACTCTTGCAAATCTTCCAATAAGCTTTTCTGGTCACTAAGTTCTATTTCCATTTTTCTCAAAGTACTTGCCACATGTACGTTATAAGTACTTTGATCGCAGGTAATTGGATGAATTAAAAAAGCCATAAGCTTTCTGACTATTTTTCTGAAAAAAATCAATAAAACCCCTACGATCCGATTAGACTTAATCGGACGATAATATAATACATCATAATTAGTCTGCAGCCATGCCACCTCATCATCTAGCGAATAAATATGCGGCACCGCTTCCGGCACAAGCTCCTGCATCGTCGGTATATATTCTTTTTCTTCCCAATTTTGCTCCATGACTGCCTGATAAAGCGACTCCACCGCACTTCCTTTTGTATCCTGCATCTTTTCCTCCCCAAATATCTCCGATACCTCTCTGTCAATACAATTGGTAAATCTTCTCTTGGACAATAATTTTCTTTATAAGATTCTCATCTTTTCCTAATCCTTCCGCTATCCAAGTACATCGTTTATGAAATCTTTATATCTGTCGATACAAAATACGTTATCATAGTATTCTGCTATTTGTTTTCTTTGCCTGTCATAAAAAGAGTCATCTTCACATAGTCTGTTAATATAGTCTGCAAATTCAGCCGCATCTTGTGTAACCAGGCACCCACACAACGTCTTGTCCGCAAAGCCATCTACTCCACGTTCCGTACATACAACCGGAATATTTTTCGCCATCGACTCAACGACCTTAATCTTCATTCCTGTCCCACGCAGCATGGGACATATTGTAACTTTTACCTGTTCGTAAATTTGATCCAGATTTTCTACGTATGAGATTTTCGTAATATTTGCATCCTCTACATCTAGATGTCTGACTGACGAGCCTGCCAGCAAAATCTTCAAGTTCGATGATTTTAAATAAGGATATACTTCTTTTAAAAACCACTGTATTCCTTCTATATTAAAAGGATTGTCTGCGCCGATGAAAAAAACATCCCATTTTCTGTACCTAACAGGCGTTTCTGTCTTTGAACAATGATCTGCCAGCAAATGAGGCAAAAAGTGAATATATTTTCCTGTGATTTTTTCATAAAAAACCTTTTCATCGTTTGAAATACATATGATTTCATCAAACAATCCCAGTCTTTTTATTTCTTCATCCATTAATCTGCCAACGGTCAATCCTTTTTGCTTTTTTTCACTCAAAGCATACTGCTGTATAAAATAGCTGTCTTCCATAAAATATACTTTCTTAGCTTTTATAGAAAGCCCTTCCAATAAGGGAGCTAAATAAATATAAAAAACAGCAATAACTTCATACTGATGTTGTTCTACAACTGCTTTAAAATATCTTCTTGCCCTCGCCGGCGCCCAATCCAGCAAAATTTCTTTTTTAAACTGCGCTTTTAGCTTATTATTTATTTTATTCTTAAAATCAACAGCTTTCTTTTTACTTTTGTTTGCATATCCCTTTTGCTCTGACCGCATAGGATATAAAAACAATCGATGAATCACATGTGTTTTGTTTTGACTTTCAAATCCTTCAAAGGAAGAATCCGCAGAAAAATCTGCATATGCAAACTGATCTACACGAAAACCTGTCTGTTTAAACATATTTACCAGCTGCATGACTCTGCTGTTGGTACCTGTTGCGCCATGCAGAAAATTATTCGGATATACCAACAGAAGTTTTTTCACCTTTCCACCTCATATCCTGCTATACCAATTGCATTGATTACAAATCATATCGTATACTTTATCTGCAGCTTTCTCCCAGGAAATACTTTTAATTTCTGCAGAATGCGGTACATTTCCGCTTTTTTTTAATAATAAGAACTGTTCTATTTTTTCGCTTAAGCTATTGGTGCTGTCTTTTTCAAAATATATTGCATGATCGCCTGCCACTTCATGAAAAACTTCAATATCGGAACATATGACAGGAAGCTTATATTTTCCCGCTTCAATCAAAGGAAGTCCGAATCCCTCGCCAATTGAAGCCTGTATTAAGGCATCTGCATGACGATATACATATTCTAATTCCGTATCATTTACGGACTCAAAAAATTCCAATCGCTTTCCTTTTTCCGGATGAATTTTTAAATTATTTATAAAAGTTTGCATATTCCACCCTATATGCCCTGCAAAACACAGTTTTCCCGAAAAGCCTTTCTGCCAGAGTTGTTCAAACGCCTGCAGTACCATTGGATGTCCTTTTCTTGGTTCGATGGTTCCGATCATGACAAAAACGGGCTCGCTGCCATACATAAATCTGCGAATGAAATATCTGATATTTTCATTTTCCTTTCTTTTAAAACTATTGGAACCTAAATGATAAAATCCTACCTTTACTTCATGGTCTGTTTGCAAACCATTTTCCTTATAGTATGAAATGATGTCATCGGCAACGCACCTGGAATCACACAAAATTCCATCATACTCATTTAAAATCTCTTGTAAATAAGCAACAAACGAAGCACTGGTCTCAGTCTCAAAAAACTGCGGCATTCTGACAGGTAGAATATCATAAATAATCGCATAACATTTGATTTCATTTCGTTTAAAAACGTCATGTTCGGGATGTTCCCTGTCAACCTGAACCCCTCTCAATTGAAGTTCTGGCATTAAATATATATCATGATTTGTAATTTCAATGTTTTCCTGAACCCTATCCCATGTATCTATATCAACTTCATCTATTGCAGCTGTATGTTTAGCCTTTCGTACTACCACCGGAACAACACTTGTTTTTCCCAAAAGACCTTTGTACAGTTCCATGCTGGCTCTTGCTATTCCAGTCAAATAGCCAGCTTTCATCCATTTTTCCAAAACTGTTACATCATATAAAATTCTTTTTCGAAACTCTTTGATTCTTTTTGGTTCATGTTTTTCGAGTATCACTAATTCATCTGCAATCGATTTTTTCTGATAATCGGTTAATAATATGTGATTGGCTACAAACGCTTGTGCTATACTGTATAAATCCTGTTCACTAACAGAAAATTCATATCTTTGCATTCTCATTTTTTCGCAGTTCAAACTTGAAATGGCTTCATATGCAAGACACGCTGTCTTTTTCCATGTAAAACTTTTCGCATACTCTGCGGCTTCTTCAGCCATTTTTTTCATTTCAGACTGATTTTGCAAAACGGATAAAATTCCTTTTGCAATACTTTTCACAGATGTTGGATCAATCAAAACCGCATACCCCTGCGCAATCTCCTTCATGCTTGAAACATCAGATGTTACAACCGGTGTTTTGCATGCCATTGCTTCCAGTACCGGAAGGCCAAAACCTTCATATAAAGACGGAAAAACCATTACGGCAGCTGCATGATACATAGCTATCAAATCTTCTTCTGGAACATAACCGGTACAAATCACTTTACCTGATACATTGTGTTTTGCTGCTAATTCCATAAAACTATGAATCACTGCATTATTGGCTTTTCCGGTAATTACAAGCTGATATTTTCTTAACATTGTTTTTGGAAGATGAGAAAATGCCAAAATCAACTTTTCAATATTTTTCTTGAAATCAATTCCCCCTGCAAACAGCAGAAAAGAATCTGCTATTTTGTATTTTCTTTTTAACTTTGTTACATCTATATTGCCCGTTTTATTATTGCCCGTTTTATAAAAACTTTCGTCTATTCCTGCATAAATTACTTTTATCCGATCCTCCTGTATACCAATCCTCTTTACTGCATCGTCTTTTGTAAACTGCGAATTTGCCAATAACAAATCCATAGATTTTACAAATTCTATGGATTTCTCATAATCTGATCGATACCATTCATTCGATAAATATTGATCTGGAAATACAAACGGAATAAAATCATGAATCACAGCTACCTTTTTTACTCCAACAAACCACTCTGCATCAAAAAAGTTGCCGAACTCATTTGGGCTTGTAAAAAGCATAACATCAATCCTGCTCTGCTCAAGATAATGTTCTACTTCTGCCTTAACGATTGATTTTGTCTGATCTAACGTTAGCAATCTTCTACCATCTGCATCATTTAATTGTGGCCCGGTATCATATTCATACAAAAAACATCTCTCATTTAATTTCAGTTCTTCTTTATATTTTCCATACAGATTCAAAAAATGATACGTCGTATCATCCTGAATATGAACAAGACCTTCTATCAATTTTTTAGAATATATCCCAATTCCACGATACTTAGAACCAGTAAAAAAAGCTCTTAAATCAATTCCTACTTTCATTTTCTTTTTGCCTGCTTTATCTGTGTTTTCAATCATTTCATTAAACTTTTGTTTTGATTGAGAATTTCCTGCATTTCATCTATTTTTCGATTGCAGTTATTAATCTCCTGTAATAACAGCTCATTTTGCTTTGATAACAATTTTATTTTATTTGTATAACGTTTTAATATATCACCTATCAGGCTGCATACACTTTCATTATATATGCACATTTTATCTGCATATGGCTTTGTTATAAAACGTGTGCTTTTTCTTATAACCTTTTTTATAAAATTTATTATCTTAATTTTGAGATTTTTTCCGTTCGGAAGTTCATAATCAAAGCTTTCTACAATCAAAGCTGAAGTCTGCATCAATTTAAGAGATAAATCCTGATTTTCTGTCAACAATTCTTCATAATATTGAGTAAGTTTTTCTAAAATCTGTTCTTTGTCCATTTAGATCTCCAAGTCACAAACGTACGCCTGTATTTGATGTCATTTGTCCGCTGAATGATACCTGAAACAAAGTATCAGCTATATTTATAGCATGTCTATAAGGCAAAAAATATTTACTGTAAGCATTAATTAATGACAAATTATTGCAAAGAAAATAGCATCGATATACTTTATAGTATATCGATGCTATTTTTCAACAAGTAATGAACTTCCATCGTTCCTTCTATAGTATCTTTATAGAAATAGAAAACCCTTTATAAATTCCAACCGGTATATCTTCACCGAAATCATATCTCTCTACTATCTTTTTCTCAAATTCATAAACCATAACTGACTGTTTATCCGGGTCAACAATCCAGTACTCTTTCACTCCAGCAAAACGATATTTAAATAGTTTTATCATATAATCCCTTGATTTACTCGTTTGCGAAACAATCTCTATCACCCAATCAGGCGCACCATGACATCCTTTTTCATCTAATTTTTCCAAATCGCAGATTACGGAAATATCAGGCTCAATATAAGTTTTATCATCTTTTTCATCAAGAAATACCGCAAACGGAGCTGCATATACTTCGCAGGTTCCATGATTATTTTTGATATATGTGGATATTTCATTTGATAAGAACATACTTATTTTCTGATGTATGCGACTTGGCGGAGCCATATCATATATCTGTCCGTCAATCAGTTCTGCACGTTTTCCATCAGGCAATGCGTATATGTCCTTAACTGTATAAATCTTTGGTTGATTGAGTGCTGCATCCATATAGGCACCTGCTTTCTATGCATTTCCGGCATACTGATATGGACAATATGCCAGCATCCTTCTGAATCATTCATGTTCCTTGAAGTTTAATAGTAATTAAGTCCGTTTGCATTTTATTGTCAAAAGCAATGGAAAAATCATCATTTAATGTAACTGAAAAATCAAAACTCTTGTCTTGCTCCTCTATGATACCATTGCCAGCAGCATAGTCTTTCGCAGTACCCATCTGTAATTTAAGTTTAACGCTAAACCATCCTGTTATCATTATCTGTCCATGTTCAATCTTCCATTCCTTCAATGACATCTTAGAAAAACTTAACAACTCAACCGAGTCAGCCAAATCGGAAAAGATTCGTTCTTGATGTTTATCAGCGTAATTGAAAACAGCATTTTCGCGCATTTCGGGAAAATCAATAATTTTAGCAGCGTAAGAAATGCAAATATCCGTAATCTGCTTGAGAGTCAAATAAGCCGATTTAAAAATCACCTGCCACTCTTCGTCTAACGGGCTGATGATCTCATGAAACAATGCGTTTCTAAGAGCGTATACATAACCTGCAAACCAATCAATACCCTTTGTTGCAATTAACTGCGAGTAGTAACCTTCATATGTTTTATACACATGATCCAGTCGCCCAAATTGATAAAACGGGAGTTGAAATATAATTACATATGAGTTTGGATCATCCAATATGCCAACCTCATGATTGTATTTATAGTTATATTCGAATTTCATTCTCAGAGCAGAATGGAGGCGTAAGCAAGCTTCTTTTATTTTTGAACTAATTGTTTGATTATATTTTTTCTGAGGAAGCGTTTCATTCATATACATTCTTAAAAAATCATCGATTTCGCTCAATACTCCATCATAAAAATCACGTAAAAACTGAGTTTCATTTATCGCCTGATTGAAAACGCGATGTTTGCTGACCGTTGATTCAATCATACAACGAAGGTCAATTTCATGTTTAATATTTTCATTATAGTTCGTCGATCGAAAACAGCCGGAAATACCAAGATACATTTTCAGGTGATAGCGGCCAACAATCTGAATATCTGCCTTATAACGCTCTTTTATTTTACCTTCGCTGTTTTTTTCCATTGACTCATCGGAGTAATGGAACGATTCATTCACACGAAAAAAGGTCTGAAAAAAATATTGCGGAAACACATTCATAATTTTTTTCATACTAATGGAATACATACGAAATAATTCTTGTGCCGCTGAATCGATATCCAAATTTTTTTGCACAATTGGCATAATCCCTTCCTTAAAAGCATTCAGGAACGGTTTATCTCCACGTGGCAAGCCTTCTTTTGTAAAAACGCTTACACTTGGATTAAGCTCCCTGAGAACAGCGATATATGTAAACCATGTTTTTATAAAGAGCGTTACAAAGTCAGATTCGGTAATAGCTTTCCACTGCTCATATTTTTTCTCTATCTGCATACGTTTGTTTCACCTTATCTTTCAGCCATTTGATTGCCACATCTTCTCCTTGTTCTATAGCTATCTCAACTGTTTGTTTTGCATATTGAACCAGTTGTTTTGATTGTTTGCATAGCTTATAATGCTTTTGAACTTTTGATGCGATTTCTTTTTGTGTTCCATCATCTAATATAGGAATTGGAATTTTTTCCATATCAGAGTCATAGATGGTTATCATCCCTGTGCTTCCTACAACATATCGATAGATTAGCTCCTGCCCTATTTTAGACTTTAAAAATATACACAACACTTCGGGACGAACACGGCATGTGGATTTTGCACGATAAATACGCAAGGTTGAGTCCGTAACATACCTGCTGCTTTTATCCGTCACAAACAGGCCGGCTTTCCCAAGAGAACCAATGCCCATCGAAGCAAACACTACGTCCCCATTCTTTAAAAAAGTGCTTTTGTTGAGTATGCAGGCATCATAATCGAAGTAACTCTCAATTCCATCCGTATTTATTCCGTCATTTCCAATCTGTTTTGTCTTAATTACACCAATATCACTTACACCATCAGCATAATTTGTGCCTGAGTTTTTGAATACTTCATATTCTTCTGTAATCGATGTTGTTTCAAACTTATCAAACTTTCTTAAATATTCATCATACTTCGGCTGGTAGTATTCTGCATCAAGGCGGCCTGTAACGGCAAAACTTTTTAAAAAAGACTTTTTTGCAACTGTAATAACCGAGGCTTTTTCTTCCTGATAATATCCAATACTGTCAAGAAGCATCTTCTCTGCATCAGAGTATGCTTTATTTGCTGTTATGATTGATTTTTTGGAAGCGTTTACAACATTTAGAATCACTTGCTGAAATCCATCTCCAAAGAGAGGAATATACAGCTGATCAAAATCTTCCAATAATAATCCTGTCTGTGCTGTCCCACGTTTAAATTTTTGTATTTGATTTTGTCCGTACTTTGTTTTTATATAGACCAGCAATACTTCAGGCAAGATACCATTGTTCTTCGCACGCATGATTGCCAATTTGCAGCTACAAGTAGCCTTCTTGTTTGCGGAAACAATCGCGCTGTTTCCTACAATTGCTCCCACAATGGACATCAGCACATCTCGAGCATGTAAATGTGAACGCTGCATTTGGGGATGTTCGTAAATTTTTTCATCAATGCAGACAGGATCTGCTTCTTCGATAAATACATGATAAATGTCTTGCCCACGATAATATGGCACCCCATCCTGAATGAAATTTTCACTTATCGACATATGATTGCCATCGGAAACAGTAAAAAATTCAGTAAAAGGATAAAACGATGTTCTTTTTAGTTTTTCTACAATATTTAAGTTTTCTTTTTTATAAAATTCTGCATCAATTCTTACCGTTCGTTCAAGATTTCGCAAGGTTATTTCACTGCATTCCAGCCCATCCATTAATTCCTTGTATTTGCTGTCATCGAAAGGTTCCATGAATGGGCTTATTGGAAAAAACTTAGCCCTTCTTTTTTAGCAAATTCTGCAAAAGCTTCAGCAATACCAGACTCAAGAGTTATGATAGTTCCATCCTGCTTTTTATAAGAAAGCTGATAAAGATCATGATCTACAATTAAATGTCCGTGTTTATCCAAAGCATTCTCTCCAGTTTCAGGTTCTTTCAGATAAATTTTTCGACCAGAATTGTCTTTACCTGGTTTTTGCATTGTTGCAAAAAATATCGGATAGTCATTCCTTTTGGGACATAATTTTTCATCCCACTTCTGTACGAACAATACTGAAGTTTTAGTATTTGTATGAGGTTTGAATACATTTCCATGCAGTCCGACAACAGCAAGAATACGGCAGCGTTCTGCAATGAATTCACGAATAACTTTATCACTGCTGTTGCTAAATCTTCCTTGCGGAAGAACTATTGCCATCCGTCCCCCGGGTCTTAAGAAGTTTAGGTTGCGTTCAATAAAAAGAACATCTCTGCCAACTTTATTCTGCCATTTACCAGCAGAATTTTTGCCAAGCTCATAACGTGAGATAATTGCATTTTCCTTGATATCTCCCGCAAAAGGAGGATTTGCCATAACAAGGTCAAACTGGAACTGACTATAGTCATTCACCCCTTTCATCTGCATTTTCTCCAGCTTTTCGAAACCTTCATAATAAGTATCCTTCCAAGCTTTCTGCTTTGTGATTTCCCCCCAGCGCGAATAATCCAGCGTGTTCAAATGCAGCACATTTGTTTGGCCGTCTCCAGCGATCAAATTAAGAGTACGAGCAACACGAACCGTTTTTTCGTCAAAGTCAATGGCAAATACATTATTACGAACAAAATCAGTTTCTCCTGAAATACGTTGCGCTGCTGTAAAACCTTCACCTTCTGGAAGGCCTTTCTTTCTGCGTATATCTTTCCATACCTTAAAAATGCTGTGAACAGTAAAACCAGAGCTGCCACAAGCTGTGTCAATAATTTTATCCGTATCAGACGGATTCATCATTTTTACACACATATCAATCACATACCGTGGGGTAAAATACTGTCCTTTTTCCCCTTTCTGCGCTTTGCTCATAAGATATTCAAAGGCATCATCAACAACATCCAAATTATTGTTGAACAACTTAATGTCTTGCAGTGTCGATACGCAAACTGCAAGATGAGATGGAGAAAGCAGAATTTTGCTTTCATCAGCAAAAACCCCCTCCCACCTTTTCTTTGCATCGTCAAATAAACTTTGAATTTTCTCTTTCAGTTCAAAGTCTGTATTGCCATTATTGCGGAACTTAAGATATGTTGATGCATCATTGGCACAAATCAACTCATCATAAAGCTTAGAAAAAATCAATTTAAAAATCTCTTCGAAGGAATCAACGCCTGCACTAGCAAGAACTTCATCTTCCATCTCCTTAATCAGTGAACGAAGCGACCGCTTTTCATGGCTAATCTTATCATGCGCAACTAACCATGCATAATCTCTGTGTTCATCAACAATATCTGATAGTTTCTGCGTAGCTTTCGGAATATCAGATATTGCTTCAAAAAGATTGGGATTTTTGCGATTATAATAAGATACCTGCCCGCCATTTGTCCAAACTCCAATCGGTGCGCCTGTCGCATTGCAATAGGATTTAAGCTGTGCCTTGCCATTTGCCAATTTTGGCTTTTTCAGTTCTACAATTATATATGGAACCATAGGCCGGTCTTTATCGGTAATAATAATGTCAGCACGCCTTATCTCACGGCCAAAATGGATTGGCGCTTCAAGTTCGATACGGCTTTCAGGATAATGATAATCGTGAATCAATTTGTACAAATAAAGCTGGCGAACAGCCTCTTCCGGAGTAAGCTTGACCTCCTTTTTACGGGAAATGCAAGTAATGTACGGGATGTCTTTTCCCTTGATATTCTTAAAAAATATAGCATCCTCAATAACGCGGCAAGCCTCTTTCGAGAATAATGCATCATTATAATTTGTATTTTTAAAAAGTTCGTTTAGCGTCATATTTAACCCCTTTATTTTAGAAGTTTTTTCTTTCTTACATCTATATTTTTGTCTATGCAGATTTATTTATGACTTTTGCCGGGCAGTTTAATATAAACCAATCTCTTGCCACTTCAATAGAATCTGCAAAAACTTCCATTTTCTAAGTCTCATTCTTGCCAGACTTTCATTCTCTTCTTTATGTCTTGGAACTTTTTCTATGTCACTGCCTCTTCTGTATATATCATGATTTTATTATAAACACTAATTACACAATGGTCAATTGCATTGTTAAAAGTTTCCTTCTTCTCTTACCAAAATAAAAAGAGGACACATTTTCAGTATCCTCTTGCAAAACATATTCAAGTTTTATCTTCATTACACATTATTTCGTATTTCTTTGTAAGTTCCTGATATTCTTCAAGCGTCTTGCACTCTTTCAGATCATTCAGAATTCTAACACGTTCAAGTTTTCGTGCCAGATTTTCAATAGTTTCTGCTGTATTCGGCATACCATTTACCTGCTACTCAAAATATAGACAAATATACCCATATCGAGATGTTGAAAGTTTTCGCAAACTTTTCTTACTGTTTCATCGTGTATACTTTCGCACTGTCCAAAACCAGATGCTGCTTACAGATCCTTGTACACTCCGCAGCCATAAATTCCCGACCAGCCATCGGTACATACTTACAAATGCCTGCTTTATGCTATTTTGTAAATTAAGGCATCTCTTAAATTTTGTACCTTTATAACTTGTTTTTGGATATTTTGCCGAGCAGCTTCTCCTTTCTTTTCATTGCGGCGCTTCTTTAAGTCCTCGTATTTCCTCAAAAGACTACGCTGTTCTCTTTTACCGTCTTTGCATCTGTCTTGACAAAGCGCATCTTTACATCTGACTTATTCTTTTTCTAAAATTCAAAAATCCGCTTTGATGTTTTAATAATCTTTTAAATGCTTTTTCAGCGTTCATTATGCTTTGTTTTACAGATTCTATCACATATAGAGCTATTTGTCTATCTTTTCTTAAATCTTTTGATGGTATCTGTGAATTATTATTGCAAACGAACGTCTTTCCCCTTTTAGTTATCCATACTTTTGTTGAGTTTGCTCTCGGATTATGTTTTGCAATGTGGATATGAATAGGTTCCGTCGGTTTATTTTCATTTGACCAAAAGAAAATTATATAACCACCAAATTTAAAAATTTGAGGCATTATCAAATCCTCCATCCTTTGCAAATTCCATAATTAAATGAGCATTATTTTCAACAAATTCTTTATAATATTCCATTTCAACATCTGAAAACCCGACTATATTCTCCCATGTATAATCCGGCAGATAGCATGTGGCATTATGAAAGCCGTCAACAACAGCTTTTGATTTCATTCCAAAACCATTTGGCAAACATAAGCTGGTTTTTTCTTGGACAGCGCATGATTTAAAAGTTATTTTTGGCCATCAAATCTGCGCCTCATCACAGAACCTTTGGATTCCTTCAGCAGATTTTATCTTTTCCAAAAAGTCATTGATATTCGTATATTTTTTCCTATAAATCGCCTGATACCTGCTGTTACACATCTGCATGTTATTCGGAAGGCTGACATCATCCAAGTAAATAAGCAGCCGCTTCTTTTCCTGATTTTGTGCATAAGCCAGCTCATTCTTACAGTTTTCAGATACAATGTAAGATTCAGAAAGAAATGCGATAAAATAAGAACAATGGTCAATATGATCCGCAATATTTTTATCCCACTCAGTACCAGGAACAATCCCTTCATCATACCAGATGCGAAATCCTTTCTCCTGAAGATATGCGATTATCCAAAAAACTTCTTCATTATCTTTATGTGCATAGCTTATAAAGATATATTCTTTCTGACCAAGGTATGGTTTTGGCATTTTGCTGCTGCTTTTCTGATATCTTGTATCATC
>CAJTZX010000052.1 GCA_910584345.1 uncultured Eubacterium sp. | reverse complement strand
AAACAGCTAGTTAAGAAACAGGGGTATCATTTATAAAGTTGTAAAGTAGTGTTCATAAACAGAACAGACCTCAGCATGGAGTGATTTTCTTTGATGAATCACAGCGAGCTTGGGACAAAAAGAAAATGAAACGCAATTACAGTGAAATAGAAGGTCTCCTACAGTTTGGTGACAGAGTGAAGGCAGAATACGGATCATGTGTTATTCTTTGCCTTTATGGTATAGGACAAGCTATTCATGAAGGAGAAGAACAAGGGCTCAAGTTATGGAATGATGCGATTGAAAAACACCAGGATTGGGAGTACAATGTATCAAATTGTGTGCTGCCTCAATTACATGTAACAGGTACTATTCATGGATATAAAGAATTGCATCTTTCGACTGCAATAAGAAATAATTTTATAGATCTTAGTGATTGGATAGAATCTGTTATTAATAATAAGAGCCGCATAGAACAAAAAAATCTACTTAATGCTGCTAAAAAGAAGGGATTTCAGGTAAGAATTTGTAGACATTTATCATACTGGCAAAAAAAGATGCAAACAGGATTGACAAATGAAACATATGGTGTGTTGGTATCATCTTTTGCAGAAGAGAATGATCTTCCTATTATTTCAGAAGAAACAATTCAGGAGAGTTATATGTATCCAGATAAGGCTTACACATGGTTTACCAATGATTGCAAGAAAATGAACATTGCAGCAAGTGAATTTATTTGTCAGGGACTTGAACTTGATTGGCCATTTGTTTTATTTGGCGGAGATTTTTATTTTAAAAATGGAAAATGGGAAATGATAATACCACAGAATAAGAAAATCTTGTTTGAGCATCCAGAAGCAATACTTAAGAACATCTATCGTATACTTCTCAGTAGAGGCCGGAAGGGTATGTTTATTGTAATTCCGGAAGGAGATAAATTTGATGAAACATATAAGATGTTCATTGATATGGGAATTTCATACATAGATGAGACGCGCGCAATTACAGAGTATTATTGCATATGAAACGTAAAGGAATGTAATGCACGCTAGAGCGTGTTTGAAAAATGCTTTCCGATAAAAGTGTAAAGCCTATGGCATTTCCAAGGCTTTACACTTTCTTCCTCTTACTTGCGAAACTGACTATAAGCCGCATGATTTTGCAACCCACCACGATAAGCTGCCATCTCGCTCACAGTTACCAGCTGATATCCAGCGCTTTTCAAATAACTCATAACCTTATCCGCAGCCAGGACCGTCGGATGATGCAGATCATGCATAAGCACGATAGCGCCGTCATAAGCCTTTTGCTGGATACACTGAATCGTTGCAGAGGTACTTCTTGTCTTCCAGTCCAATGTGTCAATCGACCACATAATAACCGGCATACCTGCTGCTGCAAATGTTGCCGTATTATAACTGCCATACGGAGGCCGCAGCAAGCGGACATCGGCTCCTGTCAGTTCTTTCACCAGCTGATTGGTTCTATTTATAACAGACTGCGCCTGCCCAATGCTTAGATTTTTTAAATTACTATGATCGAACGTATGATTTCCGATTTCGCAGCCCATAGCTGCTGCCCGCCGCACACTATCCGCATAACGAGGTACACTTGTTCCTACGACAAAAAATGTCGCATGTCCGCCGTATTTTGCAAGTGCATCTAATACGATCGGCGTGTATGCGGAAGGCCCATCATCATAAGTCAATGCAATCATCTTTTTATCTTTATCAATGGCCATCTGACTCATAGCCTGACTATAATTACCACGTCCGCCATTTGCATCTTTTGCATACACTTTGTAGCTATAAAACGTTCCGCCGTCGCGCTCGCTGTCGGTGTAAGAAGTCGCAGCACCTTTTGCCGTACCAATTGGCTGATACTTGCCCGTTCCCGCATTTTTCCTTAATATCTCATAGCTATCCGCTCCTTTTACCGTATTCCAATGCAATACGAGTTTTCTGGATCCAGATACATTGGAAATCTGTGTCAGCTTTGCCTTTTCCAAAGAACGACCCGAAATTCTCTTGCTGTCTGCGCGACTGGCACGCCCTTTAGAGAATACTGCCAGCCGATAATAGTACACTTTTCCCGGAACACGCCCCTGATCTTTATAAACACGCTCCCCATTTTTCGCAGTATAAATGCGATGGAAACCACTGTCCTTTTTCGTACTGCACAAAAGAACATATTCAGCCGCACCTTTCACCTGATTCCAGCTAAGCTTTATTGTACCATTCGGCTTAGAAGATGCCTTTAACACCGGTTTTTTCAGTTTCGTTGCTTTCGGTTTTTCCGAATTGCCCGAATCTGTATCTAATTGCGAATCTTCTGTATCAGGATCGTTTTCAGAGTCATCCTCATTCTGTTCTTTTTCTGAATCATCCGTATTCTGCTCCTTCTCTGAATCATCCTCATTCTGCTCTTTTTCTGAATCATCCGCATTTTTTTCCACATTACCGTCATCTGCGTTCGGCAGTGTCTTACCATAATCCTGTTTCGGCTGCGTGACGGAATCATCCGAACCCGGCTCTATTGGCATATTGCCTGACTCTGTATTGTCTTTTACGTTGTCCGGATCTGTATGATACAAACGATCATCTGCCTGATGTGTTACCACTGTTTGATCTGCGCATTGTAAAGAAACTGCTGCCTGTTTGGCTGTTGGTATCTGCCGCGCTGACACCTGCATGCTATTTCCTGCATAAAGCATATTGGAAATTACTGCTGCCGCCGTAAGACATACAACCTTCCTTAAGGTAATTTTTCTCATATGTAACTGCTCCTTCTGTTTTTTGACATTTTTCGGTACATCGTCCTGAATAATCATTATCAGTCATGTCCTATTTGCATTATAACACTTATATACATGATGTCCAATCAATAATGTCAAAACACATCTGTTATTTTGCAATGACTGTTGCAACAATCATCCTCTGCGCATCTTCATTATAATAAATATCTTCATATTCTGTTCCGCTTTTACTTTTACGCATTCCAATAAATAATCCTGCCATCTGCCCTTGTTTGGACACGAACTTTTTTCTTATCCCATTTTGCACTGTTTCGCCAGCGTATTCTTTTGCCTGCATCGTCCGAAAAATTTCTGCTCCTGACGTCTTCTTTACGGTTTCCGTATCTCTTAAGCCGTTCAGTTTCTCCGCAAGTTCTGCTGCCAGATATTTTTCTGCATAAGGAAATGATTCCGCCTGTTCTTTTGTTAGATAAAAATCTGCTTTCTTTCCTTTCGACGATACGCTGCGCTGTCCTGTCTGTGCCGCAACCTCCTGTATATCGCCAAAATAATATTTTTCACGCGATCCTTTGGAATAATCTGCAATTGCAGCTAGAAACTGCTCTCCGTATCGTTCATATTTATTTTCACCAACTCCTGTGACCTGCATCATCTCCTGTTTTTCCATCGGCGCTTTGACACACATGTCCACAAGTGTTTTATCCGAAAATATAATATACGGCGGCAGACTTTCTTCTCTTGCAATCTCCGTTCGCAGTGCACGTAAACGCTCAAACAATTCTAATCCTTTGGAATTTAAAATGTCAGACTTACGCATTCGGGCGGCGGACACATTTGCGGTATCCGCTTTTTTTGCATTTATTTTGACTTTTTTCCAAATAACGCGTCGTTGTCCTTTTTGTACTGCATCCGCATCGGGCGATAACTTCAAGATCGCATACTTATCATTAGACATTACCAGCAGTCCTTCGATGAGCATTTGATGGATTATCATTTTGATCTCATTTTCTTGCAGTTCTTTCAAGCTTCCATATGAATCATAGTTAAAAACCCCATATTCCCGCAGTTTGGCGCGGCTCTCACCTGCCAGAATCCCAGCAGTCACATTCATTCCATATCTCTGTCTGCATTCTAAGATACATGCAATAATTTTTTTAGCTGCCTGTGTGACGTCTACTTCTTCATATTCTTTTGCACAGTTCAGACAATTTTCACAGCGTCCAGACCGCATTTCCCCAAAATAACGCAAAATGTATTCCCGCAAACAGTCTGGCGTCATACAATAATATGTCATAGCTCGCAGCCTTTCTTCATCCCGTTCCCGAATTTGTTCCATCTCTTCCCAGGTATTTTCCGCATTCTGTTCTTTGTTCTCGATCAAATAACGATTGACCACAACATCCTGTGCACTATAAAGCAAAATACATTCTGCCCGTTCACCGTCACGTCCGGCTCTTCCTGCTTCCTGGTAGTAATTTTCCATACTCTGCGGCATATTATAATGAATCACATAACGGACATTCGACTTATCAATTCCCATCCCAAACGCATTGGTTGCTGCCATCACCGGACAACGGTCATAAATAAAATCTTCCTGATTCTGTCTGCGCTCCTCTGCACCGAGTCCAGCATGATATTTTGTTGCAGCAATTCCTTCTGCACGCAGCCGATCACAAACCAAATCTACATTTTTCCTCGTTGCACAATAAATAATGCCACTTTCTCCTTTATGCTCTTTTACATACTGCATAAGATAGTTGTCTTTTTTACGGGGTGTTTCAACCGCAAAATACAGGTTCTTCCGATCAAAGCCTGTAACAAGCACCTGCGGCTCCATCAGCCCCAGCACACATGCAATATCTTCTTTGACTTTCTCTGTCGCTGTCGCCGTAAATGCGCTTAGAATCGGCCGTTTCTCCAGTCGGCGGATAAACTGGACAATCTTTAAATAGCTTGGCCTGAAATCCTGCCCCCATTGAGAAATACAATGTGCTTCATCTACGGTAAGCATAGAAATTTCAGCCTGTTGCGCAAATTGCAAAAACTCATACGTTTCCAATCTTTCCGGTGCGACATATATAATTTTATACTGTCCCGCGGCTGCCAGCCGCAATGCTTTGAAAATCTGCGATTCGCTTAATGAACTGTTGATATAAGCAGCATGAATGCCTGCTTGATTGAGTGCCTGTACCTGATCTTTCATCAAAGAAATTAACGGAGATATGACCAATGTAATACCTGATAACAGCAACGCCGGTACTTGATAACAAATAGATTTTCCTGCTCCTGTAGGCATAATCCCCAGCACATCTTTACCGTTTAAAATACTGTCAATCAATAGCTCCTGGCCTTCCCGAAAGTCAGTATAGCCAAAATATTTCTTTAGTATATCGTATTTGTCCATATATTACCTGTTTCGGCTGTGTGATGCAGCCTTTTTCTGTCCTTTCTAAAGATAACTTCCATTTGAATTTAAGTCTATCATAATTCCAGTATAAAGTCCATTATTTTTCAGGCGCTACTTGATCTTTTAAAATAGCTGGTTACTATTCATGGGGGATAAGTAACAAAGCAACAGTTTAGACAAAGTGTTGCTTTATTACTTGCCCCACCCCGTGAAAAGTAACAATAGCTGCAACTGATCAATAATCTGTTGCAAACCGTAAAATCTCCATCCTTTTTCGAAACATTTCATAGTATTGCGGCAGCTGCATAAAAATCTCCTGTTTCACTTCTGCAATTTGATTCAAACCAATTTCTTTCACTGCACAAACAGCTGCTTCTTTCTGTGTCATAGATTCCCAAAATACCGTCTGGCAATTTGCTCCGTCCAACGTATCGTAAGCATGAAACGCCTTGTTAAAATCCATTAAAGGATGAAGGCAGACTGGTTTGTTATCTTTATTGTTTACGAGAACTCCCCAGTTGCCCCAATGCCTGTCTGTATTTCCTGTCAAATAGTCAATAATATTCATCATGTAATAATTATGCCTGTCAAGCTGAAGAATATATTGTTTCATATTTTTATCATGATTCCGGCAATATATTTCCACTGCTTCCATAGACGCAATTGCATAATCTATAGATGTTATATTTTGGCTGACACTGACTTTTTCACCATCAAAATACCCTTCCTCATAAAAAACCTGAGACACATCGAAACATCTGCATATTTTACTTGCAAGCAATTCACGTTCTACCGCAAAGTTTCCTCCGTCTTTTAACAGTAAAAAATTTCTGCCCTCTCTTTTCCAGGCTTTTGGAAAACAGCCGTTTGTAGACAAATCTCTTGACAAGTATTCATTCTGCACAGTATATTGCTTTCCTTTTAAAGCAATGTCAATAAATGTACGATCCAAATGATTTTCATATAAATTAATTTCCTGAAAAGATATCTGTTCTCCTGCACGTCGTACCCAATACACATCCGTAAGCGAAGCGCAACGGTATGTGAGCGCGATCTCAGCCCGCTCTTTATCTGTAACTGCCTGTTTCATACCTATACTATTCAAAATCTCTTTTGCATATGCCCGATCCAGCGTCAAGACTCTGGCAGCGCACCAGCAATGAAAATTTATAACATTGTTTACCAAAGTATCAATGTCTTCCTCTTCTTCCAGATATAAATCGTACGGAAGAAAGGATGGTTCAAAGATTGTACTGTGGCCCTGCGCATTTATCTGTGCCGCCACCTTATCTTTATGCATAATCTCGTAAATTTCTTTGTGCATAAAAATCCCTCGTTTTTAATATGCTGCGGTTTTAATAAAAATTCGATAAAACTAAGATGATGCGGCTTGCTCCTTCTGTTTCCATAAAAAGTATGCATCTAATCCATCCGCAATTCCCTTCGCCATCTTTGCCTGAAACTTCTGTCCTGACATCTTGCTGTTTTCTCTGTCATTCGACAGATATCCCATATTCAATACGATAACAGGGATTTTGCTGCGCCGGATTCCTGCAAATGCATCACTTTCCAAAACTCCGGCGCTGGTAAATCCAGTTGTCTTTGTATAATATCTCAAAATTTTTTTCCCAAGCTTTTGGCTGTCATCTGCAAATGCGCCGGCGGGATAAGAGCTGTCACGCGGGCAGCAATAGGCTGCTGCTCCATGAACCTCCGGATCCGTATTGTACTCTGTGCAAACGCGTACAACGGCATCTGCCTGAATCTGATTTGCCAGCTCGGCGATTTTTGCGTTGCTTACGGCATCTTCTATCGCCCTTTTGCCCATAACTACCGTATAACCCCGTTCTTTCAGCCTTTTTTCCAGGTTCCTTGCGATGTTGACACAGATTGTTTCCTGTGCGGTATACTCTGACTCATCTTGCTCTTCCTGTAAAACTTCGACATCGATGACAACTGCCTGAAACTGCTGTCCGGTTTGTGCAGACTCGGCTTGCATACCGATACAATCTCCCCACACATACCCCTTCTGACCGCTTTTTGTCTCAATTTTTGCATAAAGACTATCATCTTCCAGCAAAGTTACTTCGTCGCCATAAGATAACATTTCTACATTATTGTCTGCTTTGATCTTTACGATCTTTTTTTCTTTATATACAGGAAGTTTTTTTACTAAAACGGTACGTATGTTCTCAGATTGCATCGTCTTGCTATTGTCAGCTTCATTTTCGGCTGCAGCTTTCTTTGCAGCAAGCAATCTTTCTGCTTCCTGTTCCACTCTTTGATCTTCTTTTCTTATAAAATGTGTAATTCCCATAATTCCTGTAAGAACAACTGCAAGCAACAGACCATATAACAGTACATGAACTATTTTTTTCATATTCCCTCCCTGCAGATAACCGTTTCCTGGAACAGTTCAGATCACCCGCTAAACTGTTCGTTTTCTATTACATGTCATCTGCTGCCATTACAACATCTTCATGCAGCAGTGTAAATGCAATCAGTATACACAGTGCAATCCGCATTACAGACGGATGCAGCCCAAAGGTATTCATCCCTGCCTCCAGACAAATACCTGCAAGAGCGCTTCCAATGACAGAGCTGACCAACACAGAATTTGTATTTAAAAAACGTTCACATAATACCGTTTTTTCAACTGCGACCAATATGCCCAGGCAAATAATAAAAATAATCCGTACAGCAGAAAAAAGTATCCCGGTATCTTTCTCACTGCGATATCCAAGAAGATTTCTGCTGCCCTCCTGCGTCTGTGCTGCCTGCCGCATTCCCTGCTCCAGCTGCTCCACATTCCGTACGCTGACATAGGTACCGCCTGTCTTATCTGCGATCAGCATCAACAGCTGTGTATCGACATCCCCGGTCATTCCGACTGTACTGATAGAAATCCCCCGGTCCGCAAACTGTTCCAGCTTGCGGATACAATCATAACGGCTCGTTTCATCCAGATCTGTAGCATACCCGTCACTTAGTAAGATCATTCTGCAGTGATTGTCCAGCTGCAAAGTACTTTCATCCAAATCGTGCAAAATCGTATCCAATGCATTTATCACTGCCGTACCTCCCTGATTCACCGGCTCACGCCCAACCCCACCTTCACTGACAGGCTCCATATTTCTGACCATCTGTGCAGAGTCAGAGAAATGATAAATACCGTAACAAAAATCCGGATCTTTATGTTCCAGCAATGTTTGGATTGCCTCATAACGCATCCCGTTTGGATCCGTCTTGCCCATGGAACCGGAATTATCGATAACAAATAAATACGACGAAACCTGCTCCGATGTCTTAGTCCCTATCCGGCCATAAATAACTTGAAATAATGCCGCAAGCAGGAGCATCAGCGCAAAGGCCGCTGCCCATTGTCTGCGATTTACCGAACTGTCCGCATAATAATGCCCCAGTTTTCCCAGCATATAAACAGCAAAGCCCACAAACAAATACAACGCAGTAAAATATACTGTCGTTATGACGACGGGCGATACCGTCCGCTCTATATTCTGATATACATATTCACCGATCAGCCCATAAATAAATCCTGCCAAAATGCTGCCGATCAGCATTTTTATTGAAAACCGACTTCTGCTCATAGTCCTCTTTCCTGATTACTAGTACATCGGTCACAAAATAACTCATAGACAAGCATAACTATGGGTTATTTTGTGATCGATGTACTAGAGCGTGTTTGAAAAATGAAAAGTTATTTCTAAACAGTTCCCAACGGTTATTTGTTACAACTCTTTTTTCATGACTGCACGAATAAATGCCATCACTGCAGTTAGCGTCAAAAACACCATCATGCAGACCGCTTTTTCCTGAAATCCGCCCAGCTGATATACAAGCGCCGCGGCTGTAACACAGGCAATCGGCACAAAAGCATACAGGCATTTTGCCGCTACACTTCCAAGCCCCATTTCCACTGCCTGGCTGCGGCCGGCTGTCATTGTCTGTATCATCACAGAAAACACCAGACCAACGGCTGCAAACGCAACAAAAATCATCGAAAGCATAATATCCCCACTGCCATATCTGTGCAGGCAAATACCGCATACCGCCAGCGTCAGCAGTACAAAAAAGCTAAGAACTTCCCGATACAGCGAATGGATCAACAAATACCCCGCATCTGTATGCTCTGCTGTGCCTTTTAAGCTTTGATAAAATAGCTGCATTGCCTGTTTGCATTCCTGGGGCAGTTGATTGTATGCCGTCTGTTTCTTGCTTTTAAACGCTTCTTCTAAATACTGCAGCACACATTTTTTACGTGCCTGATCGGTAAGCAGCTCAGTCTCTTTGCCATACTCTGAAAACACCTCCGAAAGCATCTCCAAACGTCCTAGCTTTGCCCATTGGTTCATCCATTTCACCAGATCAAACTGGTTTTTATCGGGATCGTAAAAGAACACCAATGTACGGTCTAAATTTTTACCATTTATTTTAACAGCCCTGGCATCTGCAAAAAACTCTTCCCGCATTCCACGCCGGATCACACGTCTGTATTTTTTATCTTCTTCTGATGAAATGCCATAGAATAACTCCCATAGCCGAAGCACATCGGTACAATGCCTTGCTTCTTCCAGTATTGAAATCATCCGGCTGACTCTCTTTGCATTGGAACATGACAGCTTTTGAACCTGATATTGCTGATAAGCCTGTACGCTGCCTGTCTCAAACCAGTCCATACGGAATTCATTCCACAATGTCAGACAAGTCGTTTCCCACAGCTGTATATATCCGTCCGCCTGCACCGCACGACGGCAAATTCTGTCTATGGCTTGTGCTGTCACACACAATTCTTCAAAACTATCTGCTTCTTTCATCTCTCGCTCAGCCAGATCTTTCAGTAATTTTTGGAATAGTCGGTGTTCTTTTGCCAGAAAAGCCTGTCCATTTTTTTGAAAAAAACGCTCTGCTTTGTTTAACGAAGTAAGCTCTCCAGGAAGAAACTGATTCCAAAAATAATCAGAAAAATAGTCCGCATCCAAACTCTCCAGATAACGGCAGACCGCAGGATATAAATCATTTGCATGAGCATTTTTCATCTCTAATAACGCTGCGAACCCATCTTCTTTTTTCCGGCTGCCATAGCGATATCCAAGAATGCTGCGCGCCTCGAATAGCGCCATCGGCTCCAGGAGTACCCCATCGTGACAATGCTCGTAGGTATTCCTGATATCTGCAACCAGCTTTTTATCTTCTATCTGAATGTTTCCCTGATTTCCTGCTTCTAACAAAGCTGCTATGTATTCTGCTGTTTCCCTGCAATCATGTAATTCATACTTAAAAAATTCCTGTAGTAGGTATACAACTGCCTCTGGTTCGATACCCGTATCATTTTTTTTTATTTTTTTCTGAAATCCTGCTTCAATCAGAGCACATCCAGCATCTTTCAAAGGATCTGAATACGCCTCCTCTATAAACGCAGCAATATTTTGAAAAATCTGCTCTCTTGTATCCCTGCTATTATAAAAAAGGTCCATATTATATAATTTTGTAAACTGATAGCTGTCAAGTCTGGAATAATCACACTGAAACGTCCCCGTATCTAGATCCGCATAATTTTGCCCTTGTACCTGATCGGAAAAACAGATGGCCGTCTGTGCACCATGCCAGGAAAAAGACAATAATTTCTGTCTTAAGTAATAAGGAAGCCCTTTCATTATAAGATACATCATATCCCGATAAGTCTGTGTATCCTGCTCCTTTAAGCCGTTTCGTTTGATACACATAGGGCTGCTATATCCCTCCAACGCACAAATCGCACCCAAGATTAGCAATTTGTACTGTTCTTTGGACAAATGATACTGATCTAACAGCCTGCGTTCATTCATATTCCGATATTGCAAAGACTCTCTGACCGGATAAGCAGAAAGCTCCGGCTGATATTCCATTGCAAACTCTTCTTGTAAAATGCCAAACAATATTTCCGGATGGATCGTCAATTCATAATACTCTGCCAAATGGAAGCAATATCCATGCACATAAGCGACACCGCGGCTGTCTTCCCCGGATGCAGCATAATTCACATGCATCAAATACACAAACCTGTCATGCTGAAAAATTCCCATTGCCTCCGGCGGCGCCTGTACCATCTGCTTTAAATCTGCCAATCTGGCTGAAATCCCCTTAAATCCTGCCTTTGCAATTTCAGACATACCAACAGACGGAGCCACGATGTTCCAACCGGAACCACTTCCGCGTCTTCCCAGACGATAATATCCTGCCTGATACAGTTTCATAGCGTCCTCATCCTTATCCTTTCCGAAGCGTATTTATGAAAATATTTTTCGAAGCAGCCCGCTCCTTTTCTTTTTCGCTTCCGCTTCCTTTACCGGAAGTACTCCTAATTTATACAATATCCAAAAAACCGGTTCTTCCACACGAACCGTCTCCGGCTCCTCATCCAGCATATAACAATCTTCTTCGTAAGTATCTCTGTGTTCCTGCGGCTTCGTATTTAACGCAGAGACAGCAAAAAATGCATGTGCCGGAAAACACTCATTTAATTTGTTGCATAAAATATCGGTCTTATTTCGATTTAACTGCGCCAAAAGCCGCCGTACTTCCATATCTGTAGCCACAAAATCTTTCAGTGGAATTTCATAATCTGTGTATCCTGCATAACTAATATTGGAAAAGAGCACTGATCGATAATCCAACACCTCTGTCTGCGTATCACTTTTCGACAATACGACAGCGAGAGGAATACTGCTTCGCCCTTCCTTATTATCAGACGTTACAAACGCATTCCACATAGCCGCAATTACCTTATCTGGACTATGCGCTTCTTTTTCAAAATCTCCGTCCTGCATCAGGCTGCCTATAAACTGTTCCGGATCAATCATCAATAACAAACCATCCGAATTTCGGATAAATGGCCCATACTTTTCCATTTGTTCTGGACGAACACAGTTTTCTCCAGCAATATCATAAAATACAAGCGTATATACTTGCTGTGTCTTATTGCATTTTACATTCAACGCCAAAGGCGGCATCAATCCGTCTGCCGCGTTGCCGCGCGGCAACGGAACATTTTTTTGAATCTTATAATCATCTAAAAACCGGTCCACCTCATCATAAGTACCTACTACCGTCAGACCTGCTTTTACAAAAAACGTTTCAATCTGACGCAACAGCTGCGAAAGATAAACGGTTTTGCCGGAGCTTGTAATTCCTACCACCGAAATGTACTTTACCGGATATTTACCAAATTCAAACGGTAAGACATTATGGCAATACGGGCAGATTCTTACTTTAGATGAGACTCCAAATGCATCGACTGCCCGATTGACAAATCCGCTTGAATCCATTTCATATGTTCCGTGCAAAAACTGGTCACTGAGATTATCAATCACCGGATAATCTTTATAACTGTTTTCCGGCTCGCTCTTTGGATACCGTGTCCAGAAAGCCTGATAGATTTGATCCGTTGCCAATTCATATCTTTTTTTCAGCTCTAGTTCTTCTTCCTCCATGCCTGCGGAAAAATCCTGTTCCGTAAAAACTGTCATTGCCTTGAATGCCGCTTTCTGGGGACTAAACTGCTGAAAGCAAAAAGGACATTTGCAATCTGCCATCTCCATTCCAAACTCATTCCTTTCTATAGTATTTTTTATCTTCTTCCCGAATCCGAATACTGACCTTTGACCGTCTGGGTACAACAACGATCAATTCCCGTCCCAAACACGACTGCGGCAGCGGAAAATCACAAGCCACTCCATCAATATGATATAAGACCGCTCCATCTTTGTAATCTTCCAACATAGGCAAACGCAGCATACAATATTTCTCTTTGGAAAAAAATTTTGTTTTATAACGGATATCCGCTTTTACTTTTACCGGAAGATAACAGATATTTTGTTGCATATCTGTCGGGAAAATGTGTATCTGCGTATCAAAGGTACAAGCAAATACACTGATTCTATACGGCACATCTTTTTTCAGTTCATTTGCTGAAAAACTAAAACATTTTCCTCCCCGGTGAAATTCTGCTTTTTTTATATACGCCAGCTTCCAACATGCAGCTTGGCCAATGAAAATTAATTTTTTTGACTGCTCTGCAAGATCCGCATCACAATATCCTGCATGATTGATTTCCTCACAGGCAGCGGCCAAGTCAAACTGCTGCCTGCTGTCATTTAATATAATAAAATAATCAGAGGCGTCTTTATATCTCCAAGAAATTCGAATACTACCCGCTTCTTTCCTGTATGTCAGTTCCCGAATCTGGTAATCCGGGTGCTTTTGTTTGATTATCATTCCCATTCCTCACATTTCCAAGGTGCAGCTGCTTCGGCTTTAGAATATCATAAATTTCCAGCTGTTCAATACAGTCTGTGCGATTCAGATGAAACAATACATACTCCCCGTTTTCTGCCTGTTCCAGTGTTTTTGCATAGTCGGCGCCTGCATTCACCATATAATAGCATCCTGCTCTCGTCATTGGCATTTCAATGCTGTTTTTTAGCCGCCTGCTGCCATCCAGCTTTTTACGAAGCTCTTTTTCCACAAACGTATGCCTCTGCTTTTCATCCATGCCTTCCATTCGATAGTCTACTTCCTGCTCAAAATCACAGTTATATACGTTTTCCCTCATTAGCTCCAGATAAATATTCCAAAAATTTCTGAGCAAATCTTCTTTTTTATTTGATACAAGGAAGATTTCTGAAAATGTATGGCATCCCGCATATTCTGCCGCAATCCCACTGTAAAACTTTTCGACGGACTCTGATTCGTCGCCGGTGACAATACATTCCCGACGCACTTCTTTTTCACACGCTTCATACATATCTCTAAAGCTGATCGCCTGCTGTATGAGGTGATGCATTTGTGCGGCAATAACTTGTTTCATTGTATGATAATAGATCCGTCTGCTTTCATAAATTCCCTGTTCATGCAGTCCTGCACATACGCCGCTCCTTGAGCGGAACCCTGCAGACTGATATTCTGACATAATCAGATGGTCTAATTCCTCCTGATGCTCGTTCAAATACAATAACTCAAAATAAGCAAACTGCTGAAAAAGCAGCCCAGATACCCTATCGGTACACTGCTGCATTTCTTTTTCATTTGACAAAAAATCCCGCACCGGCTCTATATAATATCTGTTTAAAAACTCCGACGCCGCGCCTGATGAAAGTGCGTCGGCTGCTTCTATCGTCAGATTCGGGCTTTTTAAAAATGTGCGGTATGCCTGTATGTCTGTAAACGGCAAATATCGCCAGTCAGCTTCTTTTGGAAATCTTGCGCGTATTTTCTTTTGAAACAGTTCTTCCAAAAACAAAAATCCATGATAACGATCCATCTGCAGCTTCGCAGCCAGTTCACTGGCAGATAATTCCCGAAATAGATTTTTCTGGCTGGAATCGTAAATCTCATGCATCAGCGTCCGCAGCGTTACAGCTGCGATTTCTTCTGTCGGTTTGGTTACAAGCGCGTAAGAAACCGTCTTAAATCCGCCGGACAGTTGATGCACAGCGCTTTGCGCCGCCATTTTGCTGCCGCTTAACAATATCATATCGGCAGCCAGACGGTAATTCTGCCAGATTCTTCCATCCCCTAACATTTGTCCCGACTGCAAATAATTGCTCAGTAAGCAGACGGTTCCTGATAATTTAGAAGTTTCGTTTTTGTCTGCCAAATACTGCAGCAACGCATCGGAGGCTTCCACATGATCGGCTCCGGGACGCTGGTCTAACATCAGGTACAATGTTTTTTGCTCATCTGACTGCATGGCATTGGATGTTTGCAAAAACAAATCTGCATACTGCGTGCCGTCTTTTTCAGAGGCATCCAAAATATATTCCATTCGAATTATCGTACGTTCGGAAAAAATTTTTTCTTCTGTTTCCAGCATTGCTACAATTGCGTGATTCAATGTTTCTGTCCAGCCTATGTGTTCTGCTTCCCAGACATAGTCCTCCCATGCAGAACTATCCCGATCATAACCATCCGTATCCTGCGCATTAAAATTTTCAGCGCCGGCATCCGGCAGGTTATCGTCCCGGGTACCTGCAAGCCTGAAACACTGCCAGCCGCTATCTGTTTTTACAACGTTTAAATACTGCAGAAAACGGGCGTTGTTCCAGTTGTCATCCAACGTAGATTTCACGTATTTCGTATTGCATCTGCTTTTATTGCCCAACAGAACGAGAACCGTTGGATGCAGCGCAACGTTTCCGCCGGTTTCCCCACATTGATTTTCATTTAACCTGCTGATACAGCTTTCCAGAAGATGTTTTCCATCGTGAAATATCACATGATTTTCTTTCATAATCCAAGTTCCTTAAAATCAATCAACAAATCCTCAAAAATATTTGCTTTGATATCATCCTGAAATGTATATTGCCGGACGTCAAAAGCGCTCTCTTCAAAATAATACACAAGAATTTTTTGTTTCATCGGATCTACAATCCAGTATTCCCGAACCCCCGCATCGGCATATAAGTTCAGTTTATAAATATAATCATGTCCCTGATTCCCAGGCGACGTGATCTCAATCACCCAGTCCGGCGCTCCGTCACAGCCTTTATCTGTAAGTTTATCCGGATTGCAGATCACACTGATATCCGGTTCTACGATTGTTTTACGATCCTCAAACAGCTTGACTGCAAACGGAGATGGATATATTTCACACAGCCCCTTTTTTGAATGAATATAATGATAAATGACTGCATGTAAAGCGCTTAGAATTTTTTGGTGTATCCGGCTTGGCGCAGCCATATTGTAAAACTGTCCATAGATCAATTCTGCTCGGATATGTTCCGGTAAATGATAGTAATCGTCTTCCGTATAAATATTATCTGGTGCAAATGCCTGGGACATACAAACATACTCCTTTTTATCTATTCAGCATCATTATTTATTCAGTATCATTATCTGTTCAACAAACTACATATTCAGCTTGAAGCTATGCAGCGTCTTCATAAAATCCATATAAAACTCTTCAATCTCTTCATGCAGCGGATCCAGCTCATCATAAATGCCTAAGTACCCCTGGATTTTTTTCGGCATACTTTCTTCTAACGTTTCCACTGTTTCCTGCACCTGGTTTGAATCTTCTTCGTCCAGCAGCTGTCTTGTGCGATTGTCTATTTTTTCTCTGGTTTCCCGGTCTAATGTCTGATAAGTTAAAAATGCCTGATATGCACCAGATTGTCCGTACTTCATGCTGCTGTTCTGCAGCTCGATGCTTTTTTCCATCCCAAACTCATGATATTGAAACACAATCTTTCTGCCATATGTCAATGCACCTGTAAACACGGCATTAAAGAAATCGTTTTTCCCTCTTTTTTCTGCCACCGTATCCTGCATCAGCTGTTCCAGACGTTTGATTTCACGTTCTGCTTCCGTCCTTTTTTGCAACTCGGTATGAACCAAATCATTTAATACCGGAGCAAGCAGATAAAAATCCAGCATCACCTGTCTCTCGCTTCCCGATACTGTATTCAAATACTCAATGCGAACTGGCGATGCATTCTTTACCGCAGATTCCAGCTTTTCCTTGAGCTTTGGAAGAATCTGCTGCATCTTTTTTGGATTGTTTCTGCCGTTTGTCATAACACCGCCCAACTGCTCTGTCCAGGCAGAAATATCCAAATCTTCAGTCTTTAAAATATTCCAGTTCATATACTCGTCTTTTACAACCACTCCGGCTGTTTCCGCCTGTTCAAATTCCTCAATCAAAGTCTGATTGCGCTGTACAATCCGCTGCACCGGCAAATCGATTTTAAAACTGTCAGGAACCGGCGAAGGCAGCTGATTCCAGTTGATATCTCCTCGTTCAAACAGATGCCGGCCCGCTTTTTTATCTTCTTCATAAGCCCGCTGCAGCTCCATAATCCCCTGATATGCAAAAATTGGAATTCCGCTGTAAAAGCGCATCATAGATAGTTTGTCAGTAATATGCGACTCCCGTACCGTAAATTCCATCTGCCTTTGTGTAAAGTTTGCAGCAGCCGTTTTCATCTCTGCGGCGTCGAACGGCACTGTCAAGTAACTGTGCATACCCATACTGTTTTTGTACATTGGATTTTTCCAAAACAACGGCGTAGAATCTCTGCCCAGTTTATCCCGGATAATTTCTTTTTCTACCGCATCGGAAAGCAAAGCCGGATTTTCCACATGGAACTTTTCTTTCAAATAATCTGTCATCGTTCGCCTTGTTGCTTTATCAAATTCCTGTAAAATAAAATCTGAAATCAGCTTGCGTATTTCATTTTCATCCTGATTCATCCATACCGCACAATGCTCAAACAACGTCAACATCAAATGATAAAGGAGCTGTCCCGGATCATGCTCTTTCATCTCCTGCTCCAGACTTTCTTTTACATCCGGTATCGTTAATATTTTCCATGTATACAGGTGGTCTTGTAAGCCTTTTTGCAGCAGAACGGTTTTATTCACTTCAAACGTTTCCCGCAGCGTATCCATAACATTCATAAGAATACGAAACAGGTTCTGATTCAGCCTTCTTAACTGCCGTTTATATTCCTGCAGCGCCATGTCCATATTTTTATACAGCTCCATACGATACCGATTCATATACAAATCACTCAGCGCTTGAAGATAACTTTCCATTCGTGCTTTTTTATTCAGGAAATTCGTATTTTCCATTTTTAACTTTGCATCGCGATATTCATCTTCCCGTTGTCCGGACTGACGCAGCTCGTGTTCCAGCAACTCCCCATTTTTCTTCAAATATCCATCTACTGCATGTATGAGATTCTGATTGTCGCCTCCTGCCAGCATCCGTCCTGCATAAAACGGCCCGTAATCCAGGCTGACGGCAAAAGAATCAAACAACCCTTTATAAGTCCTGCTAATAAGAGACGCGCTTGTTTTCGGTATCCGAAATTCGCCTAAATCTTCCATCATTGTTTTCGCATTTTTTTCCAAAATGCCAATATTATCCGACAAATACTGCTCGGCGCGTTTTATGAACGCATGGTCTCCGCCCTGATCGTACATTTTCGCATCATAAGCTTTTCCAAATGTAATCGAAGCTGCACAGCCATGCGAGATTTCTTTTAAAATATCTTCGTACTGGAGACGCATTTTCACAAGAAACTCATCCCGTTCCTTTTCTGCCGGAACTTTTTGATACATTTCCTTGTAATTTTCAAACAGCATGCATCCAAGATAAGTTGCAATCTCAGATAGCGGCATCTCCGCAACCGATGCACCAAGAATATGATAATCTACATTTGCTCCATGCTGCACATGGATGCCTTCTTTGATCGAATTCAGATTTGCAATATGGCTCTGCAGCGTAAATCCGCTTGTTTCTTTTGCGAGAAAGCTGATAATGTAATCCGTAACAACACCCATCGCATACGGATAGCCATTTTGTACGCGATTTCCCGACGCGTCTGTGGTAGATATCAAATAGCACAGATCTACCGGATTCATTGCAGAATCTACTGCCGCAAATCCATAATTCATCCGAAAACTGTCTTTATTTTTCCCAAAATTCATACAGTAATCCAGCTCTTGTAAAGAAGCATATCCATTGACTTTAATATAAGCTGAAATCAACGGATTTTCCTGAATGACCGGAACAGACAGATTGACATCTGGAAGGAAAAAATATCCGCTGACCCGCGCGTCCTGTTTCCCGATCTGCTTTAATATTCTGCGTACAAGATAGCAGACGTCTAAAAATATACCGCTGCCTGTTCCGCCAGACAGTCCCGCGCAAATATGGATATCCAGCTCTCCGGTTTTTGCTGCAGTCAGAGCGCCTTCAATGACCGATTTCATCTTTGCGTATAACGCCTCACCTTTATCTACCAATAAAAATCTTCCAACCTGACGAATACCGCCTGCACCTTTGCTTGCCTCATCGATGGAAATATTTTCATAGTCCAGCCAATATAGCTCAGGTCTTGTCTTTAATATTTCTTTTGCTTCAAACGTACTTTTAATCGAACTATTGGAAAGTGCAAAAAACTCTGTATTTTTATCAATATCAGAAACAGACGCAGATTGTGGAATTTGCGAATCGTCAGCATCTATAATCAGATAGCGCACTGCATCATATCTTGGAATGACCGCGTCTGCATCATCTGGCCGAAGCTGTTTGTGTACTTCCTGTTTTAATTTTATCACTGCATCGGCTCCGGTTCCTCCAAGTCCCAGAATTACCGATGCTCCGTCTTTTCTGTCAGACTGTTTGCCGCGGTCAATAATACCGCCGCCGGCATCAATCAACAGCTGTCCATATGTCGCCATAAATATTCTTCCTTTCTGCTCAATTTCTCAAACACACGACAATTATTGCTGATATGGCATATAAACGATTCTCATGCCATTTGCAAAGTCCATGTCACTGCTGATGTTTACTTCCATTCCTGCACGAATACAAATCTTCTTTTTCTTTTGTCCGGCATCCTGGTCTGAATAATATCCGTCTGTCGATACAAAGTAAATGCAGTTATTTTTCTCTCCAGCCGTTAAATAGCATTTTTCCAGACGAATGCCAATGTCCTGAGACGGGTGGAGCTGCCTTGCTAATATCATCCGGCCCTTTTCACCATCAAAAGTCACCGGCATATCTGTTCCTTCCTCGCCATACGTCAAAATCTGAATCGTTCCGCGAACTACCGCCAGATAAGACCGAATCATAGGAATACATAATACAAACGCGATGAGCAATATTGCCAAAATCATGCTGATTACAATGATTCCCGTAATGGAAGATGTTCGTATTTCTATCTGAACCTGTGAAGCCGCACCGGCCTGATCCACTGCTGCTACGGTCAGACTGCCGCTGCCACATGATTTGATCTTCACTTTTAGCTCAGAGCCACCCTCAATAAAAACCTCTTCTTCACCAAAACCAGAATCTACAATTTGAAAATCCAGACTGCTGTCCTCTGCATCGGATGCAAGTGTATTAAGATCTACGGTATACAGGCTTTTGGAAAACAGATGCGTTTTTTTCTCAATCACAACAGGATGATTCTTCCACTCCGGTAACGTATTTGCTTTCTGAAGGGTTAGAGCATTGGATCTGACTTTCATATCGTCAATCTCACAAAATGCCTGTACTTTATACTTTCCATAACCCTCTGTCTCAAATTCGGCCACACTCTTTGCGCCATCTGCTGACAGCTCCAGCTTTTTCGTATCGCCTGTTGACGGATCTGTCACGACTGCCCAAAAAGGATACTGCTTATAAACTTTCTCATTCGTAACCGCTGTGCCTTCATTCGCCGCTTGTACAGAAAGCTCCCACAAAACTTTTTGTCCGCTCGTCTGCTTCTCCTTTTTTTCCAAATTCAACGACAAATCGGTATTATAAACCATATCTATTTTTACCTGATCTCTGCGTGCTCCGCGTACCACCAATTCCCACTCTCCAGGCTCCGGTTTTTCAATTTTAATCACAGTAAAAGTCTTCGCCCGAATGACCATCTGATCCAGCTCCGCTCTCGTATATCCATATCCCTGCGGATGAAACAGATTATAAGTTGTATCCGGATTCAGCGTATTGATAATAATATTTGCCTCTTTGACACCTATTACAGGAATCGTAAACGGCACTTTTAATTCTCCGCTCTTTGGTATTTTTGTGTCAACAAGGTTCGTCGTTTTTGTAGAATAAATAATGTTATAAAATTGATTGAAGACGTCTTTTAAATCTTTCGCCTTTTTGACTTCTACGCACGTTCCTCCTGTTGCATCTGAAATTTCCTGCAGTTCTTCTTTTTTAGCCTTGCCATTGGCATTGAGACAGACAGAATGAATGCTGATTTCTTTTTGTCTGGCATAATCAATCGCTGCGGCCTTACGATGCTCGGATTCTGCCAGCTTTGCGCCTGTCCGGTCTTTCGGAAGATCTGTATTTCCATCGGAAAGCAAAATAATCGCAGACGGAAGATCAGGACTGCCAGACTGTTTCAACATCCGTACCGCCTCCAAAACCGCGCTTCCAATGTCCGTATCTCCTTTGCTGACTGCTTTTCTGACTTTTCCTGACAAATCGCTTTTATCTGCCTTGCCCTGGATTGGCTGAATCTCCTGTTTTAAAATAATCTGATCGTCAAAAACAACTGCGCCCATATAATTACCTGATTCTGTCGAAAGCCCTAAAAACAGCTCCAATGCTTCAAACCGCAGCTGGTCTTTATCGGTTGTATACATAGAACCGCTGCCATCCAGTACAAATACGACGTTCATATTGTTGACACTGCCTGTACCGGCTGCAGATACGGTCAAGGCGGGAGATACCGCCATTAAAAATGCGGCAAATAACAGCAGACTGCAGACCGCTTTGCTTATTTTCTTCATATTTGTAGCCCCCTATCTGAACCTCTGTGTGCAAGTTTTGGCACCTGTTTCACATGTGTGCCTGCCTGTTTATTTATTTGCTGGTTCATTCGTTGATGGATCTGTATAGAGCTCTGTATTCGTTTGTTTGATTTTTTCAGCGTCGGCATTTTCATATTTTTTCTGCCGCAGCAGCAGACCGCAGACGATCGTGGCAGCGCAAAGCGCTACTAACCCGATGTCCATAAGAAGTGCAGCCGTTTTGGAAGTGATCTTTCTTCCAAAAATCAGCCATATAAAAAACAACAGAGCGAGAGAACAGCCCATGATAAGTAAAATGATTTCCGTCATTTGTCCGATCACGTCCTTTTTCTTTTCCGTTAATCATACCATACCTTACTGACAATGTAAACAGTGCTGAATCTGCTATTTAGATTTCTGGCAGCGGATTCGTAACCGTTCCTTAAATAAAACCGGGAGCAGTTCTGTTATTGTCATACAGATTTACTCCCGGTTCGTATTGTTACCCACTATTAACCTTTTTTACAATTAACTTTTGGACTTATACAAATCAATCCAAACACTGACTGTATAAAATATCCCGATTAGAGTCCCGCTTATTATAAATATTCCAAATGAAATACGCTGCGGGTCATTAAAAAAAACTTCTTCCTGCCAATACAGACAGCTCATTATTATCATCCCTATAGATATAAAAGAAAATCTTACGCATATAGAATGTTTGCGTGTACTTGTTTTCTTTTCTCCATAAAGCACACCTTTCCATGCTGCCTTTATAACAAAATATCCATAGCCCATTGCCAGACTTAGAAAAAATATATCCCATATCTGGAATATTTCAAATATTTTTATATTTGATAACATTGTAATTCTTAATTTCATCATACTCACCATCATATTCCCATCCAATTTGAATTTCTCCTTTATCGTCAAAATAATTCCAACAAAAACTATCTTTATCATCTAACTTGCTAAATATATTTTCATTCAAATACGCATTTTCCATTGCAAGATTTGCTATTTTTATATTTTCCGTCAGTTTGTCAATTTGCTCCTGTGTCATTCCTTCTAGCACAACATCTCTAGCATACAGCACCTCGTCCCTAGATGGAATATAAATCTCGTGTTCTTCCGTTGTTTCCTCTCCAGTTAACTGTGCTTCTTCTGACATAGTACTTTCTTGCACATTCTCTGTTTTATCCAATGTTTTAAAAGGTAAAATATAATAAGTTGTAGGTTGTTCCTCCCCATTCAGAGCAATTTGTACACCATCATCCAACCATGTTATTTCATAATTATGTGCGCCATCATTACGGACATCCACGCCAAAAGACACACTTTGATCAGGGGATGTATTCTTATAAAGTGTAATTTCAAGATGGTCGGCACCAAAAGGCCAATCCGACATTCCAATTTCCTCTATATACAGAACGCATTCTCCATTAGGTGAATTTTCACGAAAGAGTTCCGTATTTTTATGTGTCAAAACACAAAAACAAAATAAACCCAATGCAATAACAATCGTTTCGACCACTAGCAAGATTTTTAGCACTTTCCCTTTCATTACTATACACCCCCATTTCTATATTTGAAGTTTACTGTACTACATTTGCAAAATTGCCATCGTTAAAAGTGATGCTTTAATCAAAATTGGTCTTATCTGAATGGAAGCTCGTATACTGCATCTTCCTGTTCAGAACCTCTAAAAGTGATAACTACAGAAGTTTCCTTCCATTCGACAATAAATCCTCCGCTTCCTCCATCATCAGAAACATCGACAGAAAAATTTGAAGGTCCATATACTTTATAATGGGCAATGCCAAACGGCCAATCTGGTTCTCCGACCTCATATATAACTACGTTTTGACTTCCATCCTCCGATGACTGCCGATAAACCTCTGTTTCCGCTTTACGAGTGTTAAAATAGAGAAGTCCAAAAGTTAATATGACCAATAGCAAAACTGTTTCAATTATTAGCAGTGCGGTTAATATTTTCTTTTTCATTTTGCCCTCCTAATATAATGCTATGCTATTTTCCATTGTTATGTATCTTATTAGTAGAAACTTGGCGTTTTATCAACTCACACATGCTATATATTTTTATTTTATATTTCTGCATAAATATAGTTTGCAAAAGCATTGCAACACGCACTAATTGCTTCAGTTGAAGGTTCGCCTCCTAAAAACTTTATTAAACCAATATTCTCAAGGAAGGAGGTCATATTTTCATAAATTCCCTCTTTTAGCGCTGTAAGATTTGAAGCGCATTTGATGTCACCTAAAAAATAGGAGAACCGATTTTGCATATAATTCTGATAATAGTCTCTTAATGATTCAGAAAAAGCGTTTGTATTTGATGTGGATGCCGATATTATATCAGCAAGTTTGATAGCATCTGCATCACTACATAAGCCAGCGTATGAAAAACTATATTGGTTCGCATGACCTACAATTACATCTGCAGCTTCTTGGTGGCTTGTACCATTGGCCGCAACATAGGCATCTGTATCTGACATGGCTGTCGCTAAGTCACCTCCCCAGCCTGCCCAGAAATCAGGAGCAGGAGTTGCAGAAAAATAACATTCTGTTGTTGCAGCTAAATGTTTTTAATCTATTAAACCACCTATTCCATCAGAAATCAGCAGAGAATTTTCTTCTTTTATATAATCATAAAAATAATTATACAGATTCATATTTTCTTGTTTTACATAATTTACGAATCCCTCATCTATCGCTTTAAACATTGCGAGATCCCACAGTAAATCATTATAAGCTAAACTACGTAAAAAGTTAGTAATGCCAGCAGCAAGTACTGAAGAAGATAAATACGGTACTGTAGATGGTGCAGCTTCAAATAACGGTGTGTACCAATCAACATACAACTGTTCCAATATATCACTCACAAAACAGGTTTCAGCATATCCGGCATTGCACACTTGAGTACAAACATTCCGTGTACCATAAATGCCAATCTTATAATTAATAATCCATATTATTGTGAAGAGATGAAAAATACGGCAGTATATAAGTTGTTATTTGCGCTGAAGTCGCATCCAAGTCAACCGCAAAATAAATCACATTTCCCTCTGGTATTCTAAATTTACGAGCAGCTCTCACAGCATTTTCGGCATCGGCTTTGCCCCTTTCTTTTACAAAATAAGATACACTGGTTGAGGATTCCTGAAAAATCGAGAAAAAATATAATCCACTATCCAAAATTCTCTGTGGCTCATCATCTCTCAAAACCTTAAAGGTAGTACCCGTAAGATAACGACCAACTATTTCGTAGCCTTTATTTTTCAATTCCGCAGCTCGGCTTGATGTTATCTCAAACCGTGTGTCACACGCAACACAAGATCTATCAGGATTACCTTTGCTAAGAAGCAGAGACATCCATGTATCTATGTTTGCCGTTCCAGTTACTGTTAGTTTCAAATCTCTTTGAAATTCCTTGATTGTTGATACTAATGTCTCACTCCAATCCGCACTACTTACGCTTACCGTATATCCGTTACAACATAATGCATATTTTAGCAAAAATGTCGCTTTCTCAATAACACTGTCTGATAAAGTTCCAGATGTATCTGGCAAAATAGGACACTTCTCCTTTGTTGTATCTCCAAAATTGCCTGTTGCTTTATCTACAGAAAGCCCCTCTATGGCTTGTAATACAAGGATAAGCGCCTTATTCATTTCCCTACCATACAGCCCATCACAAGGAGCTAAACCTATATAATCCTCATACTTTCGGTTTAACTGTTGCTGGATACTTCTTATCAAGTCAGTGCCCCCTTGAAGATACAATGTTACATATTGATTCATTAAAAGCAGAGCCTTCATTACATTTAATGTAACTGTGGAATCAGGTGATTCATAGCTGGCATCTCTTTTTAAAGCTTTTACAGCAGAACCGTGCCACCATAAAAATGTTCTGTAATGCCCGATGCCCCTGTACTGTAACCCTTACACCATAACGCACCTTGAATTATCGCATACACCCTGCTTGTAGCGGTATCATTGGAATCTTGTTGCGCAATCCCATTAGGATATTGTTCCTTAAAAATTCTAGTTGTCGTTGTTCCAAAGTTATCGGCAGTTGAAGTAATACCTAATTCAATCTGAAAAGCCCTCGTTAATGCATATATTGTAGTCCAACCGGTCTGTCCATTTTCTTCAATGACATTATAACCATCGTTTCCACAGTACATCGCATTTAAATATTGTTGCGTTTTTAAAACCATTGTATCCATAAAATCACACTCCTTTTATTTTCAATAAATCGCTTTTATAGTATTGTCAAATATCAGTAAACATTTAAAAGACATGATTAATCGTCTTACAGTATTTTGTTATAAATAGTTATCCATAACTTTAAATTAGTTTCAGAATCAATATTCCGTTTCTGAAAGCCTCGTTCTAAAGTCGCATTTAATCCAATTTATTATATATAATTTGATATGCTTTATTAAAATCGCATTTGATATACTATATTTATAACTGTACTACAGTATATACTTTTATTCATTTTTTGTCAATATATAATAATTTCGTATTTCCTAACTTTTTAAGTCCTATATCTCAAATTCAATTATTTTAAAGTATACAAACAGGTTTAAGAACTGTAATTTTCCTATAGCATTTTGTATATCCTCCCTGTTTTGTCAAGTGTTTTTCCTTAAAAATCAAGGACATTTTATTTACACCACTTTACAACTTTTTTGAAGAATAAAATAACGTACAAGGCACTTTCTG
>CAJTZX010000051.1 GCA_910584345.1 uncultured Eubacterium sp. | reverse complement strand
AACCATTCCGCCAGGTGCAGAGTCGTTCGGGATCCGTTAAGTTAATGACATTGGGTGTAAACGGTAACCTTTGCCTTTGACTCCAAAGAAAAACCTCCCTGTCTTTATGGATCCGTACGCAATACATTGAGCAGTTACGCGCATGTTCCATAAAACGGGAGGATATCAGAAAAATATTTAGTTATCACCTTTTATCGTTAAATAATAATACAGACCATACCTCCATTCGAATCATTTACAATTTTTTGCATCGTATCCTGAAGCTTCATCTGGCTTTCATCATCCATCATCGAAATTTTATGACTGATGCCATCCTCCATTAATTCCCCGATCGTCTTCCCAAATATATTTGTATTCCATACGCCTTCCTGAGAATTTTGCCCCTCTTTTATGTACTCCTTTAATCCCTGCGCCTGCTCTTCGCTGCCGACAATTGGTGCGATTTCTGTCTCAATATTGGCGCGGATCATATGGATAGAAGGCGAAGATGCCTTAATCTTAACCCCGTACTGGCTGCCATGCTTGATAACCTCCGGTTCATCTAACGCAATATCTGATAACTGTGGGGATACGACCCCATACCCTTTCATACGGACTGACTGCATCGCATCTGCTACTTTATCGTATTCCTGCTTTTTTGCCGCCATTTCCCGGATCAGACGGATCAGTTCATATTCGCCGTGTACCTGCACTCCGGTTAGTTCTGAGATATTTTCATAATAATACTTTTGCGCTACTTCCATGCGGATTTCTGCTGTACCATCCGACAGGTTCATCTGCTCCAGTTTGATTTTTTCCAGATATTCCCCTTCCGGCTTAAATTCATAATTCTGCACATCTTTTACAAATGTAATATCCTGCAGAATCTTTTTTGCATTTTCAATTACATTCTTTTTTACCGGACGATCCTGACCGAGCAGATCTACCCACTTTGGCAGATAAAAATTCATACGCACAACCGGAAATTCATATAAAATCTGTTCTAAAATATGATTCACATCTTCTTTGCGCAGCTGTTCGCAATTTACCGGTATCACACTGACTCCATACTGCGTTTCCATCTGCTGTGCAGTCTGGCGCGCTTCGTCACTGTAAGGCTTTGCTGAGTTTAATAGCATGATGTATGGTTTGCCGCTTTTCTTTAGTTCATTGACCGTCTCTTGTGTTGGTTTTTGATAATTAGATGCCGGGATCTCTGTCACCGTCCCGTCGGTCGTTACGACAATGCCGATTGTGGCATGATCTTTGATAACTTTGCGTGTTCCGGTCTCCGCCGCCTGTGAAAATGGAATTTCCTGTTCTGACCATGGGGTTTTGACCATACGCTCCACACCGTTTTCCAAATGCCCGCTTGCGCCTTCCACCATATATCCTACACAGTCAATCAAACGCACTTTCACCTTAATGTCATCGGTCAGTTTAATTTCCGCCGCGTCTTTTGGGATAAATTTCGGCTCTGTCGTCATAATCGTTTTGCCCTGTGCCGACTGCGGCAGCTCATCCCTCGTCCTTGCTCGGACATTTTCATCCTCGATATTCGGGATTACCATCTGTTCCATAAACCGTTTGATAAACGTGGACTTTCCGGTACGCACCGCACCCACCACGCCCAGATAAATTTCTCCGTTTGTCCTTGCCTTAATATCTTTATATAAATTGTACTGCTCCATCCTCCCTGTCCTTCCTGCCATAAATTCGCTTTCTATACTTTATGTCATTGGACGGGAACTATGCCTATTTTTTCATCTTTTTGCAGAATGCTATCGTTTAAGCTTTATAAACGCTCCAAAATTGCCCCGCTTCCCTTTGCTTGCACGATGGGAAAACAGCAGCTTTGGATTGCAGCACGTACAAATATTCGTCACTGCCAGATGTTCTATTTGAATACCCGCTTCTAGTAACACAAGTTCATTTGCCTTCCACAAATTCAGCTGGTATTTTCCCGGCGCACCAGGCATACACAGCTCTTCGCCAGCCTGCGGAAATTGTTCCATAAAATAAAACGCTACATCTTCGCTGACTTCATAACAAGACTGGCAGATCGAAGGCCCGACTGCACCATACAGCTCCTTTGGATTGCTGCCATATGCTTCCTGCATAGCCCGTACCGTCTCGCGTCCCATTCGTGCCACAGTTCCGCGCCAGCCGGAATGACTGACACCAATCGCGCGGTGCACTGGATCGATAAACAACAGCGGTACACAATCTGCAAAAAATGCTGACAATACCATATCTGGCTCATTTGTAATCAGCCCGTCTATATCCTGGTAATCTTTGTCCCGCAAAATTCCTTTGCCACAGTCATCCCTCGAAACGGTCCGTATATTGACGGTATGCGTCTGATCTGTCAATACAAAATCAGATACTTTTGCATGAAGTGAAACTGCCGTACGATGATAATTCTCATCTACGGCAATTTTTTCATCTCCTCTTGTATAGCTTAGATTCAAAGAAGAAAATACCCCTTCACTCACTCCGCCTGCACGTGTGGTAATCCCATAATCCACAAACGGCAGCTGGTCAAACAAATGAAACTTTAAAAGCGGAATTCCTCCATCCGCACTGTCATCCTCTAAGTAAAGCACCTGCCTGTCATCTGCCGTCTTAAAATCGCTTAATTTTATCATCCATTTTATCCTTCTTAAAAATCTCAGATTCGTTATCGTAAGGAACTGTGAATAAGTAAATTGCAAAGTTATTTATTCACAGTTGCTTATTGTATATAGTCAAACGCATTTTGAATAATTGTCCATTCTCCGCCCATACATGCTGCTACATCAAAGCGGCAAGGTTTTTGCGGAGATATTTTATGGCGCAGACAATAATAAGACGCCGCCCTGCTTATTTTTTGCTGTTTACGGAAATTTACTGCCTCCTGCGGCTCTCCCATCTGCGTACCTGCCCGATATTTGACCTCGATAAATACCAGATAGCCGTCTTCTTCTGCAATCAGGTCAATTTCGCCCATCCTGCAACGAAAATTTTGCTCCAATATGTGATATCCATGTGTTTCCAAATATTCAGCTGCTTGTTTCTCATAATCCGTACCGACTGCCCGGGTGTTTCTCATTTTTTATAATCTCCAAGTTTCTGGCGTATTTTATCCATATCGTTTACAAATACAAGAATTTCTGCCACGACCTGATACAGCTCCGGCGGTATCATATCTCCGATCTCCAACCGCGAAAGCGTATCTGCCAGCTTATCATCTTTATAAGTCGGTACATCCGCTTCTTTTGCAGCATCGATAATCTTTTCTGCTAAAGCGCCTTTTCCAGTTGCAAGTATCTTCGGCGCCTGATCTCCCGGTTCATAGGCAAGCGCTACTGCAGTTTTCGGTTTTTCTGCTTTTTTTTGTGCCACGACGCTTCTCCTTTTCCTTCTATACTTAATTATCTGCCACCATGTTCTTTCCTAACATTTTCTAAGCCCGTACATCAAACGAATACCGATGCACCATTCCTTTGGACGCCGCTTTCGCCGGCTGGCTCTTTTGCAGAAAATCCTCAACAAAGTCAACTTTTTCCTCTCTGTTTTCCACCGTGACCTGACAATGATAGCCCAGTTTTTCTAGACGTTGCGTAAGCTGTGGAAGATGTTCCTCGATTAGATCATAAGAAGTGTCGTCTTCCAGATAAAATTTTGTACTTACATTTTTATCCAGCATCTTAATCGAAACATCTGTCGTACCGAGATTTTCCAGTTCCAAATGTAAAAACGCTGACAATTCGCCTTCTCTTTTTCTAAGATTACGCTTATTTGTATAGACATACAGATCGCTATGTGCATTTTGATTTGCCATTTTCAGCGGAATCTGCACATAGGTATACGCCTGATTGATCTGATGCATAAATTCAATATTGTCACGCACTTGTGCTGCTGCCTGCGAAAGCTGTCCCGTATTCATACCCGTCTGCTTTGCCAGCTGTTCAATCTGGCCCATCTGGCGATTCAACCTCTGGTACAGTTCTTCCACTTTATGCTCTGTCTTTAATTCTTCAGGCCGAACCGTCCACTGCTCCTGCATCACTTCTTTTAAAAGCGCATGATACTCTTTTCCTGAAAACAGCCGGCCAAGCGCTGATTTATCGAAAGATGGATGCTGTTCCAGCTGCTGCGCGACAGCATCTAAAAATTCTTTTGCGCTCAGCTGCGTATTCAGCTTTCCAAATTCTGCCTTTGGAAATGCTTCCTTAAGCTGTGCTTCCAGTTGTGCAATCTGATGTCTGGAAAGCAGCTCTGACAGTTGTCTGGGCGGTACGGCCTCTTTGCCGTCTGCCATCTGTATACTTGCTTTTTCCGAAGCGCCTGCCGATTCATCCGCCGCAGCTTCCGACATCTGATGGCCTGATTGGGACTGTATCTTGTCAGCAAATTCCTGCTGCGTTTGCAAGCCCGGAGTTTTACCTGCTAAATCTGCCATCTGTTTTCCTGCTGGTTCCTGCCCGTCGGATGGCATTTGCGGCAGTCCTTCCTGCCCGCCTTCTTTTTGAGCCGCCAGCGTCTCTTCCAAAAACAGCTGCACGCCAGGCTGATTTTTTTCCGTTCCTTGAAGAATCGATAATATCTGCTGATTCAACTGCTGCAGCTGGGAAGCAGGCGCCTTTGCATACACCTTTGACAGCCCTTCCATCACCTGATTCATCTCATTTAACATGGAATGGCGGTCATTCTGATAATTTTCAAACTGTGCCGCAAGCTGACTATTGACAGGAATTCCAAGTTTGGTCATCGTAACGGCCGTATCCAATGATACATACGGATTCTGCATAAGCGTCTGGCGCATAGAAGCCAACGACTGCTTATCAATCGGCAGCCCTTCTTCCATCATACGATTTACCATATCCATCGTATCTTTTGTCATCTCCATACCAGCCGCATCCAGCGCTTTTTGAATCGTTGGATTAAAGGTCTGTCCGTCCGTAAACGGTTTGATCGCAATCGTATTTCCATCGTTAGATTTTACCTGAAAAAACACAGACTGCCCCAGCATAAGGTTGACGCTGCCTTCTAATCGGGCTGTGATCGTCTGCCCGTTTTGAAGGCCAAGCAATATTTTCGAGCCGTCCATCGCATTGATGCTACCCTCAAACACAGCCCCTTCCTGCATCTGCGTCAGTTCTGACACAACACTCTGTGTCACTGTACCAGCGTTTTGTACAGATGACGGCGCTGCCGACGATGCATTCGCAAGCGTGTTGGCATATTGTCCTAAATAATCTGCAATCTGCATAATTTCTGCCTCCTGTCATGTTAACAATTCAAACAAGCTGACCTGTTACTTTTATTCTGGCATTTCCGATCTGGTTTTTACCTGACAATTGATTTGATAAATGTCTTTCTGTGAATCGCACAAGGGCCCATCTGATGCAGCGCGCGCATATGTTCTTTTGTCCCATATCCTTTATGGGCAGCAAATCCATATCCCGGATAAATCCGGTCATACTCCTCCATCATATGATCTCTTGTCACCTTCGCAATGATACTGGCTGCCGCAATGGAAACGCTTTTGGCGTCACCTTTGATAATAGGCACCTGCTTGATCTGTACATCCGGTATTGTAACAGCATCATTTAACAATATATCGGGTATTATACCAAGATTGTTAATAGCTTCCCGCATAGCCTGATACGTTGCCTGCAAAATATTGATCTGATCTATCGTTTCAGAAGATACAATCCCTATTCCCGCCGCAGCTGCCTTTTCCATAATCACATCAAATAATTCTTCCCGCATACTGGCAGACAACTGTTTGGAATCATTCAAATACAAAATCTCGCAATCTTTCGGAAGAATTACCGCACCTGCTACAACTGGCCCTGCCAGAGGCCCTCTGCCAGCTTCATCTATTCCGCAGATCCATGTACATTGTGCATACTCCCGCTCATATGCACCCATCTCATAAATGCGCACACGCTCCTCTTCCAGTTTTTGAATTTTCTGTCTGGCTCTTTGTACTATTTTTTGTACACCTGCTCTTGCATCCTTTTGATAAACACAGATAAATTCAGGCAGCATAGGTAACTGTGCTGCCTGATATTCCTCCTGAACCTGTGCAATTGTTTTTTGTACTCTTTCCTCACTCATCACCTGTACCTTATTCCTCTTCCCCTTTTTTGGCATTCTTCCTATTTTCACCGTCTCCGGCATCCGTGATGAAACCAATCGAAGAAAATGGATAAATACGAAAAAATACTTTTCCAACAATCTCCGAACGGCGTACATATCCAACCGATGCAAACCGGCTGTCCTCACTGTTATTGCGGTTGTCGCCAAGTACAAAATATTCATCCTCCGCCAATATTTTCGGCACAGACGCAAATCCCGGATGGCTGATCGCCTCTGTTCCATAATGTTCTTCTAACGCTTCGTCGTTAATAAATATCGTACCCTGTGCATCAATCCGTATCTTTTCTCCCGGCAGGCCAATGATTCGTTTGACGTAAAATGTATCCTGCTCATAACGATATGGAAATGCTATCATATCATACCGCTGTGGTTCCCTGAAACGATAAGTCAGCTTGTCTACAAGCACCTGATCTCCATCCGAAAGCATTGTCTGCATAGAATCGCCCTCGATCTGTGTACGCTGCACCGCATAATTTACGAATACATACGTGCATCCCATAACAATGACCAGATAAAAGCACAGACTAACGACATCTTTAAATATTGCCTTCATGTTTCATCACCCTATCAGCCGCAATATTTTTTTACTCATTTAATTTTATTCTGGTAATTCAATTGTAATCCGGCCCAATTTTCCACTGCGAAATTCTTCTAATAATAAAGCCGAAGCCTTATCCGTATCCAATTCCCCACCCTTTTTCAGGCAGTTTCTATTTTGCGCTAGATGTTCTAAAACTACTGCGGGTTCTCCGTTTTCATCCAGGTCATATCGTTTGGATAAAATTCCTGGATATAAATCAATTAGCTTTGTAATCAGCTCCAAAGCCATCTCTTCCTTATTCAAAAGCTCGTCTTTGATAGAACCGATCAACGCCAAATGCAGACCGATCATCTGATCTTCAAATTTAGGCCACAAAATTCCCGGCGTATCTAACAATTCTACATTTTTATTCAGCCGTATCCATTGTTTTCCCTTTGTCACCCCCGGTTGATTGCCTGTTTTTGCACAGGCCTTCCCCGCAAACGAATTAATAAATGTAGATTTACCTACGTTTGGAATACCTGCAACCATAGCTCGCACCGGACGATTTAATATCCCTCTTTTACGGTTTCGCTCCAGCTTTTCTTTACATGCTTCCTGGATAATACGATGCACTTCCTTCATACTGGCCCGATTTCTGGAATCTAATTGTACCGCATGCATCCCGTGATCTTTATAATATTCACACCATGCCTGATTTCCTGTCTGATCGGCAAGGTCCGCTTTATTTAATAAAACTAATCTGGATTTATTTTTCCCCAGATCATCGATGTCTGGATTATGGCTGCTGACCGGTATTCTTGCATCCACCAGCTCAATGACGAGATCCACAAGTTTGATATCTTCCTGCATCTGCCTTTTCGCCTTTGTCATATGTCCCGGATACCATTGATACTGCATAGCATTCCTCCTTACTGAATGAAGCCCAGCTTGTCCCGCGGCGATATGACAAACCATGCTTTTCCAATAATATAATCTTCCCTGATATTGCCAATATTGGCAAATCGGCTGTCCTCACTGTTATTACGATTATCTCCGAGCACAAAATATTCATCCTCTGCAAGCGTCATCTCACTGTCAGCAATTCCTGCATCTTCGATACGGTCAGCTTCTATCTCTTCCTGAAATTCTTCTCCATTTACATAGACCATACCATCTTTGATCTGTATCGTATCCCCAGGCACAGCAATCACACGCTTTAAGTAATAATGCGTATTTGTATTTCCATTCGGAAGAAAAGCAATCATATCTCCCGCTTTCGGAGAAATAAATTTATACAAAAAACGGTCAATCAATACTTCGTCTCCATCTTCCAGCTGCGGCGACATAGAAGGTCCTACCACAGTAGAACGTACGCCAAAGAAATAAGTAAACACTACTGCTATCGTAATCGTTATTGCTATTTCTATGATCCAGATCATAATTTCCTGAAACAAAGACAAATTAATTTTCCGTTCTTTTTTTCTGCCAAATTCAAGCCCTTTGACCCGTCTTCTCATCTTTCTATTCCTTACTTACGTAATGTTCCTGCATTTTACAAAATATTTTGAAAAAAGAGACAATCTTGCAATTGTCTCTTCCTGCACAAAAACTATTTTACCAGCTCTTTTACTTTCGCACGTTTGCCGACACGCCCTCTTAAATAGTTTAATTTTGCACGTCTAACTTTACCACGGCGTACAACTTCTACTTTTTCCACGTTCGGAGAATGCAATGGCCATGTCTTTTCCACACCAACGCCATTGGATAACTTTCTAACTGTAAAAGTCTCACGGTTGCTGGAACCTTGCTTCTTTAACACAATTCCTTCAAATACCTGGATTCTTTCACGATTTCCTTCTACAATCTTACCGTATACTTTTACGGTATCGCCTACATGAAATTCAGATACAGATTCTTTCATCTGCTCTGTTTCAATCTGTTTCATAATTTCTGCTGCATTCATTTTTGTGACCTCCTATTATTTTGATGTTCTTAATACCTGTCTGTACCAGAGGACCATCGCATTTTTCACAACAAGTCTAACTTATCACAATATGTTATGTATTGCAAGTATTTTTTTAATTTTGCAGAGTGTGGTGAAAATGCAGTGTTAAACTACCCTTTTTCCACAATATTCTGCAGCCAGATCCCTTTTTTCACAAGCAAAAAGCCAATCACACATTTTACCAAATCACCAAGCTGCACCATAATATATACTCCAATGACAGGAAGTGTCGTAAATCTGCTGAGTGAAAAGGCGATTACTACGCTTACACACCAAATAAATACACTGTCAAATAAAAACGTAATCACCGTCTTGCCGCCGGAGCGCAATGTGAAATAAGCGGCATGTAAAAATGCATTCTGCGGCATAAATATCGCTGTCACCATAATAAAATATTTTGCCAATTCCCTTGCTTCATCATTTATTTTATACAATCTCGGAAATACTGGTGCAAATAGCAACATAATTGCAGCTACACAAGTACAACAAAACACGGAAAAAGCAATCATCTTATTATCCGTATCTCTAGCTTCTTCCATTTTGCCTGCTCCAAGCAATTGTCCAACAATAATTGCAACTGAATCTCCAAGCGCTATAAATACAATATTAAACACATTGTTGATCGTGTTGGATACATTTAAACCGGCGACAACATTTAGGCCACGCACTGAATAGCATTGCGTCAGCATAGCCATGCCTGCAGCCCATAATGTTTCATTAAACAACAGTGGGCTTCCTTTTTTTATAATTTTAATCACAAGATCTTTCGGAAGTTTCATCGTATGATATAAACCTTCCATAAACGAATACGTCTTCGTGTCTCTATGGACAAAATAAATCACGATTAACATTTCCACATATCGAGAAAGCACTGTCGCAATCGCTGCTCCACGTACTCCCAATCGCGGAAAACCCATCTTCCCATAAATCAGAATATAATTAAATGCAAGATTAACAAATACTGCAACAATCCCGGATTTCATCGGCAAAATCGTCTGTCCGCATTCCCTTAACGTACTGGCATAAATCTGCACGACTGCAAACGCAGGAAGCCCAAGTAGCATAATATGCAAATATTGTTTTCCATACCTCAACGTTGCCATAGCATCTTCGGCAGAACCGTCCCCGCTTAAATAAGCATTTATTAAAAATGTTCCGCCACCTAATAAAAGTAAAATCGTCAGGCCGGTAACAGCTAACGCCATCCAGAACTTAAAACGCATCGTCTGACGAATTCCTTCCTCATTTCCCTGGCCATAATACTGTGCCGTAAAAATGCCTGCACCAGAGACACCGCCAAACATACAGAGATTATACACAAAAATCAACTGGTTAACGATCGCTGCTCCTGACATCTGCTCCGTACCGACCTGCCCAATCATAATATTATCCAACAGACTTACAAAATTTGTAATTCCATTTTGAATCATGATCGGTACTGCGATCAAAAGTACCATTTTATAAAAGCTTTTGTTTCCTATAAATTTTGACATCATTGGAAAGCCTCCCCTTTTGTTATGAAAGACTTTACTATAACATACAAATATTTGTATGGCAACAATCATTCGAATTTCTTTCAATGATTGAGAAAAAGTTGTAACCGTTCAGATAGCAATGTCAGTTGGTTAAACAAACATATACTTACCATCCCAGTTCCAATAGCCAGTTATTTAATGACCTCTCCCTGTCCTTCTCTTTTATTTCCAGGTCTTTAGGGCTGACATACTCGCCCTTAATATTACCATCTACAATATACAGCACCCTGGAACACTTTGCGGCTACCTTTGCATCATGAGTTACCATCATAATCGTTGTTCCTTCTTTGTTTACCTTCACCAGTTCATCTACATAAAATCAACGCCTCTCTATTATTTTATCGATCAAGCCAAAATCCATTGCTTCTTTTGCTGTCATATAATTATCACGTTCTGTTGCAATAACAACCTCATCCATACTTTTGCCTGTATTTTCTGATAAAATGGTATTTAATCGTTTTTTACTTTTTTGTATGTGGTCAGATGTAATTTTTATATCGGTTGCCTGTCCCTGAATTCCATTTCCATGAATGGCAGGCTGATGTATCATAATTTCTGCATTAGGCAAAGCAAGACGTTTTCCCTTTGTACCTCCTGCCAATAAAAAGGCTCCAAAACTTGCGGCAAGACCTATACATATTGTTGATACATCACATTTGACATATTGCATTGTGTCATAAATAGCAAAACCCGCCGAAACAGAACCGCCTGGACTATTTATATATAACTGAATGTCTTTTCCTGTGTCTTGTGACTCTAAAAATAGCATTTGTGCAATCACCAAACTTGCTGAAACATCACTGACTTCTTCTCCTAAAAAAACAATTTGGGAAATAACGGGGGTATGGTGTGCCTATCCAATGACAGAACTGCTCGTTGCGGTTGTGGCAGCCATTCTTTATAAAAATAAAACGTTTAAATACATTTCCACATATACACTTGCCTTTTTTCTTTCTACCTCACGCAAGCAATATGGGCACGTATTTGGTGTAAAAAGATTTAATTTTTTATTAAAACGAGACTCCAAGGAAACACAGAAGAAATGGTATGGAATTTATTTAAAGTCATTGAAAAAGGCATCAAAATATAACCTAATCAGCTTAGTGCAGTAAATTCCCATTATTAAATCTGCCAACTTCCCTATTATATTTATAACTCCGTTTATATATCTGCAAAGATGCCATCGTACATAAAAAGAAAGCGGCACTGCGAAAGTGCCGCCCCAACATTTGGTCATTTTGATATTCTGCTATACTTCCGCAACTTCGTCAATAGCTGCCCTGTCTTTCACCGGCCCGGTTGATTCCCTTACTTCCAGCTTTGCCTCGAAAATCTGCTCGCCTTCATATCGATTGCCTTCCATCAAAGCGAATAGCATCTGTATGGCTGCTTTCACCATATCGTTGATCGGCTGGTGAATGGTTGTAATCGACGGATGATAAAAATGCGTCAAATCCAATCCGTCAAAGCCAACCACAGAATAATCTTCGGGGATTCGGCTACCGGACTCTAAAATTGCCTTACATACGCCAATCGCAGTCATATCCGAAGCTGCAAAAACAGCTGTAAATTCTTTTCCTGAAGCTAACAGCTCCTGTGTTACCGCATAACCATTTTCTGCTGAAAAACTTGCCAGATCGTGTTTCATATAGCAGACAAGCTCTTTATCCAATGCAATCCCGTTTTTTTCCAACGCCTTGCAGTAACCTTCGTAACGCAGGCTTCCGACTCCGCGTTCTTCTTGCAAAGACGTTATAATTGCAATTTTTCGATGTCCCAGACTGCATAAATAATCTACGACTTTAAAGCTTTCTTTTACATCGTCAATCGCCACAAAATGAGCCGGACTTTCTCCCGGCATTTGTGGCTGGCGAACGGTACATAATATATACGGCACACCAAGCATCGAAAAATCTCTTGTGCTCTCTCGAATACGTCCGCCAAGAAAAATAATTCCTTTTAGTTTTTTTTCTTTTTCCAGCTCCAACGCGACATTGATTTCGTCTTCGTCAAACCCGACTTTCTGCAGAATAAATGCATAATCTTTGCGGCTGAGCATTTCTTCAAAAATATGAAACATCCCCTGAAAAAACGGATTGTCTATGCCCTTCATTAAAAGTGCGATTGTATTCGATTCGGAACGTTTTAAATTTCTGGCGCTGTTATTTGGAATATAATTATGTTCCTCAATCACCTGCATGATCTTCGCTTTTGTTTCAGGATTGATATCAGGATGGTCATTCATTGCACGCGACACTGTACTCACCCCGACTCCGCAGAGTTTTGCAATATCCCTGATTGTTATATCACTCATTTTTATTTACGCTCTGCTTTCTTTTCAGAATCTTTCCTACTGTCTTTTCCTGCAGCTTTTCGAAACATAAATTCTGCTGCTGCGTCTGCTACTTTATCAGATACCATCTCCAAAGCAGCGCCGGCAGCCTGGCCAATCACTTTTCCGGCAGCAGAAGCAGCTTTTCCAAAATCTTTTCCGACCGCTTGCGCTGCTGCCTTTTCCATATCTTCAAAAATAGTTTTTTTATCTTCCGCATGTGCAGTATCTTTCTGAACATGTTTATTCGCCGTATCAAAAGCCGTCCCGCCATTTTGTTCAGTATTCTTATTCTCGTTCTTTTCAGCTGTTCGACCTGCCGGTTCATTCACATTTTTTTCAGCTGTCCGGCCTGATGGTTCCTCCACATTTTTTTCAGCTGTCCGGCCTGATGATTCATCCGCTGTTTTGTTTGCAGGCTGCACCTTTGCTTCCGTACGCACGATTGGTAGCCTGCCATAGGTTTTCGTCAGTTTTTTCATGAGAAGGCCTGCCTGAGGTGTCAGCTGGTTTGGCAGTAGACGCCATCTCCAGTTCTTGCCAAGTGTGGAAGGTTCATTGATTCTTGCTCTGTTATCCAATCCTAAATAATCTTGCATCGGAATAATACACAAATTAGCAGAACTTGCCTGTGCGAGACGGATCACGTGTGCAACCATTTCATCCTTATCTTCTACTTTGTGGCCCAGGTAACGCTCAATCATCCCGTAATCCGCCTTCGGAATGGAATCGAACCAGCCACGCAGTGTCTCGTTATCATGCGTGCCTGTATATACGACACAGTTTTTGTCATAGTTATATGGCAGGTAGTCCCTTGGCCCGCTGGAATCTCTAGCATCAAAAGCAAATTCCAGTACTTTCATATTCGGAAATCCAACGGCGCGGACAAGCTCGCGAACAGAATCGGTAATATATCCCAGATCCTCTACGATAATATTCAATTCACCAAGCGCCTTGTTTAAAGCATGAAACAGTTCGATTCCAGGCCCTTTTTCCCATTTGCCAAATTCAGCCGTCTGATCTTTCGCCGGAATCGAATAATATTCATCGAACCCACGGAAATGATCGATACGAATGACATCATACATCCTGCGACAGGCGCCAACACGGCGAATCCACCAGGCATATCCGGTTTTTTTATGATACTCCCAGTCATAGAGCGGATTACCCCATAGCTGTCCGGTCGCGGAAAATCCATCGGGAGGACAGCCTGCCACAGTAACCGGCCTGCGGTCTTTGTCAAACTGAAACAGCTTAGGCTGCGCCCAGGCATCTGCACTGTCTAAAGCTACATAAATCGGAATATCTCCAATCATCTGTACACCCAGCTTATTCGCATAGCTTTTTAGCTCTTCCCACTGGCTGAAAAATTCATATTGCACATACTCATAAAAAAGTATCTGATCTTTTAATGTTTCCTCATAGTTCTTTAACGCTTCCGGCTCACGCAGACGGATATCGTCCGGCCACTCCACCCAGCTTTTTCCTTTAAAATGATCTTTGAGCGCCATAAACAGTGCATAATCTAATAGCCAGTCTGCCTCCTGCTCCTGAAACGCTAAAAACTTCACAAACTCTGCGTCTTTGATGTCATAAAACTGCTGAAATGCTTTTTTCAACAATCGATAACGCACCCGATACATTTTTCCGTAATCCACGTCTGCCGGATCCGAGCCAAAATCACAGGCATCACAATCTTTCTTTCTTAGCAGCCCTTTGCTTATCAGCTTTTCTAAACTGATAAAATAAGGATTACCGGCAAACGTCGAAAATGACTGGTATGGAGAATCCCCATAACTCGTCTGTCCAAGGGGCAGAATCTGCCAATAACTCTGCCCATTCTTCTTAAGGAAATCTACAAACTGATACGCCTCCTTAGAAAAACATCCTATTCCATATTTGGATGATAAACTGCTCACTGGGAGCAACACTCCACTTGCACGCATGAAAAAAGTCCTCCTAACCTTTTACCGCTCCTGCAACGACACCGTCTACAATATATTTCTGACATGCAATGTAGAAAATAATAATCGGGATAATTGCCAGTACAAGCATTGCCATCATGGCGCCCATATCCACAGCTCCATAACCGCCCTTTAAATACTGCACTGCGATCGGTATTGTTTTCCATCTTTTCGTATCCAGGACCAGGGATGGAAGCAGGTAATCGTTCCATATCCACATCGCCTGTAAAATAGCTACGGAAATACAGGTCGGTTTTAAAATCGGCAATACTACCTTAAAATAAGTCTGAATCGGCGTACATCCATCCATCATTGCTGCTTCTTCGATTTCAAGCGGAATCGCTTTTACAAATCCGCAGAACATGAATACAGCAAGGCCGGCGCCGAATCCAAGGTACACAATAATGATTCCAACCGGATTTCCTAACTTAAGCATATCAGATATTTTCGATAATGTAAACATTACCATTTGAAAAGGTACGATCATTGAAAATGCGCATAAATAATACATGCCGGAAGAAACTTTATTTTTTACACGTGAAATGTACCATGCACACATCGAAGTACATAAAATAATCACTGCCACGGAAAAAATCGTAATAAATAAAGAATTTTCAAATGCAGCAAAGAAATCAATCTTTTCAATACCGCTGATATAGTTTTTGAGACCTTCAAACGTCTTTTCATTTGGAAGACTAAACGGTTCACGGTTAATATATGTCTTTCTCTTAAATGAATTTATCAATACGACAACGATCGGCATCACATAAAGTACAGATAACAATGTAAAAATTGTCGTATAAAGCCACCCATTTTTTACTGGTTTCTTATTTTCCATTATGCCTGTACCTCCTTACTCTTTGTCATACGCAGCTGAATAATTGCAACTGCTGCTACGATAATAAAGAATATAACTGCTTTTGCCTGACCAACGCCTTCCCAACCTACTCTTCCATAGAATGTATCATAAATATTCAGCGCCAACATCTGCGTCTTATTAGATGGTGCGCCTGCAGTCAACGCCAGGTTTTGGTCAAACAGCTTAAATCCATTCGTCAACGTCAGGAAAGAACATATCGTAATCGAAGGCATCAGCATTGGTATCGTCACATTTTTTAGTACCTGCCATTTGCTGGCACCATCAATCTGGGCTGCTTCCATCAAGTCGCCTGGAATATTGTTAATGCCTGCAATATAAATAATCATCATATATCCGATCTGCTGCCAGTTCATTAATACAATTAATCCCCAGAAGCCATAAGAAGCCGAATAAGTCAATGTACGCTCAAAATTCTGTAAAATACCATTGAAGATCAGCTGCCAGATATAACCAAGAATAATACCACCGATCAGGTTTGGCATAAAGAACACCGTACGAAAAATATTCGTCCCTTTGATGCCTTTTGTCAGAATCATTGCAATGATAAAGGCAAACAAGTTAATCGTTATAACGGAAACTACCGTAAACAATACCGTAAACCATAAGGAATGCATAAATGTTTCATCGCTGAATACCTTTGCAAAATTTTTAAATCCTACAAACCTTGCATCGGTAACAGTTGTAAATTCACATAATGATAAATAAATACCAAGTAAAAACGGAAGCACAAACCCGATCGTAAATGCTACCATCGTTGGAAGCATAAAAATCGGAAAATACTTCTTAATCGCTTTATCCATAACTTTTTCCTCCTTTTTTCTATATCTTGCGCTGAATTTTTGTTTTATGTTTTCACATTTGTTAAGATATTTTGTTTTACACCTGAATTGTGCTATTCATAAACCTACCATGCTTATGAAAAACGGGCGGTTGGGAAAACCGCCCATTACTAAGGGATATATTTTGAAACTATTGAAAAGGAAACCGATTATTTATGAAACATACAGTTTTTATTTGCGCAAAAACTGCTTTTTAGTTGCCGCCATTTGCTGCCTGATATTCCGTTGCCCAGCCATCCACAAATGCTTTCTCTACTGCAGACCATTCGCCGGTGCCCTGTGCATATTCCATCAGTGCGCTGCCGACATCATCTTTCCACTTCTCAGAAGGAATGGTAGAAAAGTTCCATGAAACAGGTGTCTTGCCGTTGCTGATATAGTCATTTGCAATCTGAAGAAGCGGATTACTTGCCTGATAACCATCGTCAAACGTATCGAATGGAGTCACAAATCCCATCGTATTTGCCAGGCTTTCACGTCCTGCATCGCTTGTAATTACCCAATTTAAGAAATCTAATGTCGCTTTGATATCTTCTTCCGGTGCATTTTTATTGATACACCAATAGTTTTCTGAACCTGTACAAAGACCCTGGTTTTCTTCTCCTTCTACACCGATATAAATCGGAAGCATACCAATATCATCGTCTGTCAGACCATCATTCATAATATCATTGTAAGCCCATGTACCATTCTGATAAAATACTGCATCGCCAACTGCAAATTCTGCTGCTGCATCATCTCCTGTCATACCGGAAATCATACTTGGTGCACAGGTAGAATCTGTCAGATACAAATCCCACATCTGCTTGTACTGATCCAGATAAGTTCCTTTGATCGCCTCAGAAGAATCTACATTTTCTGCCTTATATTCGTAATAGATTGGAATATTTGCAAGATGCGTCTTAAATCTCCAGTCTGAGCTGGAATCCATTCCTGCGGAAGTAAACGCTCCGGCTACACCAAGATCATCTTTCTTTGCCTGAATGTCATCAGCTACTTCTTTTAATTTTGCAAAGCTGTTAATCTCATCTACAGACTGAATCTTAGCGCCGTCCATTGCGATATAATCATTTAACAGTTTTTTGTTGTAAATGATTCCATATGTCTCGATAACATATGCAATACCAGGTACTGCATCTCCATCTTTTAATACAAAATCATCACTTTTCACATGCTTATAAATCTCAGAATCTTTCAGGTCATAGCAATAATCTTTCCAGTTCTGATAACCAATCGGGCCGTTTACCTGAAATAATGTAGGAGCTTCTGTTTTTGCCATTTCAGACTTTAACTGCTCTTCATACGTACCTGCCGCTGCTGTCTGTACGTCTACAGGCACGCCTGTCTCCTCGGTATACTTTGCCGCAAGCTCTACCCAGTCTTCGCCCTGCTCCGGTTTAAAGTTCAAATAGTAAACTTTACCTTTGCCTGTACTATCCTGAGAATCCCCATTTGCATCCGCATTGTCATCAGCTGCATTGTCTGATGCGTCAGACGCATTGTCTGATGCGTCAGACGCATTGTCATTCTTCGCCTGACTGCTGTTGCCGTCGGAAGAACCACACCCGGTAACTGCCGCTGCTGTCATTGCTGTACACAACAGTGCACAAACTAATTTCTTTTTCATACTTTTTCTCCTTTTTACATATGAGCTTTGTGAATAGTTACAAGTTGTTCCGATACCGTTTCCGGTAACGCTCTCGGTAACGATATCGGGAACGTTTCCGTTTAGAAAACTATAGCACTTGTCAAAACATAATTCAAGTGATATTTTTGCAGATTTTCATTTTTGGACATTTAGACAAATTGGATCACGCATTTTTATGAAATATTCACAATAAAAATCTTATATTTGCATTATTTTTCCGCAAATATAAGGTGCGAATTTCAGAAACAAGTTGCAGAAACAGCGATCTTAAATACATTACCACTGTTAAACAGTTCGAATCATAAGTTTACTTTTCCCTTTTCAAAAAATATTTATACACAAAAAAGCCTGTCATATTTTTCTATGACAAGCTCTTGAAAAATAATATCTTTATTTTTTGTTTTATTTCTGGCTTTCAGACAGATGTTGTCTCAATACTTTCTCAATGGGAGCCATATCTATCGGCTTTGCTATGTGCCCGTTCATTCCTGCCTGCAGAGCATTTTCAATATCTTCTGCCAACGCATTTGCTGATAATGCATATATTGGAATCTGCTCCCCATCTTCACGGCGCATCGCACGTATCCTGCGTGTTGCCTCATAGCCATCCATCACTGGCATTTGAATATCCATAAAAATCAAATCAAAATATCCGATTGGCTTTTCCCTTACCATCTGTACAGCTTCTTGCCCATTATAAGCTTTTTCTATTTGCACACCGGTCATTCCTATCATTGCCTCTGCGATTTCCATATTCAGCTCGACATCTTCAACGATAAGTACCCGCTTATCTGCATATCCCAAGCTTTCTGCATCTTCTGCTGAAATCTGATCTGTTTCCTGCATCTGAATGTCTTTTGTATCTTGTATCTCCGATGATTTTATATCGAAAGTATCTACTTCCTCCGTTGGCGTCTGAACGGATTCCATCTGTTTCACCTGTTCAAGTGTCTGCTCTGCAGCCTGCAGCGGAAATACTGCCGTAAACACCGACCCATTCTCCGGCTCGCTTTCTGCCAGAATACTGCCGCCCATCAGTTCCAAAAGCCCTTTTGTAATTGCAAGCCCAACACCTGTCCCCGCGATACCGCTTGCCGTCGTATTTCGGCTTCTCTCAAATGGTTGGAACACTTTTTGCAAAAATTCGCGATCCATACCGATTCCTGTATCCCTACAGCAAAAATGATAGACAGCGTTCCCCTCTTTCGCCTCTTTTGTCTGCTCCAGCCGAAGTGATATACGGCCTCCGGCCGGTGTATATTTAATCGCATTATCAATAATATTGACCATAATCTGACGCATACGCATCGGATCTGCCAAAACAATTTCCTGCTCAAGATGCACCGGAGCTACTTCCATAGAAAGTCCTGCTTCCTGCACCCGATAACGCATCAGCTGTGCTACATCTATAAAAATCTCCTTAAGATATACCGGTTCTTCTTTTAGGATCATTTTCCCATTTTCAATCTGAGACATATCCATTACATCATTGACAAGGTTTAAAAGATATCTGCCGGATGCATGAATTTTATCCAGACACTCCTCTATCTGTGCCCTGCTGCCTGTCTGTTTTTGCGCTACTAAAGTCAATCCAAGAATCGCGTTCAGAGGCGTACGGATATCATGAGACATATTCATTAAAAAAATACCTTTGGCATTATTTGCACTGTCCGCTGCCTGTAACGCCTGCTCCAATTCTTCTGTATGTATAGCATTCTCCCGCATTTTACCTGTATAAAAAACCACAAATACTGCCAGAATCAGAATGATCTGACCTCCGGCAAAGAAAAATGTCTTCCAAAGGATACTATTTGTCTGTGCAAGAATCTTAGCCTCTGCAACAATCGAAACTAACATCCATCCCGAATCCGACCAGACCGGTTCATAGCAAAAAACGACCCCTGTTCCATGATCGTAAAATTTGGCCCAGCCGCTTTTGAGCTCTTTGATACTGTCCCGAAACTGCTGGATCACCTGTGCTTCATTCTCCTTTGCCGGAATGATGTCGAAAAGGTTTTGAATCGTCTTATTGCTGTTTCGGTGACGCGATCTTACCATAATCTCTCCACTTGTGTTCACCAGATAAGAAAAACCAGAATGCCCGTAAAACGATGGCGTAAACTGTGCGGCTATTTCTTTTGCTCGATATTCCCTGACAAGATAAGCAGGCGTATCATCTGCTAATACAATACGATGAAAAATATGAAATACATTTTCACCTGTCACACTGCTGCTGTGAGCATCTAAAATTCCCTGCTCCCTGTCTGTCTGTTCTAAAAAATCTATCAAAACCTGATCTGACTTTCTGTTTTCATCCAACATCTGATTGCCGTTCAGATAAATGTTCACATCCTTTCTGACAGAATGATACAGATTCATCATTTCTACCAATTCATCACAATCTGCCTTAGCAATATTTTGCCCGACTGCTTTGAGTTCTCCAAAGTCCATCTCCAGCTGCATATTCAGCGCATTCACTCCCTGATGAATGCTTTCCGTCATCGTGCGGATAGACTGTTCCCAAAGCTGACTGTTGACCTGCCTTACAAACAGCCATGTTCCTGCGCAAAGTACAAGCAGTATCACAAATATAATGATAATTTCTTTTTTCATAAAGCTGAGCTTATCTTTCTTATATTTCTCACATCTCATCTTTCCATCACCTGCACATCCATCCACTCCATCAGCTCTTCCAGTTGTTGTCCAGCAAGCAGCCGTTGCGAAGTTTCTTTCAAAATATCCCAAACCGGAAACTGCATAAAACTGTCAGAAGCTATGACCGCATTCTGCGTTCGATAACTTCTGGCAATCTCCTGAATTTCCGCCATGGAAGGCTCGTACCCATCTTTCAACGGACAAAACGACGCCTGCTGATCTGCAAATCGCCATAAATTTTCCGTTTTTAAAAAATAATCCGCAAAATCCTTTGCCAATTCCTGATTTTCTCCATCCGCTGCTATACTCAGACAAACATCCGGATGAATCACCAGCACAGAACCATCTTCCCGCACCGGATATGGCACAACCCGAAATGAAAAAACCGGCTGCATACCTTTTAGCCTGCCTGCCGCCCATACTCCTGTGAGCATAAATGGCGCCTCTCCCTGAACAAATAGTTCCAGGTCATCCGATGTTTCTTCTGTCTTCAATGCCTGTGCAGGACTTATATAACCTTTATCACAAAACTCTCGAATGAGCGTAAATCCATCGGCAAGATAACTGCTCAGCTTCTTTTCTTTGCTGCTTATGCTTGCAAATACTTCTTTTTGAATTCCTTTTTCATATAACGGATAAAATCCGACTGCCTCTGCAAGCGTTTTCAGCGAAATGTCATTATTTGCCACAATCGGTGTAACCCCTTTTTCAACAAAGGATTCACAAATCGTCTTCCATTGTGCAAGTGTTTTTGGCACTGTATGACCATGCTCATGTAAAAGATCTAAATTGCAGTATAAGCCAAACGCAGATATTGTCGCCGGCATCCAGTAAATGTTTCCATCGGAAGAAGTCATCTGTTCTAACATACTTTTTGAAAAGGGAATATACTCTGCAAGCTCTGACAAATCAGCAAGGCTGCCGTCTGCTGCAAACTCTAGCGCCGTATCATGGTTTACGATAAAAATATCATCCAGATTCTCCGTTTTTTGCCGGTTCCTAAGAGATTCAAAATAGGCAGAGCCTTTGATACTTTCATAAATAACATTAATATCAGGATTTTGATCCATATATCCATTCATAATGTCTTCGATCACTTCTACATTCACAGCTTCGTATTTATTTCCAAAAAAGGAAAGTGTATGAGCTGCTTGTTTAGGCATTTCATAATTCACAACCTGACTGCGATTTCCGCAAGAAATGGCTCCCTGGAACAGCAGCAACACTATCAGCAGCAGTACAAGCCTATTTTTACAGTTTTTCATATCCGTAACATCCTTTATCCATGATTTAACTTTTAACGCGGCAAAAACCGCCACACAGTTTGCTCATTAGTTTAACATATCTGCATGAAAAAAGCTATGCTATTTTCTATTAGGAAAGCATTTTAAAACAGTCCTTTTTTGTTGTGAAAGATCCGTATCAAGCTAAAACTGTCACATAGATTAGAATAAAAAAACAGCGGCATTCAGCTTCCAACTGCCGCCGCTGTTTTTTCTATCTTCTATTTTTTCAACAGCCAGTATACACCATAACCCGGTATGCTGATTTCCTGACCTTCTTTTTTCTTTCCTGATATCAGATCGGTATAGCTTGCGTCTTCTTCATCCAGCTGTACGACTTTATTAAGCTCACTGAAATTGAACAGTGCGGTAAGCTTCTGATCTTCCTTTTCCCGGACAATACCCAGCACAGAATCATCCAGTGTGTCAAACGTATGGACTGCAACATCCGTATGGAACAATGCAGAACTTTTTCGAATTTGTTCCAGTTTACCGATACCATCAAACAATTTTTGCTGTACGGAACCTTTTTCTGTACGCTTCGCTTCCAAATCCCAACGGAATTTTCCACGATGCAAATATCTGGAATCTCCCCATCGATCCGGCTCTTCATGATAAGAGTAATCATTTTCCTGTCCAATTTCATCTCCGCTGTAAATGACTGGTATTCCGGACTGCGTTAACATATACGCATGAAGCATCAAATCGAGACGAACTGCCTGCTCTAGGGCAGGTTCATTTTTCTCATATGCCGCCTTTTCAATCCCGCACAAAGACGCTGTAGTTCCGCACAATCTGGCATCTCCGGACGTCGGATCTGAATTATACAGCTCTCCTCTTGCGAAAGCTTCCGGGATTGTGCCCGTCAGAAAATCATTTAAATATTTTTTATGACTGACCTCTCCGATTCCAAACTGCATGAGCCATTGATAATCCAATCCCCATCCAATATCATCATGGCATCTTAAATAATTCAAAAATACATATTCTTTCGGCAGCCCGCTCACAATATCCATCTGCAGCTTTAACAGGCGGATATCCCTCGTCGCAACCGTATGCCAGGTCGTCGCCATCGTCGTTACATTATACAGCATATGGCACTCCGGTTTTTCAACGGTTCCAAAATACGGTACAACTTTCTCAGGCTCCATCACGACCTCGCCTAACAGCAGCACACCCGGGCATACAATCTCGCAAATCATACGCATCATACGCACAATCGTATGTACCTGCGGAAGGTTTCTGCAGTTTGTACCGAGTTCTTTCCAGATATAAGGCACTGCGTCGATACGCATCACATCGATGCCCTTATTTGCCAGAAACAGGAAATTGTAAACCATTTCGTTAAATACTCTTGGATTACGGTAATTTAAATCCCACTGATATGGATAAAATGTCGTCATAACAAAATGCCCTGCTTCCTGCAGCCAGGTAAAATTGCCGGGCGCCGTTGTCGGAAATACCTGCGGAACGGTCTTTTCATACTCTGCCGGCATCGCATAATCTCTGAAAAAGAAATACCGACTCATATATTCTCCTTCTCCCCGGCGTGCCCGTACAGCCCATTCATGGTCTTCGGACGTATGATTCATGACAAAATCCATACATACATTCATTCCTTTTTTATGGCAGGCTTCAGTAAGGCTTTCCAGATCCTCCATCGTACCAAGCGCAGGCTGTACTTTACGGAAATCCGATACCGCATATCCGCCGTCTGAGCGTCCTTTCGGAGTATCCAAAAACGGCATCAGATGAATATAATTCACCTGACATTCTTCCAGATAATCGAGTTTTTCTTCTACTCCTTTCAGATTTCCGGCATAATTGTCAATATACATCATCATACCCAGAATATCATTTTTCTTATACCAATTCGGCTCTTTCTCCCGATTGTCATCTATCGTCTTCAGCTGCTTGCTGCGCTGCGTATAATATTCATACATCTGGGAACACAGCTCGCCAAACATATCATCGTTTTCATACAGCTCCATATATAGCCATCTCAACTCATCATGGTGCCGTTCCAGCCTCTTTTGAAACATATTTTCTGCCTTTGCCATTTTTGCTCAGATCCTTTCTTATTGGTGGTTTACCTTTTGACTTTTTCTTATCTGTGATTTATTTAATCCCCTGGCCTGATTCCTGACTTCTTAGTGCAATCAGCTGTTCGATCTCCTGCGCCGTCGGCATGACACGCAAAGCGCCGCGCCTTGTCGTAATCAGCGAAGCTCCCGCATTTGCAAACGTCAATAATTCTTTCAAATGATCTGCTGTCAGATCATGCATTCCATGCTCCAGCACATAGTTTAATGCACAGGCTTCAAACGTATCCCCGGCCCCTGTCGTTTCTATTGTACCTTCCTGCAAAAACGGCTTTGCCTGCGCTGACACATCTTTCCAATATGCAAGACTTCCTTCTTTGCCAAGTGTCACAAACATCAACGGTATCCCATATTTCTCCCGCAGGATAGCCGCTCCTTTTTCATAATCATTCGTCCCCGTCATAAATTCAACTTCATTATCAGAGATTTTTAAAATATCACATTTCGAAAGTCCATAAGCAATTTCCTGTTTTGCACATTCCAAAGATTCCCAAAGAGGTTCCCGCAAGTTCGGGTCAAAGGATACAAGAACGCCATTGTTCTTTGCCACATCAATCGCATATCTTGTAGCTTCTCGTACACCCTCATGTGTTGAAGAGAGTGTTCCAAAGTGAAAAATTTTGCTGTTTTTAATCAATTCCTCCATTACCTCTTCTTTTCGAAGCATCATATCCGCGCCTGGATTACGGTAAAAGCTAAAATCACGATCGCCACCCGGTTTCGTATGTACAAACGCAAGCGTTGTATGTACGGAATCATCAAAGACAAGGTTCGTCACATCCGTGCCACTTTTTTTGACCTCATCCGCCAGCAGCCGTCCAAAATTATCATTTCCAACCTTTCCAATAAAAGCCGTTTTCTTTCCCAGCTTGTTCAGCATTGCCAGTACATTACACGGCGCTCCTCCGGGATTTGCCTCCAGAATCGGATTGCCCTGTTCACTGATCCCGTTTTCCGTAAAATCAATCAGCAGTTCTCCAAGCGCTGTTACATCAAATAATCTCATTGTGATACTCCTCCTTTTGATTTTTCTGCAGGATTACTCTGCATGTTCGCTTCTATATTAAGATTTTACCATAAAATTGTCGTTATTTAAATTTATTTCTTAAAAAAACACAAAAAAGACGCGGTATACATAATTATATGGGGCAAGAATAATTTTACATTCATTGAAGCCCGGAATTATACTTATCGCATATTGTCACCCAGCAAATTAAAGTTCCTATCTCCCGCACAAAAACGTCAGATTAAAATCTCAAGTGTCAAATACTATCTACAAAAACGTGCCGTAGGAAACGGCACGTTTTCCTCTTGACCATCCTATATTGTTCCGATATATTTTTTATGGAACAAAAAAAGAGAGAAAGAACAGACTCTCCAACAGTTCGTTCTTTCTCTCATACACCAGCGTGCCTGCCATATACGGGATCGTGTCCCACTCGTGAGGCTCCGCCTGTCCCTGCTGCGGGGCGAAAGGCTCCTGTACAATCCATGCCTATTATGACCGCTCCCTGACCGACTTCATGGGCGGCATCCCAGTCCGCCACAGCCTCTGCATCATGCGCCTCATCTGTTCCTGTGGCCATACCCATGCCATCCTCCCGGATTTCATCATCCCCTACTCCGGTTACGGCCTGTTCTTCCTCCTTCCTTAAATAAACTTATATTTTTACAATCTCAAACACTTAAAATCCTGTATACAGGCATCCTCATGGCAGAACACCTTCACCACTTTCTGGCCTTCCATCATTTCCTCTATGTAGCCGTTCAGATTGCCCACATCTGTCTGCTGTTTCACAAAATAATATCCGCTTTTTGAGGATATGGTTTTCGTTGCAAATACCATACAGATGACCATCACCACCGTAATCAGTGTGAGCGGTCGGCTTAAGACCAGCATGGAAAAGAACACACCCAAGGTACCAGCATAGCGCTCCCGCCTGATGTATACTCCGTCGCTGTCCTTCTCTTCATTTTGAGAAGCGGATGAGGCGCTGATTGTCAGATATCCATCTTTCAGCTCTGCCTTTACATTCTCTTTCTTAATGCCAGGAAGATTCATGGTCATTTCATAAGCATTCCCCAAATCTTTAATATCAGTCCTCATCATCTCGGACACATGGGATTGGTAATGGGTTCTCTGGTGCGGATGGTCAAAAAACTCATCCAGCAAACTTTCTCCGAAAATACTTGGCAATAACATAGTACATCGCTCCTTTCACAACTAAAAGCCTTCTTCTTTCTTTAGGGCTATTAAAACACTCTTTTTCAGAAAAGTGAAGTGAATATTTGGCATTATTGATGATCAAAACGCAATAATTGATTTTTGTTAAACTATTCAATGCCGTAAAAATATAGATTGACTTTTCATGAAAAGATGTTAAATATATCTATGTGCTTGTCAGAGGACTTGCAATCA
>CAJTZX010000050.1 GCA_910584345.1 uncultured Eubacterium sp. | reverse complement strand
TTGAATCTTTCAAGGTTATTTCACTGTTCAATTATCAATGTTCTTATTTGCTTCGTACAGCTTAGTCATTATAGCAGTTCTTTTTTTGTTTGTCAAGAACTTTTTTCAATTTTTTTATTTCCTTTTTATTTGCTCAGCTGACTAGCTGCAACTGCTATAGACTATCATATTTGTTATTTCTTGTCAATAGCTTTTTCAATTTTTTTAGTTTTCTTTCAAAACTCTTGTCCGCTGTCCTTGCGGCGAATGTTATATTAGCATAGATATTTTTACATGTCAACCATTTTTTTACATTTTTTTATTTTTTTGTTTGAATTCAATTTTTTACTTTTCATATTTTATTCCTCCGCCAGCTTTTCTTTTTTCCTTTCTCGCAATTTTACAAAAAAGCCACTCAGCATAGAAGAACATTCTTCTTCTAATATGCCGTTTACAATTTCTACCTGATGATTAAACTTTGGCATCTGTAATAAATTTAGAACAGATCCAGCACATCCCGCTTTTGGATTCATGGCTCCAATTACTACTTTTTTCATTCTAGACTGCACAATTGCTCCAGCACACATTTGGCATGGTTCCAGTGTAATATACATCGTACAATCTTCCAATCGCCAATCGCCAATTTTCTTGCTCGCCTTTCGAATTGCTGTAAGTTCTGCATGTGCAAGTGTATTTTTATCTATATTTCTACGATTATATCCTCTGGCAATAATTTTATCATCCTGAACAATCACACAGCCAATTGGAACTTCATCAATGAAGTATGCTTTTTTCGCTTCTTTTAAAGCTTCTTTCATAAATTTTTCCTCCACTGACATCTTCGCAGGCATAGTTAAACCTCCTAATTTTTTACTTATAGCTTGATGTATCTCTTTCATTATACTATACTAAAACTGTGTTCTGCAATTCTGTTTTAATAAAATATGATAATTGCATGATATAAAAAATTTATATATAGATATTATGGAGGTATCTCATGAAATTTTCATATGAAACGGACCGATTAATTTTAAAAATTCTGGATGGCTCTTATGCCAACGACATTCTGCGTTTTTATTTGACCAATCGTGAACTTTTTGAACTTTGCGAAGCTGCACGACCGGAAAATTTTTATACGGAAGCCTATCAACGGCGTGTTTTAAACCATGAATTCCAAATGTGTATCAAGCAGACAGGCGTACGTTTTTGGATATATAAAAAAACAGACCTTGCCCATGTTATCGGTACGGTCTGTTTCCGTAATATTATCCGTCATATCTATCAAAGCAGCGAAGTAGGTTACAAATTCGACTCTCTTACATGGCATCACGGCTATGCTTCTGAAGCGCTTCGCAAATGTATCAATATCGCTTTTTATGAAATGAACCTGCATCGTTTGACCGCACATATTATGCCAGACAATACTGCTTCTATTCATCTTGTAGAACGTATTGGTTTTGAACGTGAAGGCATCGCACGTAAAAGTGCATTGATACGTGGGATATGGGAAGACCATGTAATATACAGTATTATCCGCCCATAACACATTAATATCACATCTGATTCCCCAAAGTACGATACCAATATCCTGGCTGTTCTCCATTTTCATTTTTATCTTTTTGTGGAAGAAAGTCAGGAAAACCAAAGATGGAAGCCATAACATGCTCCTGATTTTGGTAGATACCTGGTATACCAATAAACCAATTCTGACCAATCCTGCCAAATGCAAGATGTCTATAATTGAAAAAGCCATGTAACAAAAAACTGTTATTTATCATACTCCAGTATTTTTCCGGCAGCAGACGAACATCTTTTATTTCAATACGCACACAAAGCACATTACTTTTTTCTGAAAACTGATTCAGCACCGGAAATATTCGTAGCATATTACGCCAAGTTTGCATCCATGCATCTACTGGTTGTGGTTGTAACTCAGCTGTTTGGATATTACCGCCTGGCACTGTCGTTTCATTTTCATTTGTTCCTCCTGATAACATCTTTGATGTTCGATTGCCTGATAAACTTTCATTTTTAGACCGCGATTCTGTTAACTGCGTATTTTTATGTTTTAACTGGGATTCTGTTGCCTGTGTATTTTTATGTTTCGACTGCGATTCTGTTAACTGTGTATTTTTATGTTTCGACTGCGATTCTGTTGCTTGCGTGTTTTTATGTTTCGACTTTGATTCTGTTAACTGCACATTTTCATGTTTCAACTGGGACTCTGTTGCCTGCGTGTTTTTATGTTTCACTAAAGATTCTGGTTCTAATGTACTTTTATTTTTTACTTGAGATTCTCTCGCTATTAAATTTTCGTCAGGCTGCTGATCTTCTGTACCCATTGTATGTTCCTGCTTCAATTCAGACGGAAACTTTTTCATATTTGAATTGTCGTCTTTATTCTCATTGGATATGTCTTTCTCCTGAGATTTTGTTTTTTGTATTGACATCTTCATATTTTGACGTTGCTGAACTGATTCGGGTTTTTCTTTCTGTATATTTTGCTTTACATTTTCGGTCTTAGTTTCACTTTTATTTTCTTCCGTCCGCTTGTCTTCACCCCATATTTCAAAATGTGTAGTATCTACCGGCTGTTCATCCCACTGGCTCAAAAACGCCGGCCGATCATCCACAATAATCAAAATTCCATTCATCTGCATAATTTGCCATGGTGTCTGTCCAATATTTTCTTCTGCCTGTTCATAACGAAAATCTGCCTGATTTCCCCGAAAAGTTATGTCTCCAATCGAAATCCCTTGTATATTTTTTTGCTTTCTGATAAATAAATAAACTGTCCCGGTTTTACCGGCATATCCATTTTCCTTTAAATGAATATCGACCCGGTTGCGTCCTGTACGAAGTTCCATTCTGGCAAATCCGGCATTGTGCATTTTTTGATTGTTATAGATTGAATATAAATAACTTACAAAACGTTTCATAAACCTTACTGTACTCCTGGCCTGTCATTATTATATTGTATGCTGCACTTATAGATTAATGCCTATATATGGTTTTTCTGCCTTTTATTTTTTCTTCCATTCATATTGACATTTTTTCTTTCGGATATATAATAATGATAACAATTACTATTTTGAAAGGATATTAATCATGAAGTACAGCAAACAGAGAGAAAGTATTCTCCAATACCTTCGCTCTACGAAATGTCATCCTACTGCAGAAACTGTTTACCGACATATTCTGCCAAACTGTCCCAATATTAGTCTTGGTACTGTTTATCGTAATTTGACGCTGTTAACGGAGCTTGGAGAAATACAAAAAATAACTGCTTTTGAAGGCCCAGATCGTTTTGATGGAAATAACACCCCTCACTACCATTTTATATGCAGGCAATGCGGGGCTGTCATAGACCTTGAAATGGAGTCCCTTTCACACATTAATCTACTTGCAGCACATAATTTTGAAGGAACAATTGAAGGTCATACGACACATTTTTATGGCAAATGTCCGAATTGTGCCAAACCCCACCGATCTGTATCAGTTCAAACAAACTGATCTGTTATAGTATGTCCCAAAATATGGTCTTTGCAATACATGCAAAGACCAACCTGAGCTGTAAGATTCATTTATACAAAAACAGTAATTGTTTCTATTTTTATATTGACACTCGTTACAATTTATGTTATAAAGTTATCAACAAGTAATCAGTATTTTCTGATACAAATACTAATATGACGTGTCAGCTTATGAAATACTGAAAATAAAATATTAAACAAAATGAAAAGGAGAAGTAAAAATGGCTAAATTTGTATGTCAGGTATGTGGTTATGTTCATGAAGGAGATTCAGCGCCGGCACAATGTCCGCAGTGCAAAGCTCCAGCTGAAAAGTTCACAAAACAGGAAGGGGATACAACATGGGCTGCTGAACATGTAGTTGGTGTTGCAAAGGGTGTTTCTGAGGATATTTTAAACGATTTAAGAGCAAACTTTAATGGTGAATGCACAGAAGTTGGTATGTATCTTGCAATGGCAAGAGTTGCTCATAGAGAAGGTTATCCTGAAATTGGCTTATATTGGGAAAAAGCAGCTTTTGAAGAAGCAGAACATGCTGCTAAGTTTGCAGAACTGCTTGGTGAAGTCGTTACAGATAGCACAAAGAAAAACCTTGAAATGCGTGTAGAAGCTGAAAATGGAGCTACTGCAGGTAAAACAGATCTTGCAAAACGTGCTAAGGCTGCTAACCTGGATGCTATCCATGATACTGTTCATGAAATGGCTCGTGACGAGGCTAGACATGGAAAGGCATTTGCTGGATTATTGAAGAGATACTTTGGCTAAGATTTAGAAGTATTTTTGAATGGTAAGAGGATGGACATGCGTTGTCTATCCTCTTTTTAATTGTCCTTTTGTTGTCCCTTTACATTTAGGATGTTCTTAAATCAACTATAAATTGTCCTTCTTAGAAATTGTCCTTCTTTACGACTCTATCTTGCCTCCATAATCCAATATTTGCAAGCACAGCATGCTGTTTTATCTGCGGCTGGCTGGAAGAATGCAATGCTCTTTTAGCGGACAGCCTGAAAAGACGGATGCACTGGCAGGTGAAAGACCGCCGCCAGAAAAATATCCTTACGCCTGTAGGCAGCATCACGTTTACACGTACCCGTTTTATAAATAAAGAAACAGGGGAAACTGCATATCTGCTGGACAGGATGCTAGGCTTGGAACCGCATGCACGCATCAGTGACGGAGGAAAGGCAGGCATGCTGGAGGCAGCGGCACAGGACAGCTATGAAAAAGCCGGAGGATACTTTTGGAGGACTTTACCGGGGAAAAGACAATGAAAAGCTTTGGAAAGAGGTAAAAGAATATATCGAAAAACAATATGAAACAGAAGCGATCGAAAAGATTTATTTCCGGTCTGACGGCGGGGGATGGATGAAAAAAGGGATCGAAATGCTGGGTGCAGAGTTTGTGCTGGATGAATTCCATATTCAGAAGTATATAAGAAGAATGGCACGGCTGGCAGATGGCAGTACAGAGGAAGAAAGGGAAGAAACAGAGAAAAAACTGCAGGAATGGATAGAAAAGGGAAACAGGAAAAAACTGGAAGAATGGATTTGCAGTACTTAAGGAAAAAGACGGAAAGAAACTTATGGAAAGCTGGAATTACATAAAAAACAACTGGAAAGGCGTGCGCAAACGGATAAAAAAGAAGAAGGCGTTATGGGAAGCAGTACGGAGGGGCATATCAGCCATGTGCTGTCAGCAAGGATGAGTTCACGGCCGATGGGATGGAGCAGACAGGGAGCAGACAGATTTCAGGAAGAATTCTCTTTAATAAAGCGATTGCCAGTGTATGTTAATAAAATAGATTCAGAAATTAAGGGGATAGTCTGCTCGTTGAAATCCCCAAGTAAAGTTACACTATCCGTATCAATTTATTATTTGAAATTTTGCATAAACAGGTGTATAATAATCACACATATTTTATAAGTCAAATCTATGAACAGGGGATATTTCATTGCATTTTGAATGGGATGAAGATAAAAACCAGTTGAATTTAAAAAAGCATGGTATTGATTTTGAAACAGCAATGCTTGTTTTTAATGATTTACAACGCATTGAAATATACGACACAGAGCACAGTATTTATGAAGACCGCTACAATAGGAATGGTAAATGATGTTCTATTTGTTGTTTATACAGAACGTAAACAGAATATACGCCTAATTTCAGCAAGGCTTGCCAACAAAACAGAAAGGAGTATTTATTTATGATACGGACAGTTACTTTAGATAGAAACCAAAAACCTACAAAAGAGCAAATCAGGCAGATTGAAGAAGCTGCAAAGAAAGAAATTGTATATGATGAAGATTCTCCCGAACTTACCCCGGCAATGGAAAAAGCATTCTGGCTGGCAGCAAAAAACCGGAACACATACAGAAAAGCCAATATATCATAAATACCATGCGCTATGAATAATAATTTAAAAAAGCAGCAGTTTAAAACCAACTGCTGCTTTCTATTTTCTATAGTAATGAAATCTCTTGCAATTCTATTAATCATTCAATCCGGCATTATATCACATTTTTTATTCCATAAAAAAATATGATATATTATTGATATAAATACAAAAAGAAATTCAAAAGTGAAGGAATGACAATGAAAGATAAACTTATTTTTTCTAAAGAATGGTTTATGCTTGAAAAATACCATTTTAAGATTATGGACATAGCCAGATATCGCTTACGGATTGCCAGAAAAGATTTAGATACCGCAAATCTGACCTTTGCATCTGAACAATGCCGCGCTGCAAATAACAGAGCTTATTACAGTATCTTCCATTCAATACGCGCTGTACTGGCAAAAGAAGGGATTGCTTTCAAGCGTCATAAAGACACAATCGGTTATTTTAACAAAAACTACATCCATATAGGCGTTTTTCCAAAAGAATTAGGCAGAAAGTATCACTACTGCTTACTCCGTTCTCCCCAACTCTGCTTGTGGCTTAATGAATTTTCAGTTTTCACATTTTCACTTGTAACCTTAAAATAAGGCAAATAAATATATTTCTCCTTTGTAAATTGAATGTTATCCATCCCTTTTTTGAAAACAAGACTCACTGCAAGCTCTGCAATCGCCGCTGCCTGTCCTTCTTTATCATTATACACAGTTGCAACTAACTGTTTCTCTGCAACTGCCTTTAACCCAATATCGGTTCCATCAATACCAAAAAACACAGGCAGCACGGCCTCCGTGACATTTAACTTTTTATAAGCATCTAAAGCGCCAAGCGCCATGTCATCGTTATTTGCTAAGACGAGTTCAATACTATTTTTATGCTGGCTAATCATCTGCATCATACGATTCTGCGCCTGTGCACGATTCCAGTTTGCAATCCGGCAGCTTAACTTTTCAAGTTCAATTCCTTTATTTTTTAAAGCAGTAATTGCATGTTCTGTTCGGATAATTGCATCCTGATGGCCTGCTTCACCTTCCAATACCACATATTGTATTTTTCCATCTTTATTACGATCTACCTTTTTATTCTGCAAGATATAATCAGCTGCAAGCTCTCCCTGCATCAACCCAGACTGTCTTGCATCCGCACCCACATAATAAAGTTTGTCCCACTGCATCATATCTTCCGCAACCGGTTCTCGGTTAAAAAATATAATCGGCACATCACGTTCTCTGGCAAGATCGATAATTTCTGAAGGATCCGCCCGATCTACAAGATTGACACACAATAAATCACAGCCTGCATCGAGTAGTTCTTTTACCTGATCGTCTTGTGTTCGCTGAGAACCAGCGGCGTCTCGGATTGTTACTGCGATTTCAATGTCTTTTGCAGAAAGTTTATCAAACTGTTCTTTCAGACAGTCAATCAGCTGATTAAGAAACGTATCACTTTTATTATAATAAGTAACCCCCACTCGAGCCTTATCATCTGCTTCTCTCTGTTCTTTTGCACAAGCACATAAAAATAAAATACATAAGCAAAATATCGCCACGAAAATAGTTTTGTTTTTTCTTTTCATCATTTGCCTCTTAATCTTAAAATGAAATCTACATCAGCTCTCGCAAACTTTATTGGCTCATTGTAAAAAGAATCTCCTGATTTTTTTCTAAGAATAATTCTTCTCTGCGTATGGCTGTAAATGAAACCATTTTTCCCTCCATTTTGTGAAAATATTGTTTCAAGCTTTGCGCTGTCTGCGTCACACTCTGATAGCCCATGCTGAATGTATCCGGAACAATTAGGCATTCGACAGCACCTATATCCAGACCGTAAACTGCTTCAGTAGAATTTCCAATGCCATATACTAACGCACCGTGAAGATTATTGGCTTCTGCATATTGTCCTGCCACAATCAAACTGTGATTGTCCAACGCAACGGCAATATCCACCGAAGACTGCTCTTCCAAAAAACGATCTTCTGTTTCGTCCAAAGAGCAAGACACTGTCCACTTCACTTTTGCACCTGTACCTTCCAATGTATCTTCAAATCCTTGCCTCCGTTTTCTGACAGCCTCCCCCTGCTGGTTCTGTCCTGTTATAATGCCAATTGCCTTGCCTTTCAGATTTCCATTATAATCGTTTAACAATTCTTCTGCCAGCGTCCTCCCCATAGCATAGTGATCGGGTTCTACTACCGGAATTCGGGAACTATCTTGTACTACTAATGCATCTGATTCCACAAGCATAATCAATGCTTTTTTCTGCAATTTCTTTAATTTACTATATATATTTTTCCCTGAAACTGGCTGTACAATGATAGCGTCTGCCCCATGCTCGATTTCCTGATAGATTGCACTGATTTCTTCCTCTTCTGTCATCGTTTCCGCAGTACTTGCAATCACCAGCTCAATCTCCTGATCCTGAGCTGCCATTTTCAATCCGTATCGAAAAGCTGCCCATTGGCTATCTTCTGAGTTTTGAATAACAACTGAAATCCTATCTATATCCTCTCCATTTTTTCTTTTCATCATAACAGCCAGTATAACGACCATAACAGCCAAAACTGCTTCAAACGCATAAAACCATTTTCCATTATTTTTCATAAATATTTCTTATCCTGTATGCTATTATCTTCCATCTCTTCCATGCTGAATACATGTCCTTTTTCAAGATTCTTTCTGTTATCTTCCGTATAAGGCACCGCCGGAATGCAAATTGAGACTGTTGTCCCCTCATCTGGTTCGCTATCAACGATAAGCCCATACTCTCTTCCAAAAAGAATCTGAATCCGGTTATTTACATTTACAAGCCCGACACCTGAACCATGTTTATGAATATGATTACTATCCGTTAAAATAAGACTTACCTCATCCTTACTCATTCCAACGCCATTATCCATTACCGATAAAACAATCATTCCATCATGCTGCTTCCCGGTTACTTTAATTTCTCCACAATCTTCCATGTCACTTACCCCATAATTGATCGCATTTTCTAATATTGGCTGTAATACTAATTTAACAGTACAATAATCAAAAATAGCCGGGTCTACTTCAAAGGCAATGGAAAATTTGTTCTTATAACGAACCTTTTGTATATTCATATAGCTTTTTGCATGTTGCAGCTCATCTTTGATACTAATAATCGTTCGCCCTTTAGAAAGGCTGATGCGAAAGAGCTTCGCCAGTTCGGAAATCATAAATACAGCGTCGTCATTTCGTTCATCTTCTACCATCCATATAATAGAGTCCAGAGCATTATATAAAAAGTGTGGATTTATTTGGCTCTGCAGCGCATCCAATTCGCTTTTTCTCCTTTCATTCTGCTCTAAAACGATTTTATGCATCAGCGCATCGATCTGCTCATAAGAACGTTGTATCGAATAGCCAAGATGTCTGATCTCTTGTGAACCGCCAATATAAATCACAGGCTTTTCACCCGCTTCATATTCCATGACCGAATTTTTCAATTTCAAAATCGGCCTAGAGATTCTAACAGATATCATTCGATTAATCACAGCTAACATCATTGCCATTAAAAGAATCAGTAGGACAATAAAATACTTAATATCAAACATGTCATGTGTAAATGCAGCATCTGGTATAATACCTATCAGTTTCCATCCTGTATAGCTAATCGTATTAACAATCACCTTTCGATGCTCACCGTCAAATACATCATCATATACGCCATCTTTAAATCCGGCTGCTTTCCTACTGTTTTCTTTGGCAATCCCTTGACGAATCTGCATCTGTTTTCTATGATATATGATCTGGCCATTACCATCGCACAGATAATAATACTGTCCATTATTTGATACATTGATCTTTTTCATCATACGTGAGATACCAGCATAGTCCATATCAACAAGCAGCACCCCCGTAATCGGTACTCCACGATCTGTGAGCTCTACAACACGGCTTAAAGAAATCACCCAATAATATTGCCTTGTGCCATCGTCAAAAAGATTTTGAATATGTGGTGCAGAAAAATGCATATTCGCAGTATCCCCAACAGCCTTTTCATACCATTCTTGCTTTGTCACATTTGGATCTTCTTTTTGCAAAGCAACTGGCTCTGCCGCCATTAGGCTGCCATAGTTGTTATAAATCGCAATACTGCGCAGTCTGCTTCGATTTGCTTCGTACAAAAGGTTCATTCCTTGTCTAATCCCATTTTCTGAACTGGTAAGATCGCTTTCTTTAATTACATTATAATATACCGCATCTGAAATCTGCCGCATACTTACTAAATAGTCTTCCAAATTTTCTCCGGTCTGCTCCATCAGTTTCTTTGTGCTTTGTATCATCTCCTGACGTGAAACTGCCGAAAACCGGATATACATTCCTATTCCAAGAATTAACATAATGGATATAGAAATCAGTGAAAAAGCAATCATAATGGTTGACTGTATTTGCCGCGGCTTTAATTTCTCCATAAAGTCGAAATACTTAGTTCTCACTATTTGTATGCTCCGTTCTGTACTTGGAAGGTGACACTCCAAATTTCCTTTTAAACACATAGCTAAAATAATTCGGATCTGTATAACCTACTTTTTTCGCTATCAGATAACTTTTTTCATCTGTCTCAATCAATAAATTTGCTGCCTGGTCCATTCGATAATCTGTTAAATAACTAATAAAGGAACTTCCCGTTTCTTTTTTAAAAATCGTCGAAAAATAAGAATTGGATACGCCCAAAACCTCACAGACGCAAACTAACGACAATTGTTCATCCATATAATTATTATGAACATACTCCTCCGCCTTGGAAACAAATGATTTGGTTGAGCTGTTGCGTGCACGAATCATTGTTTTGCGAAACAAAATACAATTTTCAATTAGCCATTCGCGTAATGCATCTGGATCCATATCCAGCAGTTTGCTGTACAACATTCGTATATCTCCAGAAAAATCATCTGTTAAAATATCGTGATTCGCTGAAAATCGGTATAATGCACTCACGAGTTCCATCATATCAATATGATATTGCTGCAATGATTTATTTGAAAAAGATGCATGACTCAAGTATCTATCAGCTGCTTCAGCAACCTCTTCTTCCGAACCAAAACGAACCATTTTCAACAGACCGGATAATTCTGCATCATTCGTCGATCCAGAACCGGATATTTTTTGAGGCGCCATCTCTTTCATATTAATCGCTCTGGAAGATCCGTAAATCACTCGATAAGACACCGCTTCCCTTGCACTTTGATAAGAATGTGACAGCTCCAAAATACTTTGGCAGCTTTGTCCAATCCCAATCGTTACAACAGCTCCGATCATACGTCTGGCATATTTGCAAAATCTGTCGCAATCATCTGTCAAATCTGAGATTTGTGTTTCGTTCTGCAGCTGTGCAATTAAAATCGTATTTCCCAAATAAGAAAAACATTTTGCCTGCCATTTTCCTGCCAGATGCTCATTCGCCTGCTTCTGCACAGATGTTGACAATAGCAAAAGGTTCATATGGTCAGGTACCTGACAGGATGAAGTATGAATCACAAGACAGCTAAAAAAAGGTCCTGGAAACGAGAGCTGATAATCAGACAGATACTTTGGTATTTCATCTTTTAAAATGCGTCCTTCTATCAACGCTGCATAAAAATCAGCTTGTATTAAAGGCAAAGATTCCATATAATATTTCTGCAATATTTCCACATTTCGTTTCTCATTAATTTCCTGATCGAGTTTTCGTTTCAGCTGTGTAAATATATTTGTTAATTCTGCAGAATTAATCGGTTTTAAAATGTACTCCTCTGCCTCCAAATGTACAGCCTCTTTTGCATACTCAAATTCATCAAATCCGGTAAAAAAAAGAATTTTGGCAGCTGGAAACTCAGCTTTCACACGATTGGATAACTCCAACCCATCCATATATGGCATTTTAATATCCGTCATAATTACATCCGGCTGAAATTCTTCTACCATCTCAAACGCCTTTACCCCATTACAGGCATATCCGATCACAGAAAAACCGAGACTGTTCCAATCTATCTTCTTCATAATTGCCTGTATCACTTCTTCTTCATCATCTACGAGAAGAATTGTATATTTATCCATACCTTTTATCTCCATCAAACACCATTATTACAGCAAATATTATAGCAAACACGCAGGCAATTGTAAATAATACGGATCTATGCAAAACAGTAAACATAAAAAAAGAGCCAGAAAATCCTGGCTCTCTTCCTTCTATTTTTTCTGTACATATTTCAAACAGTCAAGCGTTACTGCTACGAGAATAATAATACCTGAAAATACAAACTGCAAGTTCGTATCAATTCCAAGAATCGTGAGTGAATATGTAAGCGCCGTAAAGATAAATACGCCGACTACTACACCTGAAATTTTTCCAATACCACCGGTAAACGATACGCCTCCAACTACGCAAGCTGCAATGGCGTCCATTTCCCAGCCCTGACCATAAGCTGCAGAACCGGATCCAAACATTCTTGCACATTCCAGCCAAGAACCAAATCCATAAAGGATACCAGCCAAAACAAATGCGCCTACCGTAACACGGAATACGGAAATACCAGAAACTGATGCCGCTTCCGGATTACCGCCGACTGCATACAGATTTTTACCAAACGTCGTCTTATTCCAAATAAACCATACAATTACAATGGCTGCAGCTGCCCATAATATGATTGTTGGAAATCCATTAATCTTTGGAATAATCATCGCCGGTATGGATGGTTCAATCGCACCAAACGATACCCCTTTGGTTGCATAGGTAATCAGACCAAAAATTACAAGCATATTTGCCATTGTTGAGATAAATGGATGCATTTTAAACTTTGCTGTAAAAAATCCTGCAATTGCCGTAAAAAATGTGCATAAAAGCACACACACTACAAGCGCTAATATGACTCTTACTCCAACCGGCAGTGCTGTAAAGTCAAATGCATGACCAAAAACAAAACCTGTATTGACTCCCTGATGCATAATAATCGTTGCTGTCGTCATCCCCATACCAACCATACGTCCAATAGAAAGATCGGTACCTGTCAAAAGAATCAAACCTGCAACACCAAGTGCCAGAAACATACGCGGAGATGCCTGCTGCAAAATATTCAGTACATTATTATAGGTAAGCAACGGCGTTTTTTTCACAATTGGCGTAATAATACATAACATAATAAAAATTAATACAATTGCAATATATAACCCATTTTGAAGCAAAAATGTCCTTCGATTAAACGTATATTTATAATTTTCCCATTTTTGTGCACTAGTTTCCGCGAATGTAAATTTAGACATACGAAGCAAGTCAATCAAATGATATTTATAAGTATAGGCTGCGTGTTTTCTGTCTTTTATTTGCTGCAGATCTTTATCTAATTCCATCTTTGCATCAAACAGACGATTTTTATGAACGTACTTTTCATCTTTAATTTCTTGATGATCTGATAATTTTGATACTGCAGTCTGATGTTCTTGCCCAAGCTGTGCAACCCTATTATTATATTTCTCCTTTGCAGCTTCCTTTTCACGTCCACAGCTCTCTTTTACTGCCTGATAATAATCTTTATTAAAATGTTCCTTAAGATAAGCTTCTGCATCAGAGATCAAATTTGATATTTCATCTTTATTTTGTGCTTCTACTGCTTTTGCCTTCTCCAGCTCTGCCTGGTCAGCAACAATTTGCGCTTCCTTCTCCTGCTTTGTAAGGGAACGATCTCTCTTTACTCTGTCTATATGATTTTGAAGAGAGAGAACCCTGTCTGTCCCATCTGCTCTGAGACTGTCTATCTTTGCTTGTATTACGCCGACATAATCTTCAATTGGTCGACGTAGCTCCATTTCCTGTTCAGCTGTTAGAATCATACTGTTTCCGTTCGCCATATGCTTTCATCTCCCTCTTTTATAGGTATTTTGCACTAAGCCTTAAAAGCTCTTCCTGATCGGTCTCTTTCGTATTTACAATTCCGGAAAGGTGTCCATTGGACATTACACCGATACGATTGGTAATTCCAAGTATTTCCGGCATTTCAGAAGAAACAACAATAATGGTCTTTCCTTGTTTGGCCATATTGATAATCAGCTCATAAATCTCATACTTCGCACCGACATCAATTCCTCTGGTCGGTTCATCCATCATAAATATTTGCGGACTCCGCTCCAGCCATTTCCCCATAATGACCTTTTGCTGGTTACCGCCAGAAAGACTTGAGATCATATCTTCCGGCCCCATACATTTTGTATGCATGATTTTGATCTCTTTTGCTGTTGCCTTAACCATTTTAGAATCTGAAAGTGCAATGCCCGATTTATACTGATCCAGATTTGCAATTGTCGTATTAAACGTAAGGTCCCCCTTCAAAAACAGACCATTTGCCTTACGTTCTTCTGTAATCATTGCAAATCCATGATCCATTGCTTCTCTGGCACTGGTGAAGTTCATCAAACGATGATTAAAATATACTCGGCCTGCCGCTCTTGTTCGAACACCAAAAATTGTTTCCAACAATTCTGTCCTGCCAGCGCCCACCAGACCATACAGCCCAAAAATCTCTCCCTCTTTTACATCAAACGTAATATCCTGCAAATGCGGTTCGAACTTTGTAGACAAATGCTGAATCGATAAAATAACATCTTTTGGTTCATTATCTACCGGAGGAAACCGGTTTTCCAGAGAGCGACCAACCATCGCAGCAATCAGTTCATTCATGTTTGTATCTTTGCTGCTCTTTGTCATAACCAGATTCCCATCGCGCAGTACAGAGATTTCATCACAGATTTCAAAAATCTCATCCATTTTATGAGAAATATAAATCAATGAAATTCCTTGTTCTTTCAGCATCCGCATCATCTCAAACAGCTTTTCTACTTCCTGCACCGTCAAAGAAGAGGTTGGTTCATCCAGAACTATTACTTTTGAATTATAAGAAATTGCTTTGGCAATCTCACACATCTGTCTTTGTGATACGGACATATTACGCATAGGCTGTGTTAAATTCACGGTCATGCCAAGTTTCCGAAAAAGCTCGGAAGCTTCTTTTTTCATTCTGCCTTCATCCACCACACCCATCGAATTGACCGGATACCGTCCAAGAAACAGATTGTCAATGACATTCCTTTCCAGACATTGATTCAATTCCTGATGAACCATTGCTATACCGTTTTCCAATGCATCCTTTGGTCCGGAAAAACTCACTTCCTTCCCATCAAGGAAAATTATTCCTTCGTCTTTCTGATACGTACCGAACAGACACTTCATCATGGTTGATTTGCCGGCGCCATTTTCACCCATTAGCCCCATAACCGTTCCGCGCTTCACATCCAGATTAATGTGGTCCAAAACCCGGTTTCGGCCAAAGGACTTGCTCATGCCGCGTATCGATAAGACGATCTGATCTTTCTTATCTGCCATACTCTTTCCCCCGTATATGTACTTGGCAACACTCTTATAAAACTGTTACCCTATTTTCTAAAAGATTAGGGAGAATTTCTTCTCCCTAATCGCCTGTCTGTCCTTATTTCAAAATGAATAAATACTGCGCAAAATTACTGATTCAGTAAAGCTGTATAAGAAGCTGCATTATCTGTCTTTACCATGTTGATTGCAAATGCATCATATTGGCCAGGATTTCCAAGACGGTTTGTAATATTAGACTCTGTCTGTCCATCACCGCCAATATAATCAACTTCCAGATTCAGAATATCATCATAATTCTGAAGCAGCGGCTGATAGGTAGAACTTAAGAAGTTATCAGAAGCATTATAAATATTCAGCCATACTTTCTTTGAAGGACTCTTTGTTTCATCAAGCTGTTTGGATACCGGTTCATAGATCTTTGTAGAATCTGTGAAATCCTGATAATTTTCAGAGGTAACAGCTACATTCAACGCATAGTAAGAACGTTGTTCTTCATTATATACAAATACATCATCAGACAATACATTTCCTGCTTCATCCGCTGTACCGATACCTGTGTCAATATCTACACCATCCAGTGCGTTACGCAATACACGAAGCGTCAGATAAGCCTGCACATCCGCATGCTGGCTGATTGTTCCGCCATAACCTTCTGCAATTGCCGCTACTGCATCACTGTTTGCATCGTAGCCAAAGGTAGGTACATTATTATCCTTTGACCATGCATTAAACATAGACATTCCCATACCATCATTATTAGATGCTATAACATCGATTTCTTCACCGAATGAAGAAGACCATGTCCCAATCGCGTTACCCGCTGTAGCTGCATCCCAGGTTGCACCTGCAGAGTTTTTCATTTCCTGAGAAGCTAACTCACGTACGACATATTTTTTGCCACCAACTTCTATAGAACCATCCTGAACTGCAGTAGCAGATCCGTCTGTATTTGTACCTACCGGATCACTGTTAATATCACCATCTTTTTCAACGCCTGTACCTAGAGCTTTACGAATACCTCTTGTACGTGCAATGGAATCATTATGTCCAATATCACCAATCGCAAGCACATAACCAATAACACCATCCCCATTACGGTCAATCTTATCGATATTTGCCTCAATATAATCTTTTACCATGGTTCCTTGCAGCTCAGCGCCTTGATTTGCATCAAATCCTACATAATATGTATTATCATTAAAAGATAATGCCGCCATATCTAATTCACCTGTAGAACTGTTCGATGGCTGGCGGTTAAACCATACGAGTGGTTTGTCTTTATTTGCCACTTCCGCTGAAGAACCGTCGTTTGCAGCATTGTCGTTGGAAGCGTCATCTGCAGCACCATCATCAGCGGTATCGCTTGTACTATCTTGTGTCGCTGTATTCCCGCCATCTGTCGCAGACTTGTTATCTCCACCTGATCCACATGCAGTAAATGAAAGGCCCATCATTACTGCCAATGTCATTGAAACTAATTTTCTTTTCATATTTTTTCTCCTTTCCATACATTCACGCATTATGCGTAACCCCTTGTTGATATTGAACAGTATAGCAAGTATTTCCAAAGGAAAACATAGAATATTTTTCTATAAACATTGAAATTTTTATGATTTTCGTTGTATATATCAAACAATTAATAAGATTTTTTCACAAAAATGCATATATAATGCCAAATAATGTAAAAATAAAACCAGCAAAGTTAAAAATGACATATCGCCTTTTCCAACTTCACTGGTTTACATTGTGTCTGTTTCATTTTCCAACAATCGTCTCAGCAAATGCGCTCGATGATTGATAAACATTTCGGTTACCTGATAGCTATCAGTCTCTTCATAATCACATGGATGAATCTGCCCATCATCAAATGACAAAATTTCTGCATTTGGCATCCCCAGCAAAATAGGTGAATGTGTTACAATCATAAACTGAGATTCTTCTTTGACACATCGGTCAATTTCCATTAAAAGCGTCAATTGTCTCTGAGGCGACAAAGCTGCTTCCGGCTCATCCAACAAATAAAGGCCGTTCGGCCGAAAATGCTTCTGCGCAACCGCAAGAAAACTTTCTCCATGCGATTTTTGGTGCAACCGTTCAGACGGTACGGTTCCCCTTGCATATTCTTCTTCCATTGTCGCTACATTATAAAAGCTCTCCGCCCGAAGAAAATACCCCCATCCCGCATGTCTGACTCCTTTGATAATCCGAATTGCCTCATAAAGTTCTGAATGAGAATCATACGTAGAAAAACTGTAATTTTTTGTTCCTCCTTCAGGATTAAAACCTTCTGCTATAGCAATCGCTTCCAACATCGTAGATTTTCCGCTCCCATTTTCTCCTACTAAAAATGTAATCGGTTTATGAAATTCTAAATGCTGCAGGTTTTGTACTGCCGGAATGCTTCTAAGATAACTATATGGAGATATATTTTCCCATTTAATCTGAATCCCCCGGATGAATTGATCCTTCATGTTATAACCTCCCATTCGGTATTCCATGTGATTACAAATCTTTTAATAGAGCTACTAATGGCCGGAGCACTCTATAATATTTAGTTTGTGTTTTCAGTTCCGGAATTTTATCAAAGTCCATCTTAATAGCATTCAAATCCTTATAATGATGCGCACGTATGATCTCGTAAATATTTTTTGCTTTGTCTGTATCCAGGTCATGTGCATATAACGCTAGTGTTACAATATTTACACACCTCTCATCAGAGTTCCCTGTAAAATGTTTGGAAAAATCTTCACGCATAAGTACATCACGCCGAATCTTCTGATACCATTCTCTGCCGGATTTTTGTCCTAATATGACGGTAAGTGCACAATACCATCCATTTAGATTGGAAAACGGTATTGACTTTGCAATTTCAGACACATATTGTTCTTCCGTCAATTTTGTCTGATTTCCCTTATAATCGCAAGCGTCTAAATACATACTTTGTTTTTGCATAAACAATTTTGTCTGATTTTTGGCCTTTGTTTTTTTGGACTGTTTATGCTTCTTTTTTTGTTTTTTATCTCGTTTCTTTTTCTGATCTAAATATTTCTGCTCTGGAAATTTCTGCTTCATTTGTATTCCACGGCTTTGCCAAAACGCCACCGTTTTTTGATAGCCTTTGTCATTCGAGTAAATGCAATAGGATGCCTTAGGATGTTTCGCAATCATATACGCCAGCACACCGAGAAGCTGATAATCTAAAGCATTATTTCCAACCGCACATTCCAGCCAGATAATTTTAGGATTATTTACTTGTCTGACTAAAAATTCTTCCAAACATTTCGAATGATTTTCTGTATAAAAAGTGATAATCCGATCCTTCTTTTTTAATTTCTTTACTAATTTTAACCAGCTGTCCCCAACATTTTCCGTATCAATGAAATAATATTTTCTTTTCAAAGTAATACCCTTTCCTAAACAGTTTAACTATTTATCAATTATCAACGCTAAATCAACTTGCCTTGCCTGTTACCTGCTAAACACCATTTCTATTAGAATCTGAATTATCATAGTATCTGCCAATATTTATAAACTATACCATATTTTAGCCCAAAAGTGAATCACTGACTTTTGCCACCTGTTTTATATATTATTTCTAATTACGACACCTTTTTTGCACTATTCTTGGGTATACTAATTGTGGAGTGAGGTGTTCAAATAGTGGATTCTAAAAACTTCGGCGAAATCTTAAAAGATCTTCGCAAACGTTCTGGTTTGACACAGGAGCAGCTTGGAGAACAGATTGGCAAGTCTAAATCTATCATATCTTTTTATGAACTTCGGGATCGCAGCCCTTCTCCTGTCGCACTGATAAAACTAGCATCCATCTTCCATGTGAGCACAGATTATCTTCTGGGCGTTGACCCTGCCAGACGGCTTGATGTATCAGAACTGACTGAAGAAGATATTGCTGTCGTTACCCAAATGATAGACCTGCTAAGAAAAAAGAACCAGAATCGTCAAAAACTCCGATGACATTATTTCCATGGCTCCTCCTTATTCGTAACAGGTCAAACTATGACCTGTTACGTCTCAATATAAAAGGTTCATACTTCTCATACGAACGAATACATAGACATAATATAAAATGACAGAACATTTTATATCAATGTTCTGTCATTTATAATATACGGATATACTTAAAAACTGTCTTTATCCTTTCTTCTCTCTTGCTAAAAGCTCTTTTTTCAGCTCCTTGATTTCCATACTGATGATCGTCACAGATCCTATGGATTTTGTTAAGATCACCCAAAATGCAAGTGCTGGCACCGCAGTTAACAACGACATCCATGAAACACCTGTCGTCAAAAAGCATATAATGCTCATCATCGACCATATCATAGCCCATGTAAAAGCCATAAATTTAACAACTATTTCTGTTATTTGTCTCATTCTTAATCTTCGTAAAATGTACTTTCCCCTATCAGGTTTCCGTAAAACATCTACACTCCAAGTCATATCATCAACTGCTTTGTATAAAAACAATATATCATCTTTTATACTTTCTTCTTTTCCTTCTTTTCTCTCTTCTTTCTTCCTAAACATTTTATACCTCCTCACATACAATCACACTGTTTCATCTACTCATTTAGTATCATATCACATATTTTCTGTTTAATCCAGTACTATTCGAATCATTTGAACACTATTTTAGTATTTTGAGTCACTTTTTTATTTTATTAGTACACAATATTAAAACTATATGCAGAACCTTGTACTGATTTAGTGGATAATCAAAAAAAACCTGCTGATACAATCACTGTATCAACAGGTTATACACAATAATCTCCCCTACACTTTAACTTTATTTCATATTTTTGCTACGTATTTACGCGAATTTTTATAATTAGGTCTGCCATCTTGACCACTTAAACTAAAACTTACTCCATAATAACTGTTTTCATCGTCAATCAGGCTCCATGTGGGATCATAGATCTTTCCTGCTATTTCAGCCCAGCCATGCCCACCGCTGGACACTGCATAACAGTTTTTATATCCAGCTGCATTTGCCAAAAATGCAAATGCAGCTCCAAATGCATAACAATTACCATGTCCCTCTTCAAATAAGTTCAATGCGTAATCTGTCTCCCACTGTTTTGTCTTTTCAAAGACGGGTGAACCGCGATATTGAAAATGTTGTAATAAATATTCAAAACACTTCTGCAATTTTTCTGCCTTCCCCATTTCAGGTCTTGTTGCCTTTTCTAAAACTTGATTTGCTCTGACCAAAACGTTTAGTTTCTCTGTACTTGCCGCAGTTAGCTCCGCTTTGCCATTTTCTGTTAACCGAATACCATTTACTGTTTTTTCTTTTTGCATCCAGCCTTTCTCACCATTCCCTATTTTGAAAAAATAGTAATCACCGTTCACATACTGCCAACCGGTTCTTTGAATGCCATTCGCTGCAAAATAATAATATTTGTTCTGGATTTCTCTTAAACCGGTTACTTTTTTTCCATTTTCATAATAGAAAAACCTTTGATTTCTGGTTTTCCACTTTCCTGATTCACCATTTTTCTGATTTTCCACTTTAATGCTGTAATCAGACTCATGTTCATCTACCCCTGATTCATTATCGTTCGTAAGCTGCATATCTACAATTACGTTATTAAAATTTTTATCTGCCTGAACCAGACTTTTGGACTGAATAAACATCAGAACAAACGCTGTCAGCAGTATTCGCCACATTTTCTTTTTTTCTTTTTTATGGATCTTCATATGCTTCACTCCTACCCAGATTTATTCTGAAGCGGCATTAATATTCTTCAGTTTCCATACTTCCATCGGAATAGTAAATTTCTACATATCCATGTCCACTTCCGTCACAATCATCGTATTTTTCTCTTCTGATCTCTGTTTTTTCCTCAGAATCGTTGCCGTTTTCTGTTGAGTCTTGTGCATCTTTGTCCGATTTTTGTTCCTGATCTGCTGTTGCTCCCGCGTGATCTGCATTCTTATCTACCGCATCTGTTCCGCATCCAGCCACAAGTGCGACAGACATTAAAATTACTATCATCATTTTTTTACTGTTCATTGACTTTTCTCTCCTCAGTTATAAAGATACTCATAAAAATATTTTCACATTATCCACTTCCATGGCTTTAAAATTATCATCCTGCATCAAGCAAATCATCCCCTTTCATTGTTAAGCTGACATTTTAAATATTCATTTTCAAATATCTTTGCATATTTTTTCTTTCTTTATTTTCTAATAAAAGTAGGATTCTGTCAATGTATTTTATATGCAAATAAAACAGTGAACAATAGGTATCCGAATACAAATCTCATAACACATAAAAGTCAGACAATAGGCACCCAGCACAGGCTTCCTATAAAATAAAAATAGTGCATGGTGCTTAAGGACACCTGGATATAAACCATATCAAGTTTTGATTTCTTCATCTTCCGGAAGAATTGATATGCAAGGTGAAAATATTCGTGGGTATTTTCCGGTTGCTCCGGTACTTAATATAGATATTCATTCAGGTACATGGTACATAGAAAAACCTGATACAGAAGATCAGGATGTTCCGTCATCCGATATTGCGAGTATAGCCAGAGTAAGTTTACAGAGTTTGTCAAAAGTAACATTAGGAGACAGTGATGCAGCTGTTACCGGGACGGTATATTTAGAAAATGGACAGAGAGCAGATGATGCTGTGTGGAAGGAGTTGATTAATAAAATCAGCTGGAAGAGCAGCAATCATTTGGTGGCGGATCAAGTACGCTGCTTGCCGGGGCCTGGGAGTACCGGAAAATATTCCAATAGAGGGATTATTGTTTATATAACTCCAAAGTCTGCAGGTGAGACAATCATTACTGGAATGTTGAATGGGAAGCAATTGGCGTCGTGCAGGTTAACAGTAAACAAACCAGATATCGTAACGCCTGCTCCTGAATACAGTACTGATATTTATACGGATCAAATAAGGAAATTTATGAAAAGCCGCGGATTTCGTAATATGATGTTGTATGTACTGCAGCAGAACATTTAGAAAATGTTGCATCTGGCAGTCGAAGTCAGGTTTTGGATGAATGAATGAAATCAATAGCAGCTGGCGGAGCTGGAGTTTTTGTAGATGCACTGCTAGATAGAGGATTTACAGAAAGCAGGACAGACGAATTGCTTGGATATGCAATTGATTGTCCGGTGGATGTGCAGGTTTTTGATGAACATGGTACGTTGTTGTTGACTGTAAGAGATGGCAATGAATGCAATCAAAAAGAAGGCCCGATATATTGCTATGCTGTATTCAATCAGATTGACAAAGATTATGAAAAATATATTTATTATCCAAAAGACGCGGGGTATACGGTAAAATGTGTTGGGAGAAGTCCTGGAACTGTAGACTGCTCTGTATTTTCCATTCAGGATCATGGAGTTTTGGACACAAAAGAGTTTCAAAACGTTGCAGTTATAAAAGATACAACGATTTCTATTTTTGCAGATGAGGAAAAATATATTGTTTCTGATTCAGGCAGTACAAGTCAGAAAGAATATAAGTTAGAACAAGCTATGTATCGGCCGCTAACTTCTTCTGGGAGTACAAATCTGGATGAAGAGACATCAAATGTACCAGGAGGGAATGTTTCAGATGTATCTTGGGAAGTATTGCCAGGTGGGACAAATGTTTCGGGACGGGATAGGCCAGGTGAATCGGATGGTCACAAGCCGTTTGTGCCAGGTGGACAGATACCAGTTGCACCAGATGAACAAAAACCGGGAGTATCTGTAAAACCAGACAGTTCAGGTGTAGCCGTAGAGTGTACAATTACTGTAGAACACGGGAAGGCATCAATGGATCGGGCGGTTTACGGAAGTATTGTGAGTATTTCAGCAGATGATATACCAGATGGATATGTTTTTCATAAATGGGAAGCAGAAGGTGGAGAAGTCTTGGCTGAGTGGGATGCGAAAACATTTATTGTAGTGAAAGCTTCCTATGTAAAAGTTAAAGCTGTATTTGCCGGTTATGGAATGATTCCTTATGAATCCTGTTACCACAATAAGACAGAATTACGAGGAAAAGTAGAGCCATCGTGCACAATGGATGGCTATTCAGGAGCAAAATACTGTTTTGGATGTGGAAAAATAATTGACCAAGTACTATAGTACAAAAATATTTTCATGAGTATACAATTACAGAGTTACCGGCATCTACGAAAGAAAATGGTATGCGTTATTTTGAATGTACGAGATGTGGCGAGGGAAAAGCTGACTTGATTCCTCGAGTCAATTCTGTGAAACTCCAATCGCAATCTTTTGTTTATTCTGGTAAGACAGTATCTTGAAAGATACTAATGGCAAGAAGATTTCTTCACAGTACTATCATGTAGTATATCAGAATAACAAAGCGGTCGGTATGGCCAGCGCAATTATTACCCTGAAGGGCAGATATACTGGTACGGTAAAGAAGACATTCAAAATTCTGCCAAGAGGGACATCCCTGAAAGGACGGATTTTGTCAGATACAAACAAATTCATAGTACGATGGAAAAAGCAGACAGTACAGGTAGATGGGTACCAGATTCAATATTCAGAAAATATAAAATTTACAGGCGCTAAGAGCAGAATGGTAAATGACTGCAAAAAGACGAAAATTTCTGTAAAAAATCAGAAACCAGGGAAGAGATATTATGTAAGGGTTCGTACATATAAGAAGGTAAACGGAAAAAATATTTTTCGAAATGGTCAAAAATAAAGGTGGAAAAATAAGGTGAAAAACCTCCTGTTTTATAGAAAAACGTGTTAGAGTAACTATTTATAAATTATTTCTTCACATAATCCTATAAAGGAAAGAGGTTTTTCAATGAGAACAAAGGTGAAATTAACGTGTTATAGAAGAAAAACATTCAAAACAGTTTTATCTTGTGGTAAAACCGGCTAAATAGTTAACCTTTATTTCCCTGACATGACCAGTCTGCAAAACAGACAAGGATTCAAAGGAGTCAGGGCTACATTAGCTGTTTCAATGTCATACTTCTAATGACACGTATCCTTTCCTTCTATATTCTATATCATTAGTATGAAAAAAACAAGTCTAAATTGAAAGAATTTTATCAAAATTTAAAATACTTGTTACTTTTCACGGAGTTGGGAAATTAGGGCACGACAAACAGGGACTCATTTGAGTCCCTGTTTGATTATAACGGGCTATCTCTAAAATTAAAACAAACAGACAATTGCATAACTCTCTTTATCCTGCTGCCTGCTCAGCCACAACCGTATCGACTTCAGAAAGCTCATCTTTTGTTTTCGCTGGCTTTTCCCGTCTGAAAACTTCCTGGACAGATTTATAAAGGTTGTTTTCGCTGTCTGTTGCAAATGGATCAAGTACGCTCAGGCATTCGCAAAAACAGGTCAGATGCTCAAAGCTGCGCAGGGAAATGGCCTGGTTGATTTTCCCCCTTCAAAACCCGCGCTTTCCGTTCACACAGGTTGCTGTCAGGCTCCACAAGCGTGTTTGACAGGAACAGGAGATGGTTATGTTTGTATTTGGCCATCCGCAAATATAAGTTATATCCATCCCTGTAATAGTCTGACGGCGGCACGTCTTCGTATTCTTTTGCGGCTGTCTGTACGATAGCGTCATACCTTGCCTCAAATGCAGCGGTTTTTTCGTCTGCCACACCTTCCGGGGCCATATGGTTCTCATGGATCCTCTCCTGTACCAGCTCCAGCATCTGCTTATTCCAGGTAAGGTTTTTCTCATTCTCTATGCTGTCCCTGAGGTAACGCTCGATATGCACCATGCATTCCTGATGGTCAGAACCATAGCTGTAAAATCATGCTCTTTTTGGACGTCTTCCAGCACATCCATCCACTGGCGCATGATTTCTTTACGGGAAAAGGAAAAGCTGTCTCGCTCTTTCTGAAGCCTTTTTATGGCTGCGTTCTGGCTTCGGATAACGCCCTCGTATTCCGCCCGCAGCTTGACATAAGCTTCGCCGGAGCATAAAGCTTCCAGTTCCCGCTCCGCAGCTTTAAGCCGGTATGATAATGAAGTTGACTGGAAATACTGCTGGTCATTCATACGCCCGCCCCGTCTTTTCCCTTTCCCCCCTGCCTTTTTGTCAGAAACGCCATCTGCAAAAAGCTGCAGGGCATGGTTTAGTTCTTCAATCAAAAGCTCCTGTGCACGGTCTTTTTCCTCATAAACAGCCTGCCCAGTGTTGATAAAATTATTTTCAAATTCAGCAAAAGCATAATTGATAGTTATGAGTTTCCCCACCCCGTGAAAAGTAACGAATGTCTGGGAAATATGCGTGGAAAGTGCATCCGCGGATGAAATTCCTTACTGGGAAACGATAAATAAATACCTGGAAAGGCTGGATCCAAAAGAACTGCAGGATACTGTCTGCCAGCTTGTCTGCAGGCTGGTACGCAGCCGTTCATTTGCAGATGCACGGATCAGGGATAAATACTGGCAGATAATTGTGGACGGGACGCAGATTCACAGCAGCCGCAGAAAACTGGATGAAAATTTGTTGAAAATACGGATGGGGAAGAAGCGGAAAAACAGGACTGTGAAAGAAAGGCATATTACAGGCTGATGGAACGGTTTAAGAAGGAATTCCCAAAGCTTCCCGCCTGTTTTTGTGCGGACAGCCTTTATGCGTGTGAAAATTTCTTTACCAGATGTCGTAGCAGCGGTTGGCACTATATCCTCCGCTATAAAGAAGGCAGCATCCCGACGGTTGCAGATGAATACGGCAGGCTGAAAAAAACAGAGAAGAATCGTCGGGAACAGGAACTCCGTGACGGATTCTGCTGGCATGACTTCGTTACGGACATTGATGATAATGGCCATAAGGTAAACATAGCAGAGTACGGTGAGAAACGGAATGTGGAAATAAAAAAGGAAGCAGAAAGGGGGGGGGAGACAGAAAACGTAAAAACAAGATTTCTGTTCCTGACAGATTTTCCCGTTAACCAGAAAAATGTGTCTGCGCTGGCGGAAGCCGGCAGGCGGCGGTGGAAAATAGAAAATGAAGGCTTTAAGGCGCAGAAAAGACACGGTTATTTTCTGGAACATTTATACAGCAGGAATTACCAGGCATTGAAAAATCATTATTACCTGATACAGATCGGGCAT
>CAJTZX010000049.1 GCA_910584345.1 uncultured Eubacterium sp. | reverse complement strand
CCAGCCAGCAAAACCATTCCGCCAGGCGCAAAGTCTGACTATGAAAAGCTTAAGTAAATGACATTGGGTGTGAAAAGTAACGTAAAAAGTGTGAAGCATTTTCTTCTGCAAAAATCTATTGACAGAAAAATCCGTCATGTGGTATTCTATAAGAAGTTAGTTTCGACTAATAAATGTTTGCAGGAGCTTCCCTTAGAAAACAGAAAAATAAAAATGCCGATTGGCATTTTTATTTAACCTGAGAGGTTAGCAAAAACTAACTATTGAAAGGAGATTATATATGAGCGTTGTGATTATTGGAGGACATGAGAGGATGGAAAATAGGTATAAAGAAATATGTAAAAGGTATAAACATAAATCAAAAGTGTTTACGAAAATGAGGGCAGATCTTGGCAGTCAGATTGGCTCTCCAGATCTGATGATCCTGTTTACGGCGACAGCATCTCATAAAATGGTGCGCTGTGCTGTCACAGAGTGTGAGCGGAATCATACGATATTGGAACGTTCCCATAGCAGCAGCGCAAGTGCGCTTATACATATTTTGGAAGCATATGCATAAATTTTTGAGATGTTAGTTTTCTTCTTGTTTTGATAAAAACTGCAGTCTGTGCATACTGTAGTAGAAGCTGATAAACAGAACAATATCCGCTCCGGCCCAGGCAGCAATTTCCGCATAAAAGATACCGTCTTGTCCAAGTGCTATTGGCAACAGCAATGCGGCTGCAGTACGCATTGCAAATTCTGCACAGCCGGAAATCATTGGTAGCACCGTATTTCCAAGCCCCTGAATGCAGGAGCGCGTTACATGCAGATAGTACAAAATTGGCAGGCAGATACTCATAATAAACAGGTAATGATAAGCAATTGCAAGGGTGTCTGCTGTTGTTTGTTCATCTCCGTTAATAAAGCAGAGTAAAATCCACTTTCCTGCAAAGATCATGACAGCAGCAATGATAACGGATGTTATCATCGCAATGACAAGTGCTTCACGGTAGCCTTTGCGGATACGCGATGTCTTTCCGGCACCGAGATTTTGTCCGGTATAAGTCGTCATGGAAAAGCCATAGGATGTCGCTGCAACTTCCAGCATTCCATATAATTTATTCGTAGCGGTAAATCCGGCAATAAACGCAACCCCAAATCCGTTTACGACAGACTGTACGATCATACCTCCGACAGATATGACAAAGTTTTGAAAAGCCATAGGTATACCAAGCTTCATAAGCCGCAGATGCAGATTTGTATGAAGTGCAAAGTCTTTGCGCTGAAATTTTAAAATGTCAATGCGCATGATCTTTATAACGCAAAGCAGGCTGGAACAAAGCTGTGCCAGTACAGTTGCGACGGCTGCGCCAAATACGCCCATATGAAGGACCGGAACAAACAAAAGATCCAGGCCGATATTTATAAAAGAAGCGCAGATCATTGCATACAGCGGCGTTTTTCCATCCCCAAGTGATCGCAGGATGGAAGCAAACAGGTTGTAAGCCATAACAACCGGAATGCCCCAAAACATTGTGCGCATATAAAGCATCGTATTCTGCCAGACGGCTTCGGGAGTATGCAAAATTTCCAGCATCCAAGCAGCAAATATTTGTCCGCCGGCAAGCATGATACAGGCGCTTACAGTAGATAAAAAAGCAGAATTGATAATGACGTTGCGTAGTTTTTCATACTGCTGCGCGCCAAAATCCTGAGACATCTGAATGCCGAAGCCCTGTGTAAAGCCCTGAATCATACCTTGCATCATCCAGATGATCCATTCGGCAGCGCCTACAGCTGCGATGCCGGATACGCCGAGTACCTGTCCGACAATAGCGGCGTCTGCGATCGTATAAAATTGCTGAAACAGATTGCCGAGCATCAGCGGCAGTGCAAAAGAAAGAATCAGGCGGCCCGGAGAGCCGGAAGTCATATTGCGCAGTGACGTCATGGTGGTAGTTTCCTTTCGTTTGTGAGAATCTGGTAATAAGGTAATGCGGATATCATACCACAGGAAATGGGGGATGGCCAGTATTTTTTATAAAAAATTTCAGAGACAGCAAAACCATTCCGTCCGGTGCAGAGTCGTTCGTGAATCCGTTAAGTAAACTGATTTGAAAGCGGATATTGATACGGCTTTTGCAAATGGGGCGAACCATATCGCCATTTATCCTTTTATTGATTTTACCTTTACTTCCATTTGGACATTTTCCAATGAGAACGGTGCCTGCTATTCTTCTATGATAAGAGATCATTTTTTTGGATTTGGATGTTCAGCGACGACGCTTTTACATAGACAATTTAAAATCAATACATTTTCGATCGAAGAATACTGCCGGCGGATGGATCGCAGGGAGCTTCCAACCTCTTTAACACTTCGGTTTTCGCTGCGACAGAAAATGGTGTATTATTTATTATGAAAATTTTTATACTTTGGCATATATTGATAAAATGTGGGGGATTATGCGCAAGGAGGCATTTCCTGAAAAGATAGAACTCTAGAATCAGCGGTGGTCTTTGCGGTAATGGTAAAAGATTCCGCAAAGACCGTATGATTATTTATAAAATTTATAAATTCGCAAGTGCTTCCTGGCAAATCGTATGAATTCCATGCTTATTTAAAACTTCGATTGCCTTTTCGTTATTTTCTACCCGCAGCACCATATAGGCAGTTGCTTTTTTCCGGGTCAGGAAAGCGTACATATATTCCAGATTGACACCGCCGTCGCCCAGCATATTTAAGATTTTAAATAAGCTTCCCGGTTCGTCCGGCATCTCTACGGCAAGCACTGGTGTAATCGAAGCGACATATCCGGCTTCTTTTAAGACGCAAGATGTTTTGTAAGCATCGTCTACGATAATGCGTACAATGCCGAAATCCTGAGCTTCTGCAATGGACAATGCCCGCATATCGATCTGTGACTGCTGTAAATATTCGGTCAGCTCTGCAAGTTTTCCCGGTTTGTTTTCCACAAATATGGAAATTTGTTTTACTGTCATAATATTCCCCTCCTGTCTGATGAATTTTTTATAAGATGTTGTGTTTGCGGCCTTATCCCTGATATAAATTTCTTTGGTCGATGACACGGACAGCCTTTCCTTCGCTTCTGGTAATGGTCTTTGGATTTACGAGTTTTACTTTTACATAAATGCCAAGCATTGCCTTTAACGCATTTACAAGTTTCTTTTCGCGATCAGCAACGACGCCGGCATTATCGGAGAACATTTCTTGTGTCATTTCCACCTGCACTTCAATCGTATCGCTGTTATTTTTCCGGCCGACGATAATCTGATAATTTGCCGGATAACCCTGATTGAGCAGAACTGTTTCAATCTGGGATGGGAATACATTGACGCCTTTTACAATCAGCATATCGTCACTGCGTCCTAACGGTTTTGTCATTTTTACGTGCGTGCGTCCGCAAGAACATTTTTTATGGCTGAGTATGCAAATATCTCTGGTACGGTAACGAAGCAGCGGAAAAGCTTCTTTTGTAATGCTTGTAAATACAAGCTCGCCCTTTTCGCCGTCAGGAAGTACTTCTCCTGTTTGTGGATTTATGACTTCAGCGATAAAATGATCTTCATTAATATGCATACCTGTCTGTTCACTGCATTCAAAAGAAACACCTGGGCCGGATATTTCTGTCAGTCCATAAATATCAAAAGCTTTGATCCCGAGCTTTTGTTCAATATCATGCCGCATTTCCTCTGTCCAGGCTTCTGCACCGAAGATACCTGCTTTGAGTTTTATTTGATCCTGCAGGCCGCGCTCCCAGATAGATTCTGCAAGATAAGCTGCATAAGACGGTGTACAGCATAAGATCGTAGAGCCGAGATCGCACATAAACTGTATCTGGCGATCGGTATTTCCCGATGACATTGGAAGTGTGAGAGAGCCGATTTTGTGAGAACCGCCGTTTAATCCCGGGCCGCCTGTAAACAAGCCGTAGCCATAGCAGACATGTACGACATCATCTTTTGTACCGCCGGCGGCAGCAATTGCCCGAGCGCAGCATTCTTCCCAAAGATCCAGATCGTGCTGCGTATAAAATGCAACGACTCTGCGCCCGGTAGTACCGCTCGTTGACTGGATGCGCACGCAGTCAGATAAAGGAGACGCCAGCAGGCCGTACGGATAGGCGTCGCGCAGGTCATCTTTTGTCAGAAACGGCAGTTTATGTAAATCATCTACGGATTGGACATCTTCCGGTTTGATTCCTGCCAGATCCATTTTATTTTTATAGAATGCTACATTTTCATAAACCCGTTTTACTGTTTTTGCAAGTCGTTCATCCTGCCAGGCCCGTATCTGGTCTGCAGATGCACATTCGATTTCTGGCTGATAATAATGTTCCATAGTTTACTGTTCCTTTCTGTAATTAATAAAAGCATTATAGCATAGTTTTTTTCTTGTGTGCAACAAAATTCCAGCAAAACAGGTTTACCCTTGAACAAAACAGCTAGTAATGGTATGATAAGTAAGTCATTTTGAAAAAACGAAGGAGGATATTTCATTTATGAAAGATATAGCGCTTGTGATTATGGCCGCTGGTATCGGTTCCCGTTATGGAGCAGGTATTAAACAGTTGCAGAAAGTAGGGCCACAGGGGGAAATTATTATTGATTATTCCATTCATGATGCATTGGAAGCAGGATTTACAAAAGTAATATTTATTATTCGCAAAGACATCGAAGCGGAGTTTAAAGAAGTGATTGGTTCCAAAATCGAAAAAGTATGTCCAGTAGAATATGTATTTCAGGATAACAATGACCTCCCGCAAGGCTTTTCCTGTCCGCCTGATCGTGTAAAACCGTGGGGGACGGGACATGCGGTATTAGCTTGCAGGAACATACTCGATGTACCGTTTGCGGTAATCAATGCAGATGACTATTATGGAAAAACAGCATTTAAAAATGTATATCATTTTTTAAGAGAGCATGAAAATACAACTGGGCAGTATTGTATGGCTGGTTTTCAGATTCAGAATACACTCAGTGAAAATGGCACTGTAACTCGTGGTATCTGTCAGACAAATGATAACAATGAGTTATTGAAAGTTGTAGAAACAGGCGGAATAGAGCGTACAAAGGAGGGACGAATCTGCAGCGAAGATGGCACGGTGCTGGCAGATGAGACACCTGCTTCTATGAACCTGTGGGGACTTACGCCGGAATTTTTACAGGTATTGCAGGAAAAATTTGCAGAATTTATGCAGCAGATGAATCCGACAGACATTAAGGCAGAATATTTGCTGCCGCAGGTGATTGACCAGATGCTACAGAGCGGGCAGGCTACTGTAAAAGTGCTGCCTACACCAGATAAATGGTTTGGGGTTACTTATGCGGAAGATAAAGACAGCGTTGTAGAAGCGTTCCGCCAGCTTACAGATACAGGCGTATATGGTGGATGCCTTTGGGATTAGAGAGGAAAACAGATGAAAATAGCAGTAGCAGGAACCGGGTATGTAGGATTGTCACTGGCAGTCCTGCTTTCCCAGCATCATGAAGTAACAGCGGTAGATATTCAGCCGGAAAAAGTGTCTTTCATTAATGCACGCAAATCACCGATTATCGATCAGGATATTACTGATTTTCTGGAACAGAAACAGCTGCAGCTTTCTGCGGTTACAGATGGAACACAGGCTTATCAGAGTGCGGATGTTGTCATTATTTCAACCCCGACGAATTACGACCCAAAGCTTAACTATTTTGACACTTCTTCGGTCGAAGAGGTCATACAAAATGTGACGGCATTAAATCCGAACGCAGTGATTGTCGTAAAGTCTACGGTTCCGGTCGGCTTTACAAAAGAAGCAAGTAAAAAGTACGGGACAAAACGTCTGTTGTTTTCTCCAGAGTTTTTGCGGGAAGGACATGCGCTGCATGACAATCTGTATCCGTCCAGAATTATTGTGGGAAGTGTTTGTAAAGAAATGGACAAAGAGGCAGAAGTATTTGCAGGTCTTTTATGCGAAGGAGCGTATGCGAAAGATATTCCGGTGCTCTATATGGAATCCACAGAGGCAGAAGCGGTCAAGCTGTTTGCGAATACGTATCTGGCATTACGGGTATCTTATTTTAATGAGCTGGATACTTATGCAGAGGTTCGCGGACTGAATACAAAACATATTATCGAAGGGGTTTGTTTGGACCCAAGAATCGGACAACAGTATAATAACCCTTCGTTTGGGTACGGCGGCTATTGTCTGCCAAAGGATACGAAGCAGCTTTTGGCTAATTATAAAGATGTGCCGGAGAATTTAATCGAAGCCATTGTGGAATCAAATCGTACGCGTAAAGATTTTGTAGCAGAACAGATTCTTGCAAAGGGCGGTTATTATGAGAAAGACAGCAGCAGGGGATTGGACGGTCTGCCGGGAAATGCATGTGTGGTAGGCATTTACCGTCTGACGATGAAAGCGGATTCGGATAATTTCAGACAGAGTTCGATTCAGGGCGTTATGAAGCGTATTAAAGCAAAAGGAGCAACGGTTATTGTTTATGAACCTACGTTGTTAAAAGAAGATTTGTTTTTTGGAAGCCAGGTTATACGCGATTTGGAACAGTTTAAAAAAAGCGCTGATGTGATCGTGGCTAACCGTTTCGCGCAGGAATTAGAAGATGTGGCAGATAAAGTATATACAAGGGATTTGTATGGCAGGGATTGACAAATCGTTTTGGATATATAAAATAAAAAAGAGGTGATTGCAGCAATGGAAGATAAAAGTCAATACGAAGATACCGGCCTGGAGCAGGAGGAAGATCCCGTACAGACAGGCCAAAAAGAGCTGACGGATCAAAAGGATGAAAACGCTTTGCATTCTTTTGCATCAGATGAACAGACCGTTGTAGCAGAGGCAGATTCTAATATGCAAGATGATTCTTATCTGCACGAAAATATGAATGATAACAACAATCAAAACCAGCAGGGCAGCGGTTATGATCCAAATAGCCAGTACCAGCAGAGCAGCAGTTATGATCTAAATGGCCAGTACCAGCAGAGCAGTAATTATGATCCGAATGGTCAGTACCAGCAGAGCAGTAATTACGATCCGAATGGCCAGTACCAGCAGGGCAGCTATGGTCCAAACGGCCAGTATTGGCAGGGCGGCTATGATTCAAATGGCCAGTACTGCCAAACAGACAGCTATCAGCAAAATGGCCAGTACCAGCAGAGCAGCAGTTATGATCCAAATAGTCAGTATCAGCAGGGAAATGGCTATGATCCAAATAGTCAGTATCAGCAGGGAAATGGCTATGATCCAAATGGCCAGTATTGGCAGGGTGGCAATTATCAGCAAAATGGTTATGATCCAAATAGCCAGTATCAGCAGAGGAATGATTATGATAAAAACACCTGGTATCAGCAGGGGCAAAATCAGCAGAACGGCCCGTATCAACAGGGGCAAAATGGCCCATATCAGCAGTATCAAAAAACAAATGACAAAGCTTACAGCACTGGTTTTGGAATTGCATCGATGATTCTTGGTATTTTATCGCTGATGCTGTTTTGTACGTGTGTGAATATTCCATTGGCAGTTGCAGCCATTATTTTTGGAATCCTGCAGTACAGCAAAGGGCCGCAGGGCAAAGGGATGGCGCTTACCGGAATGATTACAGCAGTTTTATCCATCATTGCACTGATTGCGACAATTGCGCTGATGTGGGTGCCGTTTATGCAGTATTATCGGGAAGCTGAGGAATATTACAGGGAAGAGCAGCCGGGATATGAATATGATTTTGACTATGATTATGACAATGGTTATGAAAACTTTTTCGATTTCTTTGACGACAGGGGCAAATTTTATTAACATTGTGATCGAACAAAAAGGAGACAGAGTATGTACAGCAAAGTAGATACCAACATGAATTTTGTAGAAAGAGAGCATAAGGTCATTGATTTTTGGAAAGAGAAAAAGATTTTCCAAAAATCAATGGATTCCAGAAAAGACGGTGAAACATATACGTTTTATGATGGGCCGCCAACAGCAAACGGCAAACCACATATCGGACATGTGCTGACACGTGTCATTAAAGACATGATTCCAAGATACCAGACGATGAAAGGAAGATATGTACCACGTAAAGCCGGCTGGGATACGCATGGGCTTCCGGTAGAGCTGGAAGTGGAAAAACTGCTTGGACTAAATGGAAAAGACCAGATTGAGGCATATGGAATGGAGCCGTTTATCAAACAGTGCAAAGAATCCGTATGGAAATACAAAGGAATGTGGGAAGATTTTTCAGAAACGGTCGGTTTCTGGGCAGATATGGACGATCCTTATGTGACATATGAAGATGATTATATTGAGTCAGAATGGTGGGCGTTAAAGCAGATTTGGGATAAAAAGCTGCTGTACAAAGGCTTTAAGACGGTTCCGTACTGTCCACGCTGCGGGACACCGCTTTCGTCTCAGGAAGTCGCACAGGGATATAAGACGGTTAAGGAACGTTCTGCGATCGTGCGTTTTAAAGCTGTGGGAGAGGATGCATATTTTCTCGCATGGACAACGACGCCTTGGACACTTCCATCCAATCTGTCACTTTGTGTGAATCCAGATGAGGTATACTGCAAGGTCAAAGCAGCAGATGGCTATATTTATTATCTGGCGCAAGCGTTGTTAGATAAGGTGTTTGCAAATCTTGCAAAGGAAGATGAGCCGTCAGCAGCCTATGAAGTGCTTGAGACATACAAAGGGACAGATTTGGAATACAAGGAGTATGAACCGCTGTTTCATTTTGCAGATGCATTAGTGGAAAAACAGCATAAGAAGGCATTTTATGTAACTTGTGATTCCTATGTAACGATGACAGATGGTACGGGAATCGTACACATTGCGCCTGCATTTGGTGAAGACGATGCTCAGGTGGGCAGAAAGTATGATCTGCCGTTTGTGCAGCTGGTGAATGGCAAAGGCGAGCTGACAGAAGAAACGGATTACGCGGGCGTTTTTGTAAAAAAAGCAGATCCGATGGTATTAAAGGATTTAGATGCGGCGGGATTGTTATTTGATGCGCCGAAATTTGAGCATGAGTATCCGCATTGCTGGAGATGTGATACGCCGCTTATTTACTATGCGAGAGAATCGTGGTTTATTAAAATGACCGAAGTAAAAGAAGATTTGATCCGCAACAACAATACGGTGAACTGGATACCAGAGTCAATTGGCAAAGGACGTTTTGGAGACTGGCTGGAAAATATCCAGGATTGGGGACTTTCCCGTAACCGTTACTGGGGTACGCCTCTTCCAGTCTGGGAATGTGCCTGCGGACATCAGGAATGCATTGGCAGCCGGGCGGAACTGGCAGAGAAATGCGGACGGCAGGAGGTATCAGATACAGAGCTGCACCGGCCATATATTGATGAAGTGACGTATCCATGCTGCGAGTGCGGCGGACAGATGCACCGTGTGCCGGAAGTGATTGACTGCTGGTTTGATTCTGGAGCTATGCCGTTTGCACAGCACCATTATCCATTTGAAAATAAGGATTTGTTTGAACAGCAGTTCCCGGCACAGTTTATCTCAGAAGCAGTCGATCAGACGCGCGGATGGTTTTATTCTCTGATGGCAGAATCTACGCTGCTGTTTAACAAGGCGCCGTATGAAAATGTCATTGTGCTCGGACATGTGCAGGATGAAAACGGTCAGAAAATGAGCAAATCCAAAGGAAATGCGGTCGATCCGTTTGAAGCGTTAAAAACGTATGGTGCGGATGCGATTCGCTGGTATTTTTACATTAACAGTGCGCCGTGGCTGCCAAACCGCTTCCATGGGAAAGCGGTACAGGAAGGTCAGCGTAAATTCCTCGGCACGCTTTGGAACACGTATGCATTTTTTGTATTATATGCAAATATAGACGGATTTGACGCTTCGAAATATAAGCTGGAATATGAGAAGTTAAGCGTGATGGATCAGTGGCTTTTATCCAAACTAAATTCTGTTGTAAAGTCAGTGGATGAAAATCTTGGAAGCTATCGGATTCCTGAAGCGGCCAGGGCGCTGGACAATTTTACGGATGAGATGTCTAACTGGTATGTCAGAAGAAGCCGTGAGCGTTTTTGGGCAAAGGGTATGGAGCAGGATAAAGTAAATGCTTATATGACCTTGTATACTGCGCTTGTAACGATTGCCAAGACAGCTGCTCCGTTAGTTCCGTTTATTACGGAAGATATTTACCGCAATCTTGTATGCAGCGTGGATGCGTCTGCACCAGAAAGCGTACATTTATGCGATTTTCCTGCAGTTATGGAATCGTATATCAAGCCGCAGCTGGAAGAGGATATGGATGCGGTATTAAAGATCGTTGTTATGGGGCGTGCGTGCCGTAACGCAGCAAATATTAAGAACCGTCAGCCGATTGGAAAGATGTTTGTAAAGGCACCGGTAGCGCTGCAGGACTATTTTGTGAAAATCATTGAAGATGAACTAAATGTAAAGACAGTATCTTTTACAGATGATGTAAGCGCATATACAGACTATACGTTCAAGCCTCAGCTTCGTACGGTAGGGCCGAAATATGGGAAATATTTAAAGCAGATTCAACAAGAACTGGCTGCTTTGGACGGAAACGCAGCGATGCGCACGTTGCGGGAAACAGGTGTACTCCGACTTGACAGTATCAGCGAAAACGTTGTATTATCAGAAGACGATCTGCTTATCACGATGACGCAGATGGAAGGATATATGACAGAGGGGGATTCGTCTGTTACCGTTGTGTTAGATACAAACCTGACGCCGGAGCTGTTGGAAGAGGGATTTGTACGTGAAATTATCAGCAAGCTGCAGACGATGCGGAAAGAAGCAGGATTTGAGGTGATGGATCATATTTCGGTTTCTTATCAGGCAGATGCAAAAGCAGCAGATATTTTTGAAAGAAATAACGAAACGATCCGGTCAGAAGTTCTGGCAGTATCCATAGCCCCGGATTCATTGAGCGGATATAGCAAAGAGTGGAACATCAACGGTGAAAAAGTGACGTTAAGTGTTGAAAAACAATAAAAAGGAGGACACCAATGAAGAGCAAGATGTTTGAAAAAGAGGCGTTTATCAAAAGTGTAAAGGACAATGTAAAAAATCTTTACCGCAAAACGCTGAATGAGGCGAGTCAGCAGGAAATTTATCAGGCAGTGGCCAATACAGTAAAAGATGTGGTCATTGACGAATGGCTGGCGACACAAAAGACGTTTGATAAGGAAGATCCGAAGATTGTTTATTATATGTCCATGGAATTTTTAATGGGACGTGCGCTTGGCAATAATCTCATTAATCTGACGGCATATCATGAAGTGCAGGAAGCGCTGGAGGAGTTAGGGCTTGATATTAATGTGATTGAAGATCAGGAACCGGATCCTGCGCTTGGCAACGGAGGCCTTGGAAGACTGGCAGCCTGTTTTATGGAATCGCTTGCAACATTGGGATATCCTGCATATGGCTGCGGCATCCGTTACCGTTATGGGATGTTTAAACAGGCAATCAAAGATGGCTTCCAGATTGAAACACCGGATAATTGGTTAAAAGACGGTTATCCATTTGAGCTGCGCAGACCGGAATACAGCTATGAAGTAAAATTCGGCGGTTATGTGCGTGCAGAAAATACACCGGATGGCCAGACCAGATTTATTCATGAAAATTATCAGTCTGTCAGAGCGATTCCTTATGATATGCCAATCGTAGGCTACAACAATAATATGGTAAACACACTGATGATCTGGGATGCGGAGCCGATGAAATATTTTGAGCTGGAAGCATTTGGCAAAGGTGACTACCGCAAGGCAGTAGAAGAAGAAAATCTGGCCAGAAACTTAACCGATGTATTGTATCCATGCGACGATCACATTGCAGGTAAGGAGCTGAGATTAAAGCAGCAGTATTTCTTTGTATCTGCTTCTTTACAAAGAGCGCTTGAAAAATTCAAGAAAAACCACCCGGATATTCGCATGCTGCCGGATAAAGTTGTATTTCAGATGAATGATACGCATCCGACGCTGGCGGTAGCAGAGCTGATGCGACTTTTGATGGATGAAGAAGGAATGGGATGGGATGATGCATGGGCGATTACGACAAAGACCTGTGCCTATACAAATCATACGATTATGGCAGAAGCTTTGGAAAAATGGCCGATCGAGATTTTCTCCAGACTGCTTCCAAGAATTTATCAGATCGTAGAAGAAATTAACCGCAGATTTGTACTGTCTATTCAGCAAAGGTTCCCGAATGACTATCAAAAGATCCAGAAAATGTCGATTGTATACGACGGACAGGTTAAAATGGCAAATCTTGCGATTGCAGCGGGCTATTCGGTAAATGGTGTGGCAAGACTGCATACCGAAATATTGAAAAATCAGGAATTAAAAGACTTTTACGAGATGTTCCCGGAGAAGTTTAACAATAAGACAAACGGTATTACACAAAGAAGATTCCTGCTCCACGGCAATCCGCTGCTCGCACAGTGGGTCACCGACCATATCGGAAACGAATGGATTACGGATCTGTCTCATATGAAAAGGCTGGCTATTTATGCAGATGATGAAAAGGCGCAGCAGGAATTTATGAATATTAAATACCAGAATAAAAGACGTCTGGCAAAATATATTTTTGACCATAACGGAATCGAAGTAAATCCACGTTCCATCTTTGATGTACAGGTAAAACGTCTGCATGAGTATAAACGTCAGCTGATGAATATTTTGCACGTTATGTATTTGTATAATAAGATCAAAGAAAATCCGTCCATGGAATTTGTACCGCGTACTTTTATCTTTGGCGCTAAGGCAGCCGCGGGATATAAGATCGCAAAGCTGACGATCAAATTGATTACGAGCGTAGCAGATGTAATTAATAACGATAAAAGCATCGATAATAAAATTAAGGTTGTATTTATCGAGGACTATCGTGTATCCAATGCAGAATGGATCTTTGCAGCAGCAGACGTATCGGAACAGATTTCTACCGCATCCAAAGAGGCATCCGGTACCGGAAATATGAAATTTATGTTAAACGGTGCGTTAACGATCGGAACGATGGATGGCGCCAACGTAGAGATGGTGGAAGAGATGGGCGAAGAGAATGCATTTATCTTTGGCATGAGTTCCGATGAAGTCATCGAGCATGAAAACAAACGGGATTACAATCCAATGGAAATCTTCAACAGCGATCCAGAAATCCGTCAGGTATTGATGCAGCTGATTAACGGTTTCTATTCCAAACATGATACGGAACTGTTCCGTGATTTGTATAATTCTTTACTGAATACGAATTGTACACAGTACGCAGATACGTATTTTGTACTCGCAGATTTCCGTTCTTATGCACAGGCACAGGATCGTGTCATGCAGGCTTATAAAGATGAACGCCAGTGGGCAAAGAGTGCGATTTTAAATGTCGCGAATGTCGGCAAGTTTTCTTCTGACCGCACGATTGAGGAATATGTAAGAGATATCTGGCACTTACACAAAGTACATGTAGAGATGGACGAAGAGATCTAATCGTTACCGCACGATCATCTATCAAAAGGGATTTTTCATATTAGCAGATTTGGAATGCGATCAAATCTGCTAATATTTTATTTTAAAATCGAACAAAAGTTCGAAAAAATTCTTTACACATTTCAAAGATTTGTGGTATACTATAGCATGTTTAATATATTCCGACATAAAGGAGCAGGAAACATGGCAAATAAAGAAGTATATGATGCGGGCAGTATTTCTATTTTGGAAGGGCTGGAAGCTGTCCGTAAACGCCCGGGCATGTATATCGGAAGCGTGTCCCGAAAAGGGCTGAACCATTTAATATACGAGATTGTAGATAATGCGGTAGACGAACATCTGGCAGGCGCTTGTGATACGATCTATGTATCATTGGAAGCGGATGGTTCGTGTACAGTAGAAGATAACGGGCGCGGGATTCCGGTTGGCCTGCACCAAAAAGGGATACCGGCCGCACGCGTTGTATTTTCCACACTGCACGCGGGCGGAAAATTTGACAGTTCTGTTTATAAGACAAGCGGCGGTTTGCATGGCGTAGGATCTTCAGTCGTGAATGCACTATCTGTGTATTTGGATGTAGAGATCAGCAGAGATGGATATATTCATCATGACCGCTATGAACGCGGCAATCCTGTCATACAGCTGGAAAACGGCCTGCTGCCAAAGATTGGAAAGACGAAACAGACCGGTACAAAGATCAATTTTTTGCCGGACCCGGAGATTTTTGAAAAGACAAGGTTTAAAGGAGACGAAGTAAAAAGCCGGATGCATGAGACTGCATACTTAAATCCGGAGCTGACGATTATTTTTGAAGACCGGCGTGGGGAAATTGTAGAACATATAGAATATCATGAACCGGATGGAATTATCGGTTTTGTTAAGGATCTAAATCGAAAGAGTGAGACAATTCATGATGTTGTTTATTTCAAAGGTGAATCAGACGGAATTACCGTAGAGACTGCATTTCAGTATACGAATGAATTTCATGAAAATATTCTCGGGTTTTGCAATAATATTTACAATGCAGAAGGAGGTACGCACATTACCGGATTTAAGACGATATTTACGACAGTCATCAATCAATATGCGCGTGAGCTTGGCATTTTAAAAGAAAAAGATGCTAATTTTACCGGTACGGACGTGCGAAACGGGATGACAGCAGTCGTATCGATTAAACATCCGGATCCGCGTTTTGAGGGCCAGACTAAGACAAAACTGGATAATCAAGATGCGTCCCGGGCGGTAGCAAAGATTGCAAACGAGGAGATACAGCTTTATTTTGATAAAAATCTGGAGTCGCTAAAAGCAGTCATCAGCTGTGCGGAAAAGGCTGCAAAAATAAGGAAAACAGAAGAAAAAGCAAAGACAAATCTGCTGTCGAAGCAGAAATTTTCTTTTGATTCGAATGGAAAGTTGGCAAATTGTGAATCCAGAGACGCACAAAAATGTGAAATTTTTATTGTCGAAGGAGATTCTGCGGGCGGTTCGGCAAAGATGGCGAGAAATCGGATGTATCAGGCGATCATGCCGATCCGGGGCAAGATTTTAAATGTGGAAAAGGCAAGCATTGATAAAGTGCTGGCAAATGCTGAGATTAAAACAATGATTAATGCGTTCGGATGCGGTTTTTCAGAAGGCTATGGCAATGATTTTGACATTAGCAGGCTGCGTTACGATAAAATTATTATTATGGCGGATGCGGATGTGGATGGAGCGCATATTTCTACGCTGCTATTGACACTGTTTTACCGTTTTATGCCGGAGCTTATTTTTGAAGGACATGTCTATATCGCAATGCCCCCGTTGTATAAGGCTATGCCGAGCAAAGGGGAGGAAGAGTATCTGTATGATGAAGAGGCGCTGAAAAAATACCGGAAGAGACAAAAAGGTTCGTTTACACTGCAAAGGTACAAAGGACTTGGTGAGATGGATGCGCAGCAGCTTTGGGAAACGACACTCGATCCTAAGACCCGTCTTTTAAAAAAAGTGGAAATTGAAGATGGACGTATGGCCTCAGACGTGACGGAAATGCTGATGGGAAATGATGTGCCTCCGCGCAGAGCGTTTATTTATGAACATGCCGAAGATGCAGAGCTGGATATCTGACAGGCCAGTCTGTGAAGCATGGATTGCTGATGATTGATAGTAACCGTTCTATGGGTTATCTGAACGGTTACGATTGATATAGAACGGAAATGGAGAGAAGAATATGCAGACAGAAGACCGCCTGATTCGTACGGAATATTCCGAGATTATGCAAAAATCTTATATTGACTATGCGATGAGTGTGATCGTAGCAAGGGCTCTGCCAGATGTGCGTGACGGCTTAAAGCCGGTACAGCGCAGAACCTTATATGACATGTATGAGCTTGGCATCCGCTATGACAGACCCTATCGAAAATGTGCACGTATCGTCGGAGATACGATGGGTAAATACCATCCGCATGGCGACAGCTCTATTTATGAAGCGCTCGTTGTGATGGCGCAGGAATTTAAAAGGGGGCTTCCGCTTGTAGACGGACATGGGAATTTTGGATCTATTGAAGGTGATGGGGCTGCTGCGATGCGTTATACAGAGGCGCGTCTGGAAAAAATTACGCAGGAAGCTTATCTTGCCGACTTAGATAAAGATATTGTGAACTTTGTGCCGAATTTTGACGAGACGGAAAAAGAGCCGGAGGTGCTGCCGGTAAAAGTTCCCAACATTTTGGTGAATGGAGCGGAAGGGATTGCAGTTGGCATGGCAACGAGTATTCCGCCACATAACTTTGGAGAAGTCATTGACGGAGTCATTGCTTATATCAAACATCCTGATATCAATACGGCACAGATGATGGAATATATCAAAGGACCGGATTTTCCGACCGGAGGGATTGTCACAAACCAGGATGATCTTTTAAATATTTATGCTACCGGGACAGGTAAGATTAAAATCCGCGGCAAAGTAGATATTGAAAATGGAAAAAACGGAAAAGACCGTCTTGTGATTACGGAAATTCCATATACAATGATCGGCGCTAATATCGGGAAATTTTTAAACGACGTATTTGCTCTTGTAGAAACAAAAAAAACAAGCGATATTGTAGATATATCCAATCAGTCTTCGAAAGAAGGCATTCGGATTGTCTTGGAGCTGCGACGCGGCGCGGATGTGGAGAATTTATGCAATTTACTGTATAAAAAGACAAAGCTGGAAGATACCTTTGGAGTCAATATGCTTTCCGTTGCTGATGGGAAGCCGGAAACGATGGGGCTTGTCCCGATGATCCGGCATCATGTTGAGTTTCAGTATGAGCTGGCAACGAGAAAATACAGCAATTTACTGGCTAAAGAGCAGGATAAAAAGGAGATTCAGGAGGGGCTTATCCGGGCATGTGATGTGATTGACCTCATTATTGAAATATTACGAGGCAGTAAAAATATCAAAGAAGCCAAAAACTGCCTTGTGCATGGGGATACCGGTAATATCAGGTTTCGCAGTCCGCAGTCGGAAAAACTGGCTGCAAAGCTGGATTTTACAGAGCGTCAGGCGACAGCTATTTTGGAAATGCGCCTGTATCGTCTGATTGGGCTGGAAATCGAAGCTTTGCTGAAAGATCATGAACAGACGTTGAAAAAAATTGCACAGTATGAAGATATTTTGTCCAATCCAGATTCGATGAAAAAAGTCATTATCAAAGAGCTTCGGGCGTTTAAAAAAGAATATGCAAGACCAAGACGCACGAGGATCGATAATCTTGCAGAAGCAGTCTATGTAGAGAAACAAATAGAAGAAAAAGATGTTGTCGTACTAATAGACCGGTTTGGATATGCAAGAACGATGGATGTGGCATTGTATGAACGCAATAAGGAAGCTGCGGACAGTGAAAGCAAAGAAGTTTTTCTTTGCAAAAATACAGATAAGATTTGTATTTTTACGAACAAAGGCCAGCTGCATATGCTAAAAGTATTAGACCTTCCGTACGGAAAGTTTCGTGACAAAGGCCAGCCGATGGATAATGTAAGCAATTATGACAGCAACCGCGAAAACTGTGTATTTTTAGCGCCGCTTGGTCATTTGGCAGGAAAAAAGCTTTTATTTGGAACTGCATCGGCAATGGTCAAACAGGTATCCGGCAGTGAATTTGACGTATCCAAACGGACGACGGCAGCTACAAAACTGGCGGATGGCGATGAAGTAATCTTTATAAAAATGCTTTCCGCACAGCCGGAACAGGAAACAGTCGTTATGCAATCGCAAAAAGGGATGTTTTTGCGGATTGAAGCATCGTCGATACCGGAAAAGAAAAAGATGGCCATTGGTGTGCGTGGAATGCGTTTGGCGGACGATGACAGACTGACACACATGTATTTACTAAGTGCAGAAGCGGAACTGGAAGAAGCAGAGTATGAACCGGCACAAGTCGTATTAAATCGGCTGCGTATCGGTTCTAGAGATACAAAAGGAGTAAAACGGTAAATATGGAACAGACGGTACTTAAAATTAAATATCATTCGAAAGAAATTAAAAAGCTGGCCTATATTGACGGCAAAAGCGACTGGATTGATTTGCGAAGCGCAGAAAACGTGATTTTGAAAAAAGGAGAATTTCGTCTGATTAGCCTTGGCATATCCATACAGCTGCCGAAAGGCTATGAAGCTGTTATAGTACCGAGAAGTTCGACGTTTAAAAATTTTGGCATTTTACAGACCAATCATATGGGAGTCATTGATGAAAGCTACTGTGGAGATCAGGATCTTTGGATGATGCCTGTTCTTGCGGTGCGTGATACGCAGATCAGAGTAAATGACCGGATCTGCCAGTTCCGTATTCAGAGACACCAGCCGCAAATTAAATTTGAGGAGACGGATTGTCTTGGAAATTCAAATCGCGGAGGATTTGGCAGTACCGGAAAACAATAAAAACCGGTTGCGAAATTTTTCAAAACAGTCTAATATAGAATCAGCTGGAATGTGATAAAGGCAAGAAAAATGAAATAGAATGAAATAGCATATGGCGTACCAACAAGGATTTCTGAAAGGAGATAACAAAATGGAACAAAGAACGGTTAAGTTTTATTCAAAAGAAAGCAATCTGCTTGCTTTACATGCAATTCCGGGGCATTTTGCAACGAGCAATTCACATATTAATTTTTATATTGATGTAACCGGGATACGGGCACGTATTACCGAAGCTGAAGAAGCGGCAAAAATTATGGCGCATAAATTCGGGCACCTGAATTATGTAGATACTGTTGTATGCATGGATGGGACAGAAGTCATCGGAGCATTTCTGGCGAAAGAATTTGAAAAAGAACATATTTCATCTACGAACCAGCATAAGACGGTTTATGTGATCTCACCGGAGCAAAGCAGGGATAATCAGTTGATTTTTCGGGATAATACCAAACATATGATAGCAGGGAAACATGTCATTTTGCTGTTAGCGACAACGACGACCGGAGAGACAATACGAAGGAGTATGGAGGGAATCCAGTATTATGGCGGAGTCATTGAAGGAATTGGCTCTATATTCAGTACGGTAGGTATGGTCAATCATGTAAAAGTACAGTCTTTGTTTGACGGCAACGATGTCATCGGATATCAGGCGTTTCCAAAAGCGGATTGTCCGTTCTGCAAAAAAGGCACGAAAATAGAAGCTGTAGTGAATGGCTTTGGATATTCCAAATTATAATGATATTTCAGATAATGGGGTTGTAAAAAGCATGATGACAGAACTGGAACGGTATTATAATAAGTTTTGCGAGGAGAAGCGTCTTGGCAGAAAACATGGACAGGTAGAATATATCATTACAATGCATTATATTCATGAATATCTGAAAGGAATCTCAAATCCTCGGATTATTGATATCGGAGCAGGCACAGGGCGTTATAGTGTGCAGTTAGCAGACGAAGGATATGATGTAACAGCGGTTGAATTGGTAAAATATAATTTGGGTATCTTAAAATCCAAGGCAAGTGCGGTAAAAGCATATCAGGGAAATGCGCTGCATCTATCGCGCTTTGCCGACGAATCTTATGATATGGCGCTGCTTTTTGGGCCGATGTACCACTTGTATACAGTCGAAGATAAGGTTTTGGCATTAAAGGAAGCGGCACGTGTGACTAAGCCAGGAGGTTATATTCTGGTGGCATACTGCATGAATGAATACAGCGTGCTGATGTATGGTTTCCGGGATCATCATGTAAAGGAATGCAGACAGGACGGACGTCTGACACAAGATTTTCATTGTGTGTCAAAGCCTGAACACTTATATGATTATGTAAGGCTGGAGGATATTGACAGTTTGAATCAGGCAGCTGGACTAAAACGGCTGAAAATCATAGCGCCAGATGGGCCGGCAAATTATTTAAGAAGCGTATTAAACACGATGGATGAAGAAACCTTTGCATTGTTCCTGCAATATCAGATGTCAGTATGTGAGCGGCTGGATTTGCTTGGGGCTAGTGCGCATACGGTAGATATTTTGCAAAAATAAGCAGCGTTTCTGTACAAACATCATAAGCTGGCGGAAAACGATGGATATCGTCATTTTCCGCCAGCTTATATTTTGCGGTATTTTATTTTATAATATTGGCACAGCAGTCAATATCTGTACACTTCTTGGTTTCAGTAAAATTGTCTGATTTTGTACTTTTTCCGGTTCCGCCAGTATACTGTGCGTTTTATAAGTATTTACAACTGCTTCCCACTGCATATTGGCCGGCAGCTGCGGAAGCTGCTGTGATACGCTCTCCCAGTAGGTGTTAACAGATAAAAATACAATATCGTCCTGATCTGTCTCCTCATCTTTTCCTGCATACATGACTCCAATGACATGAGAATCCCAGTGATAATCACTATTCCAGGCTTGTGCTTCATGCAGGCTGACAGATGGGAATCCGACAGAGCATTGAGGCATATTTTTGCGGATGACTGCATGTTTTTTGCGGAAATGAATCATGAAACTGAAAAATTGGAACAGTTCTTTATTTTTTTCAGGGAGCGACCAGTCCAGCCAGGAGATCATATTGTCCTGACAGTAGGCGTTGTTGTTACCATGCTGGCTGTTGCCAAATTCATCACCAGCAAGAAACATTGGCGTTCCACGGCTGCACATTAAAACGGCGCAGGCATTTTTGACCATTCGTTTGCGCAGGGATAAAATTTCAGGATCCATAGTTTTTCCTTCGACGCCGCAGTTCCAGCTGTAGTTATCGTTGCTTCCGTCCGTATTGTTCCATCCGTTGGCTTCGTTGTGTTTGTTGTTGTAACTATATAAATCATTTAATGTAAATCCGTCATGACATGTCAAAAAGTTAATTGATGCATCGTATCCGCGTGTCTTTGGGTCATATATATCGACAGAGCCGATAATGCGCAAAGCCGCACTGTAAGCTTTCGCAGGATCGCCTTTTAAGAAGCTGCGTACATCATCCCGATAACGTCCGTTCCATTCTGCAAACCGATTCCAGGATGGAAAGCTGCCGACCTGGTACAGTCCGCCCGCATCCCAGGCTTCTGCGATCAGTTTGGTATCTCCTAAGATCGGATCAAAGGCAAGGCTTTGGAGCAGCGGCGGTTTGCGCATCGGAGAGCCGTCCTCGTTGCGCCCAAGTATGGTAGCAAGATCGAAACGGAAGCCGTCGATTCGGTAAGTCATGACCCAGTAGCGCAGGCAGTCTAAAATCATGCGCTGCACGATCGGATGGTTACAGTTCAACGTATTGCCGCATCCGCTGTAGTTAAAATATTCTCCGTTTGGTTTCAGCATATAATAGATATTGTTGTCAAAGCCTTTGAAAGAAAAGAAATTACCTTGTTCATTACCCTCAGCCGTATGGTTGAATACAACGTCTAAAATGACTTCAATGCCGTTATCGTGCAGAGTTTTTACAAGCTGTTTTAATTCGGTGCCTTCTCTGTTATATTCGATACCGCCGCAGTAGCTTGTATTCGGTGCAAAAAAGCTGACCGTATTATAACCCCAGTAATCTACAAGATCGTGTCCGTTATAAGTGCGCAGCGAGCCTGTTTCATCAAATTCGAAAATCGGCATTAATTCTACGGCATTAATCCCCAGTTTTTTCAGGTAAGGGATTTTTTCCATTAATGCGGCAAATGTGCCAGGTTTTGCATGAATCGAAGCATCTGCCATGGAAAAACCACGTACATGCAGTTCGTAAATAATCAGATCTTCCATTGGAATATGCGGAAAGACAAAATTACCCCAGTCAAAGTCATCCTTTACAACGCGAGCTTTATAAAAGTCATTTTGCGTCTTTTTCGTACCCCAGATACTTTGACCGGTAACAGCTTTTGCGTAAGGATCCAGCAGATTTTTATTCGGATTAAAGATCAGGCCGTTTTCAGGTTCGTATGGGCCGTCTATCCGGTATGCATATTCAAATTCTTCGATATTTAGTTTAAATACAATCATCGAAAAGACGTTTCCAATCCGATAGTTGTCCGGAAATTTTAAGACGGCATAAGGAACGTCTTCTTCTCTGCGAAAAAGTAAAAGTTCACAGGAAGTTGCATGGTTGGAATGTACGGTAAAATTGACGCCGCCAGGAATAGCGGTGGCGCCGTTGATATCGTAAAAGCCTGGACGTACTTCATAACCGGCAATCGTATCAAAAGGGACCAGATGGATTTTGTTTAATGGAATTGGATTCATTCGGTTACCTCGCTTTGTTTAAAAATTTGTATTCAGCCAGATGGCGTTGTCTTGTTGTTTTTATTATAGTATCGGGGCAGGGCTTTGTAAAGAAAATTCCATATGTGTTTTAAGATGGCAATATAAATGCTGAACAGTCCGAAATCACCGGATATGCCGGTAATAGGCTTTCCTCATAAAAAATTTCTCTTAAAAGTATTAGAAAAAATGTCAGAGCAGCTGCCTTTTGAATAAGTTCTTTGTAACTGTTCAGATAACTTATGGAACTGTTACGTTAAAACTATTATCGACTGCTCTTACAAATGTGTAAAGATTGTTTTATGGCAAAGAAAATGATTCCGGAAGAAAAAGGTAAAAAAGCACAAGCGATACAATTATAAGTGCAATTATACTATTGACAGTTTTTGAAATAAGTGGTAAAGTGAATATGAAGTAAAGAATATACTTGCAAAGGCTTTGTGAGTAATATGTGTGCACATGAATGCTGTGTGCCAGTATTGTTTATTTAAGGTTCTGTCAGCCAGGAAATTTTGTCTAAGAGTTGAAGAATAAATAAACTGCTGGATATTTTGATGAAAACAGTAAAAGGAGGAACACTAAAATATGAATAAGAAATTTTTTATTTTTTTGTCAGTTGCATTGATTTTCTGTATGGTAAGAGTTAAAACAACACCCATCCATGCAGCTTCAAAATTCTCAAAAACAGAACCTGAAAGCCAGCTTTTTGCTGTTCCGGAAGGAGGATATTCTTCTATAAATATAAAGGCCGGATATGATGAAGAATATACCAGCAGTAACGGCTATAATACATTATATCGAAGAACTAAATGGGCAATTTACAAATCAGCGTATGCAACTTCTAGTCCATATATAGTTTTAGATAATGTATCCCATTCAAATGGAAAAATTTTTTCTAATTGGAATAGACAACAGACGATTGTAGGTGATGGCTACCATAGTGCAGGATGCTATTATAATACAGATTCTGTCACATATTTCAGCCGTACAAACATCACGGGCACTATGCATTACAGAGTGCTATGCAATGGAGCTATTCCGCCTCAGGCAGCAAAAGGCATAACAATGGGGTTTTGATAAAAAGAATATAACAAGGAGGGTCTTTTAATGAAAAAGAAAAATATAGCGATTTTTGCAGCAGCAGGAATTCTAATAGCATCTGGATTTGCATTATCTGTAACCGCATCTCCAAAAGAAGACGCATGGGTGCAGAAATGGGGAAAAATACTCAGCGATCATTATAGCAGCCAGCAAAAGCAGCCAGCAAAGGCCGCGGCACAGGAAGGGACGAATGCTGTCGTGCCAGAAGCTGGTGAAATATTTGAAAAAGGAGTAAACGCCACCATTACAACTGATGAAGTTGAGCAGGCGGCAGCATATTACCAGCTTGGTGGAATGAGCGAAAAAGAGGCTTATGCAGAAGCCGTTGATTATGCTAGAAAACGGGAAGCCTTGTACCAGGAAGCGCTGAAAAACGGGTATCAGGTGACCAGCCAGGAAGTATGGGATTATCTGGAACACTTCAAAGAAGAATTGCATGAATACCAGAACAGCGACATGGTAGATACTATTATGGAGCAATTTGATTCAGAAGAAGACTACTGGAATTATGAATTTACGGTATATCAGAAAAATCTTCCTATCCAGAATTATGTACATGATCTGGAGCAAGAGTATCTGGCACAGCAAGAAAACCCTGAAATAAGCTGGGAAACGCATTTTGAGAAACTAAAAGAGACGCTGGCCGCAAACGAAAACTATCAGCAGGCGCCGTAAATGAAATAATACGATACATGGCTTTTTAGATTGGAGAGGGGACGGTGCTGATGCGTCCCCTTCACCGATCCGGACAGTTATCCTAATGTAAAAACGATGCTTCACTCAAAATTCTTAAACCTATGTTCGAATTCTTCTATGTTTTTTTGCATCTGTTCTTTTTCTGTCATGTTAACACCTCCATATTGCAGCTGCCTTTTGAATAAGCTCTTTGTAACTGTTCAGATAACTTATGGAACTGTTACGTTAAAACTATTATCGACTGCTCTTACAAATGTGTAAAGATTGTTTTATGGCAAAATCCTGTAATTTTTAGATTGCAGAATGTTATCCCTTTGTTAGATGGCAATCCGCAATCAAAGATAATACAAAGAGAGCGTTGTAAGATTTGCAGATTTCGATCAGGCGGAAAAATTTTATCAGCTGGCTGGTATGGGAGAAGCGTCTGCCAAAAAGGAAGCTGTAAAATATATGGCAGAACGCGAAGCGCTTTATCAGGAAGCGTTAGCGCAGGGATTTACTGTTACAGACGAGGAAGTATGGGATTATCTGGATACGCTGAATGAGACAATCAATCAGGCCGATAATAAGGAGGATGCATTGAAAATAATGGAGCAGTTTGCAACTGAACAAGACTATTGGGATTTTGAGTTTTTGGTATATCAAAAAAATCTGCCGATACAGAAATATGTGCAGCATAAGTGTCAGGAGTTTATGCTGACTACTTCATTGGAAGCTTCAGATGAAGCATGGAGACAGCATTTGTTTTTCCAGAGAGATTGCCGTTAGATGTTGTAATTTGTAAGATGTATCATATAGCCGCAGCGCAGATGCGTTGCGGCTTTCTTTTTACAACCATGTTTTTTCCATCGAACAGTGATTGTTTGGATACTGGTACAGATGCGGGCATTTTCTGAGAATCAGGCGTTTGCTGTTACAGTTCTCCAAACAACATTTTTAAATCGATGTTTTCGCAATCATAGCCAACGATTTTCAATCTGTTTTGACCGCTTTTTATTGGCACAGTTTTAGTTACAAATCCGCTGGCTGAAGTGTCAGGAGAACATTCTATTACTGTTGCAACAATGCCATTACGATCAATATGTACTATTTTTGCCAGTCCTTTTGAAAGACGAAAAGAAAAGTTTATCTCTAAATTTTGATTTTCTTCAAATGTCTCTGTCCATAATGTCTGCCGCCCGTTAAATTTAGAAACGGTAAGCGAATACCCTCCGTCTATAGGCTTGAAAACAGAAGATTCTTTTGCGTAGTGGTCTTCTGGTTGTGAGATTTTTTTATCAGAATCATACTCTCGTTTGGCGAATTCATTGCCGCATGCTGTCATAAGTAAGCATAATAGACAAATGAGTGATATTTTTAATTTTTTCATGTCTGGCTCCTTTTCTTGAATGTTTTTATTATTATACGGCAAAGGGTCTATATTTTCAATATTATTGATAAAAACTCCTGTTGTAATATTATAATTATTGACAATGATAATCAAATATAATAAAATTATAAACATAAAAGGAATAAACATATAAATTTTGAGCTATCTCGATACGAATTACCCGAAGGGACAGAGGGCATTTTGGATATTATATCTGATGGAAAAATGAACGATGTGACGACGAAAAAAGGAGAACAAAATGGGTAAGATGGAATTTGATATTTTAGCATCAGGGAGGATTATATGAGTAAAAAAATACTAAAACTGGCAAAAACACCGATTATCTGTTATCCGGACTATGTATATCCACTTTCGGTAATACTCAATGAAGAAGACAGTCTGGATTGGTTTTATTCGAACTTTATCCAAATATATCACGAGAAAGATGCAAAAGATAGTCCTGTAAACTTTTATTATTCTGATAGAAACAATCGATTGTGGGATACTCGTTTTTCATTGCTTGATTATCAGAATATCCAAAAAGATACGATAGATCAATTAAATATTGATATTGTCGATTTTTTAACGACTATTATAGATACAGATTTTTATTGCTATTTATATTTGGATGAATATTATTTACCGAATAGTTATGTTTACGAGAAACTCCATTTTTCCCATGTGGAGTTTATATATGGATATGATTTGGATGAGAAAATCTTTTTTATGTCCGGGTATGATAAAAGCGGGCACTATAATAAGTATACTTATAAATTTGACGATGTAAAAAAAGCATACATGTTTTGTAAAAGGGATTATTATCATGATAAAAATACGGTTTATATGTTTAAATATAACGAACAGGGCAGTCCGTATCATTTCGACAGGAATGCAGTTTATATGCAGGCAATGGAGTATTTAGAGGCAAGAGATTCTTCTGTCAGATACAATCATTGTTTTAATCCAAGACAGGGAATGACTTATGGGGTGGATGTGATTTTGCAGCTGGTAAAGGATGTTGAAGAATATAGACGAAAGAATACGAATGAAATTAACGTAAAATCATTTTGTATTATGCAGGAGCATAAAACGCTAATGATACTGCGATTGAAGTATATGATTGAACGAGGATATCTGGAAGGCGACAATGGGTGTATCACACTTTTTGAAGAGCTGGAAAATGAGTATAAAATTTTATTGCATTTGGTTTTGAAAAACAGTATCAATCAAAATAAAGAAATTCTGGAAAGAATCATTTCGAAGCTGAAAGAAAATTATGAGAAAGAAACGATTGTTTTTAAAAAATTTACAAACTTAATGCAAACATTTTAAAACATATGAAAAGAAAAATATCCGCTGCAATCTATCATCCATTCCTTCCGACTTTTTATAGAAATATATGCATTTCTATGTTCACACCACTTTACAACTTTAAAAAATAAAATAACGCACAAGGAACTCCAACGGCAAGGTATCATCTGTAAAAGTTGTAAAGTGGTGTTTATGAATGATGCGGACGATACGCGGTCAAATGATATCGTCTGATGATAGAGTTTATATCATTTTTCGTATTAAGTCATTGACAATGTATATACTAATGTATATACTTAATGCAAAGAAGGAGATGACTTTATGCAGGCAATGATTCAAAAATGGGGAAATTCACAGGGGATAAGAATACCAAAAGCATTTCTTGAAGCATTGGGAATGACGGAAAATGATCTTGTGGAACTTCATAGAGTTGATGATAATATTGTGATTACAAAAGT
>CAJTZX010000048.1 GCA_910584345.1 uncultured Eubacterium sp. | reverse complement strand
GGTTTTCCGTGGAGCGAATGTCAAGTTAGGAAACTGGCGACAAGTCACTGTACGATTAGAATATCTACTACGCAGGTTGTAGAAATATGGTGTGTAGTCATTAGGACACACACGGGTTCGTGTACAGTCACCGCTTGTCGTACTGCCGCGATGGAAAGTAAAATGTAGCATACAGTCTTTCTATCGCCGTAATATTAAGTGCGAATAAGGAGGCGACTTTTTTTATGGCAAGTCAAACAATGAGAATTATTCTCAAAGCTTACGATCATGAGCTGATTGATGCATCAGCAAAGAAAATCATTGAAACTGTAAAGAAAAACGGAGCACAGGTGAGCGGCCCAGTACCACTTCCGACGAAAAAAGAAGTGATTACAATTCTGAGAGCCGTACACAAGTATAAAGACTCCAGAGAACAGTTTGAGCAGAGAACTCATAAGAGACTGATCGATATTATTGCACCGACACAAAAGACTGTGGATGCATTAACCAGATTAGAGTTACCGGCTGGTGTTAATATCGATATTAAGATGAAATAATTTATGAATCGTCATCTTAAATGAAACGAAGGTAACATTTTAGATAGGCAACAATCCTGAAGGGTTTTTATCATAGAAGTAATACTGCCAGGCGGTATTCCACTTATGTTACTAACTGTTCTAGGATGAACGCATATATATAGCGTTCCGCTGTAGGATAACAGGAGGTAAAAGAATGAAGAAAGCGATTTTAGCTACAAAAGTCGGAATGACTCAAATCTTCAACGATAACGGAGAATTGACTCCGGTTACTGTATTGCAGGCTGGGCCTTGTGTCGTAACACAGATTAAAACAGTTGAAAACGACGGATACAGTGCGGTGCAAGTAGGCTTTGTTGACAAAAAAGATAAGATTATCAACAAAGATGCTAACGGAAAAAAAGAAATCAGAAACAGACATGGCGTAACAAAAGCTGAAAAAGGCCATTTTGATAAGGCTGGGGTTTCTGGTAAGAGATTCGTAAGAGAATTTAAGTTTGATAACGCTGCAGATTATAAGCTTGCAGACGAGATCAAAGCAGATATTTTTGCAGCAGGCGATAAAGTGGATGCTACTGCAATATCGAAAGGAAAAGGTTTCCAGGGCGCTATTAAGAGACATGGGCAGCATAGAGGACCTATGACACACGGTTCTAAGTTCCATCGTCATCAGGGTTCCAATGGCGCATGTTCTTCACCGAGCCGTGTGTTCAAAGGCAAAGGGATGCCAGGGCATATGGGTGCTGAGCAGGTGACTGTACAGAATCTTGAAATTGTCAGAGTTGATGCTGAGAACAATCTGCTTCTTGTAAAAGGCTCCGTACCGGGACCTAAGAAGTCGTTAATCACCATCAAAGAAGCGGTAAAATCTTATAAATAGCGCATATTCAGGAAAGGAGGACTTTACAGATGGCTAACGTATCTGTTTTTAATATGGAAGGCAAGGAAGTAGGCAGCATGGAATTAAATGATGCAGTCTTCGGTGTAGAAGTGAATGAACACTTAGTACACATGGCAGTATTGCAGCAGCTTGCCAATAAACGTCAGGGAACACAGAAAGCCAAAACGCGTTCCGAAGTCAGCGGTGGCGGAAGAAAGCCGTGGAGACAGAAAGGAACCGGCCATGCAAGACAGGGGTCTACAAGATCTCCGCAGTGGAAAGGCGGCGGAGTTGTTTTTGCTCCGACACCAAGAGATTATTCTTTCAAATTAAATAAGAAAGAAAAGAGAGCTGCCTTAAAGTCAGCGCTCACATCCAGAGTCAATGAGAGCAAGTTCATTGTAATCGATGATCTGAAATTGGATGAGGTAAAAACAAAGAAAATGGCTGGTGCATTGAAAGCATTAAATGCAGAAAAAGCACTGATTGTATTGAAAGAGGATAATGCAAATGTTGTCTTATCTGCAAGAAATATTCCAACTGTAAAAGTGTCTTATATAAATACAATTAATGTATATGATATTTTGAAATATAATACGCTCGTATTATCAAAGGATGCTGTAGCAGCAATTGAGGAGGTGTATGCATAATGGCAAACGTTCAATATTATGATGTAATCCTCAGACCAGTGGTTACAGAAAAAAGCATGGATCTTATGGCAGACAAAAAGTATACATTTTATGTGCATACAGATGCGAACAAGGCAATGATTAAGGAAGCCGTAGAAAAAATGTTTGAAGGGACGAAAGTTGCAAAAGTCAACACAATGAATATCCCGGGTAAGAAAAGAAGACGTGGCGCTGTAACAGGAAGAAGCGCAGCAAAGAAGAAAGCAATTGTCCAGCTGACAGAGGACAGTGCAGAAATTGAAATTTTCAGCGGACTGTAAGAAAAAGTATTTTACAAAGTAAAGACAGAAGTTACAATTACAGAATCCGAACAATATGTGCAGCTTGCACGATAAGAAAGCATTGAAAGGAGAAACAACCATGGGAATCAAGAGTTATAACCCATATACACCTTCCAGAAGACATATGACTGGATCTGATTTCTCTGAAATCACAAAGAAAACTCCTGAAAAATCTTTGTTAGCTCCAAAAAAGAAACATTCAGGGCGTAATAATCAAGGTAAAATTACCGTCAGACATCATGGCGGCGGAAATAAACAGAAATATAGAATTATTGATTTTAAAAGAAAGAAAGACGGCGTTTCAGCTAAGGTAATTGGTATTGAATACGATCCTAACCGTTCTGCGAATATTGCATTGATTAGATATGCAGATGGTCAGAAAGCTTATATTCTTGCTCCAGCCGGCCTTACAGATGGTATGCAGGTAATGAACGGCCCGGAAGCAGAAGTTAGAATTGGCAACTGCCTGCCGCTCGAGAGTATTCCAGTTGGTACACAAGTACACAACATCGAGCTGTATCCGGGAAAAGGCGGACAGTTAGTACGTTCTGCCGGACTGAGCGCACAGTTGATGGCAAAAGAAGGCAAATACGCAACACTCCGTCTGCCTTCAGGTGAAATGAGAATGGTTCCTCTGAGCTGCCGTGCTACGATCGGTGTCGTTGGCAACGGAGATCATAACCTTATCAATATTGGTAAAGCAGGACGCAAGCGTCATATGGGTATCCGCCCAACAGTACGCGGTTCTGTTATGAATCCGAATGACCATCCACATGGTGGTGGTGAAGGCAAGGCTCCGATTGGACGTCCGGGTCCATGTACACCTTGGGGCAAACCTGCACTTGGCCTTAAGACACGTAAGAAAAAGAAGGCTTCGAACAAGCTGATCGTAAGAAGACGTGACGGCAGAGCAATCAAGAGTAAATAGGAGGAATATAGTAATGGGTAAAAGATCATTGAAAAAAGGTCCTTTCGCAGATGAAAGCCTGTTAAAGAAGGTAGATGCCCTGAATGCTGCAGGTGACAATGCGGTTATCAAGACATGGTCACGCCGTTCCACGATTTTCCCGTCATTTGTGGGACGTACGTTTGCAGTTCATGATGGCAGAAAGCATGTACCGGTATATGTTACAGAAGATATGGTCGGGCATAAGCTGGGTGAGTTTGTTGCAACAAGAACTTACCGTGGTCATGTAAAAGAAGAAAAAAGGTCAAGAGTGAAATAATTCGCTGATTAGGAAAGGAGGCTCTATTTCATGGCTAAAGGACATAGATCTCAAATCAAGAGAGAGAGAAATGAAAATAAAGATACCAGACCTTCTGCAAAATTATCTTATGCAAGAGTGTCAGTTCAGAAAGCTTGCTTTGTATTAGATGCGATCCGTGGAAAAGATGTGAAAACAGCGCTTGCTATTTTGGACTATAATCCGCGTTATGCATCTCAGATTACTGCTAAATTATTAAGATCCGCAATTGCAAATGCAGAAAACAATAATGGAATGAACGCAGATCATTTGTATATTGAAGAATGCTACGCAAATAAAGGACCGACGATGAAGAGAATCAGACCGAGAGCACAAGGGCGTGCATATAGAATTGAAAAGAGAATGAGCCACATTACCATTGTGCTGAATGAAAGATAAGGAGGGAAAGCATGGGACAGAAAGTTAATCCTCATGGCTTAAGAGTTGGTGTCATTGCTGACTGGGACTCTAAGTGGTATGCAGAGGGAGATTTCGCAGACTGTTTAATAGAAGATTATAAAATTAGAGAATTCCTGAAAAAGAAATTATACACGGCTGGTATCTCAAAGATCGAGATCGAGAGAGCTTCTGAGCGTGTAAAAGTAATTATATATACAGCAAAACCAGGTGTAGTTATCGGTAAAGGCGGCGCTGAGATCGAAAAAGTAAAAGGTGAGCTTCAGAAATATACGAGCAAGAAGCTGATCGTTGATATTAAAGAAGTAAAGAAACCAGATAAGGATGCTCAGCTTGTAGCAGAAAATATCGCATTACAGTTAGAAAACCGTATTTCTTTCCGTCGTGCCATGAAATCATGCATGTCCAGAAGCTTAAAGGCTGGCGCACTTGGTATTAAGACATCTGTATCCGGACGTCTTGGTGGTGCAGATATGGCTCGTACAGAGTTTTATTCCGAAGGAAATATTCCGCTTCAGACATTAAGAGCAGACATTGATTATGGATTCGCTGAGGCAGATACAACCTATGGTAAAGTAGGTGTAAAAGTATGGATCTACAAAGGTGAGATTCTTCCTACAAAGGGAAATAAGGAAGGAGGCGCTCAGTAATTATGTTAATGCCGAAAAGAGTAAAGCATAGAAAACAGTTCCGTGGCTCTATGAGAGGAAAAGCTTCCAGAGGCAATACGATTACAAACGGTGCATTTGGTATCGTTGCAATGGAGCCGGCATGGATTAAATCAAATCAGATAGAAGCAGCCCGTATTGCCATGACGCGTTATGTAAAGCGTGGCGGTAAGATTTGGATTAAAATATTCCCGGATAAACCGGTAACCGCAAAACCGGCAGAAACCCGTATGGGTTCCGGAAAAGGCTCCCTGGAATACTGGGTAGCTGTTGTAAAGCCGGGACGTGTATTGTTTGAGATCGATGGAGTTGCGGAAGAGACTGCGAGAGAAGCATTGCGTCTCGCTACACACAAATTACCTTGTAAATGTAAAGTAGTTTCGCGTGCAGACTTAGAAGGCGGTGAATCAAATGAAAGCAAGTAAATATATAGAAGAATTACGGACACAGACGCCGGCGGATTTAAACGCTCAATTAGCAGAGGCTAAGAAAGAACTTTTCAATTTGAGATTCCAGAATGCAACGAACCAGTTGGAGAATACAGGCAGAATCAAAGAGGTCAGAAGGAATATTGCAAGAATTCAGACAGTCATTACGGAGAAAGCAAATGCCTGAATCTCAGAAAGGAGAATGATATCGTGGATAGAAATTTAAGAAAAACACGTGTTGGTGTTGTTGTAAGCGATAAAATGCAAAAGACGATTGTCGTAGCAGTAAAAGATAATGTAAGACATCCGCTTTATAACAAGATCGTTAAAAGAACTTATAAATTAAAAGCTCATGATGAGAATAACGACTGCAGAATCGGTGATACAGTCAAGGTGATGGAGACAAGACCGTTATCGAAGGATAAGAGATGGAGACTTGTTGAAATCGTTGAGAGAGCGAAATAATAGTACAAGGAGGATTCCAGCATGATACAGCAGGAAAGCAGACTCAAAGTCGCTGATAATACCGGAGCAAAGGAATTGCTCTGCATTCGTGTTATGGGCGGTTCTACAAGAAGATATGCACACATTGGCGATGTGATCACTGCGACCGTTAAAGATGCAACACCAGGCGGCGTTGTCAAAAAAGGTGATGTTGTAAAAGCAGTTGTTGTACGTACAGTGCGTGAAACACGGCGGAAAGACGGCTCTTATATCCGGTTTGATGAAAATGCCGCAGTTATTATAAAAGATGACCAGACTCCGAGAGGAACCCGTATTTTCGGACCGGTAGCAAGGGAACTTCGTGAGAAACATTTCATGAAGATTGTTTCTCTGGCTCCGGAAGTATTATAGGAGGTAACTAAAATGGCAATGTTTAAAATAAAAAAAGGCGACATGGTAAAAGTGATTGCCGGAAGAGATAAAGATAAAGAAGGTAAAGTCATTGCTGTAAACCGCAAGAATCAGACGCTTCTTGTTGAAGGGATCAATATGATTACGAAGCATACAAAGCCATCGATGCAGAATCAGCAAGGTGGAATTGTACACCAGGAAGGACCAATTCATATTTCGAACGTAATGTATCTGCATAAGGGACAGCCGACAAGAATCGGATTTAAGTTTGACGGAGACAAAAAAGTCCGTTTTGCAAAATCTACCGGTGACGTTATTGACTAAGCACGAATAGAAGGAAGGAGGTCCAAAAGTGAGCAGATTAAAAGATCAGTATATGAATGAGATCATGGATGCTATGATCAAAAAATTCGGATATAAAAATCGCATGCAAGTGCCAAAGCTGGATAAAATTGTTGTAAATATGGGTATTGGCGAAGCAAAGGAAAATGCGAAAATATTAGAAGCAGCTATGAGTGATATGGAATTGATTACAGGGCAGAAGCCAATCAAGACCATATCCAAAAAATCAATTGCAAACTTCAAGATCAGAGAAGGGATGCCGATCGGCTGTAAGGTAACGTTAAGAGGCGAAAAGATGTATGAATTTTTAGATCGGCTTGTAAACCTTGCACTGCCTCGTGTACGTGACTTTAGAGGCGTAAATCCGAATTCCTTTGACGGAAGAGGCAATTATGCACTTGGTATCAAAGAGCAGCTGATCTTCCCAGAAGTGGAATTCGATAAGATCGACAAAGTACGCGGCATGGACATTATTTTTGTAACTACTGCAAAAACGGATGAAGAAGCACGTGAATTATTAGCGCAGTTCAACATGCCATTTCAAAAGTAATCAGGAGGGAAATTATGGCAAAGACTTCGATGAAAGTAAAACAGCAGCGTAAACAAAAATTCTCTACCAGAGAATATACACGCTGTAGAATCTGTGGTCGTCCACATTCTGTGTTAAGGAAATACGGTGTCTGCCGTGTTTGCTTCCGTGAATTAGCATATAAGGGCCAGATTCCGGGAGTAAAGAAAGCTTCCTGGTAAACCGTGACACCCAGATAATAGTTAAGGAGGAAAATTCAATCATGACAGTGAGTGATCCAATCGCAGATATGCTTACAAGAATCCGTAACGCAAATACTGCTAAACATGATACAGTAGATATTCCGTCATCCAAGATGAAGGTTGCAATTGCTGAAATTCTTGAAAAAGAAGGCTATATCGCGAAGTATGAAATCGTTGATGACGGGAATTTCAAAGCCATCCGTGTCACATTAAAGTATGGCTCAGATAAAAATGAAAAGATTATAACAGGCATCAAGAGAATCTCAAAGCCAGGTCTTCGTGTATATGCCGGCAAGGATGAAATTCCTTCCGTACTTGGCGGTTTGGGAATCGCTATTCTGTCTACCAATAAAGGTATTATTACAGACAAAGAAGCAAGAAAACAGCAGGTAGGCGGAGAAGTATTAGCATTTGTATGGTAATCAGTGAACGGTAATTTTCAGAATAAACAGGAGGTACGGGCATGTCACGTATAGGTAGAATGCCAATCGCGGTTCCGGCAGGAGTAACTGTTGAGATTGCAGAAAATAATAAAGTAACTGTAAAAGGGCCAAAAGGAGAGCTGGAAAGAGTTCTGCCGTCTGAAATGGAGATTAAACAGGAAGACGGACAGATTTTGGTCACAAGACCGAACGACCTTAAGAAAATGAAATCTTTGCACGGTCTGACAAGAACGCTGATCAACAATATGGTAGTAGGTGTAACTGAAGGCTATACGAAGCAGCTGGAAGTAAATGGTGTAGGTTACAAAGCTGCAAAATCCGGCAATAAGCTGACACTCAATCTGGGCTATTCCCATCCGGTTATTATGGAAGATCCGGAAGGCCTGGAATCTGTAGTAGAAGGCAACAAGATTACGATCAAAGGAATCGACAAAGAAAAAGTTGGCCAATATGCGGCTGAGATCAGAGATAAGAGAAGACCGGAACCGTACAAGGGCAAAGGTATTAAATATATTGATGAAGTTATTAGACGTAAAGTTGGTAAGACTGGTAAGAAATAAATGAAAGGGTGACGAGAGATGGTTAGAAAGGAATCAAGAGCTAAGGTTCGTGAAAATAAACACAGAAGACTGCGTAACCGTATTTCAGGAACGGCAGAAAGACCGCGTCTGGCAGTTTTTAGAAGTAATAATCATATGTACGCTCAGATCATTGACGATACAGTTGGCAATACCATCGCTGCTGCTTCCACACTGGATAAGGACGTAAAGGATGCAGTGGAAAAGACTAATAACGTTGCAGCAGCAGCACAGGTAGGTACTGTGATCGCAAAGAGAGCATTGGAAAAAGGTATTACAACGGTTGTCTTTGACCGTGGCGGATATATTTATCAGGGCAAAGTGCAGGCTCTGGCAGATGCAGCCAGAGAAGCTGGTTTAACATTCTAAGTAGGAGGAAACAGTTACATGAAACGTGAAATAATTGATGCTAGTCAGTTAGAGTTAACAGAAAACGTTGTAGCAATCAAACGTGTCACGAAGGTTGTAAAAGGCGGACGTAACATGCGCTTTTCAGCTTTGGTAGTTGTCGGTGACAGCAACGGACATGTAGGCGCAGGAATGGGAAAAGCAGCTGAAATTCCTGAGGCAATCCGCAAGGGTAAAGAAGATGCTATGAAAAAGCTCATTACTGTAAAATTAGATGATAACAAGAGTATAACACATGATATTCTGGGGAAACATACAGGTGCTACAGTACTGCTTAAGAAGTCTCCAGATGGTACTGGTATTATCGCCGGCGGCCCGGCACGAAGCGTGTGCGAATTAGCAGGCATCAAAAATATCCGTACAAAATCATTAGGTTCTAACAATAAACAGAATGTTGTGCTTGCTACAATCGCTGCTCTGGCTCAGTTAAAATCTCCGGAAGAAGTTGCTAAGCTCCGCGGTAAATCTGTAGAAGAGATTGTAGGTTAGGAGGCATAAAATGGCAGAGAAAATGTTAAAGGTAACACTGATCAGATCAAAAATTGGCGCGGTGCCGCGGAATCGCAAGATCATTGAGGCTATGGGCTTTCATAAACTCAATCAGACAAAAACATTCCCGGACAATGCTGCGACACAGGGTGCGCTTCGTAAGATTGCACCGTATGTAAAAGTAGAAGAAGCATAATTCAGAATAAGGAGGTGTCAGAATGGACTTATCAACTTTACAAGCCGCAGAGGGCTCGAGAAAAGATAAATTCAGAAAAGGACGCGGACATGGTTCAGGCAACGGTAAGACAGCCGGCAAAGGGCACAAAGGTCAAAAGGCTCGTTCAGGAGCACCAAGACCAGGCTTTGAAGGTGGCCAGATGCCATTATACAGAAGATTACCAAAGAGAGGCTTTAAGAATATTAATTCTAAGATAATCGTTGGAATCAATGTATCAGAACTTGAGAGATTTGACAATGATTCTACGGTTTCCGTGGATACGTTAATCGAGACAGGTATTGTTAAAAATCCAAGAGATGGCATTAAAATTCTTGGAAATGGAGAATTAACCAAGAAGCTCAATGTTCAGGCCAATGCATTCAGTGCCAGTGCAAAAGAAAAGATTGAGGCTCTTGGTGGAAAAGCAGAGGTGATCTAATGTTACAGACACTTCGTAGTGCATTCAAGGTGCAGGAAATCCGGGAACGATTAGTATATACGTTTTTTATGCTGATCGTGATCCGGTTAGGCTCACAGCTTCCTTGTCCGGGTATTGACTCTGCTCTGTTTGCAGAATGGTTTAGTTCACAGACAAACGGAGCATTTAACTTTTTTGATGCGATTACAGGTGGTTCTTTTAATGAAATGTCTGTATTTGCATTGAGCATTACGCCATATATTACATCTTCCATCATTATGCAGCTCCTTACGATTGCGATTCCAAAGCTGGAGGAGATGCAGCGTGACGGCGAAGACGGCAGAAAGAAAATTGCCAGCATTACTCGTTATGTTACGGTAGCGCTTGCTTTGATTGAATCTGTTGCAATGGCGATTGGATTTGGCAGAATGGGATATCTGACAAATTATAATGCATTTTCTGTGATTCAGGTTGTATGTATTTTAACAGCGGGATCTGCAGTGTTGATGTGGATTGGTGAACAGATTACAGAAAAAGGTGTCGGTAACGGCATCTCAATTGTATTAGTCATCAATATCGTATCCAGAATCCCAGCTGATATGTCAACGTTGTATGAACAGTTTGTAAAAAATCAGAAAATTGCCAGAGGCGTACTTGCTGCAGTAATTATCCTTGCAGTAATTCTTTTGACAGTTATTTTTGTTATTTTACTGCAGGATGCAGAGCGAAAAATTCCGGTACAGTATTCCAAAAAAATTCAGGGAAGAAAGACAGTTGGCGGCCAGAGTTCCTTTATTCCGCTGAAAGTTAACACAGGCGGTGTCATTCCAATTATTTTTGCACAGTCTATTATGGAATTTCCGGTTGTTATTTGTACGTTGCTTCAGGTAGATGGCGGGACAGGCATTGGCGGAAAGATCTTAAATGGCCTGCAACAAAGAAACTGGTGTGATCCGTCCAATCCTATTTTATCGATTGGACTTGCTGTATACCTGGTACTGGTTATTGTATTTGCGTATTTTTATACGTCAATTACGTTCAATCCGCTGGAAATTGCAGATAATATGAAAAAGCAGGGTGGATTTATACCTGGTATCCGACCGGGCAAACCAACGAGTGAATATCTGACGAAGATTTTGAATTATATTGTATTTATCGGCGCTGTTGGACTTTCAATCTGTGCGGTAATACCGATTTTCTTTAATGGGGTATTTAATGCAAACGTGTCGTTTGGAGGAACATCGATTATTATTATTGTAGGTGTTGTGATAGAGACGATTAAGCAGATTGAATCAAAGATGGTTGTTCGGTATTATAAAGGGTTCTTAAGTGAATAGAGGTTGTGGGGGATACAGTTTCGGCTGTATCTCTCTTTGTGTGTAAATAAAAATCAGAAACTTTACAGTAGAAAAAAGTCCCAATTTATGATATGGTTGTAATAAACAGTAAAGTATTCACAAGTTGAGTGAATAAGCTGCAACAAATTAAATCAGGAGGTTTTAATCTTATGAAAATTATCATGTTAGGCGCTCCAGGCGCAGGCAAAGGTACACAGGCAAAACGGATTGCTGAAAAGTATACAATCCCTCACATTTCTACCGGTGATATTTTCCGTGCGAATATCAAAAACGGAACAGAGCTTGGCAGGAAGGCAAAAGAGTTTATGGATCAGGGGTTATTAGTGCCGGATGAACTGACCTGTGATCTTGTTATGGATCGTATCCAGCAGGACGATTGCAAAAACGGATTTGTACTGGATGGTTTTCCACGTACAATACCACAGGCAGAAGCGTTAGATGCCGCGTTGTCTAAAATAGGACAGAAAATGGATTATGCGATTGATGTAGATGTGCCAGATGAAAATATTGTAAACCGCATGGGCGGACGCAGAGCATGTTTAAGCTGCGGAGCTACTTATCATGTAGAATTCAATCCGACGAAGGCAGAAGGCATTTGTGATGCCTGTGGCGCACAGACAGTATTAAGAGATGATGATAAGCCAGAAACAGTTCAGAAACGCCTAACTGTATATCACGATCAGACACAGCCGCTCATTGATTATTATAAGAATCAGAATATTCTAAAATCAGTAGACGGGACACAGCCGATGGAAGCAGTATTTGATGCGATTATAGGAATCCTGGGAGCATAAGAGTGATGCCGGTATCAATAAAATCTGCAAAAGAGATAGAACTGATGCGGACGGCAGGCAGAATCCTGGGCAAGGTACATGAAGAACTTGCTCAGGAAATTGTGCCGGGGATGTCTACCTTGGACATTGACCGTATTTGTGAAGAATTAATACGAAGCTATGGATGTATTCCTTCATTTTTAAATTATGAAGGATTTCCTGCTTCTGTCTGTGTATCTGTAAACGATGAGGTCGTACATGGAATTCCGTCTGGCAAACGAATGTTAAAAGAAGGCGATATTGTCAGTCTGGATACGGGAGTCATTTATAAAGGGTATCAGTCTGACGCTGCCAGGACAATTGGTGTTGGCAGGATATCGCAGCAGGCAGCAGACTTGATCGAGCGGACAAAGCTCTGTTTTTTTGCAGGCATGCATTATGCGAAGGCAGGCGGGCGGCTGTTCGATATCTCAGCGGCGATTGGGGATTGTGCGCATCGGTATGGCTATGGCGTCGTCCGGGATCTGGTTGGGCATGGAATCGGGCGCAATATGCATGAACCACCTGAAATTCCTAATTTCAGGCAGCGGTTTCGTGGAATGCGCCTAAAACCGGGAATGACGCTTGCAGTAGAGCCGATGATTAATATCGGTACGTGGCGTGTGAACTGGTCATCCAATGGATGGACTGTTACAACAGCGGATGGTTCTTTGTCTGCGCATTATGAAAATACCATATTGATCACACGCAGCGGACCAGAGCTTTTGTCAGTTACAGAGGAAGAAGCAGAAAATCTAAATCAAATGTATCTTGCAGTATAAAACTTATTGTTTCTATAATATAAAGATATCAAATGTGAAAATAATAATGATGAAATAGATGGAGGAATGAAAATGTCTAAAGCAGATGTAATCGAAGTAGAAGGAAAGGTAGTAGAAAAGCTGCCAAACGCAATGTTTCAGGTAGAATTGGAGAACGGACACCAGATTTTGGCACATATCAGTGGCAAGCTGCGGATGAATTTTATCCGTATTCTGCCGGGCGATAAAGTGACCATTGAGATGTCACCATATGATTTGACGAAAGGGCGTATTATCTGGAGAGATAAATAACTGTTTCGTTTAAGGGTAGCGGGCTGTTAGGAAGTGAGATATTCTGACAGCCTGTTTTTGCTATCGTCTTTTTCTTCCATTTTGTGATAAGATGTGTTAGAATGTAAAATATGTGTAAAAGTTGTGTAACTTAAAAATGAAGATCTTGTTACAGATGAAAAGGAAAATAAGAATATGGAAGGTTTTACTTTAATATTGTCTTTGTTAAGCGGTGTGGCGCTGTTTTTGTTTGGGATGTCCTTGATGGGGGATGGATTAAAAAAGGCAGCGGGTGAAAAACTGGAGCTTATTTTATACAGGCTGACAAACACGCCGTTAAAAGGGATTTTGCTTGGAACTGCAGTGACGGCAATTATTCAGTCTTCTTCGGCTACTACAGTGATGGTTGTAGGCTTTGTTAATGCAGGGATGATGAAAGTCTCTCAGGCAATTGGAATTATTATGGGGGCCAATATCGGGACGAGTATTACAGGGTGGATTCTTTGCCTGTCTTATATAGAAGGGACAGGGGGAATCGCGCAAATGCTGTCCACAGCAACGATTTCATCAGTTGTTGCGATTATTGGTATTGTGTTTAAAATGTTTATGAAGAAAGCATCTTATCATAATGTTGGGGATATTATGCTTGGCTTTTCTATTTTAATGGTTGGTATGCAGACGATGAGCAGCGCAGTTTCCCCATTAAAGAGCAACGAACATTTTGTAAATGCGCTGACGATGTTTACAAATCCGTTTATGGGGATTTTAGTTGGTATTTTGTTTACGGCAGTATTACAGAGCGCTTCAGCGTCGGTTGGTATTATGCAGGCGTTGTCGGTGACAGGTGGTATTACGTTTGCAGCAGCATTGCCGATTACAATGGGGATTGGCGTTGGTGCTGCGTGTCCGGTGCTCTTATCATCGATTGGCACCAATAAAAATGGCAAACGGACGGCGTTGATTTATCTGTTAAATGATTTGTTTGGTATGCTGTTTTGGTCTGTAATATTTTATACGGTTCATGCAGTGATCCATTTTGAATTTATGGGAATGGTGATGAGTCCCATTCGAATTGCGTTGTTAAATACAGTATTTCGCATGGCGACGATACTGGTGCTCTGTCCATTTATCAAAGGCATCGAGAAGTTTGTATTCTTTTTGGTGCGTGACAGTCAAGAGGACAAAGAGGATCAGGCCGACTTTGACTTGTTGGAAGAGCGTTTCCTTGCCTATCCGCCATTGGCGATTGCACAGAGCCATCAGGCGATGAATGGAATGGCAAAGAAAGTACGTAAAAATATTGGATATTCGCTGGGACTGCTGACAGAATATTCAGAGGAGCAATATCATAAAATACAGGAAAAAGAAAATTTAATAGACAAATATGAAGACAAACTTGGCACTTATTTGATGCAGCTGACCGGCAGGGAGATGACGATTGCACAAAACAGTGAAGTGTCAAAGTTTTTACATACATTAAGCGATTTCGAACGTTTGGGCGATCATGCCAGCAATATATCCAAAGTTGCAAATGAATTGTATGAGAAAAAAACGTCTTTTTCAAAAGAAGGGATGTATGAGCTTGGAGTGCTCGAGTCTGCTGTTTCTGAAATTGTGGACCTTACTGTAAATGCATTTATGGAAGACGATCAGCAGACAGCGTATCGGGTAGAACCGCTGCGTGAACTGATTGGCATTTTGTGTGATGAATTAAAATTACGCCATATCAAACGGCTTCAGCATGGAAAGTGCGAGTTAAAGCAAGGGTTTGCATTTAACGATCTGCTTGCAAATCTGGAACGTATCGGAGCACATTGCTCAAATGTAGCGGTTGCGATGATTGAGCTTGGATATTCTGAATTTGACATTCATGGTTATGTGAAAAGTGTGCGTGAACGCAAAAATTCGGATTATGCGATTTATTTTGAAGAATACGAAGAAAAGTACGATATTAATGGTTATAAAAAAGCTAAGAAACTAAAGAAAGAGGATGAGGCAGTTAAGGGAAAAAAAGGGAAGGAAGGAAAAGAAAGCAAAGAAGGAAAAGAAAGCAAAGAAGGAAAAGAAAGCAAAGAAGGAAAAGAAGATAAAAGAAGAAAAAATAAAGTATAGCAGGAGTCAGCGTATTGCAAAATGACCTGTTTGTTACAAAGGGTATTGTACGTAAGAATAGTAATTCTTTTATGGATATAAATAGATGAATAACTGGGAAATGAAGAGGAAATATCAGGCAGCAGATGCAGCCGGGGACTGTTATAGGGGAAAAGATAGAAGGTAGATGATAAATTATGTATCTGATGTTAAAAAATACAGAGGTGTTATATTTTGATCTGGAAGATTTTGTAGTGGAAGTTATACGCAACGATCTGCTTCCGTTTTGTCTGCGGTCGAATATAAGGCTTTCGACAAAGATGAAAGATATTTTACATAATATACAGGAGGTTAAGGCTTATTTAAGCAGCAGAGTATTATCCTTATCGAGAGATAATGCAAAGCAGATTTACGCAGCGTTTCAGATTCCACAGGTGGATTCGACGGATAACCGGGTAAATATTTGTATTAAATGCAAGGGCGTGTCTATTGTGGACAGTTATTGGGTAAAAGAAGACGAAGAAGCTGCACACTGGGAAAACATTAATATTCGCCAGAACCAGCTTAGGGATATTCTAGATTTGTCTTTAAGTGGATTTTCACCTACGATTACAACGAATGCAATCTGTCCAGAACTGACAACGAAGGGATTGTTTCGGAAAGGGTGGGTGTATTTAGGAGACAGCCTGTATTTGCTGAAATCAGATAAGACGAATGAGTATGTAAATACAAGAATGGAAGTGTTGGCTTCTGAGATATTGGAATGTTTTGAAAATCGGCTGGACAGTATCGTATACCTGAGTGATATTAAAGAAACAGCTCGCGGCACCGCATATGTATCCATATGTCAGAACTTTGTAAAAGAAGAGCAGTCATTTATTGAAGCATGGGAAGTCATCGATTACTGCAAACGGCGTAAAATTGGGTTCCGCGATTTGTGTCTGGAACGGTGGGGAAGCAAATTTGCCTGTATTCCTGTACTGGATTATATTATAATCAATACAGACAGACATACGCAGAATTATGGATTTATGATGAATAATGATACCGGAGAATTGGAAGCAGTAGCGCCGATGTTTGATTTAAATTGTGCACTTGTAGCAGATTACTTTAAGGTAGAAGCCGGCGATACGCTCAGCCAGATGTTTAATACAAAAGAGACAATCCGGGAACTGGCATTTCAATATATAGAATATACCGATCTCAAATTTAATGAAGAAGCATTTTTAAAACTTGCAGACAGCAAACAATATAAGGGATTGAGGCATATCTTTGAAAAGGTTTATTGCAGAATACAGGAGTTGGGTATAATCTAGTATATTTTCTAAATTTTTTAGTTGCATTTTTTTAAACATCATGATATAATGTCAGCTGAACGCTTTGGAATGAACCCTGAAGTGACAGATCAGCAGCGATCATGCGGTCTGCCGGCTGCAGGTGTAAGGAAAGGAGGATTTGCTGTGAAAGTAAGATCATCAGTTAAGCCAATTTGCGAAAAATGCAAGGTAATCAAGAGAAAAGGAAGCATCCGGATTATCTGTGAAAATCCGAAACACAAACAGCGCCAGGGATAATCACAGGCTGTTTGAAGCAGACAAGCAGGTCTGCAGTCAAGTACAAACAAACTTATTATGTGCGGCTGTCAGCAGGAAGGCCTGCTGATTCATAATAAACAGCGGACACTGCTGGGTCCGATATCTTTTATACCGAGGGGATATTGGTAAAAAGTGTCATTATTTGCAGGTTATGCACACATTTCAGGCCGGGAAACCGGAGCTGCATAGTCTGGCTCAAAAGAAGAATATCACAAAATTATACCAATTTAAGAATTATGGAGGTGCAATACACATGGCACGTATCGCAGGTGTAGATTTACCAAGAGAGAAACGTGTGGAAATCGGTTTGACTTATATTTACGGCATAGGCAGAGCAAGCTCAAACCGCATTCTTGCAGAAGCAAAAGTAAACCCGGATACCCGCTGCAGAGATCTGACAGATGAGGAAGTAAAGAGAATCAGTGCTGTGATTGACGAATCACAGACCGTAGAAGGTGATCTGCGCAGGGAAATCGCTTTGAATATTAAGAGATTACAGGAAATTGGCTGCTATCGCGGAATCCGCCATAGAAAAGGTCTTCCGGTTCGTGGCCAGAAGACAAAGACAAATGCCAGAACAAGAAAAGGTCCTAAGAGAACGGTTGCAAATAAGAAGAAATAAAGTTGCGTATTATTATACAGAGAAAGTAGGTTAGTTTAGAAATGGCTAAGAAAGTTGCAAAAAAAGTAACAAAAAAGCGTATTAAGAAGAACGTTGAACGTGGTCAGGCACATATTCAGTCATCTTTTAACAATACAATTGTTACAATTACAGATACTGAAGGTAACGCCTTATCCTGGGCGAGCGCAGGCGGCCTTGGATTTAGAGGTTCAAAGAAATCTACTCCGTATGCTGCACAGATGGCAGCAGAGACAGCTACAAAAGCAGCTCTTATACACGGTTTAAAAACAGTTGATGTCATGGTAAAAGGACCAGGGTCAGGAAGAGAAGCAGCAATCCGTGCGCTTTCTGCATGTGGCCTTGAAGTTACTTCCATCAGAGACGTAACTCCGGTGCCTCATAACGGATGCCGTCCGCCAAAACGTAGAAGAGTTTAATTAGGAGGGATAGACGAAGATGGCAGTAAATAGAGTACCTGTACTGAAAAGATGTAGATCGCTTGGTCTGGAACCAAGTTATTTAGGATATGATAAAAAATCAAGAAGAACACTGCAGAGAACAAATAGAAAAATGTCTGAGTATGCCCTGCAGCTGCGTGAAAAACAGAAAGCCAAATTTATTTATGGCGTATTAGAGAAACCGTTCCATAACTATTATGAAAAAGCAGACCAGATGAAAGGTATGACAGGTACAAACCTGATGACAATTCTGGAATCCAGGCTGGACAATGTAGTGTTCCGTATGGGATATGCGAGAACCCGCAGAGAGGCAAGACAGATTGTTGGACATAAGTTCGTATTAGTAAATGGAAAACAGGTAAATATTCCGTCTTACCGCGTAAAAGCCGGTGATGTGGTAGAAATAAAAGAAAGCAAGAAGAGCATTCAGAGAATGAAGGATATCGTAGAGGTGACAGCCGGAAGACTGGTTCCTGAGTGGATAGATGTAAATCATGAGACACTCCAGGGAACAGTCAAAGAATTGCCGTCCCGTGAAATGATCGATGTGCCGGTAGATGAAATGCTCATTGTCGAGTTATATTCGAAATAATTGATGTAATGCACACTTGATCCGAAAAGGAGGGACTTGGTAGTGTTCGATTTTGAAAGACCCAATATTGAAATTGCAGAAATTTCCGAAGACAAAAAGTACGGCCGTTTCGTAGTGGAACCTTTGGAAAGGGGCTATGGTACAACGCTCGGTAATTCTCTGAGGAGAATTATGCTGTCATCCCTTCCGGGAGTAGCCGTAAGTCAGGTGAAGATTGATGGTGTTTTGCATGAGTTCAGTTCCATTCCGGGTGTTAAGGAAGATGTATCTGAGATCATTATGAACATTAAGAATCTGGCATTGAAAAATACCAGCAGTACAAACGAGTCTAAAGTTGCTTACATCGAATTTGAAGGTGAGGGTGTAGTCACAGCCGCAGATATTCAGGTGGATTCTGATATCTCGATTTTAAATCCAGAGCTGGAAATCGCTCATTTAAATGGAGGGGCGGATTCTAAGCTTTATATGGAGCTTACGATCACGAAAGGGCGTGGGTACATCAGCGCAGATAAAAATAAAAATCCGGAACTGCCAATCGGCGTAATCGCCGTAGATTCCATTTATACTCCGGTAGAGCGTGTAAATCTGACCGTCGAGAATACTCGTGTCGGTCAGATTACCGATTATGATAAGCTGACGCTGGAAGTATTTACAAATGGAACACTGGAACCGGATGAGGCAGTAAGCCTTGCAGCTAAGGTATTAAGTGAACATTTGAATCTCTTTATCGACCTGTCAGAAAATGCAAAGACTGCAGAAGTAATGGTTGAAAAGGAAGACAACGCGAAGGAAAAAGTCCTCGAAATGAACATTGACGAACTGGAATTATCCGTACGTTCTTACAACTGCTTAAAACGGGCAGGCATCAATACAGTGGAAGAATTGACAAACCGGACGCCGGATGACATGATGAAAGTTCGTAACCTTGGACGTAAGTCTTTAGAAGAGGTATTAGCGAAGCTGAAAGAGTTAGGACTTCAGTTAAATCCAGGAGATGAATAAAAAAGCTCCGGGCTGGGATGATAAGACCGTAAGCGTGCAGACCAGTCTGATCTGGCAAAGGCAGGCCGGCCCTGCCAGACATACAAGGCAGTACCGTTTGTTGTGCAAATAGACAGGTATTTGGTACTGTATGGCCAGTGGCGAATTGAGAAAAACAATTGCATTTGTATCAAAACCAGGTTTGATCGAAACAGATGCATAATATCAGCATCCGGCAGGTAATCCCAAAGAGTGCTGCCGAATGTACCACGATTTGGAGGAAATAAAAATGGCAATGTATAGAAAGTTGGGCAAATCATCTGCTCAAAGAAAAGCATTACTGCGTAACCAGGTAACACAGCTGTTATATCATGGTAAAATTGTAACGACTGAAGCCAGAGCAAAAGAAATTCGTAAAATTGCGGAGAAGCTGATTACTATTGCAATCCATGAAAAAGATAACTTCGAAGAAGTAACCGTAAAGGCTAAGGTTCCGCGTAAAGATGCAGAAGGTAAGAGAGTAAAAGAAGTCATAGATGGTAAGAAAAAGACTGTTTATGATGAAGTTGATAAGACGATCAAAAAAGACAAACCATCTCGTCTTCATGCAAGAAGAGAAATGCTCAAAATACTCTATCCTGTAACAAGCTCCGAAACGACAAGAAAAGATGGCAAAGTTGTTACTTCCAATAAGCGGAAAGATAAAAAGGAAGTAGATATGATTGCCAGAATGTTTGATGAAGTTGCACCAAAATATGCTGGACGGAACGGTGGATATACAAGAATTATCAAGCTTGGCCAGCGTAAAGGTGATGGCGCTATGCAGGTAATTATTGAATTAGTGTAGTTTTGTGATTGAAATATTATCGGTAAGAATAATTGCCCAAATGCAGATATGGAATGTCTGTATTTGGGCAGTTTTTGTATGGTTATTTGTTAGAAACAGTAAGGAACTGTATGTATATAACCCATGACAGTTCCTAAGTTTATCATATGATGGCTTACAGTTCCTTAGACAGGGATAAGGTAAAAATAAATTCTGTTCCAACGCCTTCTGTGCTGATGACATTAATATTTTCATCATGTGCCTGAATGATTTCTTTAACGATCGCGAGTCCCAAACCTGTTCCGCGTTTATCTTTGCCGCGTGAAACATCCGTTTTGTAAAACCGTTCCCATATTTTTTTCAGACTGTCATTTGGAATACCAATGCCGGAGTCTTTGACAGAGACAAATACCTTGTCGTTTTTTTCTGTCGTTTCGATTGTAATGGATGAATCCGGGTAGCTGAACTTGATGGCATTATCAGTCAGATTGTAAATGACCTGCTGAATTTTGGCCATATCTGCAGTAACATATAGATTTTGGCCGGAAAGAATCAGTTCTATGGAAATGTGTTTTTCGCTGCAGATTCCCTCAAATGTAAGTGCAGTCATGCGGATGATATAGTTAATATCAAAGCTTTTCATATACAAGATCGTTTTGCCGTGTGAACCAAATTTGTTCAATTCCAAAAGGCTGCTGGTCAGTTTATTTAAACGCTCTGTTTCAAATAAAATAATATTCAGATATTTGTCCTGCATCTCATAAGGAATCGTTCCGTCGAGGATGGCTTCTATATACCCTTTGATAGAGGTCAGCGGGGAGCGGAAATCATGCGAGACATTGGAAACAAATTTACGCTGGTCGTCTTCCAGAGTATTCAGTTCATTTGCCATATAATCAAAAACAGCTGCAAGATGGCCTAACTCATCATGTGTGTGGATGTTCATTTTTTGTGAAAAATCTCCATCAATATAAGCATCCGCAACGGAGGTAATCTTGCGTATCGGCCGGTAAATAAGCAGCGAAAATAAAAACAGGATTACAAAGGCCAACAAAAAAATAAATAATAGCGTAAGATAGACGACATTCAGCATTTCATAACTATAGGCATAAATATCTGCAATGGGTTTATGTATCAGTACATAGCCGCGGACTCTGTAGCCGGGCGTAATGGGAGCAAATACGGTTAAATGGTTTTCTGTAAAAGTATCATAAAAACGATTCATCATATAATATTTGCTGCCAAAGTCATTAATATCAAATCCATCTATGAAAATATCACCATTACTGTCATAAGCAGCAGAATTGGCAGAGTCTATAATAACTCTTCCGGAAGTATCAATTACTTTAATTTTTGTATTTAAATAATGGCTGATCGTTTCCAAATGACTGTGCAGGTCAGTCAGTTCCATGCTTCCATTGTAATAGTTTTTCGCATATTGGGACGCAATTTCGGTACATTCTGTATATAGATTGCGTGCTTCCACAGATTCTATCTGATTTCGCAGTCCGTAATTCGTTACGGTAGATACAAGGATAAATCCTAAAATGCCAAAGACCAGATAGCCTAATAAAAATTTTAAATATAGTGTTTGTTTCATTAGCTTTCCTTTCTGGCATCAGATGAAATCATAGATTATAAATGGATTTATCATTTTATTTCACGACAAACTTATATCCAATGCCCCAGACGGTGGCAATCCCCCATTGTTCCGTATCCTTAATTTTTTCGCGCAGCCGCTTGACGTGGACATCTACGGTACGGGTGTCACCGATGTATTCATAGCCCCAGATATTATCTAAGAGCTGTTCACGGGTAAACACTTGATTTGGAGAAGAGGCAAGAAAATATAACAGCTCTAGCTCTTTTGGAGGCATATCCAACAGATTTCCATTGTATTCTACACTGTAATTGGATAGATTTACGATAAGCCCAGGGTATTCTACAAGCTTGAGCGCCGGTTGCTCCACAGCTGGTTTTACGGGCTGGTAGCGGCGCAGTACCGCTTTTACCCGTGCAACCATTTCTTTGGAATCAAAAGGCTTCATAATATAGTCGTCGGCGCCCAGCTCCAATCCGAGTACTTTATCAAAAATTTCGCCCTTTGCGGAAAGCATAATAATCGGAACATTACTTTTGGCGCGTACTTCCCGACAGACCTGATATCCGTCGATACCCGGCAGCATCAGATCAAGCAGAATCAGATTTGGATGAAATTGCTGGTTAGCAATCAGAGCTTCTTCGCCATCATTGACGATTTTTGTTTCAAAGCATTCTTTTGTAAGGTAGAGAGAGATGAGTTCTGCGATATTTACATCATCATCTACAATGAGTATTTTTTGTTTTGCTGCCATATATCCTCCTTAGCTAAAAATTAGATAAAATATTGTTTCAAAGAACAAACAACGTACAAAAACGAGTATTTTGAAAAAAGAATTTATTTAAATTGTACGATTGTAACACCGGAATCTCCTTCTCCAAATTCGCCAAGATGGAAAGAATCTACATATTTAATACGCCGAAGATGCTGATGAACGGCATTGCGCAGAGCACCGGTTCCTTTTCCATGCACCACGCGCACGGTAGATAAATGGGAGAGGTATGCATCATCCAGATATTTGTCTAATGTCATAATTGCTTCATCAACCGTTTTGCCGATCAGCATGATTTCAGCCGAAATGCTGGAAGCTTTTGACATGCGGATTTTACCTGCGCCGGTTTTCGCTGACTTTTTAGAAGAGGTTGTTGCATCGTCTTCCAGTAACACGAGGTCTTTGATGTTAACCTGGGTGCGCAGAATGCCCATTTGTACAAATAGATCACCCTTTCCGTTAGGAAGAGTAGATACGGTACCGCGTTGATTCATGCTAAGCACCTTTACAGAGTCTCCAAGTCGGAGGTTTTTTGGCACTTTGTTGTTTGCGGCTGGCTGTTTTTGATTTTTTGCTATACGCGACTCTGCTTCGTTCATTTTGCTGCGCAGCGCGGCACGTTCTTTTTCCAAATCACTGGCAGACGGATTGGTAGTGCCGAATTTTTGAAATTTACGAATGCTGGCGTCAGCTGCATCTTTTGCTTCTTTTAAAATGGCAAGGGCCTGTTCATTTGCTTCCTGAATAATTTTGTCGCGGCGGCTGTCCAGCTTTTCCTGTTTGGTGGCAGCCTGTGCATGCAGTTTTGCAAGCTCTTGTTTATACTGCTCGATTTCCAGACGTTCTTTTTCAATGGTTTTACGGCTTGTCTCTAAATCTGCAATCAGATCTTCAAAATTTTGTTCGTTAGATGTAATACGTGTTTTGGCATCTGCAATAATATCTTCTGTGAGACCGAGCTTTCCGGATATCGCAAACGCATTGCTCTTGCCGGGAATACCGATCAACAGATGATAGGTAGGGCTTAATGTTTCTACATCAAATTCACAACATGCATTTTGTACGCCTTTGGTAGAGAGTGCAAATACTTTCAGTTCGCTATAATGCGTAGTTGCCATCGTGCGTACACCACGCTGAAGCAGCCTGGACAAAATAGAGATTGCTAAAGCCGCACCTTCAGTCGGGTCTGTACCAGAGCAAAGTTCATCAAATAGTACGAGCGAATTTGGCGTTACTTTTTTTAAGATAGTGACAATATTTGTCATATGGGAAGAAAACGTGCTTAAACTTTGTTCTATGCTTTGCTCATCTCCGATATCTGCATATACGTTTTCAAAAACGGCAAGTTGAGAACGGTCACCCGCAGGAATGTGCAGACCAGCTTGCCCCATAAGCGTTAAAAGACCGACTGTCTTCAAGGAGACTGTCTTGCCGCCGGTATTTGGCCCGGTCACAACAAGCAGATGAAAATCATCTCCAAGACGGACATCAATCGGCACTACAGATTTTTTATTCAGCAGAGGATGACGTCCGCGCCGAATGTGAATACGGCCTTGTGTATTAAAAGATGGAGCGACTCCGTTATGCTCATGTGCCAATGCTGCTTTTGCGAAAATAAAATCTAGTGTTGTAAGCAGCTTGTAGTCGCTGAAAAGTGCCTCACTGTTGGCGGCAACCTGATTGCTCAATTCAGCAATGATTTTATCAATTTCTTCCTGTTCTTTTAAATACAGTTCTTTTAATTCATTATTTAGATTTACAATGCTGGCAGGTTCAATAAACAGTGTGGATCCGGAGGAAGACTGGTCATGTATCATGCCGGATATCTGATTTTTATATTCTGCTTTTACCGGCAGACAGTAGCGGCCATTTCGCATGGTAATGACCGCATCCTGCAAATAACCTCTTGTCACAGAGTTGTTCAGGATATTTGTCATCTGGTTATGAATTCGTCCGCTCATACCCTGGATACTGCGGCGAATGGATTTTAACTGACTGCTGGCATCATCAGCGATCTCATCCTCAGAAATGATGCATCGCCTGATTTCCTCGCACAAAGGCGTTAACGGCTCAATGGCCTGGAACATGGCATCCAGTGTATCAGCGGGAATGTTTTCACGATCATTTCTGCCATATGTCTTGGTACGCTTCGCAACGTCCAGCAGAGAAGCAACATGGAGCAGTTCTTCAATGCTAATGACACCTCCGACTTCCAGGCGCTTTAAAGACATGCCGATTTTATAGATGCCGCTAAAAGAAATGCTTCCTTTCCGGTAAATGCGGGAAAGTGCGGCAGAAGTCTCAGCCTGCGCCTGCTCAATTTTGGCAAGATCTGTCATAGGCTTTAAGTGGATACAATGTTCTTTGGCCCAGTCTGAGGAAGCATGGGCTGCTAATTGTTCCGTTATTTTGTTATATTCTAAAGTATTAAGAACTTTTTTATTCATAGTATATAATCCTTCCTGAAATAGTTGGCAGCGAAAATAGCCGGTCATCTTCATTTTACATTATAATTTCGTAAGTGAAAAGTAATATTCGTAAGAAAAATTACTTATTTTCTTGAAATAAATGCCAAATCCTCGTATAATCTTAACATAAGGTATCGTAAAACAAAAGTGTAATGGGTAATGGGAAGAGGGGTTTTTTCATGCCATACAAAAACGATGAGCAGCATTTTATAAAAGAGAAGATCAAAGATAAGCCGGTAAACAGAAAACAGCTTTTTCAGAAAGGCATCGCAACGATCGGATATGCAATATTGTTTGGATTTGTTTCATGCCTTGTTTTTTGTGCGCTTCGGCCCAAAATAGAATCATGGTTTGCGCCGAAGGAAGATCAGTGGGTTGGTATTCCGAAAGATACGTTTACGGATGAACAGACTCCAGAAGGTTCTCTGGCAGATGATGAGCAGGAAGATCATGAAGATGTGCAAAAAGCATCGGACAAGGAAGATAAGAAACAAAAAACGGTCTACATTACAGAAAAGAAAGAAATGACGCTGGACGATTACCAGGTGCTTCAAAACCAGCTGTATAAGATTGGCAATCAGGTAAATAAGTCGATTGTGACGGTCACAGGAATCAAAGAAGGCGTAGATATATTTGATTCACCATATGAAGCGCCAGGACAGGCGTCCGGACTGATTATAGGAAATAACAGTAAAGAATTACTGGTATTGACAGAGTATCAGGTGATTCAAGATGTAAAATCGATTCAGGTTACGTTTATTAATAATGACACCTTAGACGCGGCTTTAAAAAAATATGATGGAAATACGGGGATTGCGGTTCTTGGCGTACCGGTAGAAAAAATTGCAAAAACTACAATGAATCAAATTGAACCGGCTGTATTAGGTAATTCGCTGAATCTCAGACAGGGGAAAATTGTAGTTGCACTTGGCAGCCCGCTTGGCACAAATTATTCGATATTGACCGGGAATATTACTTCTGTAACAAATACCATCACAACCGAAGACCGCAATTATACAGTGTTTACGACAAACATCGTATCGAATGAAAAAGGAAATGGGGTTTTGATTAATACAAATGGAGAAGTGATTGGACTGTTTTTGAAGTCATCCAATATTCAAAAGGAGCAGAATACGCTCACAGCAGTTTCAATTTCAGAGCTGAAAGATATTATAGAATTGCTTTCAAATGGTTTAAACGTGCCGTATATCGGGATTAAAGGAAGTACTGTAACCGATGCGATTTCTGAGGAATATGACATTCCAAAAGGCGTATATATTAAAGAGGCTGTAGTAGATGCTCCGGCAATGACGGCTGGTTTGCAGACAGGAGATGTCATTGTTGCCATGGGAAAAGAGGAAATACTTTCTATGGAGGACTATCAGCGGTTATTGCTAAAGATGAAAAAAGGGGATGAAATTAAAATAACTGCAAACCGGCAGAATGCAGAGGGGTATAAAAAATTTACCTGTACGGTTGAAGTCGGGGTGTTGAGATAGAAATATAAAATAGATAATAGAAATATAAAAAAGCTAGAAATACAAAAAAGCTAGAAATATAAAATGGAGGCAGACATATGCGTTATATAGAAACATTGCGTGAAGGAGAACGCATTAATGAGATTTATTTGTGCAAAAATAAACAACCGTCGGTAACAAAGGCAGGGAAACCGTTTGTGTCTCTGACGATGCAGGATAAAACCGGAACGCTGGATGCTAAAATATGGGATCCGGGTTCTTTGGGTATTGATGATTTTGAGAAATTGGATTATTTAAATGTAGTAGGGGATGTTACCAGCTTTCAGGGGGCGCTGCAGTTAAATATCAAGCGTATCCGGAAAGCACAGCCGGGGGAATATGATCCAAAAGAATATCTTCCGGTCAGCAGATATGATACGGAACAGATGTATAAAAAATTAATGGAAATCATCTGCCGAATTGAAAATCCATATTTAAAACAGCTGTCAATGGATTTTTTTGGTAATCCAAAGTTTGAGGAAGCGTTCAAATTTCATTCGGCAGCAAAGACGATGCACCATGGATTTGTAGGTGGACTGCTTCAGCATACGCTGGGGGTGGCAAAACTGTGTGAGAGTTATGCAGCGCAATATGAGTTTTTAAACAGAGATCTGCTTGTTACGGCGGCAGTATTTCACGATGTCGGAAAGCTGAAAGAACTTTCCAGATTTCCGGAAAATGACTATACAGATGCCGGTCAACTATTAGGACATATCATTATCGGGGCACAAATGCTGACAGAACGAATGAAAGAAATACCTGATTTTCCGAAAAAGCTGGCAGATGAGTTGATTCATTGTATTTTGGCGCATCATGGGGAGCTGGAATATGGTTCGCCGAAAAAGCCGGCTTTGGCAGAAGCAGTTGCATTGAGTTTTGCGGATAATATGGATGCGAAAATGGAAGCCTTAGAAGAAGCGTTTGTAAATGTACCAGACGGTAATACAGATTGGTTGGGCTTTCATCGATCATTTGAATCCAATATACGTAAGACGAGTCTTTCATAGAGGACAGCAAGTATGGTTCAAATAATGAAAAAAAATGATTTGATTGAATTAGAAATTGTAGATCTAAGCGCCGATGGTTCCGGGGTTGGCAAAATGGCAGAAGGCGATCACCGAGAAGGAAGCGCTATGACTTTTTTTGTAAAAGACGCACTTGTTGGAGACCGAGTTCTTGCAAAAATTATAAAGCTGAAAAAAACGTACGGATATGCAAGGCTTACAGAGATCATTGAGCCATCACCGGATCGCGTAGAACCAAAATGCCCTATGCACAGACAGTGTGGTGGGTGTCAGATACAGGCGCTTTCTTATGAAAAACAGTTGGAATATAAGCAAAATAAAATTTGTAATAATCTATTGCGGATTGGTGGCTTTGATCTTTCACAAATACGTATGGATCCAATAATAGGAATGCGGGAAGCATTTCGTTACCGTAATAAGGCGCAGTTTCCAATCGGACGTGATAAAAACGGAAAGTTAGCAGCAGGATTTTACGCAGCCAGAACACATGTGATTGTTCCAATCGAAGACTGTTACCTGGGAGTATCGCAAAATCAGGATGTAATATCAGAAATTTTAGCATGGATGGAGCAGTATCAGATCGAGCCGTATGATGAAAAAAGTGGAACAGGACTTGTCCGGCATGTGTTAATCCGATATGGTTTTCGCACCAAACAGATGATGGTATGTATCGTTATCAATGGGAAATCGCTTCCATGGTCAAAAGAATTAATAGACAGGCTGAAAGCTTTAGAAGGAATGACCAGTATTTCTGTGAATATCAATAAGCAGCGCAATAATGTCATTATGGGTGATACGGTGAGAACATTGTGGGGAGCGGATTACATTGAAGATTATATTGGAGATATCAAGTTTCAGATTTCACCATTGTCCTTTTATCAGGTGAATCCGGTTCAAACAGAAGTATTGTATCGAAAAGTGCTGGAATTTGCCGGATTGACTGGGGAGGAGACAGTCTGGGATCTATACTGCGGAATTGGAACGATATCGTTATTTTTAGCCCGGCGGGCTAAAAGAGTGTATGGAATCGAAATCATACCACAGGCGGTGGAAGACGCTAAAAGAAATTGTAAGATCAATGCGATTAGTAATGCTGAATTTTTTGTTGGAGAAGCAGAGGATGTGCTTGAGAGGATTTGCGGGAGTGATGAAGCGGATTTGATGTTAGGCAATGGCTGGAGAAAAGAATGGAGGCCGCAAGTTGTAGTTGTAGATCCTCCCAGGAAGGGCTGCGGTGAGAAGCTGTTGGATGCAATTTTAAAGGTGCAGCCGGAGAGAGTGGTTTATGTGAGTTGTGATTCAGCGACTTTGGCCAGGGATTTGAAAGTGCTTTGTGCAGGAGGGTATGAGATGGTGAGGGGCCAGGGGGTGGACCTTTTTGGGCAGACTGTTCATGTTGAGTGTGTCGTGTTGATGTCACGGGTGGAGAAATGAGATAGCGGAAAAGTGCAGAAAACAAGGGGTTTCCGGGAGTTGGGACAGTTTGGAAA
>CAJTZX010000047.1 GCA_910584345.1 uncultured Eubacterium sp. | reverse complement strand
AAAAGCAACACTTTGTCTAAACTGTTGCTTTGTTACTTGTCCACCCCCGTGAATCAATGTCATTTACTTAAGTTTTTCATAGTCAGACTTTGCGCCTGGCGGAATGGTTTTGCTAGCTATGAAAAGCTTAAGTTAATGACATTGTTATCTGAACTGTTACGTTATATTTGATGTTTTAAATTCCTGATTAATTATTTATCAATGCTTTTAGAAACCTGGTTAATTGTTTTTTTACATACTGGGAGCCTTCAATTGTATTATAATACATAATAACTCTAAAGCCAGAAATATCAAATGGCAGGTCTTTTCTCTCTTTATCCATCAACAAAACAGGATTTTTCCCTAATGCAAATGCATATCCAACTTCAAAATATACATTGCCATTATCGGGCGTAATATCTGCAATAATTAAATCCGAGTCACGGATAGAATCCAATATATCCTTAATAATTGGGCCTGGATAATTATATTCATCAGACCGAAAACATTCGATATCCAACTCATCACAAACAGGTTTTATTACTTCTGTGTAAATAGATTTGAATCTTTCAGAAAAATCCATTACTACAAATGCTTTCAATTTTTCAGTTGCAATCATAAAATTCTTTACTATAATATCTCCTTCGCCTTCTAAACTAATAGTTATTTGAGAAGACGATAATTTTGCCTGTTCTGTTTTACATACCAACACATCATTTACATACAAAACAGCTTTCGATCCAACCACTTCTATTGAATAAAAATTTTCATCTTATCATATCGCTTAATATTTTTAATATCTTCACTGTTCGTTCGATACATAAAAGCGAGTAAAATAGGAGGATTATAAAAACAACTGCTTCGTATTTTTTGAAACCTTTTAGCGATATTGCTGTCCATAATTGACATAGTATGTAATAACTGTTTCGTATAAGTATTCGGTTCATTAAATTCTCCAGCTAAAATTTTTCCCCAGATCATTTTCATATACTCATCGTTTACATTTTTTGATTTTTCAAAGAAAAACGTAACCCAATCATCACTTACTTTTTCAGGTTCCGCATTTGGAGTCAAATGTTCTACAGCCAATCGCATGATATCTACTTGATTTTTATATTCTTTCACTATCTTTCTATAATTACTCACAATAGCAGCCCGTTCTATCGGATTAATATCTTGTCTGTTTGCAATCTCTTCTATTATAGATTTGTTAGCTTCGAGAATAGCCGGTTTCATATTTTTCGGACTAACCATCCACTCTAATGCACCGGAAATTTTATCTATAAAATGATTCACGACTCCTGCCGCTGGTTCTCCAATCTGTCCAAGATCAACAATACTGATTTTTTCCATATTCCTCTCCCATCACCTAATAGAATAATCTTATGATATACATTTGTTTTTCTTTTCCAAATTACTTCTATTAATTATAACAGTAATCCCCGTATTTCTGCAATACTTATATTTATGTATATTCCAGTACGTCTCTATCCGCGTTACGTTTCAATTCCTGCGGTGCCCACAAAAGCTTCTATGCTATTGGAATAATATACGAACTTTTCATATTCAAAATATCATAGACTTAACATTTATACTATGATATACTAGAGCGTGTTTGAAAAATCATAGAAATATCGAAACGAAACAGATCTTGTATGCTTTAAACTTCATAATATGAACAAACTTTTGTATATGAATTTTACAAATGCAGGCAAAAAATAGCAAATGGAAAAAATTTAAAACGTATACATCTAAATTGGAAAGGAGTTTTATAAATTATGACGGATACACGCATTATTGACATGCACGTCCATTCTTCCGCATCTGACGGGACCTTTTCGCCGGCTTTGCTGCTCTCAGAAGCAAAAAAGGCTGGCTTATCGGCAATGGCTTTAACGGATCATGATACAATGGACGGAATAGAGGAAGCTGCAACTGCGGCAAAAGAACTGGGCATCGAGTTAGTACCCGGTGTAGAAATTTCTACAGAATATCATGACCGGGAAATCCATGTACTTGGATACTATGTATCTGCAAATTACCCACGGCTGAAAGCAATGCTGGAAGAATTCCGTGATTTTCGCGCTACACGTAATGTACGCATGGTCAAACGTCTGCAAGAGGAAGGATTTTCTATTACTATGGAACAGCTGACGGAAAAATTTCCGGATAGTGTGCTGACGCGGGCACATATGTCCAGATTTTTATGTGAAACGGGACAAATTCCTGATACCAGAACAGCTTTTGCAAAATATCTTGGCGAAAACTGCTGCTGTTACATCGACCGACCAAAAATATCTCCGGTAGAAGCTGTCATATTGATCCGTGAAGCAGGCGGACTTGCCGTTTTGGCTCATCCGGTCTTATGTGATCTGCCGGAAACAGATCTGCGCCAGATGATTGTTGAAATGAAAGAAGCCGGTATGTGCGGCCTGGAAGCGGTCTATTCTGAAAATTCTGCGGAAGATGAAGTTCATATGCGTAAGCTGGCAGATGAATTTGACCTCCTCATTACTGGCGGGTCTGATTTTCATGGCAGCAACAAGCCGGACATTCTGCTTGGCGTTGGAAAAGGAAATCTGCACATTCCATATGCGTTTTTGCAGTCTTTAAAAGAAAAAAGATGAAATATCGTATGTAACAATTCCGATAAAGCCATTGAACTGTTGCATTTCCAGCCATTACAATGAAATTTCAGTCTGCGCAGGAACATCCGATAAGATATTCCTGCGCAGACTGAATTGAATCTTTGTACTGCTAGGATGATTTTAAAATCGACGCTTACAGCTGCATGATTGATTCACAGTTCCTTACAGAAATTCCTCTGTTTTTTAACAGGTTGCTCCACCGACAACTGTTTTCTCTAAAATCTGCTTCTTGTCAATCTTACTGTTTAACAGCTTATCCTGAACGTAATCAAATCCCAGCCTTGCGATGGTATCTGCAAAACGCTCACCGGAGATGCCTTCATCGCGGAAGAACAAAATGGCACGTTCCACTACTTCCACTACTTCCTCTTCCAATGTAAACACTTTATCTAACGCACGTCCTTCTGCAACCTTTTTCCCCCAGCGTCCGCCGATGTATACTTTATATCCGCTTATCGATTCATTTACAGCGCCAAACGGACATTTTCCGACACATCGTCCGCAATGGTTACAGCCTGCCAGATCAATCCGTATTTTTCCATCAGTTAGTTTCGCTGCCTGAATCGGGCAGTTATTCTGCACCTGGCACACTTTACAGCCTTTGCATTTTGCCAGATCAATCTCTGGTACCCGCTGCCCGATAACGCCCAGGTCATTCAGATCCGGTTTTACACAGTTATTCGGACATCCGCCAACTGCAATTTTAAACTTATGCGGCAAAGATATCCCATGATATCCGATATAATATAAATCATGCAGTTTTTGGGAAAGCGCAAAGGTATCAATCAGCCCATACTGGCAAGTCGTGCCTTTGCAGGATACCACCGGACGTACTTTGGAGCCAGTGCCGCCTGTTTTAAGCCCTGCTTCTTCTAAAAATGTAAATAGCGCATCCAGACGGTCATAAGAAACCCCCTGTATCTCCAATGTCAAACGAGTCGTCATAGTAACTTCACCGGAACCAAATGTTTCAGCTGCTTCCGCGATTTTAATCTGCTCCTGAGCAGTCAGCTTACCGTTACGGGTAATGACACGTACGTTAAATACATCATCGTATCTTTTATCCTGCAAACAGCCCAACCCTTTCACGCGCTTAATCTCTTCCGGTGAAAGCTTCTTTCCGTCCCGCGGTACTTTTACATCATTGAAAAACGCTCCGCCTTCCAGCACTTTCGTATTTGCATAACCATAAGCTTTCAGCCGATTTTGTAAGAAATATCCTCTCTTGCCTTTTGCACATACAAGCAAAAGTTTTGCGTCCTTTTCCAAACCTTCTATCGGCCCGTTCACAGCAGCCAGATCAATAAACCGGGCGTTCGCAATTGCAGGAGCCGGCTGTACGTCAAGTACCGTATATCCTTTGGCAGCGCCGGCTGCATACTCTGCCGGGCTCATAGATGTAAAAATATCATCCAGCTTATTTTCCAAAATATAACATGCGGTTACAAACGGATGAATTGCTGTAGAAAACGGTGGCGCATATGCAAAATCAAGTGTATCGAAATCGTCCACTTTCATCCCCTGCGCAATGCCGATAACTGCTATATCCGTCATCTTATCTACTGCTGCGGCTCCAAGCACTTGTATGCCAAGCAGCTTTCTGGAAGCCGTTTCTGCTGTCAGCTTGACAACAAACGAAGAAGCTCCCGGATAATAATGGGCTTTATCGTCTACTACGCAAACAATAGAAGTCGTCTCATAGCCTGCTGCCTGTGCCTGCGATTCCGTCAGTCCTGTACGGCCGCCGTTTAACTGCGGCAGCAGACGTACAACACCAGTTCCCAGACATCCGCCGTAACCGTCTCCCATTCCGTTCATGGATTTTGCCATCGCACGTGCAGCGAGATTTGCAGTAGAACCCATTGCAGACCACTGGGATTGTCCAGTCTGCAGATTTTTTACCATTGCACAATCGCCAACCGCATAAACATCCGTCAGATTCGTCTTCATCTGTGCATCTGTTAAAATCGTTCCTTTATACATATCCAAACCGGAATCAGCCAAAAATCCGGTTGCTGGCCGCACGCCAATCGCCAGAATAACGAGATCGGCTTCCAGTGCTCCCTGTTCTGTAATTACTTTTTCCGCTTTGTTTGTTCCTTCTATCGCTTTTAAGGATGTTGCTGTCAACACACGCATACCTGCTGCTTTGAGCTGCTTTTTCGCATAATCTGCCATCTCTGCGTCAAAAGCATTCGGCATAATCTGTGATGCCGCATCAATCACTGTTACTTCCAGTCCTTGCGCCAATAAATTTTCCGCTACTTCCAATCCTATAAATCCGGCGCCGCATACAACTGCTTTGCGGCATTGATTTTCTTCGATATATGTACGGGTTGATGTGGCATCATCCGGTGTACGGACACAAAATACACCGGCCAACTGCACGCCGTCTACCGGAGGTATGAAAGGCTGTGCGCCAGTCGCTATAATCAGCTTGTCATACGATTCTGTAAATGTTTCACCGGAAGCTTTTTTTACAGTCACAGTCTTATTCACGCTGTCAATCCCTGTAGCTTCACATCCGGTACACACTTCTGCTCCGGTCAGTCCCGCATATTTTGCGGGTGTATTCACAATCAGATTTTCTCTGGCAGGAATATCTCCGCCGATATAATAAGGCAGCCCGCATCCTGCATAAGAAATATCACCGCCTTTCGTAAAAATTTTTACATCCGCGCTCCGGTCGCACCGTTTCAGCTTTGCAGCCGCTTTTGTTCCTGCAGCCACACCGCCAAGAATCACATATTTCATTCTTTTATTTTCTCCTCTCGTTAATAAATTTAACATGTTTCCATTTCTTTCATTATAATACTTGTCAGTCATAAAATAAAATCGTAAAATATAATTTATATTATTGAAAAAATCTATATTTTGAAAGGAAATACTTATGACAATCCGGCATTTAAAAATATTTATCGCTGTAGCAGAAACCGGTTTTATGAGTGCTGCCGCAAATCGCTTGTATTTAACGCAGCCAACGGTCAGTCAGGCGATTCGTGATCTGGAAGATCACTACCACGTACAGCTATTTGAACGTCTGCACAAAAAACTATATATTACGCAAGCAGGACAGCAACTATTAAATCTTGCCCTTATGACTGTTGGGAATTTTGACAACCTGGAGCTTTCCATGCAGCGGCTAAAAGAAAGAATCCCGCTGCGCATTGGTTCTTCCCTGACGGTAGGTACCTGCCTGATGTCAAAAGTAATCGCTGATATGGAAGCAGAATCTCCCAAAGTAGATATTTATTCGTTTGTCAGCAATACCGAAGAAATCGAACAAAGACTGCTCCGGCGTGAGCTGGATGTAGCAGTCGTAGAAGGGATTATTGAATCTCATGAGCTTATCAGTATCCCTATTGTGGAAGATTCCCTTGTTCTTGTATGCGGAAAAAACCACGAGTTTTACGAAAAAGATCTTGTTCTGGCATCGGAACTGGAAGGCAGAAAATTTGCGATTCGCGAAAAAGGAAGTGGCACACGAAAGCTGTTTGAACAGTATCTATCCTCCCACAATATCCACATCCGCATTGCCTGGGAAGCCAACTGTCCACGCACGATATTAAACGCCGTTATCTATAACAACGCTCTTGCCGTAATGTCTCAAAGACTTGTAAAACATGAATGTATGCACCAGGCTGTCAAAATTTTCCGCTACGAAAATGACGCATGGGATCGCTATTTTAAGCTTGTCTGTCTGAAACAGACTGCCGACAGTTCATCCCCATCTGACTGTCCTGTTTCTGATAGCATAACATCTCCTGGCATCCAAACGCTGCAGTCAGTATTAAACCGCTACCGTGCACTGCAGCTCCCGGAAGAAATTCCTGCCTGTGTATTTAAAAATGACGTTATATAGTCCCAAATACTGTTAAGAAAAAACAGAATGTGCCGATATTAATGATAAGAACACTAAAAAATGGAATTTGATAGTGTCTTATGCATGATGCGCATCGTGTAGTAACTGTTGAAATTTACAACCAGGGAGGGGAGTAAAGCAGCATATGTTAATCATTTATTTCGGATTGAAAACGTAATGTTCATTACAAATCTTCACGATACGGTTTCCAAACGCAAAGATGAGCAGCAGCGTGAAAAAAAACAGCCACGCAGTTTTGAATGTATTTTGCAGGAAGCATGCGCCGATACAGTTCAAAATGAAATTTCCTATTCGACGAACGGCTATACGAAAAACGGTACTGCTTACAGATGCTTTGAAAAGCGCAGAGAATATGTACACTAAGCATATGTGTACGGAACATACGTTCACTAAACATCAGATGAAGCAGCAGGCGATGATCCAAAAGCAATTCCATCTGTCAGTTTATACTGCAGGAAAGATTTGCTTTGCGAATTATCGTCTGCTGTTATTATTTTAAAGATGTATCTGCTCTTCCTCTTTTTGCAGCGCAATATTAATTCCTTCCGAAACAGTAAAGCTTAACCGTTTTACCGCCTCATCCACATCTTTCGGCGTCACAAACAGTGTATTTAACTGCGGCGTCAAAAGCTCCCGTACAAGCTCATATTTTTCCATCATATCCAGCTGTTTATAAGAACTGCCGATACGCTGCAACTGCTCTGCCTGGCTCATGGCATCTAGCAGGTTATTCATCGTATCAATTACAATCGTTGCCGCATCCACAACGGTTGGTATCCCGATAGCAATTACAGGAATCCCAATGCTTTCATTGTTTAACGCATGTCTGTGATTTCCCACACCGGAACCCGGATTAATACCGGTATCCGTAATCTGTATCGTTCGATTTAAACGCTTTGTGCTGCGCGCCGCCAACGCATCTACAGCAATGATAACATCTGGTGCAGTCTCTTTCGTAATGCCCCGCACAATTTCCATAGATTCGATTCCAGTCTGCGCCATCACACCCGGTACGATGCTGCTGACAGATTTATGGCAGCTGTCTCCGATGACATATTTGCCAAATTCTTTGATAATATGTCTTGTAATACAAAGGTTATCCACCACTCTCGGCCCAAGAGAATCCGGTGTAACCGCGCGATTGCCAAGTCCAACTACGAGTGTTGTAAAATCCTTATTCTGTGGCAGCAGACGCTTTAATATTTTAGAAAGCTGTATCGATATTTCTCTGTGATATCCTTCATCTTCCTCTGTCATATTTTTGGCTTCCAACGTAACATAATTTCCTTTTGGCTTGCCCATTGCTTTTGCTCCGTTTTCCGTCTCGATGACGACGCTGCTGATATGGATATCCGGCGCCACCTGTTCTTCATCTAAGCGCACCCCTTTGATTTCCACATTATCTTCTTCAAATTTTTCACGCGCTTCCAGCGCCAGATCGGTCCGTACCTGATACATGTTCCTTACCTCTTTCATCATAATCATAAATTCCTATGATAAGTTTTTACAAAAAATCTCATTTTATGTATTGACAGAACATTTCAATTATTCTATTATAATTTAGAGCGTGTTCATTAGTTTGTCCGTGTCCGCATAATGAACACCAGGATAAGAAAATAAGAAAAATCAGATGTAACAGATTGTTTTAAGAACTGTTGCAATGATACCGCAAATGGAGGTGTTTCAGTTGGCTAATATTAAATCAGCAAAGAAAAGAATTCTTGTCGCAGAAAAAAGAGCTGCCAAAAATAAATCAATCCGCTCAAAAGTAAAAACATCGATCAAAAAAGTAGATGCTGCGATCGCCGCAAACGATAAAGAAGCTGCTAAGACAGCATTGAAATCTGCAACGAGCGAACTTGCAAAAGCAGTTACAAAGGGCGTTTATCACAAGAATACTTCTTCCAGAAAGATATCCAGATTAAGTCAGGCTGTTAATAAAATGTCCTGATTTTTATAAGACTAAACAGCAAAAATACTAAGAAAGCCACTGATTCCCTCTAATCGGTGGTTTTTATTATTCCTATTTATTGCAGACAGGAGGCGCATGAATGAAAACGATTGATGAAGATATCCGCCTGAAAAAGTTCCAAAACATCTACCTTTTCTATGGCAGCGAAAATTATTTAAAGCAGCAATATAAACAAAAATTAAAGCAAGCTCTTATCCCACCGGATGATACGATCAATTTTTCCCGTTTTGAAGGACAGCATGCAGATCCACAGGCAATCATAGATCTTGCTGAAACACTTCCGTTTTTTGCCGACTACAGACTGATCGTTGTCGAAGACAGCGGTTTTTTTAAAAACAGCTGTGAGACGCTTGCAAACTATCTGCCAAATCTGCCCTCCTCTACGATCCTCGTCTTTACGGAATCCGAAGTGGACAAACGCGGCAAAATGTACAAAGCTGCCAATAAATCCGGCCGCGCCATTGAATTCGCACAGCAAAACGAGCAATTACTGACTCGTTGGATACTTGGCCGTTTAAAAAGGGAAAATAAAAAAATCACACAGAACGTTTTGCAGCTGTTTTTATCTAAAACAGGCTCCGATATGGGCAACATTGATAAAGAACTGGAAAAGCTGTTATGCTATACACTGAATAAAGAAGTGATCGATGCTACAGATGTAAATGCCATATGTACAGAACAGGTAACAAATCAAATCTTCGAAATGGTACATGCAATCGGAAAACGAAACCAAAAACGCGCGCTTTCCTTATACTATGACCTGCTCGCATTAAAAGAAGCTCCGATGCGTATCCTGTATCTGATCAACCGCCAGTTTCGGATTCTGCTCGATTTAAAATCCATGCAAAAAGCAGGACTGGATGCAAAAACTATGGCCTCAAAAGCAGGCATTCCTCCATTTGCGGTAAAACGATCTTTGGAACAGGCTTCCTGCTTTTCTAAAACAGAACTGATACAGGCATTAAATGACGGCATCAGTTTGGAAACAGACAGTAAGACAGGAAAAATAACCGATCAAATTGCAGTGGAACTTCTGATTGTCAAATACAGCGCCCATCCATAATCGTAAAATCTTAATACGTAACAGTTCCGATAACCCATTGAACTGTTTTCTTGATACAAATAAAAAACAGTGCGTTCTTTTTTCTTTTGAAAAATGCACTGTTTTTTCTGCTATTTAGATATAAAATATACACATATTTACCTGATTCTGGTTTATTTGTTACTATTCTCTATACGCTCATGTCTAAACTTCTGATCCAATAAGATCAGTTTTTTCACTGCCAACCGAATCCCCGCAGCTGCCAGCAATATAACAGGCAGTATGAATCCATACTTATAAGATGAGTGTATGATTCTGTTTATCATATCTATCAGCGTTGCATTCTGATCTGTTATTTGCAGCAGAATGGGCGCAAAAAAAAGTTCAAGTGAAATAATAAGTAATGAAAGAATCATTACTAATGCCTCCATCACAATCAGCTTCCTCCTTATTATTATGTTTGTATTTACTATACTACAGTATACAATTATTTTCAAGAGAAATCCGCAATATCTCCATTGCCACCATCGATACACTACCCGCGTTTCAGTCTCCTGCGCTGCATCTTTTTCCAAATCTTCCTGGCTGTCGCACAAAGTTCTCCCTCAAATCCCAATCCATTCACAAGTATCTCCCGATCTACCAGATCGAGCGCTTTTTCGATCGGCTCTTTTTTTCGCACGATCTCGTCCACCTGATACAAAATCTCCCGCACCTGCTCCAGCGGAATTTCATCCAGTACAGGCAATACTACGTTTCCAAGCTCTCCCGGCAGTATTTCCAGTACGCCGCCGCCATAGCTGCGCCCGCAGATTTCTGTAAATGCAAAAGATATACTGTTATAGTATGACAAAACGACCCGTTCCGGCTCTATGCCATCATGAAACTTTATTCTGTGCATGGTATCTGTTGAGACGGCTTCACAGCAGTTTAATACAAACTTTGGATACAGATTGTTTCTCCGCAGAAAAAAAGCATCCGGCACCCAGATAGAAGGTACCCGGTACCATCTGTCCCGGATTCTGCATTTGTATCCCGCATGTTCTTTATTTTTTTCACCTTTTTTAATGTAGGCACGATGCTTTTTTGGATATGTTTCTATCGGCACATCCGGAAAATCGATCAAATATGCTGCCTTACCGCTTTCTGCATTCGCCAGCCAGTCTTCCTTTCGAAAATAAACGCTTCCGGCATGGGAGCTTCTTCCAATCAGCGGCCTTACCACATGTTCCAGACCATATTCTTCTACAGTCTTTTTGGTAACGGAAAAATATTTATTGTTTCCGGTAGTAATGCCGATATTAATCAATGCCATATCTGATAATTTCCGAAAACGGCTGTCTTGTTTCATCTGTGTAATCAACCTGTTTTCCTGCCGGCTCATAAAATATTTCGTCCATTTTTCATGGACGCGATTCATCTTTTGAAAGCCATTTTCGGGCAGCTTTAGCGTTTGCAGATCTTCAAGGTTATTCAGCTCGATAATTCGAATTCCTTTTTGCCCATCTTTTTGCCTCTGTTTTTTTTCTACATTTTTTTCTTTTTTCTTCTCCTCTTTATTTTCTTCTTTTTCTTCTTCGCTTTTTTCGCCGACAAAAATAACAATTTCCTGTTCGATATCCGGAAAGATCAGTTCCTCAAACGTCAGCAGCGTAATGTTTGATAAGCTCTTTGCCAGAAACAGCCGCAGTTCTTCCGCATAAGCTACCTGCAAAATCTCTGCCGGTATGACAAACGCTATTTTTCCTTTCTCACGCAGCAAATGAACACACGCCACCAAAAATCCAACCCATGTATTAATCAGCTTATTTGATTTCATTCCATGTTCTGTCAAAATCTCTGACATTTCCGCGCGCTGCCGCTCTTCTAAATACTGATACCGGATATAGGGAGGATTGCCAAGTATCAGATCAAACCGTGCCTCGTCTTTATTTTCTGCATAATACTGAAAAAAGTCCATCGCAAACAGCCTGATATCAGCAGACGAATAGATTTTCTTTTCTGCTTTTTTTACTTCACTATCTTCTATTTCTATCGCTGTCATTGTATCTCCGTCTTTTAACAGCTGTTTTTTTTGGACCATATCTACAAATACACCGTTTCCGCAGCTTGGTTCCAAAATGGAGTGAATCGAAGAATCTTCCTGAAAAAACTCTACCATCTTTTCCGCTACTCTTTCCGGAGTATAATAAGCGCCTCTTAATTTCTGCTTTGTACTGTCTTCTTTTAAAATCATAATTCCACCTGAAACTTTAGCTGATAGATTTCGGCTATCTGCGCTTCTATCTGTCTGATCAGTTTTTCCTTTTCCCGTTCTATGACTTCTTTTGTCCTGCGGTCGGATTTTGTCTGTAACCTTTCATTCAAATGGTAAATCTTTTTTGTATCAGAAACAACGGCATCATAAGCAGCCTTTTGCTCTTTTTTTGCAAAATCCAGCTCTAAAAACGGAATCTTTTTCAAAAGATACGTACCTCTTGCCGTATAACCGCCCTCAAAATCGCTTCCCATCGTGCATAGCAGCTGTTCCGTATACGGATGATTCAGCCATGCCTGGATATAAGCAAGATCATACTTACAGTCTTTCGATGCCGCTATTGCACAATATCCTGCCGTACCTCCTGAAGCAATCAGCATATCCTGTGTATCGTATGCATACATTGGCTGTCTGCTCAGCACACGTACAATCAGCTTCGGTGTATGGAAAAATGCTGTCAATGCCTGTGTCCTGCCATACTGATACCAGTTTTGCATTGTGGCATTTTTAATATCTCGTCCAACGCCATGATTCAGGCATTTAGGTACAAGCAGATCATAACAGGCATTCAGATATGCGTATGTTCCCGGATAATCCCGCTGCAGCACATCTATCTCAATCAGATTCCCTTCTTCCGTATAAGGAAATATAATGCGCTTATCCGTATGCAGCAGCGAATAAGTCTGCATTCCTTTTTCATCTGCTTTCGTCGGTTTAAAGTATGGCTTTAAAATACTTTTTTCGATTTCGTAAATACCGTCAAACTTCTGGATCCTGACAAGCTCTTTTGTTTCTTCCAACACTTCTTTTTGTGTAAACCAATAGACCGGCTCAGGCCGCTCGGCGCTTGTCTGTATCCCATTGAAAATATTGACAATTTCTCCAAGCGGCTTTGCATGTTCTTCCATCTTTGTAACCATTTTCATAAATCCAATATCCGTAGAAAGCCGCCATGGTGCGCTTCCCAAAGACGCATTTGCAACCATGATATATTCCTGCACGTCTCCGGCCCATAGTTCTGCAAGCGAAGACACATTTGTATATTTCATCTGTTCTGTTTTCGCGTTCGTACACAATACAATCGAGCTGTAAATGGTTTTATCTGGAAACAGCTGCATATCCCCAAAATCGTCCAGCTGTATCATTTTATCGGCAAGAAATTGCCGTAACATCTGCCCTGCGTCCGTTTTATAAAATTTGTTTGGCACAATATAACATAACGTCCCATCTGCCTGTAACAACTGCATCGCGCGTTCCAAAAATAAAAAATATTTATCAAACTGCTTATATGCTGTCTGATACTTTTTCTTATAAACGTAAAATTCCGTATCCGTCTCCAGCGTATGCATATCTTCGGTCTTTACATATGGTGGATTTCCGACAATAACCGTAAATCCATACGTTTCGTTTTTATCTTTGTTCTCCCAAAACGATTCCCAGGCAAACGGAATCACTTTGCAAAGCAGCTCAACAGAACATACATCATCGTCAAGATCCTCTCTTGTAATCAATGCGTTTCCGTTTTTTATATTTTCATCTAAATCCGGCAGAGCCGGAACACAATCATGCACAGATGCGGGTGTTTCTTCTTCCATTAATTTAATCAACAGGTTAAACCGACTGACCCAGACGGCATGAATATCTATATCTGTCCCATAAATGCAGCTTTTTAATATTGCTTTTTTTTCCTCAAAAGGCAGCTTTTTCTTTCCATTGCTCTGCTCAGACAAAACGTCTGGTCTGTTTTTTAAATACCACTGTACACAGTAATCGATCAAATACTGATATGCCTCTTCTAAAAAAACTCCAGAACCACATGCAATATCTGCAATTTTAAGCGACCGGATCTGCTGCGGCGTTTTTCCAGCACAATGTGGCTCTAATGCCATCTTTACCATATATTTTACAATCTCTGTCGGCGTAGAAACAACAGACCGGTATCGGTAAGCTCCTTTTGCAGTAAGCGCTACCTGCCCCTGCTCTACAATCAGACATTCTGTTAAGAAGGATTCATAAATCTTGCCAAGAATCCCTGGTTCTATCATATGAAACATATATGGATTTTGCGGATAATACAATGCCTGAATAATTTTATGTATGATCTTAACATCTAAGTCAAACAGTATCGTATCCGCCGCATCCTGTGCAAACAATTTGGAATTGTACCGCTTATCCGCCTCCTGAAAAATACGAAACAGCGTCCAACTCAGCTGTTTTTTGTTTTCAGCCGCCTCTTTCAGACTTTTGTATAAAGGCAAATTTCGATCCTCACAAATACGAAGAAAAATGATCTGGTTCATAAACTCCTGCACAACATCATTCAACAAATCCATATCGTGATATTTCAAAGATTTTTGATATAAATCACTGCCGATCTCCAGCCGCCATTCATTCATCTGCTTTAAAAATATTTCGTCGATCTCCGACGCATATCTGCCGCTGCTTTGAAAATTTCCATTTACAAATGCATCAAATGCACCAGAATACACAGTTTCTTTGGACAGCAAACTGCTGATTTCCTCATAAGCATCTGCATACTGTGAATAATGATAACACCGGTATAGCGATACATGCGGCAGATCCCCCTCCTTTGGCCTGCTCGTAGTATCATAAATCATGAAATACTCAAAGTTTGTCAGTACGGAAATTTTATGTTTTGCATTCCAGCCATAGCTTCTGGCCTGCCTGGCAGGAGCAGTTTCCAGCCGGATTTCAACTGAAGGTTTTTTGGCTTCCACAAATATTTTAGAAACACCATTTAACGTCAGCGTATAATCCGGGCGCTCCTTCTGACTTGAAAATTTTTCCACAACAACTTCCTTATACTGCGGCGGAGCTCCTTTTTTATTGTGCACATCCCATCCAAAACACTCCAGCAAAGGACTGATAAACTCATCCCGACAGTCCTGCTCATTATATTCTTTTGCATTTTTATATGTTTTTGCATTTCGCTCATACTGGCTTACCAGCCTTTGCAATTCCTCTTTATTCATCATCGTTCCCCTGTCTGGTATCGGCATCCTTTTTGTACTCAGATATTATATCGGATTTATTATAAAATAGCAATCGTATGTTCTAATCAGACGTATGATTCACGATACTAAGCAAAAAAATGAAAAACCCGCAGACTACAATTCTGCGAGTTTTCATACTGTCTTATCAAAATCTAAGACGCAGCTAACGTCTGGCGCCATACATTTAAAACTGCGGCCCTTTTTTCTTATCTAACGTTTTCAGCGTAATCTTTTCATTTAGAAGATCTAAAATATCCGGCAGAATACCGTCGACTTCATCATTTGGCAGCTGGCATGTCCCTGCGTTTCGGTGTCCGCCGCCTCCATAGTAATGACAGATTTCGCCGATATCTATTTGTGAAGAACGGTTTACAATCGATTTTCCGATCGTAACAGCCGTATTTTGCTTACGGAATCCCCACATCACATGTACAGAAATCTTTGCTTGTGGAAATAGCGCATAGATTAAAAAACGGTTTCCAGTGTAAATAATCTCCTCATCTTTTAAATAAATAACCGCCACATCACCATTCATCTTTGTGACGCGTTTCAGCTGTGCTTTAAAATCCTGCTGCTGTTTGAAATACAAATCTACTCTTTCTTTTACATCCGGCAGCTCCAGTACTTCCTCTACCGAATGCTCCAGACAAAAATCAATGAGCTGCATCATCAGATCATAGTTGGAAATACGAAATTGGTGAAAACGTCCCAGCCCGGTTCTGGCATCCATCAAAAAGCTCATCAGCGTCCAGCCTTTTGGATTTAAAATATCATCCATATCAAACTGAGCAGAATCGGATTTGTCAACTGCAGCCATAATCTCTTCTGAAATCCGCGGCAGATTCTCTTTTCCTCCGTAATATTCATATACGACACGAGCTGCGGACGGCGCTTCTCCTTCAATGATATATGCTGGTTTTTCTTCATCATCGGACACTTCACTGGAATGGTGGTCAAATGCCAAATGTACGCCTTTTACATATGGAAGATTCGTTGTAATATCACGGTTTGTAACAGGAATGAGTCCATCCTGCATATCTTTTGGATGAACAAACTTAATATCATCAATCAAATCCATTTCTTTTAAGATCATTGCACACACAAGACCGTCAAAATCACTTCTTGTTACCAAACGATATTTCTCTGCCATAATTAATTATTCTCCTTTTTCTCTTGTGTTCGCCTATCTTAACTTATGAATATATACACAGTTTGGGGTCTCTACTTCTACCGGTTTCCCATGCATCAGGAAATAGTTTCCTTCATAATTCATGGAGAATATGCCAATGGAATTGCTGTCATGATTCAGGCACATAAAGTTCTTCCCATCTGGAAATACCGAAATTGCTTTCGGAAATTCTCCCCCAATACGGTTATTGCACATGAGTGTCAGCAATCCGGTTTCTTTATCTACTGCAAAGACAAGCACTGAATTAATACCGGCATCTGTACAGAACAAATAATTGCCATCCGCTGAAAATTCCATTGCTGCCGCACTGCAGATTTCATCTTCTGTCGGATCTTCTGTTGAAATCGTCTGGATTTTTTCAAATTCTGGATTCCCGCTTTCTGTAAGAAAATAACGATATACATTTACAACATTTGTAAGCTCACATAACACATAAGCATACTTGCCATCTTTGCTAAAACGCATGGCACGCGGTGCAGAGTCTAACGGGCATCTTAAAATATCATGATGAATCAGCTGGCCGCCATCATAATCCAGGCGATATATTTTAATATGGTCTAATCCTCCATCCACTGCACACAAAAACTTCTGGTCAGGCGTCACTTTCACACAGTGTACATGTGGTCTGGAATTACGCTCTGCGATACAGCGCCCCATTCCTTTGTGAAAAACACCGTCTGCAATGCCTGCAATTGAGCCGTCTTTATTCAGACGTAGCATGGATACTCTTGCATCATGATAGCCTGCAACAAACAAAAATCTGTCTTCTCTGTCTAACTCTAGATAGCAGCCCCGCATACCGCCAATCCATTTCTTATTAATCTTCTCAAGATCTCCGTTTTCCAAAATGTGAAATGCTTCCACACCTTCATCTGCAATCGAATATAAAATTTTTCCGTTGTGCGAAATAATCACATCTGAGGAATTGCTGATTGGAACCATTTTTCGTTCTTCAATCTTTGCATTTTCCACATCCACATCATAAATATGAATGCCCAGGCTGTTTTCATGTGTGTACGTACCCACATATGCTACATATTTGTCCTTTCCCATTGTTAGTCCTCCTCTTTTCTACGTAGAATATCATATTGATCTAAATGTATCGATCGATCCTGTATACATTCCAAATCCACATACAACACCTGTTTCGGATGTGGTGCGGATTCCATCGCCGTTCCTTCCTCATCCGCAATCGAGCGGACCGTTACCGCAAGATTTGTTCCGTCTGGCTTCATCGCTTCTATCTGTTCTCCAATTGAAAACTTATTTTTTTGTTCGATACGGTACGCTCCTGCTTCATTTCTGTCTTCTATGATGCCAAGATATGTATAATTTTTTACATAATCATTGCTGTCATATACCTGGGCTTCTTCGGATGGCTTTCCATAAAAAAAGCCTGTTGTAAACTGCCGGAAAGTACCGCTGGCGATCTGTGTACGGTACCATGGCAGATTTTGCTCATACAAAGACTCCGCTTTGCTATAATCATCAATTGCTCTGCGATAAGTCCTTGCCACAGTAGCAATGTAAAGCGCTGTCTTCATACGGCCTTCTATTTTAAAACTATCAATTCCTGCCTGGATTAAATCAGGAACATGCTCTATCATACATAAATCTTTGGAATTAAAAATATAAGTTCCCCGCTCGTTTTCATAAACAGGCAAATATTCCCCCGGTCTTTTTTCTTCTACTACCGCATACTGCCAGCGGCATGGATGGGTACAAGCTCCCTGATTGGCATCCCTGCCGGTAAAATAGTTGCTAAGCAGACATCTGCCGGAATAAGAGATACACATCGCTCCATGCACAAATGCTTCCAGTTCCAGTTCATCCGGAATCCGGCTGCGTATATCGCAGATTTCTGCTAACGATAATTCGCGTGCACAGACAACACGCTTTGCCCCCAATCTGTGCCAAAACAACATAGACTCATAATTCGTATTATTTGCCTGTGTACTGATGTGCACCTCAATCTGCGGACATACTTCTGCGGCAATCGTAAAGATTCCGGGATCTGAGATAATCAGCGCATCCGGCTGTATCTCTTTTAACTGCTGAAAATATTCCCGTACACCAGACAGATCTTCATTGTGTGCAAAAATATTTGCCGTTACGTATACTTTCGCCTGATGTGCATGTGCAAATGCAATGCCCTGTGCCATTTCTTCCAATGTAAAATTTTTTGCCTTCGCACGCAGTCCAAACGATTCTCCTCCAATATATACGGCATCTGCACCATATATTACTGCTATTTTCAACACTTCCAAACTGCCTGCAGGAACTAACAATTCCGGACGTTTCATTACGGTCTCCTAATCATCTTTGACAACAGCTGTTCTATTAATACTGCCGCCTTATATTTTTTTACTGCTCACTGTAATCCCATCTCCTACCGGAAATACAGCCGTTACAAGCTGCTTATGATGCGTCAGTTCATACAAATACCTACGCATCCGTTTGTGTATCGTACGATTGCGGCGGATCACCGCAAATCTGGACTCAATAATATCTCCATCCTGCAAAATATTATCTGAGATCAGCATACCGTCCACACTTAACAGGCGCATCACATGCGGCAAAAAATGAATATACTGTCCTTTGGCAGCATCCATAAATATCAGATCGAAAGTTCCACACAGCTGCGGCAGCACATCCGCAGCATCTCCTTCCACCAATGTAATGGAGTCTTCCATGCCCGCCCGTTTGAAATTCGCGCGGGCAATCGGAATCCGTTTTTCATAATTTTCTATCGTAGTAATCGTACATTCCACCGGATTATACGTTTTCATGAATATTGCTGAAAATCCTACTGCTGTGCCTACTTCTAAAATGCGCTCCGGCTTTTTGAGCGCTAAAAACAGTTTTAGACATATCTGTGTTTCTTTTCGGATAACTGGCACATCCGTGCGCAATGCCTCTGTCTCGATCTCATCTAACAGTTGCGTGTTTCCACGATCCAGTGAATTACTATAGGCGGTGAATCTTTCATTAACAATCATTGTGATTTTTCCTGCTCCGTATCTTCTGCCGTTTCCTGACTCATGATCTGCATCATCTCATCCGCTGTCATTGAAGTATTGAGTGTATAATAACCGGATATGAGTTTGCCGCTATAACCGGATAGTTTTAGCTGCAGGACAAATAACCACTGATCTCTGATCAGTCCCTTTCCTTCTAACAGCTTTGCAATATCCGAATCACTCATCGAGTTTTTAATCTGTACTAGCTTGTCGCTCCCTTCTCCGGCTGTCACCGGAGGCTCCGCAAAAATACGATAGCCATAACTGTACGAACGAAGTCCAAGTTGATACAGCCCATACACAACCATCAGAAACAGTAACACCGTAAAGCTGATGCTTACAAGCCTCATTACAATTTTACTGGCACTCATGATAATGCTTCCCTTCTTTTAATCGATTACAAATCCCAGATCAAAATCTATATTTTGCACAAGCTCCCAGTTAATTCTCTGAAACAGCCTGCAGATTCCAAGCTCTGCATTCAAGTATTCATTCACAAGCGGATTTTTACGAAACTCAATGCCCTCTCGTTCCAGTCCGTCTACCTGATCGTACAGCGCCCGTTCGTTTGCACGGTTTTGGACTTCATAATTTTTCTTACGAAACGCATGGATTCTTTGCTCCAGTTCAGGCTGCTCATGTACCTTCGCACGTATTTCCTGATAGCGTTTATATTCCTCGCCTTCCCAAATTGCCTGGATTAATCCTTCTAATGCTTCATTTATCTGACTCATAATCTGGCCCTTTTCTCCTCCACATTCCCGTTTTCTGCTAAAAACCGAATCTGATACCGTATACAACGCGTTACTGTTTAAAATTATTCTTTACAAGTTTACACTTCCATAATAATAGGAATAATCATCGGACGGCGTTTCATCTCTTTCCAGACAAAATCACCAAGCGCATCCTTAATATCTGTCTTAATTCTGCCCCAGTCTGTAATATGCATGTCCATACAATGATCCATCGTTCCATTTAAGATATGTCTTGCTTCATCCATCAGGCTTTCCGAACCTCTGACATAGACAAATCCCCTGGATACGATATCCGGCCCTGCTACTACCATGCCGGAAGCGCTGTCCAGCGTCAATACTACAATGATAATCCCCTCTTCTGCTAAATGCTGCCGGTCTCTTAATACAATATTTCCGACATCACCGACACCAAGACCGTCTACCATTACATCACCGACATGAACTCTGCCGGTGACTTTTGCACCGTTTTCATCCAGCTCCAGCACATCTCCGGTCGACAAAATAAAAATATTGTCTTTGGAAACGCCAAGCTCTTCGGCAATCTTTGCCTGCGCTTTTAAATGCTTGTACTCCCCATGCACTGGGATTGCATATTTCGGATGCACAAGAGAATAGATCAGCTTAATGTCTTCCGCACATGCATGACCGGACACGTGCACATCCTGGAATATCACTTCTGCACCTTTCATCGATAATTCATTAATAATTTTTGTAACTGCCTTCTCATTGCCAGGAATCGGACTGGAACTTAAAACGATCAGGTCATTTGGCTTTATGGATACTTTCCTGTGCATTCCGCTCGCCATGCGGGATAACGCAGCCATCGATTCGCCCTGACTCCCGGTCGTAATTAACACGGTCAGCTCATCCGGGTAATCTTTGAGCTGTTCAATGTCAATTAACGTGTGTTCAGGGATATTAATATACCCCAGCTCTGTCGCCGTACTGATAATATTAACCATACTGCGTCCTTCGATAACAACTTTTCTGCCATGATTATAAGCACAATTAATAATCTGCTGCACTCGGTCTACATTAGATGCAAACGTGGACACAATAATCCGATTGTTTTTATGGTCTGTAAAGATCGAATCAAGTACTTTTCCAACTGTTTTTTCTGACATCGTAAATCCGGATCGCTCTGCATTTGTACTGTCACACATCAATGCAAGCACTCCTTTTTTGCCGATCTCACCAAACCTTTGTAAGTCAATGGCATCTCCAAATACCGGTGTATAGTCGACTTTAAAGTCGCCCGTATGAATTACAACACCCGCTGGCGAATAGATTGCCAACGCTGCTGCGTCCTGAATACTATGGTTTGTTTTGATAAATTCTACACGAAAACATCCAAGATTAATATGCTGGCCGTATTTTACGATTTTACGTTTCACAACACGCATCAGATCATGCTCACGCAGCTTATGCTCAATAATTCCAACGGTCAGTTTTGTCGCATAGATTGGGACGTTGATCTCTTTGAGTACATACGGAATCGCACCAATGTGATCTTCATGCCCATGGGTAATAAAAAATCCTTTTACTTTTTCAATATTTTCTTTTAAATACGTAATGTCAGGGATTACAAGATCGATTCCAAGCATATCGTCCTCAGGGAATGACAATCCGCAATCCACAACAATAATACTGTCTTCATATTCAAAGGCAGTAATGTTCATTCCAATTTGTTCTAATCCGCCCAATGGAATGATCTTTAATTTTGAATCCGCCACCTGTTAATCTCCTTTTAAATTTCTATATTCATGTCATCACTCAACAGCTCTGCAAATACTTTTCCGACTGCTTCCAGCTCCGTATCATCTTCCACCAGCTCTAACTCCATAGAGGCTTCGTCACCTTCTACTTCATGTTCCGCAACCACTTTAAAAATATACCCATCTGAATCCTGATTCAGCTCCTGGGAAGCAAGCAAATACTCCGCTCCATTTACTTTTGTCCGTTCTAAAATAAAAAATTCTGCGAAACCATCCTGTTCCTCATCGTAAAACGATATTTTTTCGTATTTCGGTTCTCCTGATGTCATTTGTTCTACTTCGCGCATTAAATCGTCCATGTTCCTGTTCCTTTCTGTTCACTGTCATTGTAACAGCTCAGGCATGCCGACCTGTTACTACATCGTTTTATTGTTCTGGTCTTGTTATAGATTTTTGTTCTGCCGTACTTTTTGTTACTCCGTAATTGCTACATCATCAGCCTGTCCGCTTTGAATGAAATCGAGATATCCCTGCAAAATCAGCCCCGCAGCAATTTTATCTACATATTCCTTGCGGTTTTCCCGACGAACACCGCTTTCCATCATAATCTGCTGCGCTGCAGACGTCGTAAGCCGCTCGTCCCACAATATCACTGCAAGTCCTGTCCTCTGCCTGAGCAAACGGCAAAATTCCTGTGTCCTTTCGCAGCGCTCTCCTTCCGAATTATTCATATGCTTTGGATAGCCAAGCACAATCTTTTCCACCTCATATTCAGCAACCAGCTCATCAATTCGCGAAAGCGTCTGCCGAAGCTTATGCGGGGATTTCCGAAAAATCGTTTCTATAGATTGTGCTGTTACAAGCAGCGGATCACTTACCGCTACCCCTACTGTCTTTGAGCCAAAGTCCAGTCCCATGATCCGCATGATCTCATCCCTCCTGCTATTCCATATTACAAACAGGCCGGACTGTACTTTGTATCACCGGACTGTCTTTTTTGCATATTTACTGGAAATTTACTTTGATATACTCTTTGAGTATCTCTTCTACCAATTCATCACGCTCCACTTTCATGACCATGCTTCTGGCATTATTATGACTTGTAATATAAGTTGGATCACCGGACATTATATACCCTACGATCTGGTTCAAAGGATTATAGCCTTTTTCGCTTAAAGAACGATATACATGCTCAATAATATCCTTTACCTGAATTTCCGGTTCCTTCTCCACTCTGAAAAATTGTGTATTACTTTTATCCTGCATTTTCACGACCTCATTCCTGCTTCTTTCGTTTGCTTCATCCAAGCACTACTCTTTTCTATTTTAATATAATCGGCGCTAAAATTCAACCATAAGATAAATATCCTGTGTCAAATATCCGGTGATTTTACCTCTTACTACACAATTTGAGCGTTTTTGATCCGATGCGACCGCAATTTTTAAATATTCTTTTGTATATCCTGTCTCATATCTTCTTCCATCATACACAAAATCTTCTTCCAAAAGCACACTTTTTTCCGCTCCGATAAACTGCTCCCTGTATTGTGCGGACATTTGTTCACCCAGTGCAATCAGCTGTGCGCTGCGTGCTGTCTTGACCGGTTCAGGTATCTGTCCGTCCATGGCAGCTGCTTTTGTTCCCTCTCTTTTGGAATATTTGAAAATATGCATCTCATAAAAATGTATCTGTTCTAAAAATCGTTTTGTTTGTAAAAATTCCTCTTCTGTCTCTTGCGGAAATCCTACAATCACATCTGTCGTAATTGCAGGATTTGAAAAATACTCGCGCAATATCTGGCATTTTTGTTCATATTGTCCAGAGTTATATTTGCGATTCATACGTTTTAGCACTGTATCACAGCCGCTTTGCAGCGACAGGTGAAAATGTGGACAAATTTTTTCCATTCCGGCAAGTGTACTGACAAATTCTCTGGTAATAATGCCTGGCTCTAAAGATCCAAGCCGAATCCTGCAGATTCCTGCGACTTTATGAATCTGCGAAATCAACTGCAGCAAATGAAACCCAGGCTGTCTACCTATATACAAATCTTTAGCTCCTGCATCGTCTGCTGCCAAATTGCTTCCAAATTCTTTTTCTTTGAAGTCCGTTCCGTAAGAACTTAAATGAATCCCTGTTAATACAACTTCCTTACAGCCGCTTCGCGCCAGACTCTGCACTTCTTTTAAAATATCAGAAGACAGTCTGCTGCGCACCCTCCCCCTTGCGTAAGGAATTACACAATAACTGCAGAACTGATTACATCCGTCCTGAATTTTAACAAATGCCCTTGTATGCTCTGCTGTCCGGCTAATAAATAACCTTTCATAAGATTGCTTTCCAGCATTGATATCTTCCATATCTGTGACAGGTGTATGACGTCTTTGATATTCTTCCAGCATAACCATCAGATGTTCTTTTTTATTATTGCCAAGAATAATGTCTGCAATTCCATCTTCTAAAACATCCGGGGCTTTGGCCTGCACATAACAGCCGGCAGCCACAATGATAGCTTGTGGATTCTGCCGGCGCGCACGATGCAGCATTTGTCTGGATTTGCGGTCTGCAATGTTCGTTACCGAACAGGTATTGATGACATAGACGTCTGCTTTTTCGTGAAATTCGACAATTTCATAGCCTGCCTGTTCTAAAAGCTGCTGCATAGCCTGCGTTTCATAGGCATTTACTTTACATCCAAGGTTGTGGAGCGCTGCTCGTTTCATAGTTTTCTACTCTTTTCTTTTCTCATATATTGACTTTTTGAATTAAAAACGGTACTATAAAATTTGATGAAGTATCATCTGAATACTATGACCAAAAGGAGGTTACATAATGAAAACCGTACAGATTTCATTAAATTCTATCGACAAGGTAAAATCTTTCGTAAATGCGATCACACAGTTTGATTACGACTTTGATCTGATTTCTGGAAGATATGTGATTGATGCAAAATCAATTATGGGCATTTTCAGTCTGGATCTTTCCAAACCGATTGATCTGGCAATTCATGCAGAAGAAGAGCTTGATGCGATTTTAGAAGTTATCAAACCTTATCTAGCTGCATAACAGCAAGCCCGCCCAACAGGCGCGGGCTTTTCTCAAGCTTCTACCCGAATTGTCTGTGCAGTATCTACTGCTTCTTGAAATAACGCTTCTATCCTTTCTGCTAAATGTGTCTCCGACTTTAAAATAGACTTCAAATTTGGTTTTGTGACCGGATGTTTGGCGACAAAGATCGTACAGCAGTCCTCAAATGGTAAAATCGACGTCTCATATGTCCCTATTTTTTGTGCAATATCTACAATATCCTGTTTATCAAACCCTATGAGCGGACGGTAAACCGGCATTGTACATACCTCATTGGTCACAGCCATAGACTGCATTGTCTGGCTGGCAACCTGCCCGATACTTTCTCCGGTAATCAATCCTAAGTCCTCATCTTCCGCTGCAAAATGCTCCGCGAGCTTCATCATATAGCGCCGCATAATAATTGTCAGCTGGTCATGCGGACATTTGTCATAAATATAGAGCTGGATTTCTGTAAAATTCACAACATGCAGCCGTATCGGCCCGGCATATTTCGCTATCTCTTTCGCCAGATCTACGACTTTTTCCTTTGCCCGCTCACTCGTATAAGGCGGTGCATGAAAATATACAGCATCAATTTTAACCCCGCGCTTTGCAATCATATAGCCGGCAACAGGACTGTCAATTCCTCCGGATAGCAGCAGCATCGCGCGCCCGGCCGTACCTACTGGCATTCCACCCGGCCCCGGAATAACCTGCGAATACAGATTGATTTTATTGCGTATTTCTACATGAAGCGTAATCTGCGGATTATGCACATCAACTTTTAACTGCGGAAATGCTTCCAAAAGCCGTTCTCCCAATGCAGCGCTTACTTCCATCGATTCCATAGGATAATTTTTTCTGGCTCGCCTTGTCACTACCTTAAACGTAACATCATGTCTTGGAAATGCTTTCTGCACATAGGAAATGACTGTCTGTGCCAGTTTTTCAAAACCTTCGTCTTCTACTAACACAACCGGACAGATACCGACAATTCCAAACACACATGTAAGCGCTTCAACTGTCTCCGCAAAATCAAACTCTGCCTGCGCTTCTGCATAGATTCTGCCGTTTTCTTTACGTACCGTAAATGCACCGTCTACTGATTTTAAAGCATTTGCCGTCTGGCTGACAAGCGTATCTTCAAAAATATGACGGTTTTTGCCCTTGACGCCGATCTCGCCGTATTTGATTAAAAATGCCTGATACATAGATGTATCCTTTCCTTCTGATTTCTGATTCTGATTTTGGTACCTTATTATTAAAATCTTGCGTTTAATGTCTCGCATATCTGCGCAGCTTCGTCGTTAACTCTGCCAGCTTATCAGCAGCATAATCAATTTCTTCTGCCTTCGTGCCAATCTGTGTGCCGCAGCAAAAACTAAATCGAAGCGCCGATTCTATCCGTTCCGGCGCCAAATGAAGCGCCGTAAGCGTATGGGATGGCTGCGGATGGTTGGAAGCACATGCAGAACCGGCAGACACGTAAATGCCATATTCCTCTAATGCATGGAGCATTACCTCACTGCGCACGCCCGAAACAGACAAATTCAAAATATGCGGCGCACTATCCCGCCCCGCGTCGCCATTGACCACAATCCCATCGATAGCAGCCGTCTTTGCAATCAGACGGTCTTTCAATTCATACAAACCGGCAATTTTTTGTTCCAGATTTTCATAAGCTTCTGCCGCTGCTTCCCCCATTCCTGCAATGCCTGGAACGTTATACGTACCAGAACGAAGACCGTACTGCTGTCCGCCGCCAAATAATACTGGTTTTATTTTTGTCTTTTCCTTCCGATATAAAAATCCTACGCCTTTTGGGCCATGTATTTTATGTCCGCTCACTGACAGCAGGTCAACTCCCAGTGTTTTGGGACGGATCAACATTTTACCATAAGACTGTACCGCATCTACATGAAATAACGTCCTGGCATTGTTCTCATGAATGATCTTTGCCGCTTCTGCTATTGGCTGAATAGAACCAATCTCATTATTCACCTGCATCATAGAAACAAGAATCGTCGTAGGATCTAATGCTTCCCGCAGCGCGTCCAGTAAAATCACGCCCTTTTGATCTACCGGGAGGTAAATGATCTCGAATCCCTGTTCCCGCAAATATTCCATTGTATTTAAAACAGACGGATGCTCAATCTGTGTCGTAATCAAACGGTTTCCGCTGCGTCTGTTAGCCATTGCCGTTCCAATCAATGCAAGATTGTTCGATTCCGTACCTCCAGAAGTAAAAATAATCTCCTTTTCCGATACTTTTAACGTCTTTGCTATTTTTTGCGCTGCTTCCCGAACATAGTGTTCTGCTTCCATTCCTTTTTTGTGCATGGAGGAAGGGTTGCCATATGCCTCATCCATCGCCGCACAGACAATTTTCTGCACTCGTTCAGAGCATCTCGTTGTAGCTGAATTATCTAAATATGCTTCCATGATTATACTCCTGCCAAAAGATTACGGTTCCATCATTTCCAAATGCAGCATCAGTGTCGACAGCATCGTTACCGCTGCCGTATCTGTCCGAAGAATCCGTTTTCCAAGAGAAATCACTTGCATATGCTCTCTTAGAGCATCAATCTCTTCTGATGCAAATCCTCCTTCCGGCCCGATCATAACGCTGATACTTTCTCCGGCTTTGATTGACTGCAGCGCTTTCCTTGTAGGCTGCATCCCTCGTTCATTTTCATATGGTACGAGGCGGCATTCACATTTCATCGCATAAGCGGCTGCCTGTCCAAAATCCATGACTGGGTGTACGATTGGAATTCGGCTGCGTTTCGACTGTTTTGCCGCACTCTCAGCAATTGCCTGCCAACGTTTTCCCTTTGCCTGTGCTTTGTTCTGATCCAGTTTCACAACACAATATTTCATGGAAACAGGAATAATTTCATAAACGCCCAATTCCACAGCTTTTTGTATTACATATTCCATACGGTCCCCTTTTGGAAGCGCCTGAAATAAAAAAATCTTATTTGCCAGCTCCGTACCCGCAACTCCTGCATCCAGAATATCCAGCTGAACAAATGTATCTGTCAGTTCCAAAACGCTGCACTTGTAATCATGCCCGGCCGTACTGCTGATACGTACGATCTCACCAGGCTTCATCCGCAGCACATTTTTCATATGATTCACATCTGACCCTGTAATCGTAATAAAATCTTTTCCTACCTGTTCTTCTTTTACAAAAAACTGATACACAATGCCGCTACCTTCCTATTTTTTTGCTCGTGCCGTAAGGTTTACCCATTCTCCGTCAACATTTGTCTCAAGCACTTCAAAGCCGGCCTCCGTCAGCGCTTTGTGGACTTCCTGCTGTTTAAAGTCAATAATCCCGGATGTAATCAAAATGCCGTCCTTTTTCAGACATTTCATAAGCAAAGGCGCCATTGGAATAATTACATCCGCTAAAATATTTGCTGTTATCAGATCATAACCGCCTTTTCCTTCCTGCTGCTGCATCTTTTCATCTTCCAGCAGATTACCGCAGTAAAAATTCCACAAAGAAGCGTCCAGATGATTGACCTGCATATTCTCCATAGAAGACGTGATACAATTTTCATCGATATCAATACCTGTAACATGTGCAGCGCCAAGCTTTAACGCAACGATCGACAAAATCCCGCTGCCGCAGCCCGCATCAAGCACACGCAGACCCTCTTCCTGCACGGTATCCTGCAGCAGTTTCATATACTTTTGCATTTGAATAATACATAGTCTGGTCGTTTCATGCTTTCCTGTTCCAAAAGAGATTCCGGGATCGATCTCTATAAGAATTTTATCTTTATCTTCTGTTTTTAACTGTTCCCAGGTTGGCTTAATTAAAATATTGCCAATCGTAAAAGACTGAAAAAACTGCTTCCAATTGTTCATCCAATCGACATCTTCGGTCTGTTCCTTTGTAATCGTACCCAAACCAATATCCAAATACTGTTTTTCTTCCTCCAGCGCTGCATACACCTGCTCCAGCAGTTTTTTATCATCCGCTCCGGCATCCAGATAAAAACTGACTTTGCTCGTACCATCATCCGGCGGCAGCTCCAGAGGGAAATCAATAAACATACCGCCGGTTTCCTGCTCTGTTAACGGCACATGATTTTCAATCTCAACCCCTTCGATGCCAAGTTCTCCCAGCATCGCGCTGATTACATCTTCCGCGGCTGTCGTTGTTAAGATCGTATATTTGTTCCATTTCATAATATTCTGCCTTTCTATTATATGTTTATGGATCCTACCCCTGCAGCTTTGCCATCAGACGTTGATATTCCCGGTTAATTTCCTGAATCGCATCCGTATCCCCGCATTTATTATCCGGATGATAGATTTTTAATAAATCTTTATACCGCTTTTTCAAAGAGCTTTGACTGTTAACTCCTGCAAAAAACATCGTCCCATGTATGGAAGACGGCTTTGTACGGATATCTTCTTTCTGGTAGGCTTCTACCTGATCGTAAAAACTCTTTTTCTGTTCAAACTGCTTCTTTTCTTCCGCAAGCTTGTACAGTTCCCCTTCCAAAATCTGCCGCTTCATTTCCAGCAGATGTTCTTCGTGTTTCTTCTTTGTCTCCTGAAACTCCTGCTGACGATAAAAATGCGCTTTTTCAATATTCAGCTGGATACGTTCCTGCTCAATCTGACGTGTCTGTCTGCGTAAATTCTGCTGCCCTGTCTCCAGACGCTCCGTTTCCTGTTTGCGCCACATTTCGAATTCATGCTGTTTTTGTACAATTTTTTCAGATGCCTGTTCAGACGGACTTTTGATCGTATGTTTTTGCTTTTGCGTGTGTAAATCCGATTGATTCTGGCTCACGGCAGACTGTTGCAAATCCGGTGTTTTCGATTCTGCTTTTTTTAATTCTGCTTTTAGAAATTCCGGTGTTTTTGATTCCAAATTTTTTGATTCCGGTCTTTGATATTCCGATTTTAATAGCTCTGTTTTTCGTTCCGGTCTAAGCAATTCCGGTTTATTTTGATGGATGCCTGCAAATGCGCCGTTCAGCGGATGGACCGGCTTATGCGCAAAACCCCCATTTCCCGAACGGACTCCTGCTACCTGTTTTGTCATTCCATTCTCTCTCCTGTTTCTGCCTGAGGCTGAACTGTAAATAAACTCTGTCTTTTATTTTCGCTAATATTGAATCAAAATACAAGTGTTTCTATTGTGAAATTTAATTTTTCTACATATTTCACAACGAGCCGGGCATTCTATCCCCTTTTTTCTGTGAGCAATGGCAAAAATCTATCGATTGTATACGAATATTGGCCTTAGAAAATATTGTTTTACTTTCAGTTACTGTTACTTTTCACGGGGTGGGGCAAGTAATAAAGCAACAGTTTAGACAAAGTGTTG
>CAJTZX010000046.1 GCA_910584345.1 uncultured Eubacterium sp. | reverse complement strand
TCATCCTTTAGCATCCGGTCGGCTTCTCTGAATCTCATGTATGTTTCCTCCTTACGATTATATAATAACACGTATTTTACGTATTGCAAAGAGAAAAACATAAAAATCAGAGATTTGGCTTTTAGTATTTATAATTATTCAATTGTAATTTTTTCTTTGTTCAGTTCCACTTTTATTTTTCCATCTGTTTTTTCATCTTTTTATCTGCTGCGGTAAAAGTTACATACTTTGAGCTGTCTCCATATTCTGATTTTTTTGCCTGCGATGCTGCTTAACGAATTTTGAAAAAATATATCTATCGCCGGATTTCAGTGCAGATACTATGTTTTCAGCGCTGTTAAGCCCTTTATCTGCAACCTGTACAGTCCTTCCGGATATGCTGCTGCGCTGTTTGAGGTCATGGATGATATTTCTTATGACTGGTTTTTCACTTTCGTTTCCCGGATATATTTTCATCCCGACAGGCACCTGATCAGCATCCAGCAAAAGTCCCATCCCAACGATCGGATCGTGCCTGTTTTCTTTTGACGGCCCCTTTCTTCTGAGTTCATCTTCCCTATTGTAACACCATAGCACCATATATATCAATGCCCAAAAATTATATTGTCAAGTTATTTCGCAATCAAAAAATATCAGTAAATATACTGGTTTAAATCATATAAAACTGTTTGTGTTTTTCGAAATTTCATGGTGTTAAATTCGGAAACGGGAAAAATAACATGTTCTAAAATATTTTCCCAAATAACGCAATTTAGGTCTTGTTTTTCTCATACAACTGATATAAAATATAAAAGAAAGTAAGTGGACTGTGAGGAGAATACTTTTAGAATAGATACATAGTCCTGATTCTTGGGATTTTTATTCGTTTTAACCAAAGATAAAACTATTCTAAATGTTATCTTCTTCTTTCCGCATACTTTTACCTTTGTTTTCATAAAACCTCCTTTTTTTTCGAATATTGTGTAATTATAATTATTATCTGATAATGATCTTACACCATATCCAAAAAGTTGTGAGGTTTTGTTAATTTTGCATACAATTTCTTATTTTCTTTCACCTACAGCACTTCAGCAATATCAACAAAATTAATAAATAAATCATTATAAATATTTACTTTTATTGTTGAATCAAAAGAATATGGTACTGCAAATATATTTCCTTCGAAATAATTGACGATAACAGTCTTACGGCGGTCGTCTACAATCCAGTATTCTCGAACGCCTGCATTTTTATAATAGTACAGTTTGCGTATATAATCATCTGATGGATTTCCAGGAGAAACAATTTCTATAATGAAATCCGGAGCTCCATTGCAGCGTTTTCCGTCCAATTTATCCTTATCACATATAATCATGATATCCGGCTGAACGATTGTAAGTGGATGATCACTCAATTTTACATCAAATGGCGCTGGAAATACCTGACATCCACGGGCCTTCTTTCGAAGAAAATTTCGGATAATTACGAGCAGCTCAGTAAGAATTGTCTGATGCAGCTGTGATGGGCTAGCCATGTAATAAATCTGGCCATCAAATACTTCTGCCCTGATATTTTCTGGCAATGCTTCATACTGCTCTAAAGAGATGCTATCCGATTGTTGCTTCAATGCTGGCATAATATACTTCTCCCTTTCATAGAGTGTGTTTAAAATCAGTGAAAATGCAGCCGTGTTAAATAGTTAACAACGGCTGCATTTCGCTAAAAATTTTATGTTGCTGTGAATACTATAACTATTAACAACACATATTTACTCTTGAGCCGCAACTTCTGTCTGATCGTCAAGAACATCTTCTGCCCCAAGTACAGTAGCTGCTTTTAAAAGACCTTGCATATAAGCCGTAACTAATTTCTGATCGTCCTTTGGCAAAAGATGAAAATCAGCTATTAGCTGCTGATCTGCTACGGTCAGTTGTTTTACTACCGTATTTTCCTCATTTTTTAATTCGCGCTCTCTCATTGTGTATCTTCAACCTCCTCATATGTATAATACCCTTATATAATAATATATATTATGCATTTCCAAAAGATGTTAATATGTATTATACTTATGCAACTCAATTGCGCTATATCTATAATACTTATTTTTTGACAGATCTTTGTCCATAAAAAATTATTTGCTGCAATAAGTAATGATATGATAATATTATTCATAAGAAAAAATATATATCGAACGACAATCACGGAGGATAAACTTATGCATTCCGAATATCACGCAAAAACATACACGATTATTCTTTCCGGAGGTATCGGCAGCAGATTAAAAGGCATCAATATTCCAAAACAATATCATAAAATCTGCGGCAGAACAATTTTAAGTTACTGTCTGGAAAGAATGGAACATGCAGATTGTATTGACGGCTACCTTATCACTGCTGCTGAACAATGGCAGGAATTTATCTTACAGGAAATGGAGCAGCTTGCAATGTCAGGCATATCTGGCGGATTATCAATGTCTAAATTCCTGGGATTTGCCCTGCCAGGTGCAAACAGGCAAATGTCAATCTTGCATGGTCTTCAAAAACTTAAGACTACAGCAAATGAAAATGATATCGTATTAATCCAGGATGCTGTGCGGCCACTTACTTCTGAAGCATTAATTATAAAATGTATTCAAGCTGCAAAAAGCGCTGACGGCGCTATGCCAACGCTTCCGATGACGGATACTGTCTACTACAGCGAAGATGGGAAAAAAATAGATGCTTTACTGGAACGTGACAAAATTATAGCAGGGCAGGCACCGGAAGCATTTGCCTTTGGAGCGTATTTGCGTGCAAATGAAGCTTTGTCAGAATCAGAAATGCTGGCTGTCAGAGGCAGTACTGAACCAGCTATCAAAGCTGGGATGCAGATTGCTTTATTAGACGGAGATGAACGAAATTTTAAAATAACTACTGCAAAAGACTTAAAGCAATTTGAAAAACTTATGGAGGACAGAATGAAATGAAGGCTTATATACTAAAAAAAATTGGACAATTAGAATATACGGATGTTCCAATTCCTTCCCTGCAAAGCGGGTGGGCACTGATACAAGTAGACGCAGCTGGTATCTGCGGTTCTGATATACCTAGAATTTTCAGTACTGGCACATATCATTTCCCTACCATTCCGGGACACGAATTTTCAGGCAGAGTTGTAGATGTATTTGACGAACAGGACAAGATTTGGATTGGCAAACGGGTAGGCATTTTTCCATTAATTCCATGTAAAAAATGCGCAGTCTGCAGCAGCAAACAATATGAAATGTGCAGCAATTATGATTATCTTGGTTCCAGAAGGGATGGAGGATTTGCAGAATTCGTTGCGGTCCCTGCGTGGAACCTGATGGAACTACCTGAACAAATCAGCATGCAAGAAGCTGCCATGCTTGAACCGGCATCTGTCGCTCTTCATGCAGTAAGGAGATTACATCTGCAAAAAAACGATACTGCTGCACTATTTGGACTGGGAACTATCGGTATTATGATTGTACAATGGTTGTCTATCTTTGGTCTGCCTAAAGTATATACTATCGGCCATGATCCCGGCCATGGGAATCTGATGAAAACGATTGTATCAGATAAATATGAATATAACAATATTGATAAGACGCAAAATACGAAAGTACAAAAAATGCAGGAAAAAGACATTGTTTCCAAGATTTTAGATGATACACAGGGACAAGGAACGTCACTCGCTGTTGATTGTGTTGGTACATCCGATTCACTGGAACATTGTCTGAATTGTGTAAAACCAGGAGGACAAATTCTAATAGTAGGAAATCCAAAAGAAAATCTATCTTTAAATAAAGATATTTATTGGAAAATACTTCGAAAGCAAATCCACATTACAGGAACATGGAACTCCTCCTTTATGCATGATCCAAAAGACGACTGGCATAAAGTAATAGAATCATGCTGTAATAGAACATTCCATATATCCGAATTAATTACGCATCAGCTTTCTTTTGATAAACTCCATGTTGGATTACATATTGTTAAAACCCACCAGGAATACCATAATAAAATTATGATTTGCAGTAATTCTATTTTACAGAACTAAATCCTGTTTCATATTCCTACCACCAACGTAACATGAAAATAAGGAACTGTTCAGATATAACTTTTAAATAGTACGCCTGATTTTTGAACGGCGCTGCCGAAAAAAAAGACAAGCAATATTAAAAGTTATTTTTGAACAGTTCCTAAAATATAACAGTTTCGTTTGTATCAACTGTTATATCTTATTTTCGATCCATACATTAATATTTTACATCCTGCAGCATTACCGGCACCCCACGATCTAGGCAAAACTGTGCCGCATATCCTCTATCTCCATAATAGGCGTCACATAACTTTACTGCCCTTTGTATATCTCCAGATTTGTCTAAGATACCCCATCCATCTTTTTGATACTGCAATATCATCTCCTGAAAATCTTTCCATAGTTTTTGATATTTGTTATCTGCTTCATGATATTCATACTCATAAAGAACCCATATCAAAGCAATTTCCTGACTTCTTTCTGAAAATAGTGTAAGCGCCCGTTTCATTTTTTCAATCATTGCATCCTCATAATGAAATAAGGCACTTACATTTGTTCCATATAATACGACTTTTTTCTGGATTCCGTCTGGTTTTATAAGTATAGAAGTCCATTCTTCCGGCAAATCCGACACTTCGCTTTTTATCCAGGTTTCTTTATCCGCTTTCGGTGATCCTAATCCAAGCACTTTCTCTTCCCAATACCTTCTCGTCTGCTCGCCGGAAAAATCTGTTAAAATATCTACATAGATCTGTCTCATCTTTTCTGATTGAACGATCACTTTGTCTGCATATACTACTCCGGGTGCTGCACAACTATATTTAATGTTTGAAATTGCCCTTTCATCATTTTCGCTAATTTCCTTTACATAATAAGGCGGAATATAGACCAACCGGTCTGTATATTTTTTTAAATTTGCTGCGTAAAAGAAAGGATGAACACTCATTGCAATATCATATTCATCATATGGATTTTGTATATAAATCACATCAGGATTATGTCCCGCAAAATCAAAATTATCATATCTTACAGTTGGGACATAATCTGGAAACAAATCTGTTTCATAATGCAACTCTCCTGCGCTTCCATCGGGTTTCCTGTAAAAATATGGAACCGGAATTACATATGATATACAATCCTGATCTTTGCCAGCTGCCTCCCATATACTTTCCAAATATGGCCACAAGGCTGCCTGATATGGCAAAAACACTACTTCATACCGCAAATCTATCTCTTTGCGGATACTGATCTCTATCTGCTCTATCTGATTATCCAAAAGTATGAATAGTCTTTCCACATCCGGTATTCTGTTTTGCACCATCGCTTCATGGATTTGATAAACCAATTCACAATATTTTTCTAAATTGCTGATACACATATTGTTCTTGCCAATTTCTTTCTCCAGTGTTGTCCCTGCTAAAATAGCGGATTCCTGACATTCCTCCAGTACAGCCAATGCTTCAGGCATGTGTTCTCCCCACCTGTTTACCTTTTCATGCATCCCTTTCAATAAATTCAGAAACTCTTTGATCTGTTTTTTTACTGTATATTTCCCTGTACCTTTCTGACTACACAAATCTTTTTCTGAAAAAGTATAAACATAAGGATTTCTGCCAACTTTTTCTTTCAAAGCTATTTCCTGCTTTAAAAAAATAGGATAATCATGCATACCTGCACTTTTTACATTATGCATATAATCTCCAAATTTTTTCCATAGTACGGAATCATACATTGCAGGTACCGGAACCATCCTATTCTCAAATGGCATTCGAATGCTTTTCTCATACCATGATTTCGGCCATTTATGATTATCGTTTTTTATCCATATAGGCATCACTGTTATATCATCTGCCTCCTGAGCAGAATACATTGCAAAAAGCCTTTCTTCCAAACAAAGCATCTGGTTCATCCATGGACGATTTGCATCAATCTGCACATGCAGCATATGCTCAATCATAGCAATTTTCTCTGCCAGATCTGTTTCCCCTAACTTTCCTTCTACAGCTGCAGTAACCAGCTCATCAATTGTTTTTATGACCAGACGTAAAAATTCACTCTCTTTGGCTGATGATGGAAGATAATCCATCACAAACACATCAATTCCCATGCCATATGGACATCCATGAAATTTATTTAAAAAATCAGACTTGAAATTAATCTCCCTGCTGTTTAGCACTCTTGTAAATAACTCGGTATAAGAAGTATCCGTATGTATATTTCTTAACAGATATCCCTCTGGCAATTCCTTTTCTGCCACAGAAATAAAACGATGATAATCCTTGCGCATCATACATATATCCAAGTCGTCATCCCATGGAATAAATCCACGATGACGCACTGCCCCTAATAAAGTACCGGCATCTGCAAAATAAGAAATTCCATATTTTGTGCAGACTTCATCAACATCTTTTAAAATTTCCAGCTGTGCCGCCCATGATCTTTTCATCATACTTGTAATATAAAAGCCTTCCCTTACTTCGCTTTCAAAAAATTGATCTTGAAATTCCATCTCATCCTCTTTCTAAACATCCACAGTAAACACGCTCTAGTGTGCTGTCCACATGCTACATACTTTTAAACAATATTTACATCCTGTATCATAACTGGTTTTCCCGTCATTCGATATAATTCAACTAAAGAACTTTGATCTCCATAATACGCATCAGAAATTGCAATAGCTCTATGCAAATCTGCTGTATCGTCATAAATACCCCAATCTTCTTTCCTATATGTTTCCACAATTTCGCCATACTGCTCCATTAAACCGGGACGCATTGCTTCACAGGTTTCTTTGCTAAAAGGATGGGGTCTCCATAACAAGACAATATCCTCTTTATTTTTTAACAATTCGAATACTGCCCTCATCTTTTGCAAAGCTTTCTCTTTTTCTTTTAGCAAATTATTTACACTTGTATTATAAAGCAGCACCTTTTTTCTCTTTCCGTTTTGTCCTTCTATTTTTGCAAGCCAATCTGCCGGAATCTGTACGTTTTCCTTTGTAGTACGCAGTACTTTATCATATTTAGGCGAACCTAATGCCAAAAACTTTTCTTCTGCACATCCAAAATAACCCTTACAATGATTCTCTTCCTCAAATTTGTGAAACTCCTGAATATATATTTCTCTTGCTTTTTCTGACTGCACAATCACTTTATCCGCATACATTGTACCAGGCTGTACACATAAATGTTCCGGCACAGAATCATTCATACATACAAAATAAGGTATATAAACAAGCATATTTGTATGTTTTTTCAATTCTTTTGCATAAAAGTCCAAATGCACCGTCGTCACTTTATTTGTGTTATCATAGGGATTATGAATATAAACAATATCCGGATGCCGTTCTGCCACATGATAATCTTCCCAATGCACAATCGGCACATACTCCGGAAATTCGTTTCCTTCATAATGCATTGCCAATACCGTTCCATCTTTGTGTTTGTCAAAGTATGGAATTGGCACTACATATGCATCGCATTGCTCATCCTTTTCAGCTGCCATCCATACACTCTCCAGACTGTCCCACATAGAAGCCTTATAAGGAAAAAATGCCACTTCCAGTTTTTCTTCGATTTTATTTTTTACATAATCTTTTACGTGACTGATACACTGATCCATCTGTCGTCGAACCGGCTGAATCACATGTTTTGCTTCGTTATATTTTAACTGTTTCACGTATTTAGATGTCTTTACAGCCAGCGCATATACCATTTCACAATAATCTTCCAGACCTTTTACTGCGTCTTCATGCTTGTATTGATCCTGTTCAATCACATTTCCTGCTTCAATAGCGGCTTCCTGGCAATGTACCAGAAGATTCTGCACCTGCTGATAATTTCCTTTTAAAAATGCCTGTTCTATATCTTTATGATTATGCTCTAACTGTAAAAAATCTTCCATAATCTTTTTCTTTTTATATTTTCGCATTACGATTTCTCCAATCACACGCCAAATGGCTCTGTAATTTATTCATATATACATAAAATTATAACATGTTACTGCTGATTTGTATTAGAATATAGAAAAAAAATATATTACCGCTATTAAATATAAAAAAGGATCGGAATAGACTCCAATCCTTTTTTAGGTAATTTCTACATAAAGCTAAATATCATTTCCTTTGCTTCATTCCATAAATCCTCTGGACATTCTTCTTTAAACTGTGCGTTTCTGGCGCCAATATCTAACATTTTTACCTGATCACACAATATCACCCCTGTTGTTTGCATCCTCTCATCCAATTCTATATGAAACGGATGCTTTTTGTTGGTGTTAGTTATTGGACATATAAATGCCAATGAGCTATGGTGATTCAAAATGTCATTACTCAAGACAAGGGCTGGTCTTCTTCCGCTCTGTTCATGATCTTTTTGTGGGTTGAAATCCATTATAATTATGTCGCCTTGTTTATAAGTTACCACTCTTCATTCCCTACCGGATCACCTACATCAATCTCTTGTACACTTTCAACATATATTTCATCAATCGGTCTTTTGTAGAATGCCTCCAACCTTTCTTTCAGATTAAGGTATTTGGGCCTGTTGACTTTTTCAATAGTCATTTTCCCACTGCATATACTTATTCCTACTGTATCATTTTCTTTTAAATTCATTTGTGAGAGAATCTCTTTTGATAATCTGATTCCTTGGCTATTTCCCCACTTTTTGATAACAGATTGCGTTGCAAATACACCCATTCTTCCATCTTGTTTATTTTCCATAAATGTATTTGTTTTCATTTCACTGTTTCCTCGTTTTCATTTTCTGATATCCTTTTGTTTCTGTTTCTAATGTTTCTGTTTCTAGATTTTCTTTCTGATATCCTTTTGTCTCTGTTTCTAGTGTTTCTGTTTCTGGATTTTCATTTTCTGATATCCTTTTGTGTTTCTGTTTCTGGATTTTCATTTTTGATATCCTTTTTTGATTATCTTTGCTGCAAATAAGTATATACATGTATATACCTTAATATGAGTATATACAAAATAAATCTACTTGTCAAAACAATTTCTTTATTTCAAATTTTATTATGAATTTAATATAAACAATAAATAAATTCTACAATATCTTGTTATAAATTTTCAAACTCTCACAAACCTTGATTTTATGCGGCTTGTGAGAGTTTTGTTATGTGCGGTGGCTTCACATATCTGTTTATCACTTGTTAAAAAATACCGTTCTAAAGTAGTAAGAAAAGTAGTAAGTTTGACAGTCATTTCAGCAGTGATTCCATCGCCATTTTAGCGGATTCCGCCGATCCATGTGCATAGTATCCGAGCGTAGTCGTTACATCCATATGCCCCATGATGTACTGCAAAGCTTTCGGCGGCATGTTCTGGTTTGCCATGTTTGTGCAGAAGGTATGTCTCAGCATATGCGGCGAGATTTTCGGCAGTTTCTCTTTGTGGTGCTTGTTGTACTTCTTGACCATGTGCGAAAAATCTGTAGAATATGCCGCACCATACATAGGAAGCCCTTTCTTGTTGAGGAAGATAAAATCCGTATATCTGTCTATCGTTACTGGCTGTGCGTTCTCCCTGCTTTGCATTTCACTTTTTAATGCCCTGTGCACGGATTCATTCATGGGGATTTTCCTGATGCCTCTGTCGGTCTTTGGCTGTTCTATACGGTAGCTGCCTCTGTCGAAGATAAGCTGGTGGTTTACATTGATATATCCGTTTTCAAAGTCAATGTCAGCAGCGGTAAGCCCACATAATTCTGAAATACGCAGCCCGGTGTTTAACAGGACGATAACAGCGTGGTAATGTTTCTGATACGTGCAGTCTGTCTGCAAAAAGCGCAGTAACGAATCCGCCTGTGTGTCTGTCAATGCTGCCTTTGGTTCGGTGTCATTCTCGATCACATCTTCCATGTCCCAGTTAAAAGGATTCTTCCGTATCAGGTCATCCTCTATTGCTGTGTAAAAGATGGCTTTTAAGGAACGTTTGTGGTTGTTGATGGTATGGAAGGCGAACCCTCTTTCTTTCATCCGTATCGCCCACTGTTTGGCATCGCTCGGCTTTACCTTCTCGATTGGCATATAGCCTATTTTATCACTCTCTAAGAGCCGCATCAACTGGTTTCTTCCTTTCTGCGTGGATACCCTTACATTGGATTTTAAACCAGTATGCTTCTTATACAGCTCGCACACGGTCATCTTTGCGCCGGATGGGTCAATACCATCCATAAGGTCACGTTGAATTTCTTTTTTCATTTCCCGCAGGGGTATACAAGTTTTCTTCCCTTTTGGCAAGGGGTCAGTCGCATTTAATCTCCAGGAGTAGATGAATTTCGGTTTTCCGTCCGTGCCTGTGTACTTATATGTGTACCGGCCATCCTTTCTCTGGCTTTCCCCCGTCAGCAGGATTCGCCCCCTCGTGTCTGTGCGTTTTGTTGCATTATTTTTGCGCATAACAGCATCCTTTCTTTTCAACAAAAGCCCTGCTGCTTGGCAAGGCTCCTGTTGGTTTTTTGTTAAATTGTCTCGGCGTTCAAGAGATATTTCTCCAAAAGCACCCGCTTGATTAAAGTCTTCTTGCCGTTATGTAGCACCCAGTCAGGGGGTTCTCCATAGCTTGCCATATTACGTAACTTGTTCCTCCCAATTCCAAAATAGCCTGCTGCTTCGTCGAAGGTGAGCAGAAACTTTTCAGAAGCATTGATTGTTGGTATCTCACTCATATCAAATCACCCTTTCCAGTTTTATTCATCCCATCTAAATGGCTCCCGTTTCCGTTTTCGTGCATATCATGTGAAACAAGCATATAATTCCACTCAGCTTCCTGCTGTATATCAGAAATATACTGCATGAATGAACTGCTGATGTTAGATTCTGCCAAGGCCGCTTCCCGAACTGCTGTCAGGATGTGGTAAATGCGGCGGCGCTCGTCATAAACGGCTTTTGTCAGTTCTGGATTCATGTCATATCCCTCCTTTATTTTACTGTTTTTCATTATGGATTAAAAAAGTAGAAACTGTCTGCCGCGCTGTTTGTGTGGCAGACCTTTTCCCGTATATAGAAAGAAAATGCGCCCTGGTGTGGAATATAAAAATCAGGGCGCCACCCTTTCTTTCAACAACTTGTCCAGTGTCGGCCTGCTGATGTGCAGTTCCCGGGCAAACTGGACTTTATTGATCTGCCTGGCCTTATAACGTTCATACGCTGCGGTGAAAAGGCTGTCATCAATCTTTTTGACCTGTCCGCCCTTATATTTCCCGGCTTTCTTCGCGATTGCAATACCTTCCCTCTGACGCTCCAGCAGATTCTGCCGTTCAAACTCATTGATGGCAGCAATCATGGTGAGCATGAGCTTTCCGGTCGGCGTGCTGGTATCCAGATTCTCTTTGTTGGATACCAGATGCACTTTTTTTGCGTTGAGAAGCTCCACAATCTCCAGCAGGTCTTTTGTGCTTCTTGCGAGGCGGCTGAAATCGTGTATATAGACCGTATCATCCTCTCTGATATAATCAAGCATATCTTTTAATTTGGACCGGTTGGTATCTTTCCCGCTTACCTTTTCGATAAACCATTTATCTATATTGTGTCTTTTCAATGCCTCTATCTGCCTCTGTTCATTTTGTTCGGCAGTAGATACTCTTACATAGGCGATGTTGCTCATGTTTTACTCACACTCCTTTCCTGTTTACGCCTGCATCTATTACGGCATATTGTAAAAGCAATCTCCCTGACCATCTTTACATATTGTAAAATGGGTTGTAATCTAATTTGAATTTTACAGAAAAAGCGCGTGCATCCGGTGTATGCTACGGGTATACCCTGCATTTACATATTGGGATACTATGTATTTTCCCGAATGCACGGCTGCAAAATCAGTAAAGATGGCGTTTCAGATTCGGTTTCCTATCTGATTCTTTTTGGATGATGTCCAGCAGGAATTCGTTCCAGTCTTTCAGACGGGGTATTGCATAGATGCAGTCTGGGTTGCGCTGGCGGCACTGTTCGCCTGCATCATCGTTGTCAACGGCTAGAATAACCGGAAGCCCTGCTGCGCCCATCCCGGCTTTGATCCGGTCAATGCGCTTCTGGTTGGCAACGCCTGCGATTGAGCAGTACAAGCCGTTTGCTGTATTTCCGTAAATGCGGTGTATGCAGTACAGGGATATTGCATCAATGGATGATTCGCATATGTAGGCGACTTCAGCATTGGAATTCATGCCATCCTTCTTGAACCACCAGAACGCAGCGGGGTCGCCATCATACATAACCTGATGAAAAGGCTTGTTAGGATTGGTGCCGCGTATCTCTGCAAAGTTCTTTTCCGGATTGACAAATACGATGTTATTATGGGTGCGTTCCTGGTACATCACCTTTGCATCACATATAAGATCACCCACTACGTAGATGGAGATTCCCCGGATACCCGACAAATAATTGCTGAGTTCCATGCTCTCCCTGGCCTTCTCCGGCAGTACAAAAGGCTTCCCCTGTCCCTTCCCAGATGCCTGTGTGCCTGTATCTGCCTTTGCATCTGGCATGGATGCGGCTGTCCCAGTCCCTGCACGACCTGCGTCTGCTAACAGGGCATTGACCGCATCCGGGAGCGTGTAGTTAAAATAATGGATCAGGCAGTCGATGGAATTGCCCGTCTCGTCCGTGGCAAAGTCTGTGTAGCCACAGTATCCCTCTTTGATCGATATGCTGTGGTTACAGCAGAGCCGGATGCTTTCGCCTTCCTGGAGTACTTCGTTTGGGTGGTGGTGCAGTAAAAAACGATGCAGGTCCACCTTCCGCGCAGCTTGTATCTGCTCTTTCGTAACGTTCGTTTCCATGTTTGTGTTCTCCTTTTCTACTTAATATGAGTATAAAATATGATGGAGCCAAAACCCTTGTTGTAGGAAATCTTGCTGTGATAATGCACAAAAAATAAAGTGTTTTCTATTGAAGAAAAATGTAAGCAAGGATTTTGGCCCGATATCAAAAGATGTTCATATTGTGCTCCCGTACGCCATTCCTGCTGTCTAGCGTGGGAGGAATGTTTCATAGGCCGGGTAATAGTCAAACAATACCGACTGCCCAGCTGCCCCGAACCGATTCTTGATGTATTTCAGCTTCATGGAACGCGGTGTATCCAGCTTTGCCTGACTGAGCATGATGCGTTTTTCTGTTTCACTTCTTTTGCCCAGCTTTTTTCCTGTTTTGTCATAAATGTCTGGAAGATTCGGATCGCTCAAAATGCTCAGTTCCAGCCCCCACACAACATCAAGCGTATATTCGATGCTCCCACTCTCCTTGAAGCTTTCCAGTTCGATGGGCATCGTATAGTTCAGGCGGTTTAAACTGGAAACCACGATGATCGTCATGGTGTGTTTTAACTGGAGTTGCTTTAACTTCTTAACGATCTGGTCGATCTTGTCCTTCGAATCCAATGTTCTCTGGCTGTTTGGCGATTCGATTATCTGGAGATAATCGAGAATGACAACAGGTGTCCGGCCCGTCTGGTGGATGAAACTCTCAACACAGAGAATGATATCATCAATGGTATGTGAAAAGCCGCCGTCAAATACGAAAAGACGGTCTTGGATGTCCAGTGCATGGGCGGCTGCCATACTCTGAACCCGTGCGATGTCAGCGTTACCGTAGCGGATATCAATACTGGTATACCGTGGCAGGATGCTCTGCCCGTTATTCTGGCTTGCGTCCGCGCGGTATGCCATGTAGAACCTGTGTGACAGGGATTTTGGCACCAGCTCGCTTTTTGTCTGTTCCTGCGCGAAATAAAGAACGTATTCGCCCATGCACGCCTGCTGGTTTGCAAACTGCCACGAAAACGTGGTTTTTCCATTCGAAGGGGGTGCCCCTATGCCATACAGTCCAGGCAATAAAGGCTGGATTAGATCCATATTTGCAAACCCTGTCTTCCTATCTTTATAGGTATTGAAGAATGCAATGTCATTCATAAAACCATTCCCTGTGAGATAGTGGTAAGTTGACGCATTTGTAAAGATGTTTGCATGCGTGCTGATTGACTGTGCCTGAGTATTCACGGGCTGGGCATTTTGCACTGGTGCTGCGGCCTGCGGCGGCTGTATGGTTTTTGCTGCCACACCAGCCTGTGGCGTGGTATTCTGTGTTGCCGTGGCTGTTTGCACTGGCGCTGGGAACGGGCTCGGAACGCCCTTTCCTGTATCTATATTCAGATTCATATTATTTCCTCCTTTGGAATTATAATTTTTTTTCTTATTTTTTTAATATGCCTGCCCCGCCTCGCGGGCGGGGGCAGGTTGCATAATATACGGTAATGGGAAAAGAATGTCCCGCAGAACCTTTTTCCCATTACCTGTTTTTCCCATCATGTGGGAATGAAATCACTCGGTCAAGGGTTTTCATTGTCGGCACGGCGTCCTTGCCGTCTGGGCTTGGAAGCCTTATATTCTTGTATTTTTCCGACAGGTCTGAGTATTTTGCCAGAAAGTCCCATGCCTTTGAAAAGGTCGTCCTGAGAATGCGGTTTTTACTGTATGTGCTGGACGCATTTTCAATATCCTGCTTCAACTGCTCAAACCTGTCAATAATTGTCCGGAACCTGATATGTGCTGTCCTGCTGCCAGCTTTGTCAATCAGGGCGGCGACCATGCATGCAACCGCGACAGCCCGCTTGTTCCTTTCTTTTAAAATGCTGGAATTTATGCGGTAGGAATGGCTTGGCATCATGCTCATTCGTCCACTTTTCGAGCGCATAACATTCCCCTGTTTGTCATACCGGATGCTGTCATACAGCGTTTTCTGTGCAATGCGGTTTAAAAACGGGCTGGTAAATGTTATCGTATTGTCCGATTCATCATACCCGATAAACACCATGACGGGGTAATATGCATATGTACTGCCGTTTCCTGCATGATGTTCCTTTACCATGCCGAGGATGCTGGAATAGCCCTTGATTCTTTTAATAATCCCATGCACGGTTTCCCAGTTAGCGTTTGATGTTATCCCTGCTGCCCGGATGAAATCTGGTATGTAAAAAGTGGTATTATAAGAAAGCATCTGCCTTGGGTCATCCGCATACCTCTCCATGATCGCGTCAGCGTCCGTGTTCCACTTTTTTAAGATCAGTCCATACAGGAAATGCAGGGTCGGAAGGTCAACGTCCGGGACGGCTCCCTGTGTAAATGTCTGCATCTGATTCCCCGTCCATATACAGGCGTTCGACGGGGGTACGCCCCCGTACATGCTCGGACTGGATGCCCCTGTGGCTGTGCCGCCTGCCTTGTCTCCGGGTTCTGTAAACAGAAAGGAATATTCGTTTTGGTGGAATGACAGTGCGTACTCCCAGGACGGACTGGTAATAACTGGTATCTTATCCGGCATGTCATCTGCCGCTTTCGCCCGGCTCTTCGTCCGGTATCTATTCTTTTGTTCAAGTATTTCCTGCGGTTCGTCCTGTAGGCACCCATCATCATGGCATCCAGATGGTATCCTATTTGATTCGCCGTTGTTCGGATCGGTTATGATGCATCTGGATATTTCCGGCCTAAATGCATCTTTTTTCTTATAGTTTTCCATGTTGCACCACAAAAGTAATTATTTATTTTAAAATTCTTGATTACCATATAAGAGCATGGTAAAATAAATGTGCATATTATTTTTTCTGGTCTCATGGGATTGGCGTCCCTGGGGCCATTTTGATGGCGGTGGCCTGGTGTGATAGTACATAGCATTTTCCTTCTTCCCGATTTTAGTGTTTTTTCTTGAAGCATTTCATGATGTCATCAACATATTTCTCAAACTGCTCCATACTTTTACAGAAAGCATCATATAAGCAATCTTCCCTGTCCTGCTGCCCATTGCTTACAACCTCTGCCAAAGCTCTGGCATGATAATCAGCAAACTGATAGGGTATTATTTTTCCATCATGATGCAGCCCCTGAAACTCTTTCGGCCCATAATACGCAAATGGTTCACGTATTTTTGAAAGCTCGCAGACGAAACGGATGAACTCCCTGTTCTTTACAGGATCTTTTCCTTCTTCTATAAACTCTTCGTACATATCCATACACTGATTCTCCAGTTTTTTACCTCTGGGATCTGTGAATTCAAAATTAAGAGTACCAGTAAAATTACAACGCAATAACATATCAGGTAAATAATGAAGTTCATCTGGATTACTCCCTTTAATTACCGTAATTTTTCCGTTCTTAAAAGTAACTTCCATTCTTATTCCTCCTTTTTTATAGAAAAATATAATTTCAGATGCTATAATACTAGTACAGCGTTTTTCAATTAACTACACCCAAAGAATTCCGTATTTATCAGTATTTTAGGCAAAAATATGGTGTAGTTAATTAGCGAACGATATACTAGATGTAGGTTGTTTATAGCTGTTTCCCCTACTGTAAGGAGGTGGTTCTCGTATTTTTTTGAAAACAGCCAATCTTATCAATTGCTTTTTCGAATAAATGATTGTCATACCATGTTCACTCCTTTGTGTCTGGTTTGGTTTTACGACACAAGTGTAAGCCTTTTTTAAACTGAAATCTACACAAGTAAGCGGATATTTATGGAAATAAAGCGGAACTTTGTAGAAACATAGCGGAGAAATGGAAAAATTGCGTAATCTTATAGAAAAAAAGCGTATGACCTACCCTGTAACTGTTTAAGAAATATATCAATGTTTATTTTCAGAACCGGAACTATACCCTCTGCACTATTGTAGATTTGCAAGGGGAATGCCTGTCAGCAAACGTACACAAATTTATTTGGATGGTTAAAAAATATATTATAATTATATAGGAAGGGATTTTTAAAAAGGAGGTCTTATGATGGACATAGAGAAAGATACAGTAACAAGTACAGAAGATGATAAAGCAAAGAGGCGGAAAGAAGCAGCAGAGACTGTTAAGTCGGCTGTGTCACAATATATAGAAGAATTACGGGAAAAAGAAGGCTCACTAGCTAAAATCGAGGAAAAACTATGTGATATTGACTATAAAATACATAAAACCACAGCGAATATAGGTTCTTCATTTGGAAAATCTTTGAGTTACTGGCTCAGAAAGGAAAGAGAGCCGTCTTTATATCATCTGTGTTTGTTAACACAAGTGCATCATGTGTCATATGATTATATTCTTGGCTTGGATGAAAAAAATGATACAGACCAGCTAACCTATGGATACACGCTTGACTTTTTCTCTTATCTTTTTAGAACTAAAAAATTAGAAATCTTCAGAGGCGGGCATTCTGGTCTTCTTGTACCTGCATTGACGGTTGCTTCCAAAGGCTATTTTGATATGACAAGATATTTAAAATTTACAGATAAGATACTATGCGACATATTCAAAGAACTATACTATCAACTACAGATGGATCAACAAAAAGGGGACAAAGACCAAAGCGGATATAAAAGGGTATTGCAGCAGTTTATTTCTCAATACGAAAATACCCCATTAGTTTCAGAAAACTGCGGGATTAGTACAGATAAACATGATACTTCATCGCTGCCGGATAACGGACAAAATAAACCTTCTGAGAAAATATATTATGGCTTACCGGATGATTTGCAAAAGCGGATCAAGTCATTGCCTAAAAAATACGGAAAAACCCAAGGCAAATTTGCCGGTGATGCCGGCATCCCCCCAAGTACGTTTAGTGGATGGATCACGAATAAAAAAGATCCCTTACCAAGTAATCTGTATTTAATGGCAAAAACTTATGGTATCTCTATTGACTCGCTTTTACACCCTGGCGCATCAGACGAATACGATAAAAAACATCCATGCAAATATACTTATGGCAACACCTTACGTTTTATAGAGCAGCTACAGACCGCCGGGGTTCTTACAGTAGTTGCAGATTCGCAATCTGGGAAAAAGTTAACGGACAGTACACACCGTCACACGAAGAATTATGACGGGGAAAACCCTAATAATATGCATTTTTCATGCGATGGAGAACCTGCTTACATCTCTAAGCTTTATTATATATTCGATGATGTTCTAATCCGTATGATTACAGAAATCGAAGCTGAAATGAGCCGTCCTTTTAACGCTCCACAGAGCCCTGACACAGCACAAATCAGCTACGAAATGTCACAACAGCGTGTGAACGCGTTCATAGCTCGATACAATAATGAAAATTTGATTTACTACCAAAAAACAGGGTGCGCATTAAATAAACACTTTAGAAAGTGGCGCAAATACAGCTATGGACATACTAGCGATGGGACTGCGACTCTGGACATGACCGTGGATTTAGATGAAATACTGAAAGAACTACGTGCTGTAGAAATTGATGCATCCAAAACATGATAACTTATAAATGCAGTAAAACTGGAAACTTAATTTTGGCTGTGTGGCTTTATAGTGAGGGGATGTGGGGGTTTTATAAAACGGAAGGCAGAGACGGGATGTGTTTCCTGTCTGATATCTGTGAATCGCTTTTACTAATCAAAATCTCTGGGAAATAGAGCAAAATTTCGGAGAAGTAGAGCAAAATCTCTGGGAAATAGAGCGAAATTTCTATGAAGTGGAGCGGTCATTTTTCGGGAAGCCTTATGTCATGCTGGTTTCCGGGCTGTCGGGAAGCCCTAATACTATAATATTATAATATTATAGTAATGAACAGACGCGCCCCTGCATAAGCAGGGCGCGTCCTGATACAGAATACGGGAATGGAAAGAAAAATGGGTAATGGCAAAAGATGTTGCGAGATAGTGTGCTTTTCCCATTTTTCTCCATTCCCGTATATCCCCGTATTGCAGCATAAAGGTTTCCTGCGCCCTCAGGCGCAGGAAACCTATTACCAGCAAGAAACTATGGCATCCTTTTACTACTGTAATGGATGTTCAATGCTAATGCGGATCGTGGTTCCATCTGGCGTTGTGTAAGTAACCATACTGGGATCGGCATGGTATGGCCGAATTTCACCGAAGAACCTCTCAAGGCGCTCTTTTTTTGGAATAGATTCGTAATTGCTGATAATTCCGTTTGCGTTGACGAAATCCAGAAATAATTCTCGAATTAAGAGAGATTTGTTTTTGTGCAGGTATAACATAACGAGGGCATTATTTGTCAGTCTGTCAGCAGCATAGAGGTCAAACTGGCAACGGCATTTATGCGCCGCCGCTTTTGGGTCAGGCTGCGGCGCATTTGCAGCCTTTCCGAAATCAGTAACCCCAAAAAATTTTTTCAGACGCTCCCTTTTCGGAATCCCGTTATATTCGTTGATAATCCCGTTTACACTGACAAAATCCAAAAATATTTCCCGGATACATCCAGTTTTACTTTCCTGCTGTCCCATCATCGTATACGCATTCTCCGTCTGTTTATCAACAATATCGAACGAAAATGCACATGAATCATGATAGCGATTCATAAATTATTCACCTCATTTCCCGGCTATTCCAGCCGTATTCTATATATTTAGATTAAGAATTTTATCTTCCAATCTATGATATTAGTATATCATATTTTCTCTTTTAGATCAAATGTTCGGCATTTTGGGTTATGAAAAAAACGCTCATAAATGAGCAGAAAAAAAAAGAAATTATTAAATTTTTGTGAACTTTTTTATGGCTGGTAACATAGGAATCGTAAGAGGATGGGAAGGGCAAATTTGTATGGATTTTTATTGTGGTCATGAACAAATAATGCCGAAAAAATGATGTGTGTGGAATACGGAAACACATAAAAAAGGGAGATTGCGGGACTCTCACCAGAGAAAGCCCCACAACCGTTTTACGCAGCGTTATCCGCCACTCTCTGTAATACCTGCCGTTTCCATTGCTCGACAAAAGCCTTAACTTCGGGCGTCATAGAACAATTTCCAATGCCGCGCACCTGTATGATTTTCGATCCTCTTATTTCAATCGTGTAGAACGGTTTGGCTTCATCTGTGCATTGGCGCAGGAATAAGATCATGCACTCTTTTTTTGCTACACGGTCAGCATAACTGCCGACACAGTGATGAAGTGCATTCCCTTCTGCCTCCAGTTCCCTCGGCGTGGCAGGGACGACAATCTTCATGCCGCCCGCTTCAAACGACATACGCTCTCTGGCGTCCTTCACAGCTGCTTTGAAATCCTGCATGAACTGTGCGCTTTCTTTGATTTTAAATCGTTTCTGTACCCTGTCATGGGCTTTACGCAAGGCTTTCGGATACAAGACGAAGGTATTTTTAAGATCATAATCTAAACTATCGCACATTTCAAGATAATCCCTGTATTCCGTCACAATATCCTGCATTTTCTGATAGTGGGTACAGCCATACCGACCTTTGCGACTACGCTGGGGCAGGAACTGCCTTTCTGTATAGCGGATCAGCTTATGTACCGTGATATATTTTAAGATTGGCAGTATATTGTGCTTTACATCGTTTGCAAGCTGCCAGACGAGCAACTGTTGGCGGTCTTTTATGCCTGCATACGATTGAAATATCTTTAGAACAGCAAGGTCTACATCCAGCCCACGTAAGAAATCCACATCTTCTGCGGCGATGCCGAGAATCTTGTGTGTGCGGTTCTGCGTTTCATCCAGAATTTTTCCATCACTATGGTATGCCAAATCAGATACGATGTTATAAAAGCCCATCTTGCATAAATGCTCCAGCCGTGGGTGTTGCAGGTACTCCATTAGAAACGGCAGAGCCTGCATATGCTCATGAAAGTGATGGTAAAAGCCTGCAATAGTGCAGTATTGCCACGGAGTTCCGTCAAGGGCTTCTGGAAGATTTTTTGTATACAGATGTCCGCAGGTGTCGCCCTCAAAATGGTACTGATACATGATATACACTGGCCGTTCTCCCTTTTTCCAGTTTGTGATTATGCCGCTGTTACTGGAATAGTAGTAGTGTTCGGTGCAGATTTCCCCGTTTACGTCCCGCCAGATAAACTCGCGAGCGTTTTCGTAAACCTCAGCTTTCGGGGTATCCGAGGTGTAGGAGTAATACGCCTTTATGATCCGCACTACAAGCCTGCCGTCCCCCATGTTCTGGATCACCTCAAAGGTTTCCCGGTCGTACATACTGCTTCCACGGCGGCTGCGGGGCTTTGCAACAAGCTCATGCTTACAGTGTGGACAGATGGCTTTGTTGCCCTGTTTTACGCCAGACAATGTGATTTCATGGCCGCAGGCGGAGCATATGCCAGTTATATTTTTGCTACGCTTGTAATCGTAGAAAAAGTATGCAGGCATGATGGATTTTATCCAGCTTGCCAGTCCCCGTGGCAGGGCCGGTATCCCTTCCATACGGGCTATAACGGCTTTTTCTTTGGTAATCTGGTGTTCCTTTCGGCGATGTTCCAGAATAGCGTCCTGAGCGGATATGAGGGCTTGAAACCCGTCTGTATCTGCATGGAAATAACGCTGCACACGCTTTTCGTCCTGATTGGAGTAGAAAGCACACTGGCTGCTGAAATTGTAGGTACTGAGGTTCAGACGGTCAAACGATGCAGTACGCCACGCGGTGCTGCCGTCTTCTTTTCGATACAGAGTGAGGAAATCATCTTTGGTATGAAACATGACACAGAGGGGCTTACAATCCCCTCTAGCAACCTGTTTGCGTGGATAGATATACAAAACCAATGTCCTGTGCGCGATGGTTTTGACTGTTGTAGTGACGATATAAGAGATTTGTTTCGCATGAAGGATACCGTTTGCGGGTGAGAGCTTACGGTCAGGGGTGGCATATGCACGGCATTTTCTCTTGTCAATTTTCATGATCACATCACTCCTTCCAGGCTTATTTGTTCGTAGCTGTCAGATGGTGTGTCCTGTTGTTTCTTTGGCTTCTTTTCCGCCTTTTTGGCTGGTTTGGTGGCTGTTTTAGTTGTAGTGCCGGTATACGGCTTCGGGACGAACATTTCCTCTTTTTCCTTATCTTCTGGGGCGTCTATGGCATTGAAATAATCCTCAGCGAACTGGTAAACCAGACCATCGGGTACATCGCAGCCGTATCCGCCCCCGTCGGGCTGTATGTCATTATCCTCCATTTCCTGCCGGACATACTCTTTTGCCATACGGTTGATGTACTTAAAGCATTTTACCATGCTCTTGCGGGGGTGCATGGTTTTTCTGGCAAACTCCGTATCCTTGCGGCACAGCTCCTGAATATGATCGGCAACGCATTCCTTCATGTTGCGCCGGGTGATCCGCTCCACGTCCGTACTGATACGTTTCACGGCGACAGCGATAGCGTCCGCGTCGCTCATGTCGTTAAGCTTCTGGATAGAGGCTTCCTCTGCCTGCTTCTTTGCGGTCTGCTTCGCCTCCCACTCTGCCCTGCGTTTTGCTTCTGATGCTTCGTGGGCTTTACGCCTTTCTGTGTCGTCCTGGACGGGAGCAGGAGCAGCACCAGCACCAGCACCAGAGCCGGAAGACATGTCAAGCACCAGCTCCTTTTGTGGCGCTACAGGCGGCGTGCTGGCCGGAGCAGGGGCTTTCGTCGGTGCTGCCTGTTCCTGCTTTGCAGAATCTGCCTGTGCAGGAACAGGAGTTTTCGGAGGATCCGCCTGCTCCTGTTTTGCGATATCGGGCTGTGCCTGCGCTGGAGATGGTGCAGAGGATTCCAGAGCAGGGTTTTCATCCGAAGCAGAGGCTGTTGCTGTCGGTGCCTTCTGCTCGTCAATTTGTTTTTGCTGTGTATCAGCCGTTTGGCGGACAGGCGGTGCAGCCTTTTGTGTGGGCAGGGGATTACGCTGTGCGGCAGGCGGTGTGGTATTGTGCGGCGAAGCTTCTGACGGCTTTTGCCGTGGCCGTTCTGCCTGCTGTGTTGATGAAGCCGACGCTGTCCTTGTGGGTGTACTGCTAAACGGAGTGGTAAACAGATCCCATCCATCCGAGTCAAATGAGTAGCTCATAGTAAGAATGCCTCCTTTACACGGGATGCTTTCAGTATGCGGTGTCCCGTAATTGTTTTGTGTTCACACCCGGCGGCGGCACGCCGTCTTATACAGACTACAAGATTAAAAGATATTGCACGTTTGTCATATTATTTATTTAATAACGGATGAAATGATATTTGATCGGCTTTTTCTCATGCGGAATCGGCTTTTTTATTCAGGAGAACTACAGTAAAAGCCGCATGGAGAAAGGAATCATTGTGTTAGATTGGGAAATCGGGATTTTTTTAACAAACTTTTTTATGTATATATAACAATTTCTACTAAATACTTCTTTACAAAAGTTCTTTAAAAAACCGATTTCCCGATTCTATGATGCAATGTCGTTACGAAGCCTTATTACAGAAGGGGTTCCGCGCATTGGCATTTTAGATGTGGAGTATATTTTTTCCGATTTACAAAATGGAATCCCGATCCATGTCTGTAGTTCTTATTTCTAAAAACTACAGAAAAAGACCACTAAACGGTTATCCGTAAAGTGGTTTTGATTTTTGCTGTATGTAGTTACAGATAAAAGGGTGTCTGATTTTTCTAATGATCTACAGAGAGAAATGTGGGAAATGTGGAAGATTTTTCTGTCAAAAGTTTTTTATATTATATAGAGATATTTATAAAATACTTTTTTATATTTCTACACTGCCACATTTCCACAACTGATAAAATATAAAGAAAATACGCATGATTACGCCATTCCTGATGTAGCCTTATAAATAATTTGTGGGAAACGGGTTCCCCACGTTTCCCACGTATAAAGCGCATATTTTCTTACATTCCACTGTACTCCCAGGAAGAATACAGAAGCATTCCTTTCATACGGTTTACAAATTCTCTATAGCTGTAGCCGTCAATCCAGTGTAGCGCATGATTTTTTCCATCGGTTCTCCGTCTGCCTTCATACTACGAGCAATTTCAATGCTTCTTTCACCCTTGCCTTCTGTACGGCCTTCATCCTTCGCTTTCCTCATGCCGCTGTCGTAGTCAATCTGTACCATCTCACGCAAATGGTAAAGCCGCAGCACTTCCTTGTCATTTGCCAGGAATTCCATTTTCTCATTTGCCTTATAAATCGCCGTATCCATAGCCATCAACTCCTTTAGCGTATCATCTGAAACGTTCTGGTCAAAAAAGGTGAGCCAGCGGTGAAGGGAATTGTTCTTGATGTCCTTGTCCGGCAGAGCCTTGAACTTCTTCATGTCAATGAAGTGGAACGCACATTTGCTGCACGTTCCTAAACAGTGAAAAGCAACCTACAATCTTCTAATTTCTTCCAGTGTCAAATCTGTTGCTTTTGCTATTTGATCATAGGGTATATTCATTTTTAAAAGATTTCTGGCAATTTCAAATTTTTCTTCACGTCTCGCATTATGCAACGCCTGTGCTTCATCATGCCTTGCTTTTGCACGAAGCCTCTCTTTTTCACGGAACTCTGATGAAGCAGTAATCGTATAATAAGCATTGATCGCCTGACTCATAACCGGCACCTCCATCTCTTTAATCTTCTCCAGTTCTTCTTCCGTTTCCGCTTTGAACAGGGAAAGCCACAGCAGCAGCATGTCACCATCACTTACATCGGCTGGCAGTTTGGGAAGTTCAAAGAAATGGAATCCCATTTTATCTGACAGCAGTGTATGGCGTGTGGTTTCCAATGGCTGGAAAAAGGAATGATATTCTTCACATTCAAACAGTGGAAAATCTATAATACTGATAACGATTGTCCGTGGCAGGGCAGAATAGTCCTGCCCGGCGGGCAATGCAGATGAAAACTCCCTTGCCCAGTAATACATGACCCTCTCCGAGTAATCCCCCTCATTGCAGACCTGTACTTCCAGATCCACACGCTGGCCGTTCACGGTCATGTTGATATCCAGCCTGCAGAATTTGTCCCCAAGATTCTCAGGCGGCATTTCCGGGTTTCGTATCACGAACTGCCCGATACCTTCCAACGGTATTCCAAGCAGATCTGCCACCAGTTTCTTTAAAAGTTCCGGATACTGAATAAACAGCATTTTAAACAATGTATCTGTCTTAAATGTATATGCAAGCTTTCGCATGGCTTCATCTCCCTTAAATGTTATAGTTCCCTATATGAGATAGTATATCATATTGGATAATTGATTTCCATAAAGATTTTTGTAGTGTTTACAATATCCCGGAATACCATACAGCAGGGTGGCGGCTTCCGCCGCCACTGCCCATGCATACTGTTATGCTGTTTCCGGCTGTTTCCCACCGATGTTTAACTCCGCATCCAGCTCTGCCAAACGTGCAGACTTTCGTTGCAGTTCTTCTTCCTGCGGGAACGGTTTGCCGATCTCTGCTTTTGCTGCTTCCTGCTGTTGGAGCAGATTAGACAGCTTGATTTTGCAGGTTTCCAAACTTTCCGCCATTTTGTCCAGGGCATTGTCAATACGGGTAAGATTACCGCGGGCATCTGCACCAGGCTCAACCTGGTAGGAGACTGCACCTTTCAGGGTTAGTTTATGGGTAAAGCCACTGAACTTCACGGACAATGCGAATCCTCGGTAGTTACCTATAATGACTGGCTCCATGCCTGTGATTTCCCGGCAGGCATCCAGAAGTGCAGTACCAGCGGAAGCCTTGTCTGTGTATGACATACCTTTGATTTCCATGCCGATAAAACCGTCTGCCGGGTGCGGGTGCTGCTGTAAGGTCTGGATATCGGATTGCAGACCCTCAATAAAGCCCTGCGCTTCCTGTATCTGTTGCGGGAAGTTCTTCAGTAAATCATCTTCCAGACGGTACTGCTTGCTGTTGTGGTCGGCTTTCATAATGCGGAGCCTGGAAACTTCAAGGTCAAGATCCATACGCTCCCTGATACGTGGATCGCCGGCACAAAGGGCTTTTATCTCTGCGAATGACAGGGCAGTTTCATCCACATCCTCACAGCTGCGGACAGGGGATTTGCTGGTCATAATCTGTGAAATGAATTTCTGCTTGTTCTCCAAAGTCTGCCATAGGTATGCATCGAAGGTACCATTTGTTACATACCGATATACGTGGACTTTTGCGTTCTGGTTGCCCCTGCGCTCGATACGTCCCTTTCTTTGGATCAGGTCACGAGGGCGCCAGGGTGCGTCCAGATCATGCAGAGCAACCAGCCTGTCTTGCACGTTGGTCCCAGCGCCCATCTTTTGCGTGCTGCCAATCAGGACACGCACCTGCCCGCTGCGTACTTTTGCGAACAGCTCTTTTTTCTGGATGTCTGTTTTGGCTTCGTGTATAAAGACAACCTGCTCCGGCTTCATACCGCCAGCAATGAGCTTTTTGCGGATATCGTCATACACGTTTACGAAACCTGTTCCTTCTTCGGATGTGCCTGCAGACGGCGTGGAAACGTCACAGAAGATCAGTTGTGTAAGCTTTTGGGCATCACCCTCACGCCAATGTTTCAGCACATTTGCGACACACATATTGACCTTCGTGCTTGGCTCGTCTGGTAGTAGCGGATTGATGATACGCTGGTCAAGCCCCAGCTTGCGTCCATCGGATGTTATCTTTAACATGTTGTCGATGTGTGAGTCAAGACCATTGTGTACTTTCTCTGCACGCTTGCTTAACTCTTTCACCATTGCCTGCTGGTGCTGTGTCGGCTCGGACACAATGTTATGGTACTCCACTTCCGGTGTCGGAAGATTAAGCTGGTCGGCAGTCTTGATATCCGCTACCTCTTTGAAAACCTGCATAAGCTCCGGTAAATTAAAGAACTTGGCAAAACGGGTTCTGGCACGGTATCCAGTTCCTTCCGGAGCAAGCTCCAGCGCGGTGGTTGTTTCTCCAAAGGTCGAAGCCCATGTATCAAAGTGGATCAAGCCAAGCTCCTGTAAACGGTTGTATTGCAAATATCTTTGAACAGTATACATCTCGGTGATACTGTTGCTGATTGGGGTCCCCGTGGCGAACACGATACCCCTGCCGCCAGTGATTTCATCCAAGTATTGGCATTTGGCGAACATATCAGAAGATTTCTGTGCATCGGAAGTGGAGAGGCCGGCAACATTACGCATTTTTGTGTAGAGGAACAAATTTTTATAGTTATCCGACTCGTCCACGAACATCATGTCCACGCCCAATTCTTCAAAGGTTACAACATTATCCTTGCGTTCATTTGCTTGTAACTTTTCCAGACGTTCTTCCAGACTTTTCTTGGTGCGCTCTAACTGCTTGATAGTAAAACGCTCCCCGCCGCTTTGTCTGACTTCTTGGATTCCCTCTGTGATTTCCCTGATTTGCGATTCGACCAGCTTTTCTTGCCTTTCTCGGCTGATCGGAATACGCTCGAACTGGGAATGTCCGATGATAACGGCGTCAATATCGCTGGTCGCAATCCTGGCACAGAACTTCTTTCTGTTGGCGGTTTCAAAGTCCTTTTTCGTAGTGACGAGAATGTTTGCAGCAGGATACAGGCGCAGCCATTCCGCTGCCGTCTGCTCTGTTAAGTGGTTCGGGACGACCACGATGGATTTTGTGCAAAGTCCAAGGCGTTTGCTCTCCATAGCGGCAGCAATCATCTCGAACGTTTTGCCAGCTCCAACTTCATGTGCAAGGAGCGTGTTGCCACCATACAATACATGGGCGATGGCGTTTAACTGGTGTGGCTGGAGTGTGATTTCCGGGTTGATACCGGAAAATACGATATGGCTTCCATCGTACTCGCGTGGCCTTGTCGCATTAAACTTTTCATTGTAAAGGCTTACCAATGTCTGCCTGCGTTCTGCGTCCTTCAAAATCCAGTCGCAGAAAGCGTCACGCAGAGACTGTTGTTTCTGCGATGCCAGTGTAGTTTCTTTTGCGTTTAGCACACGCTTTTCCTTGCCCTCAGCATCCTCTACGGTGTCGTAAATACGGACGTCCCTGAGATTAAGGGAGTCCTCCAGGATACGGTAGGCGTTTGCCCTGCTGGTGCCATAGGTAGTGTAGGCAGCGACATCATTGTACGAGATTCTGCTTTTGTTGGAGACAAACCATTCTGCCGTAGCTGGGGAGTAATTGACGGTGATAATGTTGCACAGATAGCCGGGCGTGTTGAGAGTTTCAACCATAAACTGCTGGATATAAGATTTATCAATCCATGTAGCACCAAGACGTACTTCTATTTCGGATGCATCTAGGTCTTTGGGCTGTGCTGCTCTTAACGCTTCCACGTTAATCTGATAAGCGTTGTCCTGTTCCGCAGCCTTTTCAGCCAAACGCAGCTTACGCCGCACATTTCCAGATAAATATTCATCGGCGGTCTGGTAAATACTCGTGGCAGGGTCTTTGTAGATAACCCCCTGCAGCTCCCTGATAAGTGTATCTTCTGTCTTTCCAGTCAGCTTTGCCATAAATGGCAGGTCAACTTTTGCGTGTTCCCCGATGGAAACGGTCAGGGCTTCCGATGCGGTGCTTACACTGGTGATTGTTTTATGCTGCTTGATGGTACGTTTGGTAAACATATCCGCTTTTCTCAGGAGCTTTCCGTTATCGTCAAGGATTTCCAACGAACAGAGCAGGTAATAGGAACTGTCCCGGTCAAATGCCATGCGGTTGGCACGGTCGTTGATTAGGCCGTACTTGCGGGTGAAAATGTCATAGAGCTGGTTTAGTTCCGCCTGTTTCTGGGCAATGGTGCTGTCTGTTACAGATTCGTCCATCTGCAAATGGATAAGATGCTGCACACAATCACGCAGGGCAATCATGCCTTTGACACGGTTTTTAGCGGTCTGGTTCAGCTCCTGCTTTATCATGGCGCTGTTTTGCCGGTAGTAAACTTCTCCGTCTATGAGCGTAAAGGAATAGTTCTTTACATCGGAATTTGCAGGGATGGTATCTGCTTTGGCAGTTTCTTCCTGTCCTGCTGGTACAGCAGCATGGTAACTGCCGCTGATATGGGATACGGCTTCGTGAAGAAGGCTTGCAAGTTCTGTATCAGGGAACGGTAATACCGTGTAATCCATGCCGTGTGCCGTACTTTCGGATGTCTGGTTGCCCAGCACCATATCCGGATGGTCTGCAAAATACTGGTTGACCGGAAATCCGTCTGCATTTTCCGCTGTCTGCACCCATGCTGGTTCTTCGGTACATGGGGTATCACGCTTTTGTAGGAATAGAATGTCTGAAACCACCTCTGTGCCAGCGTTTGCCTTAAAAGCGTTATTCGGCAGACGGATTGCGCCCAGAAGGTCTGCTTTTTCTGCAAGGTACTTCCTTACGCTTATATCTTTTGTATCCATTGTATAGCGGCTGGTGACAAACGCAAGGATACCGCCAGGGCGTATCTGGTCAAGAGCTTTTGCCAGAAAGTAATTGTGGATAGAAAAGCCCAGCCTGTTGTATGCCGTGTCATTAACCTTGTACTGTCCGAACGGCACGTTGCCGATAGCAAGTTCGAAGAAATTGTTTGGATAGTCTGTTTTTTCGTATCCACATACCTTGATTTTTGCCTTTGGATAGAGCAGCTTTGCAATCCTGCCGCTTAGGCTGTCCAACTCCACGCCATATAACTTAGAGCTTTTCATGCTTTCAGGAAGCAGGCCGAAGAAGTTGCCAATGCCGCAGGACGGCTCCAAAATATTTCCAGATTGGAAACCAAGATTGCCAACAACTTCATAGATTGCCTTGATTACAGCAGGGCTTGTGTAGTGTGCATTTAAGGTGCTTGCCCTGGCGGAAGCATATTCTTCTGGCGTAAGGGTTGTTTTTAATTCCTGATACTCCTTTTCCCAGCCGGTTTTGTTTTCGTCGAATGCGTCAGGAATGCCGCCCCATCCGACATATTTGGATAAGATTTGCTGTTCCTCCGATGTAGCGAAGCGGTTTTCTGCTTCAATCTGCTTTAAGACTGTGATTGCCGCCATATTCATGGCGAACTTAGCCTTTGGCCCGCCTGTGCCAAGCTGGTCGTCTGTGATTGTAAAGTTTTCGGCGGCAGGAAGCTCTCTAACCTCTGAAGGTTCCAGAATAATTTCTGTCGGCGCTGCTTCTGTAGCATCAGGATCAGTGTTGCCCTCTGCCGGCTCTGACTCTGTGGCATCAGGATTGGTGTTGTCCTGCGCTGACTTTGCCTCTGTAGTATCATCAGGACTCATGTCATCCTCCGGGTCTGATTCATCCACGGCGGGCTGCTGTGCGTCTGCCAGAGCATTGTTACCGTCCTGCTTGGCTTCGGAAGCAGATAATTCCGGTTTCTGCTCCTGTGTTTCTGCAAGCACAGTGTATGTTTCAGCGAATATCTCACGTAAAATGCTGTTGTGAAACTCACTGACATCATAATAGACTTTCAGAAACCGCAGGTCTGTAATGGAAAGAGCAGCACGTTTGACTGCGGCTTCACCCTCCAGCTCGGCGTTCTTCCTGTCGCTGTTTTTGCAGGCGTTTTTATATGCTGTATCAGACAAGAGAAAATCTTTGATGACAGGCTTACACTGATTGTAAATCTCCTGAATGGTCGGTTTTGACGGCTGGTCGGAAGCTTTAGCCGCAGAATTGTCAGAAGCGGAAGGCGTGTCATCACTCTCCGCTTCAGAAACGTTACTATGCTGTTGTGCCGCCTGCTTCTGTCGCTCATAACTTAAAATGCTCATTCCGATCTGGTGGAGTACCTGGCTGCCCGCCTGGTTTACCGCCACGCCAAGAATTTGTATGAGTTTTGGCGTATTAAAATCGTTTAAATTCCTAAAATCTTCCAGACGAAAATGTTTTTCTGCGTGCAGTCCGCAGCGGGACAGCAGGACATAGGCGGTACTTACGCTAGCAACATCCCGAAACTCCACGCCGACATTGTATTCATCCATTCCCTCCAGAGTGCTTCCAGACAGTTCGTACATGATCTGGCTGTGGTAGTCGTCCCAATAGTCTTTGGCAAGCTTTGCCGCAATATCTTCAAGCTGGTCGGGAAAACCGTTGTGACAGGGAATGCCAAACCGCTCCTCCAGAGCCTTTGTAACCACATCGCGGTATTCTTCCTGGTACTGCCAGAGAACCAGATTGCAGGAATTGTTTTTTGTACCAGTGTCCGACACATCAAAAACATACTGGATACGCGGATACCCGTTATCGACATGGACGAGGGCAATGCCCTTAGAGCCACGACGCACATAACGGCGCATTT
>CAJTZX010000045.1 GCA_910584345.1 uncultured Eubacterium sp. | reverse complement strand
GTCCTTATCTTTTATGGCTTTCAGGGCATCCGCGTATTTGCGTCTTGCATGCGCCTTATTCGAGAACTGGAATAAGGCGCATTATCCCAGAAGTATTGTTATTCCAGAAGCAAGTCTACATGTGGCATAAATGTTGTTTTTTACAGCATATTTCTTGAATAATGATAGTGCTCTTTTACAATGAAGATGTAACTAATTCATCTCATTATAAAGGAGGTCTCATATGAGAAATACAATCTTACCATTCGATGAACTGATGAAAGCAGTTCTGGAGCAATTAAAATCTCAGAAATATATGGATTCAACGTTGACCGTATATCGACGAACCTACAATCGCATTCACATTTTTCTGAATCATCATGGCACGGACATATACACTCATGAATTAGGCAAAGCATTTCTTGCCGATTCAAATGTTAGCAAGTATTCATAGATAATGGCAATAAACCGGCTACGATCTGCTCAAAAGAAAGAACCTGCATATCTTTTTTGAGCTTTGTGGAAAATGCTGGTTGTTCTGACCTTTCTCAATTAAACACCGGCATTGTATCACAGGCCTTGCTTACATTCTCCAACAAGGATGCCTATGCACGTATCCGTCAGTTCCTGAATTACCTTGCTGAAAAAGGCATCATAGAAGTGGATTTTTCCAGGATTGTTCCGCACTATAAGAGAGGTACGGTGCTTCCTGCGACATATTCGCCAGATGAAATCAGCAGGGTCGAAGCTTCTGTTGATACCAATACTACTATTGGAAAGAGAAACCTTGCTATCATCCGGCTGGCATCACGAATGGGACTCCGTGCAGGCGACATTGCAAAGCTTAAACTATCGGAAATCAACTTTAGTACGGGATACATTAGTATAACCCAGGAAAAGACAGGAATACCTCTCACACTGCAAATGCCTTGTGAAGTTGTTAATGCCATTTCGATGCACCTTGACAATGACAAATACTCTTTAGAAGACGGGTATGTATTTCATAGCCTGACGGCTCCGTATGGACGTATTACTACAAGCATAATACGACACGCTTTAAATGAATGCTTTGCTGCAGCAAATGTCAATACAGCAGGGAAAAAGCATGGTCCACATGCATTTCGGTCATCCCTTGCAAGTTCAATGGTAAACGATAATGCATCTTATGAGGTGGTTAGAAGGATACTGGGACATTCAAATCCTGATGTTATCAAGCATTACGCTAAAGCGGATATTGAAAATCTGAGGATGTGTTCTATAGATCCTCCGATTCCCACAGGGATTTCCGTGATTATCTTTCCGGCAAGGAGACCTCCTTATTATGGAATTAATAGTTACTTCTTCATAATAAGGATTAATGCCGATACTTTTAAATAATTATCAGCATTTATACTGTATTTTTGCAAATATCGGCATTAGAAAAATATCGGCATAAGGCCAATAGAAGTCAGTTACTACGAACAGAAAACTTTCTGGTCACTGTGCAGTTACATGGTCCGCAGCCGCAGAGGGATTGAAATGCTGGTCAATCTGATTAACGTTTCATACTGTGCGATGAAGCTGCTGCCATACCAGGATGAAGCGTTTTTTAAATATCAGGTAGAAAGCGTGCAGGAGTTTCGGTTTGCACTAAGCGAACAGATACACCAGCAGGTATTTTATGCCATTTTCGTAGAAAAAGTCGAAACCAGCATAAAATCAAATGTCTTAATAAATGCCTTAAAACAGCTAGTTAAGAAACAGGGGTATCATTTATAAAGTTGTAAAGTAGTGTTAAGAAATTAAAACTGATTGAAAATATAATGTCAGTATGGTAGAATTAGGGAAAAAATAAATAATTCTTTCCTAATTTTGCCAGGAAAGGAGGAAGTGATGGGTAAGTCACTAAAAGGTAAAGAATTGGGTAAGAATATAGATCAAAGCTGCGAGAAGAACAATACAATGATGCAAAAGAAATCAATGTTGTATCAAATAATGTAACATTAGATGAATGGCTTAAAATTTGGCTTGATATTTGTAAACAAGGGCGCAGGGATCTACAAAAGAAACATATACGATCCATTATAAAAGGGTTCAGGCTGATTTGGGCTGGAGAAAGATAATAGCTATCTGGTAGTAATGCAGGATGCAATCAATAAACTATGTTCTGATAACGCAAGGAAAAATTCTAAAAAGATTTTGGTAGATATGCTTGATCAAGCGGTTGACACAAATTTACTTGTTAAGAATGTAGCAAAGCAGATAAATCCTATTATAACCAGAGAGAAAAAGAAAGATCGAAGAGGAGAATTGTGTGGTTTGACATGGGAAAACGTAGATTTTAAAGATAAACTATTGCATGTCAGACATACTTTGTGTTACTTTAGTAAAGATGGTAAATATGTATTTGAGATACATGATACGAAGACAGATAATGGAGAAAGAACAATTCCTTTGACTGACAAGGCGTTTTGGGTTTTGAAAAACAAAGAGTTAGAAAACAGGAAATTATTTTTAAAGGAAAAATCCCATTAGAAGGATATGAAAATCTTGTTTTTTGTTACGAGAAATAGCAGACCTACACAACAGTTTTTGGTACAGGAATGTATGAATTTAATTATTCACCGAATTCAACAAGTTAATAATAGTTTTGAAGCATTCACACCACATACATTCCGTCATACTTTTGCTACAAGAGCAATTGAAAATGGTATGCGGCCAAAAGTTCTTTCTAAGCTTCTTGGTCATGGACAATTACAGATTACAATGGATTTATATTGTCATGTTATGGAAGATATTTTAGTAGAGGAAATGAAGAAAATGGAGCGAAAATGTGTCTAAAAATGATATCGTGTCAAAATGGTGTCAAATAGCATTTTTAGAAAATAGAAACGGGCTAAAAACCTTATAAATAAAGGAGAAAACAATCACATGGAACAATACAAAAAAGAATTTATCGAATTTATGGTAGACAGTGATGTATTAAAATTTGGAGAATTTATATTGAAAAGCGGACGCAAGTCCCCATTTTTTATGAATGCGGGCGGCTATGTTACGGGTACGCAGTTAATGAAACTCGGGGAGTATTATGCCCGTGCAATTCATGAACATTACGGAGATGATTTTGATCTGTTATTCGGACCTGCGTATAAAGGAATTCCGCTAAGCGTTGCAACGACGATTGCTTATACGAAACTGTATGGGAAGGACATTCGTTATTGTTCTAACCGAAAAGAAGCAAAGGATCATGGAGATACAGGCATTTTGCTTGGCAGTAAGATCAAAGACGGCGATCGCATTGTAATGATTGAGGATGTTACAACGTCTGGAAAGTCGATTGAAGAAACATTTCCAATATTAAAAGCACAGGGAGACGTACAGATCGTTGGATTGATCGTTTCTCTGAATCGAATGGAAAAAGGTCAAAGCAGCGAAAAGAGTGCGCTGGATGAGATTCAAGATAAATATGGTTTTCAGGCGAACGCGATTGTTTCGATGCAGGAAGTGATCGAATATTTGTATCAAAAACCATATAAAGGAAAAATTTTGATCGATGATACATTAAAGGCTGCGATTGATGCATACTATAAACAGTATGGTGCAAAATAAGCTGAGGATTGGAAATTGAATTATAAAAAGCATAAAAAAATGTACCGGATGGCGGCATGGCTGCTGTTCGGTCTTTATCTTATTTTAATGGTCTACTTTCTTTTTTTTGCCGAAAGTATGGGGAGAACGTCTATAGGGCGGGAGTATCATTATAACTTAAGACCGTTTAAAGAGATTCAGCGTTATCTTATGTATTATGATGTCATTGGCCCTTATACGGTATTTTTGAATCTTGCGGGAAATATTTTGGCTTTTGTGCCATTTGGATTGTTTTTTCCGCTGTTGTCACGCCGTAACCGCAGTTTTTTTAAAGTCACGCTGATTAGTTTTGAAGTCAGTCTTCTCGTGGAATTGATTCAGCTGGTAACAAGAGTTGGAAGCTGTGATGTGGATGATATCATTTTAAATACATTGGGTGGATTGATTGGATGCTGTTGCTTTAAATTTATGTTCTTTTGTCATAAAATGGAATTGAAAGGGGCAAATGGAGTAAAAGGAGTATTGGATGAGGAAGAAAAAAACGCGGTCTGATAAAAATTATAAATTTACTGGGAAAAAACATTCAAAACCTGGTGCAGCAGCGCTTTTGTTTTCGTTTGCGCCTCTGGCGCTGTTTGTTTATGCAGTGTCCGTGTCGTATCGGCAAGGCGGACAGGCGCCAAAAGAAATAGGATGTATCGGGATTGCTGCGATTCTGGCGGCATTTATGACATTGTGGATTTCTATACGAGAAGCACGTAAGGAGAACGTGATTAAAAAAGTACCGGTAACCGGAGCTGTTCTGTCAGTATTTATGCTGGCAGGTTGGGTGACAGTTTATGTAATAGGATGGATTGGATTATGAGTTATCGTAAAGTTTATGAGATGGAAAATGAGCAGGCAGCGCAGCGTTATGAGCTTGTGCTGGAACGTATCCGTCAGGCAGCAGCACAGCCGGAAACGAAGGAGCGTTATGCGGATTATTTTCAAAGAACGGCAAAGTTTATTTTGCTGACAACGGATGTGCTTGATATGCAACAAAAAGGGGAGCTGGATCATCGTTCTATGGAAGAATGTGAGCAGCTAAACAGATGTCTTTATCAAGATATTTTGCCACGGACAAAAAGCGGGTATCAGACAGATGAAACAAATGGATCAAGGGAAGTCTGTTATGAAACAAGCTATGCCAATCCTGCTTATGCAGAAGAGATGCTGGGTGAAGAATTTGGCGGGCCATTATGTTTTTTGTATGCAGAATGTCGTGCACTGATCGCTTATGCATTTGAAGGCAGATTGGCAGATATGACGATACTGCTGGAATTGTTTGTAGAAATCTATACTTGTTTTTGTGACAGTAGCGGGACAGATGGGGAAGAGATCCGTCGGATTTTATACTGGCATTTTCATGATTACAGTGAAATTTTAGTAACGCAAAGCGTGAGGGAAGGGATTGATCCACAGCTTGACTTTTTTACGTTGATTGTGCAGAATGCAGATCTTACAGATTTTACTTATTTGTATCGTTATGGAGAATATATATCGGAAAATGAGCGTAAGACAGCGCAGTATTTAGCGCAGCTGCCCGAAGAACGTATTCAGGCAATGGCAGATACTTTTACTGAAGGTTACCGCATTGGATTTGAGGTGACAAATAAAGATTTATCAAAGAAAAAAACAGTCAGCATACATTATGCGATTGGATTTGAGCGGGTAGTACGGGCGGCTATTCAAAATTTTGCCAAACTTGGGCTGTCCACTGTGATTTTCAGAGATGCGGTATCTTCGATGGGAAACAAGGGACATGGGAAGCGCGGCTGCTACTCCGTAGCTGCAAACCGCCAGTTTGATTATGACCACCGCAATGATAATGCATGGTATTTGGACAAGGCGTTTGTAGAACGCAGGCTTGAGGTGCTGCGGGAGGCATATGAACAATATAAGGATCTTGCAGCAGTGTATGGCGGACCTGCAGTACAGGAAGTGTTTGGGGAAGAACCTTTTGCGCCTGTTCAGAAAAAAGAAGCTGCTCATTATGATGAAAAACAGCAAAAGCTGCTTGTGTACTATGCAAACCAGTCCGGGCAGATTACAAACCAGTATATCAAAGGGGAAGAACGCAGTTTTACGATTATTGCTTATCCGATACCTGAGATCGGTTCGGATTATGAACAGATTTTTGCGGAAACTGTCCGGCTTAATACGTTGGATTATATGCTTTACCGGAACATGCAGCAGCGATTGATTCAGGTGTTAGATCAGGCCGAACGGGTGCATATTACCGGAAAGGGAAAAAATGAGACGGATTTGTATGTATCAATTTGGCAGCTGGAGCGTCCAGATGAACAGACAGCGTTTGAAAACTGCGTGGCAGATGTAAATATTCCGGTTGGAGAAGTGTTTACGTCACCTGTTTTGAAAGGAACAACGGGTGTGCTGCATGTAACAGGGGTATATTTAAATGAGCTGTATTATAAAGATTTAAAACTTACATTTACAGATGGAATGATTACCGGCTATACGTGTGCAAATTTTACAGATGAAGCAGAAAACAGGAGGTATATTCACGAAAATGTGTTGATGCAGCATGAAACTCTGCCGATGGGTGAGTTTGCAATTGGAACAAATACGACGGCGTATCGTATGGCGAGGGATTTTCATATTGCGGATAAACTGCCGATTTTAATTGCCGAAAAAACGGGACCGCATTTTGCAGTCGGAGATACGTGTTATTCCCATGCGGAAGATACAAAAGTGTACAATCCAGATGGAAAAGAGATTATGGCAAAAGACAATGAACGGACACTGGTTCGAAAAGAAGATGTTTCCAAAGCATATTTTAACTGTCATACGGATATTACAATTCCTTATGATGAATTGGATGCAATTACGGCTCACCTGCCAAATGGGAGTACAATAGAAGTCATTCGCGATGGAAAATTTGTTGTGCCTGGAACAGAGGAATTGAATGTGCCTTTGGAAATGTAACTGTGAAAAAATGAGATGAAAAGCATGATAAGATAAAATGAGGGAGGATTCATCGATGTCAAAAGTAGGAATTGTAATGGGGTCAGATTCGGATATGCCGGTAATGGCGAAAGCAGCAGATGTATTAAAACAGCTGGGAATTGCTTTTGAAATGAAAATAATTTCTGCGCATAGGGAGCCAGACGTTTTTTTTGAATATGCAAAAACTGCAGAAGAAAAAGGATTCAAAGTGATTATTGCAGGAGCAGGTATGGCGGCTCATTTGCCAGGTATGTGTGCAGCAATCTTTCCTATGCCTGTAATCGGTATACCAATGCATACGTCTTCTTTAGGCGGCAGAGATTCTTTATATTCTATCGTGCAGATGCCAAGCGGCATTCCGGTTGCGACGGTTGCGATTAACGGAGGAGTAAATGCAGCGCTGCTGGCGGCTAAGATTTTGGCTGTTTCAGATCATGATTTGCTGCAGCGGTTAAAAGAGTATTCGAAAGATTTAAAGGAACAAGTGCAGGAGAAAGATGCAAAACTGCAGGAATATGGATATGAGAATTATGGAAAATAAGGAGCGTTTTACGCTCCTGTTTTTTTGTTTACAAATATAGAAAAAAATTGTAGAATAATAAATAAGAACTGCGTTTATAAATCAAACGGCATACTAGTACATCGGTCACAAAATAACACATAGGTAGGCGCAGGATATTTTTTCGAGCGTGCATGGCAAAAACCGGAGGTGTACCGGGGTACATTGAGGATTTTTGCCATGTACGATCGGAAAAATAGACAAGCATAACTATGGGTTATTTTATGATCGATGTACTAGCTGGAAAATATATAGAATTGCATGGGGAACATGATGTCGTCAGAACAAAAGAGTCCATTTCAAAAGATTTATGAAGAAAATTATATGAAAATGTATCATATAGCTTTTGGCATCTTAAAACATCGGATGGAAGCAGAAAATGCTGTTCAAGAAGCTTTTGTCAGTATTGCAAAAAACTATAAGACCTGCTGGAACGCACACTCGTATGGTTTCAATCCAAAACCACGAATTTATTACCTCAAAATAGATAGTGGATAGAAAAGAATCATTGATTCGGATAGTAAAAAAATAAAGACATTTCAAAGAGTAATTTCCTTGAAATGTCTTTATTTTCGACCATTTCAGAGCTGCTAACCGGAATCGAACCGGTGACCTCAACACTACCAATGTTGCGCACTACCGACTGTGCTATAGCAGCTGAACTTTATTTACTATACTATAAATGGGACAATATGTCAATATAATAATGAAAAAACTTTTAAAAGACTTTTTATGATGGGTAGCAGTTCAGATAGGGTGTTATATTTAATGGATACCAGGACGCTGTTGTCCCTTTAAATTCAGAAGGCCATGTTAATGTCCTGACCATTGATGATTCCATTATAAGTGCTGTATGACAATTGAATGTATACCGGATAATGAATTTTCAAGGTGCATAGTTATATTTTGTGTGCGAAGTTTGAAGTAATCATAAAATGTGAACGTTTATACCAAATCGGAACAGACCGGAACAATACTTACAGATTTATTTCGGTTTTATTATATGCTATATTACAGAAATCGCTTAAAATTTGCATTCCAAAGATAATTTTATCAATAACAATATTTCTCTCATACCAATCAGTAACACAATCGTCACAACAGCAGCCATCAATTCAGCAGCCGCAACGGATACCCAAATGCCGTCAATTTTCCAAAACAATGGAAAGATAAGTACTGCTGACACTTGAAACACCAGCGTCCGCAAAAAAGAGATCAATGCCGATATAAAACCATTGTTAAGGGCTGTAAAAAAAGCTGAACCAAAGATAGCGGCTCCTGCAAACAGAAAGGAAAACGAAAAAATATGAAATCCCTGCAGTGTCAGGCTTAACAATTGTGCATCATAACCAACAAAAATGATCGAAAGCGGTTTTGCAAGCGTTTGTGCAAGCAGCAGCATACTGACGGAAAATACAAGGGTAATAAAGAGGCTTTTGCGTAATAAACTGCTTAATTCTTTATGGTTTCCCGCTCCATAATGGTAGCTGATGATCGGTGCCGTACCGACAGAGTAGCCGATAAAAGCAGCCAGAAATATAAAATTTACATACATAAGAACACCATATGCTGCGACACCGTTTTCACCTGCATATTTCATCAGCTGTACGTTATATAGCATACTGACGATGGACATGGAAATATTCGTCATCAGTTCGGAGGAACCGTTTGTGCAGGCTTTCCATAAAGATGACCGATCTAAGGTTGTTTTTGTAAGCTGCAGAGGGCTGCTGTTTTTGCGGGCAAAGTAAAAAACAGGAGTGATGCCGCCGACGAACTGACCGCATACGGTAGCTGCCGCGGCGCCTGCCAGCCCCCAGTGCAGCAGGGCTACAAACAGCGCATCTAAAATCATATTTGTAATTCCTGCAAGGACGGTTACGGCAAGGCCCATATTTGGTTTTTCGGCAGTAGAAAAAAGCTTTGGAACTCATACTGCAGCATAAGTGCTGGCAGTGAGAGCAGGCAAATGCGGCCGTAGAGCACACATTGTTCCAGCATCGTTCCTTCTGCGCCAAGAGCAGCGGCGATCGGGCGGATAAAAAGCATTCCGCATACAGCGATTACAAAACCACACATAGCTGTGACGTAGATAAACATCGAAAACATTTGATTAGCTTCATCTTTTTTGCCTTCCCCCATTGTCTTTGCGATCAAAGCGCTGCCGCCGGTACCGAACATAAAACCTATGGCGCCGAGGATCATTAAAAACGGCATGATAAAATTAAGCGCGGCAAAGGGAGTCTTGCCTACAAAATTGGATACAAAAAAGCCATCGATCACGCCGTATATAGATGTAAAAATCATCATAATAATCGACGGAAGTGTAAAATGCATCAGTTTTCGATAAGAAAAATGATCGGATAATTGAATCGTTCTCTGTGTTTTTTTATGCAGCAGTCTCATAGTTCTTTGCTCCTTCTGTCATAACGGTTATTTCATAATTGTTCTCGTATTTTTTCTTTGAAAGCAGTCAGGTATTTCTGCGTTAGTTCCAAATATTTTTTCTGGTCAGCTTCTGGCCAGGCTTTTAAAATCTCATTTTCAAGTTCTGCCAGTTTTGCAACGCCATTTTGAGAGCGGTCCATCCCTTTTTCGGTAAGGCATACTTTTTTCTTTCTGCCGGTATCGGATTGTAAATAAATCAGTCCGTCAGCTTCCAGCCTTTGGATTGCCGAATGAATGGTCTGCCTGCTTGTACCGGATATTTTGCAGATATCGCTGAGCAGACAGCTGCCGCCATTGTTGCAGGCTGCATACAGAACCATCATTGTACTGTCGGACAAGCCGAGTTTGAGCGCTGCTTCGTGGTAGGCGGCATCGATTTCGCTTGTCAGGTAATTTAAACGTTTTAATTCTGTTGTCATAAATTCTGCCATCATAGCACCTCCTATATGTATGAAATCGTACATTATGCATTATAGTACGAAATCGTACAAAAAGTCAATTCGTTTTTAGGGAAAGGTGGAAAAAAATTAACGAATGAATCGATTTTAAATGAATATATGTTATAATATTATAAAATTTCCAAAAGTATATGCTTATTCGTGAATTTAAAAACTGTAAAATTGGTAGTAGTTGCTACCTGTTTTATTTAGTGATGAAAGGCAACAGACAGAAGGGAGACGAAAAATATGAGAATTGCAGTAGTGGGCAGTATTAATATGGATATGACGGTTATCGCAGAGCGTATTCCTTTGAAAGGTGAGACGCTAAGAGGAGATCATATTAGTTTGATACCAGGCGGCAAAGGAGCGAATCAGGCGGTTGCAATGGCGAAACTTGGTGCAGAAGTGGAACTGTTCGGCTGTGTGGGGGATGACAGTAACGGCAATATGCTTTTGGAAAATTTAAAACGAGCAGGGGTAAAAACGGAGCATATTCAAATTATAGGCCAAAAATCGACAGGAACAGCATTCATAACTGTTGCGGAAAATGACAATACCATTGTGGTCATTCCCGGAGCAAATGGAATGGTTGACCGGAAGTATATTGACAGTATAAAATCTTATTTGGAAAACTATGACATGATTGTACTTCAGCATGAGATTCCATTGGATACGGTACATTATGTTGTGGATTTTTGTACTGACAAAAAGCTTCGGGTTGTGCTCAATCCGGCTCCTGCAGCGAAAGTGCCGATGGATATTGTAAAAAGGGTGAATTATCTGACGCCAAACGAGCATGAAGCAGCATTGATGTTTGGAGGGGGACAGTCTGCAGAGGAGCTTTTAAGACAATATCCGGAAAAACTTATTATAACGCAAGGCTCCAGAGGAGTTTCCGTATGCCTGAAATCAGGAGAAATACTGCATATTCCGGCCAGAACGGCAACGCAGGTGGTAGATACAACAGGTGCAGGGGACACATTAAATGGTGCATTTTGCGTACGCTTAGCGGCGGGTGACGATTTGAAAAAGGCACTGATGTATGCCAACACAGCGGCAAGCCTGTCGACAGAAAAGTTCGGTGCACAAACAGGGATGCCGACTGCGGAAGAGGTGGAAAAAGAATTAGAGATTTATAGTCAATCCAACTATATATATTTTTGATGCTCTGTCCAGTTCTGTTCAGATAAGGTTTTCAAATCAAATAGTTGGACAGTTCCATGTTTGTCTTCTGAATATCCCCAGGAAAAACCTGCCAAATAAACAGTTTGGTGATGGTTCATTCTTGATGGCGGATTTACCAGACAGATTTTTAATCCGGCAATGTCCTTTGAAGTCCGCAAACGCTTCGTCCACGGTTAAGTTGTCTGAGTTTTTAAGGGATAATTTTTTCATGGAAATGCTCCTTTTTTATGCTCGTCAAACGCTCAGAAAACGGTAAAGCGGTCTTACGGGTAAAAAGAGGAATGGGTAGAAAATTTCAGAAAAGAAAAAACCCTGCAAATTTATGATTTACAAGGTTTCCCAAGGGTTAAGTGCGGAAGATGGGACTTGAACCCACACGAGCGCATTGCTCACAAGATCCTTAGTCTTGCTCGTCTGCCAGTTCCGACACTTCCGCATTTATTTGTTACCAGTAATTCCTGGCGACTTATACAGTATAGCATCTGACATGAAAGATGTCAATAAAAAAATTGTAAAAAATTTTAGAAAAAAAATAAAAAAGGGGGTTGACGAATTTATAAAAGTCATGTATGATATTTAATGTGCTCAGCAAGAGCAAGCAATACGCAGAAGTGGCGGAATTGGCAGACGCGCAGGCTTCAGGTGCCTGTGGTAGCAATATCGTGTGGGTTCAAGTCCCATCTTCTGCATTACAGATTAAAGCAGACCCGTTTCCAGTTGGAAGCGGGTTTGCTTTGCCTGTGTTTTGTTATTTCAAAATATTCAGATTTACCAGTTCATGGTCAACCTTTGGGGCTAGTTCCTGCATCAGTGAATCTCCTTTGATAATCGTTACATAATACCGGCTTTGCGTCAGCATATAGTAATCGTTTCCTTCAAAACGGTCCAGATCGCCGTTGCTGCAGCAGATAAAATAATCTTCCTCGTTAACTGGTAAATCTTCCATAGTAATGGAAGATACGTGTGTGTCGATGAGGTTTAGCTGCAGTTCGTAAGCGATTCGATAATTTTTCGTATTATCTAAAGTACAGTATACATCTCTGTTGCCGACGACCTCGCTTAGCAGATCAAACATAGCCAGATTTCCTGAAGATACTTTTCCAAGCTGTGAATTGATGGTGCCGATTTTTGCGGAATACAGCCCAGTTGGGATAAATATTACGGTCAGAAAGAGACAAGCGGCTGTTACATGTACGTTTCGGTATCGCTGTCTGTATAGTGACAGCAGAATGAGCAGCACAAAAGCGCCTGCTGCGCTAATCAGAATGCACCAGTGCAGGGAAAACTTTTCGGAGAACATACGGTAAAAGCCGATGCCTGCGGCGCAAAAGGAACGGTAATGCCAGCTGTCTGTGATTCGCTGTAGGTTAAAATATAATATAACGCTAATCAGTGCATAGACACAGATTTGCAGGAGCGTAAGCGCAAGCCGTTTGCTTTGTGTCTGGCAAAATGCCAGCTCGAAGAAGCCGATAAGGAGCAGGATACCAATGATGCATTCATCATAACGTGTGTAAATAAAATAAGTCAGATCCGTATCCGAGTCTAGATTGGTAATGGATGCCGGATCGATCAGGCTGATGGCTGAGATCAGAAATGTACCGATACAGGAAAGCAGTGTAAATAGATAAAAAGTTGTATGCTTTTCGGCCTGTTTCATACGGAAAGCCCGGATGATAGAGGAAGTACATGAAACCAGCCCCCAGAATAGTATCCCGAAGGTCGATGTCATAAGCCCCCACATTTGTCCGCTGAGGGAGCGGATCAGATTCCACCAGCCTTGCAGGGTCAATAGGGAAAGCAAGTGCTCTTTTTGTGCACCCATGCCGTTTTTCGGTTTCAGTCCAAAGCCTTCTACGGTACATAAGTATGCTTTGATATCTATGTTGACAAACAGTATGATAAGCAGCGGAAGCAGCATTGCGCCAAATAGTTTCCAGCCAATGGTATCTGTCAAGCGCAGAAACAGGACAATGATAAAATAAGCTGTTACGATGCCGATCGTACGGTTGTGAGTAATATAGCAGGCTCCCATGCATGTACTCAGCAGTATCGCATAACTGGCGGATGGATGCTGTTCGAACAGCAGAAATAAATATAGCAGCAGCCATACAAGCAGATACAGAAATGTCTCGCTCCACGCAATGGGGCCTTGCGTAATATAAGAAGAATACATGCATACCATAAAAGAAATGATAAGCACAAGCCAGTGTTCTGCTTTTGGAAACAAAATCCGGGCGCATCGAATGCAGAGAATGTAGGTAAGGATAGCAAATACACCGTTTAATACAATCGCGGCTTTATACATAAAGTGCAGATTGTGTGAAATCCAAAACAGCGGTGTTAAAATTAAACTATATCCGTAAGAATACCAGTTCATATGTCCTGCAAATACATCGGACCAGTCGTGTCCGGTAAACAGCGCGGCATGAGTCCAATAGCCGTATTCATCATTTCGAATGGCAAGTACGTTGGATTCGCGGATATACCAAATGCGGAAGATAAAGATGATGATGGAACATATGAAGAATAATAATAGTTTGTATTGTTTTTTGATGGCGCTTATCATTGTCTGAACTCCCTAATTCTATCATAATATGCGGCTGTTAAAAGCCTATGATATGATTATACAAAAAATATGAAAAAAATAAAGGAATTTTGATAAAAACACAGAATTTTTAAAATAAGGAGGAAAATCCTTATGACGATACGGGAAGAAATGGAACAGAGGGAACATAAGATTTTAAGTCCCTATGCGGCTTTCAGTGACAAGTCTGCAGGACGGCAAAGGTATGAGGAACCTTGTGATATTCGTCCGGTATATCAGCGTGATCGTGACCGGATTTTACATAGCAGGGCGTTTCGAAGACTGAAAAATAAAACTCAGGTTTTTTTAACGCCAAAAGGAGATCACTACCGGACGCGGATGTCGCACACTTTGGAGGTATCGCAAAATGCTCGCACGATTGCAAAAGCATTGCGCTTAAATGAAGATCTTGCAGAGGCGATTGCGCTTGGGCATGATCTTGGCCATACGCCGTTTGGCCATGCTGGTGAGTTTATGCTGAACCGATTGTGTGAGGGAGGATTCAAGCATAATGAGCAGAGTGTGCGGATTGTGGAAAAGCTGGAAAAACACGGAAAAGGGCTGAACTTGACGAAAGAGGTGCGTGATGGTATTTTAAACCATCAGATGAGCAGTATGCCGTCAACGCTGGAGGGCAGAATTGTGCGCCTTTCAGATAAGATCGCATATATTAACCATGATGTGGATGATGCCATACGCGCAAAAATATTGTCTGAGGAGGATATTCCAAAGCAGTACAGAGAAATTCTCGGGACAAATGTGCGTATGCGTTTGAACACTTTAATACATAATATTGTTACAAACAGTATGGGGAAAGACGATATTTATATGTCGCCGGAAGTGGAAGATGCAATGAAAGGCTTGCGTCAGTATATGTTTGTGCATCTGTATCATAATCCAAAGGCAAAGCGTGAGGAGCAAAAAGCTGAGGAGCTGCTGGAGCGTTTGTTTGAGTATTATTTAAAGCGTCCGGAAAAGATGCCGGAACAATTTACAGAGATGATTAGGCAGGGAGAACGCCTTGACCGGACAGTCTGCGATTATATTGCAGGTATGACAGATCTGTATGCAATTACAAAATTTAACGAGTATTATGTTCCGGTGCCTTGGCAGGTATAAATGATTGTTTGATTGCGAATATAGTTGTATTTATGGGAATTGAAATCAAAAAGGAGTCAGTCGGATGCACTATTATTCAGAAGAATTAAAAGAAGAAGTACGTTCCGCCAATGATATTGTAGATGTCATATCTGGATATGTAAGACTACAGAAAAAAGGTAGCAGTTATGTTGGGCTTTGCCCGTTTCATAATGAAAAGACGGGTTCTTTCTATGTCTCTCAAAACAAGCAGTTGTATCATTGTTTTGGATGTGGCGCAGGAGGGGATGTATTTGGTTTCCTGATGGAATACGAGAACTTTACATTTCGGGAAGCCATGCAGCAGTTAGCGGATCGTGCAGGCATTTCTTTGCCCCAGCAAGAGCTGTCCGAACAGGAAAAACGAGAATCCGATTATCGGTCTGTACTGCTGGAAGTAAACCGTGAAGCAGGAAAATATTACTATCTTTTGCTTCGCAGTGAACGCGGGGCACATGCATTGGAATATTTCCGCGGTCGAGAGCTTTCTGATAGCACGATGAAGAAATTTGGCCTTGGCTATGCAGATAAATACCGTGATGATTTATACCGGTATCTAAAGTCCAAAGGCTATGGAGACCAGCTGCTAAAGGATGCCGGCCTTATTATCATAGATGAAAAGCGGGGGGTGCATGATAAATTTTGGAACAGGGCGATGTTTCCGATTCTGAATGTGCATCATAAGATCATTGGATTTGGCGGCAGGGTTATGGGTGAAGGAGAACCGAAGTATCTAAATTCTCCCGAGACACAGATTTTTGACAAAAGCCGTAATCTGTATGGTTTGAATTTGGCCAAACAGTCCAGACGTCCGCAAATGCTTTTGTGTGAAGGATATATGGACGTAATCGCATTGCATCAGGCAGGATTTGACAATGCGGTGGCATCTTTAGGTACGGCGTTTACAAGCGGACATGCGAGCTTGTTAAAACGGTATGCAAAAGAAGTGTATCTCACATTTGACAGTGATGCAGCAGGAATCAAGGCAGCGCTTCGGGCTATTCCTATTCTTAAGGAAGCCGGGCTTACAGCAAAAGTTATCAATATGAAACCGTATAAAGATCCGGATGAATTTATCAAAGCGATGGGGGCAGATGCATACCAGCAACGGATCGATGAGGCAGAAAACAGCTTTCTGTTTGAAATCCGAATTTTGGAGCAGAATTATAATATGAATGATCCGCAGAGCAAAACGGCCTTTTATAACGAAGCTGCCAGAAAATTACTGGAATTTGAAGAAGCGTTGGAGCGGAATAATTATATTGAAGCAGTTGCTTTGAAATATCAGATTGGATATGAAAATCTGCGCAGACTCGTAGCACAGGTTAGTTCACAGACCGGTCTTGTAAAAAAGCCAGAGCCTTTGAAGTCAGGGACGCATAAAAAGGATATTTCGAAAGAGGATGGCATGAAGAAATCTCAGAAGCTTCTGTTGACCTGGCTGAGTGAGGAGCCGGCGTTGTATCCGCTCATTCGTGAATATATTACGCCAGAGGATTTTTCAGATGAGATCTGTGCACATGCGGCAGCGGCGTTGTTTGAACAATTGGAATCTGGAAATCTGAATCTGGCGCAAATTCCCGGACATTTTGAAGATCTGGAAGACCAGCGGCAGATTGTATCTGCTTTTCATGAAACCATTCAGGAGGTAAAGACACGAGCGCAACGCAGTCAGGCGTTAAAAGATACAATTATAAAATTAAAAGAACATCACCTTCAGATACTGAGAGAAAATCACGATCCGAACGGTATGCAGGAGCGTTTTTCACAAATGCTTCAGGAGAAAAAAATGCTTGAGGCACTGCGGGGAAAAGAATTTCTGACACAGATGCCGGAAAAGGAAAGCATGTAAGACCAAGAGAGGATGAAATCAATGGCGAATATGGAAGAAAACAGGAAGAAAATGAAAAAAAAGGATCAGGCTCCGGAAAGAGAGAGCACAGAAACACCGGTGTTTGACCAGCAGAAATTTTTGGAAGTGTTAGGAAGCCTTGTGGAACGGGCGAAAAAGAAAAAAAATATGCTGGAATATCAGGAGATCAGTGATGCATTTCAAAGTATGTGTCTGTCTGCAGAACAGTTGGAAAACGTATTGGAATATTTAGAGATCCACAATGTGGACGTCCTGCGTATCTCAGATGACGACGATGATGATGATATTTTAATTGAAGACGACGATGTGGAAGTGGAAAACATCGATTTGACGGTACCGGATGGTGTAAGTATTGAAGACCCCGTACGCATGTACTTAAAAGAAATCGGTAAAGTACCGTTGCTGAGCGCAGAAGAAGAGATTGATCTCGCTCAGAAAATGGAAAATGGTGCAGTTGCTCATGAAAAAATCATTATTTTAAGAGGACGCAGGGACAAACCGGAGACGACGGATGAAGAAAAGCGTGAAATCAATGAGGAGATCAACAGGTTGATTTTAGAGCAGGATCATGGGGAAGATGCGAAAAAGCGTCTAGCGGAAGCAAATCTTCGTCTCGTTGTCAGTATTGCAAAACGTTATGTAGGACGTGGTATGCTTTTTTTGGATTTGATTCAGGAAGGCAATCTTGGACTGATTAAAGCAGTGGAAAAATTTGACTATCGCAAAGGATATAAATTTTCCACGTATGCGACGTGGTGGATTCGTCAGGCAATTACAAGAGCGATTGCAGATCAGGCGAGAACGATCCGTATACCAGTTCACATGGTAGAGACAATTAACAAGCTGATTCGCGTATCCAGACAGCTGTTACAGGAGTTAGGGCGTGAGCCTTCTCCGGAGGAAATTGCGGCTCAGATGAATATGCCGGTAGAACGTGTCCGGGAGATTTTAAAAATCTCACAGGAGCCGGTTTCTTTAGAGACGCCGATTGGGGAAGAAGAAGATTCACATCTTGGTGATTTTATACAAGACGATAATGTACCGGTACCGGCTGATGCAGCGGCATTTACATTATTAAAAGAACAGCTTGGCGAGGTGCTCGGGACACTGACAGACCGCGAGCAAAAAGTGCTGACGCTTCGGTTTGGGTTACAGGATGGAAGAGCACGTACGCTGGAAGAAGTTGGAAAAGAATTTAATGTGACCCGTGAACGTATTCGTCAGATCGAAGCGAAGGCGCTGCGTAAGCTGCGTCATCCAAGCAGAAGCCGCAAGCTGAAAGATTATTTGGAGTAATATGCTCATGGAGAAAGAAACATGCAGAAATTATCGAAACGTCTGAAGGCGGCGGCAGCCTTTGTGTCAAAAGGCAGCCGGGTAGCGGATATTGGAACCGATCATGGATTTTTGCCAATATATTTGATTCAGAGCGGCAGATGCCGGCAGGCCATTGCGATGGATATCCGCAAAGGACCGTTGATGCGGGCACAGGAACATATAGCGGCAGCAGGGCTCGAAGCTGTGATTCAGACACGGCTGTCAGACGGGATGCAGGAGCTTCAAGTGGGGGAAGCTGACAGCATCGTAATCGCCGGAATGGGAGGGCTGACGGTACTTCATATTTTGGAAGGGGCTAAGCATTTACAAAAAGATGTGAAAGAGCTGATTTTAGAACCGCAGTCGGATATTGCAAAAGTACGAAAATATGTGCGGGAACATAAAATGTATATTGACAAAGAAGATTTGGTGTATGAATCCGGAAAGTTTTATCCGGTATTGCATGTCGTGCCGCAGGAGCTTCGGATGAAAGGAGCGGGAGAGGATCGCAAACAGAGAATATTGCAGATATTGCAGGAGAAGCTAACAGATCAAGAACGGATTTTCGGCCTTTTCGATCAATATGGCGAGTGTGTCATAGCAAATAAGCATCCTGTGTTGTCTAAGAGGCTTGCATGGGAGAGACAGCGGGAATGCCGGATTTTATGTGAGCTGGAAAAAGGCGGACAGCAGGATGAGGGTGTGTTGTTGGAGAGGAAAAAGGAAGTTTTGATGCGTTTGGAGGAGATAGAGTTATTGCAGGAGTTAAATCATGGGATTCGATAAATATATGGATGAGGATATATTAAATAAATTTGAATTTTATAATTATGGTCATGCATTAGAAATCTTACATGATGCATTTGAGGAGGAATGGAAAGAGCTGCAGGATTGTTTTCGTAGATTAAAGCTTACGCTTGCGGATATAAAAAAAGCAGGAGGAAATGAATCACCCATACCAAAAAAATTTGATGAAATATTATATCCTTATGGGTGGAGAGAAATTAGAATCAGCGGTGATTTAATTGTAAAAAAATATCCCAGGCAGACAGTCCAGCGCAGAGGAAGATTTGCAGAGAAACCTTTTGAAACAGAAACAATTGAAGGGTATATTGATGGACATAATATAGATTTTTTAAAAAACAGGGTAGCCTTTGATCTGGAATGGAACAGTAAAGACCAGACATTTGACAGAGATTTGCTGGCAATGCGAACATATTTTGATTGTGGACTGATAGATGTTGGTGTAATTGTGACAAGAGCAGAAGAATTAAATGAAATATTTAAACAGGAAAAAGATGAAAATGGACAGCTATTGATTAAGAAATACGGGGCCAGCACTACATGGATGGGTAAATTGATTTACAGGCTCGATTCACGGCGTAATGGAGGATGTCCAATTTTGGCAGTAGGAATCAGAAAGGAATGTATTGAAGGATATGGCAGACTTAACAAGTACTATAACAAACTTACTGCAGTTTACGGGAGAGAAGAAATATAATACAATTTATGCAGACCCACCATGGCAGTTTCAGAATAGAACCGGTAAAGTTGCTCCTGAGCATAAACGTCTTACAAGATATGAGACAATGACGTTTCAGGATATTAAAGAGTTACCGGTTTCAGACATCGCAGGAGATAAAGCACAGTTATATTTATGGGTACCTAATGCATTGCTTCCGGAAGGGCTTGCAGTTATGGATGCCTGGGGATTTGAGTATAAATCAAATATTGTTTGGGAAAAAGTCCGCAAAGATGGAGGGCCGGATGGAAGAGGAGTAGGATTTTATTTTAGGAATGTTACAGAATTGATCTTATTTGGTATTAAGAAAAAAAGTGCTCCGAACAGAACGCTGCAGCCGGCAAGATCTCAGGTAAATCTGATTCGCGCTAAGAAACGTGAGCATAGTCGTAAACCAGATGAAATTATTCCTATTATTGAGGCATGCAGTCAGGGGCCAAGGATAGAATTATTTGCCCGAGGTGTGCGTGAAGGATGGGATATGTGGGGAAATCAGGCGACAGCTGATTATGAACCTGATTGGAATACATATGCGAACCATACTGTAGCATGCATGGAAAAATAAATGGTTATTTATGAAAAGGATTAGGAGAGTATAACATTGAAATGTTCAGAGTTCATACAAATACTAAAACAACAGGCAGACGAGTCTTATGCATGCAGTTGGGACAACGTAGGCTTGCTTGTCGGAAGTTCTGAAAAAGAAATCCATAAAATATATATTGCACTGGATGCCTCAGATGAGGCAATTGCGGAAGCCATTGCCGAACGAGCAGATCTCTTGCTGACGCATCATCCGCTGATCTTTCAGGGAATGAAACGCATTACAGAACAGGATTTTATTGGAAGAAGAGTGATTGCGCTCATTCGTGCAGATATTTCTTACTATGCGATGCATACAAACTTTGATGTTATGGGAATGGCGGATCTTGCATCGGACCGGATTCATCTGAAACATCGTAAGCCACTGGAAGTTACCTGTGTGGAGGACGGTACTGCTTTTGGCATTGGCAGAGTTGGAGAGCTGGAAAATAAGATGAAGCTGTCTGAATGCTGTACGCTTATCAAGTCTGCATTTGATTTAAAGCATGTGAAGGTTTTTGGCAATCTGCAAAGCATAGTGAAACGGGCAGCAATTTGTCCGGGAGCTGGAAAAAGCAATGTTGCACACGCATTGGAAGCGGGTGCGCAAGTATATATTACCGGAGATATTGACCATCATACAGGCATCGATGCGGCAGCGTGCGGGATGGCAGTCATTGATGCGGGTCATTATGGGATTGAGCATATTTTTATATCGTATATGTCAGAGTATATCCAAAAGAATGTACCGGGACTGACGGTGGTCAGACAGGATCGGATGGAACCATTTCAGATTGTGTAAAGCAGGGTTTTTATACTGGTACATTGAAAAATAAATAACTGGTTATATTGCGCTGCGCCAGTGATTGAAAAGAAAAATGAAGCAGAGATATGAGGTAGAAAGCGTATGGATGATCGGGTATGTAATATAACATTTGGCGATAAAAAATCACAATATGTGCGTGGAACGACGTTTTTAGACATTGCACAGGAATATAAAAGCCAGTACCAGGATGATATTGTGCTGGCTGTTTTTAATAATAAGCTGCGGGAACTGAACCGTACGGTTGAGACGGACGGTCTTTTGTCGTTTTTGACGACGGCGGATACAAAAGGAAGAAAAGCATACCGCAGAAGTATGGTTATGATGCTGGAAAAGGCGATTTTTAATTTATATGGTACGAAAATAAAACTGCGTGTAATGCATACGCTTGGACAGGGGCAGTATTGTGAATTGGAAGGAAGTATCCCGGTATCCAGCGATCTTTTGGATGAAATCAGCGCGGAAATGCGCAGGCTTTGTGAAGCGGATATTAAGATACACAAACATACGATACACACAGATCTTGCAATTGCAAAATTTAACGGATATGGAATGGAGGATAAGGCAAAATTATTCCGGTTTCGCAGGAGTTCTCATGTAAATTTATATGATATGGATGGTTTTCAGGATTATTTTTATGGATATATGGTGCCGTCTACCGGATATTTAAAATATTTTGAACTGATGGAATATGAGGACGGTTTTGTGATGGTGTTTCCAAATGAAGATACAAAAAAAGTGTCTGAATTTCATACTTCCAATAAGCTATATCATACGTTGATGGAGGCTGCGGCATGGGCGCAGCAGATGCATATTAATACGATTGGTGAGTTAAACGAACAGATCGTAAAAGGCAGGGTTCAGGATATTATTTTACTGCAGGAAGCAGAGATGGAGAAGCGCATTAGTAAGATTGCAGAACAGATTGCAAAAGAAAAGAATAAAAAGTTTATCATGATTGCGGGGCCTTCGTCATCAGGGAAAACGACATTTTCGCACCGGATGTCCATTCAGCTGCAGGCACACGGACTGATGCCGCATCCGATTGGAATGGATAATTTTTATGTAGACCGTGAAAAAACGCCGTTGGATGAAAACGGACAGTATGATTTTGAATGTCTGGAAGCCATTGATTTGGAGCTCTTTGATACAACGATGGAAAAACTGCTGGCGGGGGAAGAGGTGGAACTGCCGCATTTTAATTTTAAAAACGGAAAGCGGGAATATAAAGGAGAATTTCTGCAGCTGGGTACGGATGATGTGCTTGTAATAGAAGGGATTCATGGATTAAATAACAGGCTGTTATCTACGCTTCCAAAGGAAACAAAGTTTAAAATTTATATCAGCGCATTGACACAGATTAATATTGATGAACATAATCCGATCCCGACGACGGACGGGCGTCTGATTCGCAGAATTGTGCGCGATGCATTTATGCGGGGGACATCGGCGGAGCATACGATTGAAATGTGGCAGTCTGTACGCAGAGGGGAAGAGAAAAATATTTTTCCGTTTCAGGAACAGGCAGATGTGATGTTTAATTCTGCTTTGATTTATGAACTTCCGGTGTTAAAAATGTATGCGGAACCGCTTTTATTTGCAATTGGGCCGGACAGTCCACAGCATATGCAGGCGAAACGGCTGCTTAAGTTTTTGGATTATTTTTTGCAGGTTCCCAGTGAAGAAGTTGGCAGAAATTCTATTTTACGGGAATTTATCGGGGGAAGCTGTTTTCACGTATAAAACCCTTTACATTTTCTGTAAATTGTGTTTGAATAGTAGAGGAAAAGCAAGCAGGATGAATGATCGCAGCTGCATGTGCCGAAAGGCCGCAGGTGAGGAAAGTCCGGGCTTCACAGGGCAGGATGCCGGATAACGTCCGGTGGAGGCGACTCCAAGGAAAGTGCAACAGAAATATACCGCCGGTTTTGGGGAATCCGGGCCGGTAAGGGTGGAAGGGCAGTGTAAGAGACTACCGCCTTCCTGGTAACAGGAAGGGCATATGTAAACCCCATCCGAAGCAAGACCGAGCAAAAGCAGTGATGTGGCCCGCTAGCTTTAGGTAGGTCGCTTGAGGCGGCTGGTGACAGCCGTCCTAGACAGATGATCATTCCAGACAGAACCCGGCTTATAGTCCTGCTTGTGTTTTCCGATTGACAGGTTTATTAAAAATGGCGGTGGAAGCGTCTTTGCAGACAGATCGATCATGATATTGGTAAAAATGTTTTTAACAAAGGAAGAGAGCGCTTATTGATGGCACAAAAAAGATCCAAGAAGAAAACGAAAAACCGTCTGATCAATGATAATAAGATATTCTGGTTTTTGTATTAAGAAAATATAAACATTCTCAATTTTTTCTGAAAACATCCATCATCCCATTGACAGAAAAAAGTTTCGATTATACCATATACAGAGATGTTATTATTTAAAACGGTCATGAGGCAGGACGTTAGTTCGGAATGAAGGACGTTTACAGAAAGGCAGGGTGTGACTTATGAATGGTTTTCGGCAGCGTATGACGCGATTTATGTATGGCAGATATGGGAATGACCAGCTTTCAAAGATGTATTTGGGTCTGGCATTGGTCTGTTTGATTGTTAATTTGTTTACAAGGCTGACAGTATTTTATGCAGCAGGTCTTTTGCTTCTGATTTACAGTATGTACCGTTCATTTTCAAAAGATATTGCGAAAATGTCATCGCAAAATCAAAAATATTTAAACTGGCGGTATCAAACAATTGCTAAATATAACAACAGGAAGAAGCATTGGGCGCAGAGAAAAGAGTACAGGTTTTATAAATGTCCCGGCTGCAAACAAAAAGTGCGGGTGCCAAGGGGCAGAGGAAAAATTGCGATTACTTGTCCAAAATGTCATGTTGAATTTATAAAAAAGAGCTGAGACTATGTTTGGATATATTAATGTCAATCGGGAAAAACTGAATCTGACAGACCGTTGCGTATACCAGTCTTATTACTGTGGACTATGCCGGAAGCTGAAGGAAAACTATGGCAGAAAAGGACAGATGCTTTTAAATTATGATATGACCTTTTTAATCTTGCTTCTTACCGGGCTTTATGAACTGGAAGATGAAAAGACAGAGTTCATTTGTGCCGTACATCCTGCCAAAAAGCAGACGGCGCGTATAAACGAAGCGACAGATTATGCCGCAGCAATGAATGTTCTGCTTTGCACCAAAAATTTTGAAGATGATTGGAACGACAATCATTCTTATACAAAAAAAGCGTTGTCTCAGGTTTTTAAAAAAGATTATGAACGGATTGAGGCACGTTATCCGAGACAGGGGCAGGCGATCCGCCGGTATCTTAAGAAGCTGGAACAGGCAGAAAAGTGTAAAGAACGCAATGTAGATGCCGTAGCAGGGTTAACTGGTGAGATGTTGGGTGAAATATTTGCCTGGAAAGAGAATGATGTCTGGGCGGAAGAATTGCGATGTCTTGGTTTTTATATGGGCAAGTTTATTTATTTAATGGATGCCTATGAAGATATCGGAAAAGATGGAAAAAATAACTGTTATAACGTATTTAATTTGATGCAGCAGGAGACGGAGCAGGATTTTGAGACAATTTCCAGACTGATACTTACGAGTATGATTTCAGAGTGTGCAAAGTCTTTTGAACGGCTGCCAATTCTGCTTCATGCCGAGATTTTAAGAAATATTTTGTATTCCGGCGTCTGGACTAAATATGAATATTTGCGTATCAAAAGGCAGACGAAGGAAGAAAAGAAACATAAATATCATAGTTCTTACAAGTCCGTGAATTAGATACTAATTTTAGAACGTATAGGATAGGAAAAGAGGAAACTGCAGGTTATGGGGAATCCATACGATGTGCTGGGGGTAAGTCCGGGCGCAACTGACGAAGAAATAAAAAAAGCATATCGTGCTTTAAGCCGCAAATATCATCCGGATGCGAATGTTAATAATCCGAACCGCGAACAGGCAGAAGAACGATTTAAGGATATTCAGCAGGCGTATAACCAGATTATGCAGGAAAAGCAGCAGGGCGGCAGCAGTTTTAACGGTTTTGGTTCGACCGGGTACGGCGGCTATAGCCGTCAGGCGCAGAATACGCCACAGATGCAGGCGGCAGCAAATTATTTGGCAAACCGCTGTTATCAGGAGGCTATGAACGTTTTAAACAATATTACCGATCACAGCGCCCGCTGGTACTATTATTGTGCAGTTGCGAATGCCGGACTTGGAAACAATGTGACAGCTCGCGAATGTGCGGAACAAGCTGTCCGTTTAGAGCCAAGCAATATAGAATATCGACAGCTGATGCAGCAGTTGAATTTTGACGGCACCTGGTACAGCAGCATGGGAGAAGGCTATGGCAGACCTTATGAGAGTTTTAGTCGTTTTTGTATGTCTATGGTTTTTATGAATATGTGCTGTACTTGCTGTTGCATTTAAGTAGTAAATCCGGCCCGCTTTTGATGAAAAGCGTGCCGGATTTTTTTATGATTGTGGATATATGATTTTCTACAATTCTTTCGATCGGTTTAATACGAAAATAGCACAGAATGCAGATAGTATTTGGCTGGCAAGCATACTATATAGATAGGCCCGAATGCCATAAGCAGGTACAAATATCCATATAACAGCAATACGCAGCAGGCAGCTGCTTAAGTTCAATATTAAAGTAATGCTTGGATGGCCGAGACCATGCAGAATGCTGCTTAATGTTGCAGAGAGGAACATAAACGGACAAATGAAGCTGAGTGTGCGTACATATACGCCGGCAAGCGTATTTGCAAATAAGTATTGTCCAATCAATGAAGAGGTAAGCAGGAAAAATAAAGTGCTGGCAAATCCAAGAACCAGACAGGATTCTATCGTGCGGCGAATCGTACGATGGATGAGCGTCTGGTTTTTCTGTGCCTTTGCCTGTGAGATGGATGGAAGCAGCATCACAGATACAGAGTTTGTCAGTACAGACGGAAAAAGGATCATCGGCATTGCCATACCGGTTAAAATACCAAAGATACTCAAGGCGTCTTCATTTGAGTAACCGAAAGCTTTTAAACGGATTGGAATCAGGATCGCCTCAGCACTGTTGATGAGGTTTATCAAGACACGATTTGTTGTCAGTGGAACAGAAAACCTGAATATCTGATGCAGACAAGGCGACAGACGTTCTTTGCATTTAATAAAACGGACGACGGTCAGAGAAAACAGTGCTCCTGCTAATTCTCCAAATACCATCCCCCAGACAGCCATAGCAGCAGTTACCGTACGCCCTTGATTTTCACAAATGCGGTAAATCAAATAGACACATAGCACACGGCATATTTGTTCTAAGAGCTGTGAGACAGAAGGAACAAATGTTTTTTGCAGACCGTAATAATAGCCGTTGATACAGGAATGGATAGCGGCGAGCGGCAGACTCAAAGCGATGATGCGTAAAAGTGAGGCACATCTTGGTTCATCCAAAACAATGTCAGCGATTTGATTAGATCCTGTATAGATCAGTATGGTACAGAAAATGGATAAGCTGACAGACAGCAATAGTCCGGCATACAGGTATATTTGCGGACAGCGGCCGGCGCCTGCTGCTTCAGCAGTATATTTGGAAACAGCAGTTTGAATGCCGGCACCACAGAAAGCGATTCCAAGTGCGAAGACCGGAAAAATGAGCTGATAAATTCCAACTCCCTGTGCACCAATTGTATGTGAGAGGAATATTCTATAGAAGAAGCCGATGATCCGGCTGGCAAGTCCGGTAGCGGTAAGCAGAGCTGTACCAAGCAGTACAGGGTGACTCGCATATTTTTTCAAATTGGATAAGTTTGGCATGGGCAGATTCCTTACAGATTGCATGATCTTATCCATATATATATGTATGTGCAGGAAGAATATGCATTGTCTCCCAAAACGGTTACATGTTTTTTTATAGGAAGTCCTATCAGGCAGACGAGGAGGATATGTTATGATTTATCTGGATCATGCAGCTACAACGCCAATGGCGGAACAAGTAGCTGCCAGTATGCAGCCTTATTATGCGAAAGATTATGCGAATGCATCTACGATATATGAATTTGGAGAAAAGAGCAGGCAGGCGGTAGAACGTGCCAGAGCTGTCATCGCACGTTCCCTGCATGCACAAACAAATGAAATTTATTTTACCGCGGGAGGCAGTGAGTCAGATAATTGGGCGTTGAAAGGAACAGCGGAAGCGTATAAGGAAAAAGGCAGACATATTATTACGACACAGATTGAGCATCATGCAGTGCTCCATACGTGTAGATATTTGGAAGAACAAGGGTATGAGGTGACCTACCTGCCGGTCGATGAACAGGGGTTTGTGCAGCCTCACCAGCTGGAAGAAGCGATTCGGCCGGATACGATACTGATTTCTGTGATGTTTGCGAATAATGAAATCGGTACAATAGAACCGATTTTACAAATAGGAAGGATCGCCAGGCAGCATGATATCTTGTTTCATACCGATGCGGTGCAGGCTTATGCACAGATTCCGATCAATGTAGATTTTTACCATATCGATTTGTTAAGCGCGAGCGGACATAAATTTTACGGGCCAAAAGGCACCGGATTTTTGTATATCCGCGATGGAGTAAAAACAGCTTCCTTTATTCATGGAGGCGGGCAGGAACAGGGCAGGCGTGCCGGTACGGAAAATGTTCCAGGCATCGTAGGCATCGGGACAGCGGCGGAAATCGCGATGCGTACGATGTCAGAGCGTATTTACAGAGAAACCAGACTGCGTGACTGGATGATACATGCTGTTCAAAGCCGGATTCCAGGGGCGTGGCTGAATGGAGACCGCTATGCGAGACTGCCAAACAATATCAATTTCAGCTTTGAAGAAATCGAAGGAGAGACGTTGTTGTTACTTTTAGATGCGAAAGATATTTGTGCATCAGCAGCTTCCGCGTGTTCTACAGGTTCCACAGAACCGTCGCATGTGCTTACAGCAATCGGAAGAAAGCCGGAACTGGCGTATGGGACGCTGCGGATGACGTTGGGAGAATCCACTACATTTGAAGAGATACGAACTGCAGCAGAAGCAGTAGAGGAGAATGTGAAGCTGCTTCGGGAAGTGGCGCGGATGGAATAGAAGTGTTGTAAAAAGAATGTATCAAGGGGAAAGACCGGAATAAATCCGGTCTTTTTTGTCATGCAAAAACATGTATAGCAGGATGGTTTTAAGTTATATATTACTGGAGTAATGATAAAACGCCCTGATTTGACTGATTTGCCTGCGCAAGCATGGACTGTCCGGCCTGTGCCAGAATATTGTTCTTGCTGTAATTAACCATTTCACTGGCCATATCTGTATCACGTATGCGTGATTCTGCATTCTGTGTATTTTCAGCAGCAGTATCCAGATTGGAGATCGTATGCTCCAGACGGTTCTGTACGGCGCCAAGGCGGCCTCTCTGCGTAGATACTTTCTTAATGGCGTCGTCAATCGTTGTTGTAGCTTTCTGGGCGCCTTCCTGTGTGCTCAAATCAACTTTGTTGCCGTCTACGCCAAGCGCACGTGCACTCATATCGTCCATAGAGAAAGTCATTGTCTGGCCTTCATTTGCACCGATCTGGAGTGTAATGCCGCCGGATGCGGATGCGCTTTCATATCCGTCCTGACCCCATAAGGCTTTGGAGCTGCCGAGACCTGCTCCGGTTGTAGTGCCGCCCATGGTAATATCACTGACTGCGCCGGCAGATGTTACCCACAATGTGTTTGGTTCATCCGGTGTAGCGCCGCTTAATGCGACATCAAAGTCAAAGCCTGCTTTAGCCAGAATATCTTCCAGATCTTCTTCCGTATATTCTTTACCCGCTGCAAGGTGAATCGTATATTCGCCGGCAGTTACAGCATTTGCTGCGCTATAAGAAATAGCTGTATTTGTTTCTACGTTTTCTTTTCCGGTTTCTGAATCAAATGCAAAATGGAATACAGTATCATTAAATTCGGCGCCGTATTTATTGGATGTAAATACTACGGTATCCGCGCCAACAAAATTGGTTGCTGTTCCTTCATCAGAAACAGATTTTATGCCTGCGGCTGTTGCAGTTCCGGCTGTTGTTGCGGCATCTGCATTAAATACGCCGTTTTTCAAAGTTACCTTTACGTCTGCCGGCGTGCCGGTTGCGGTGCTGTCTTCCTGTTTTGCATTTGCAATCAGCTCGTCAATTTCAGACTGGCTGTATACTTTGTTCAAAGACAGGTTTAAAGTTAGAGTTTTTCCTGTTACATCCCAAATCGCTGTTTCCTGGCCGGCTTTTGTAGCAGCTGTAGCAGCTGTTGCAACTTTGATGCCGGCAATATTGGATGTTACCAAAGCTCCGTCCAATGTAGCATCTACGACGCCAAATTTAGGACCTGAACCGGTAGAAGCTTTGCTTCCGGACTGGGAGCCATCCAGCAGTTTTAACGTATTGAATTCGGTTGTTTCAGAAATTCTTGTCAGTTCTTCCTGAAGCTGTGAGATTTCGTTGTTGACTGCTTCACGATCGTCATTTGTCTCTGTGCCGTTGGCCGCCTGTACAGCCAATTCACGCATTCTTTGTAAAATAGAATGAGATTCGTTTAAAGCGCCTTCTGCAGTCTGAATGAGTGAGATGCCATCCTGTGCATTGGAAGAAGCTTTATTCAGGCCGCGGATCTGGCTTCTCATTTTTTCTGAAATGGAAAGGCCGGCTGCATCGTCTGCTGCGCGGTTGATTTTATAGCCTGAGGATAACTTCTCTGTGGACTTAGACTGTGCACTTGTTGTTACGTTAAGCATTCTGTTTGCATTCATTGCGGAAAGATTGTGTTGTACTACCATAATAATACCTCCATGTGATTTGATTAGTTTTATGGGATTCCGTTCCCGGTTTTATAATAAGCAGACCCCTAGGACAGCCTGTTATTACCAGTTATTAAATTGTTTTTATCGCTTTGCGGCGTTCTCTGCGCAAAATTTGATTGATCTCTTCTTTTGCAGCGTCCGAAATGCCGGATTCCCGATAATACGGGGATTTGCCTCGCTGCCCTGTGGCGGAGCTTCTAGCGATATTCAGCTCCCTTGGGGCATCTACAAGCAAGTGGATATTATTTGCGGAGCCACCTGAAAAAATGATTTTGATTTCCTGTCCGATATCGATATATTCTCCAGGTTTTAATGTTAGTTTCAGCATGAGAATCTCCTGCTTTTAGATTTGCAACATTCCGTATAATAATGTTGCAAATAGGAACGCAAATACGACAAGAGAAAAGAAAGGAAAGATCATTTATGGGAACAACACAGCCAATCCGAGACAAAGATTCACTCCAAAGATTTAAAGACTTTTATCAAAAAGAGCAGCCAATGCCCCGCAACTATGCGCTCATCCAGTTTGGACTGCATACAGCGCTGCGCATTAGCGATATCCTGCTTTTGCACTGGTCAGAAATATATGATTTTGAGCGGGAATGTTATTTGGAACATATCAATATTAAAGAAAAAAAGACGGGAAAAGAAACTGTGATTGCATTAAACAGTCAGCTGATTGCAGCGTTGGAAGCATACCGCAGGCAGCGCAAACCGTCCGGCGGTGACTTTATTTTTACGAAAAGCACGAACTATCAGGCGCCTTTATGCCGCAGTCAGGCGTATCGAATCGTACGACACGCAGCAGAAGCAACGCAGCAGGAGCCGCATATCAGCTGTCATTCTCTGCGCAAAACATTTGGATACCATGCGTGGAAACAGGGGACGCCGCCTGCGCTTTTAATGGATATTTATAATCATTCTTCTTATGGTGTGACGAAAAAATACCTTGGGATCAACCAGGATGAGAGAGATTCTATTTTTTTAGAAATAAATTTATAATTTTTTTAAAATGGGGTTAAGTTTTTCAATGGACAGACGATATATAAGGTGTAAGCAAAATGCAACATTTTTATACGAAATGTTGCATTTTTTTATTCTATAGAATATAATGTGTTATGTAGTCGTTAATAATAGAAATCTAGAAGATAGGAGACAGCAAATGAGTAAATATGATTCTTTATGGGAATATGTACAGGAAAAAGATGAAGCGTCTTTCAAATTGACGTTTGAGGAGATTCAAAATATTGCAGGTATTCCAATAGACCATTCTTTTTTAAAGTATAAAAAAGAACTTGTGGAATATGGTTATGAGGTAGGTAAAATATCTATGAAAGAACAAACAGTACTTTTTAACAAAATAAACGAGCAGACTTCAAATTAAAATCATGTATCAATTGATTTAGAAAAAATTTGGGGAGACGTGTTTTTTATTACAGATAAGGATGAGGGTATTGTGACGGTAAGTCGTATTATGTATGCCGGCAGGGATGTTGATCGTCAGCTTAAAGGGCGTACAGTAATGTACTAGATAATAATGATAGCGTTAAGGCGTATGAAATGGAATCGTTTCATATGCCTTTTTTATTTTATAGGAAATTGCTTGATAACATTTTGGAAGCCCGTCAAAACATAGCCCTCGGAAACATGGGTTTGTATCATTGGTTTTTTAGTTGTAAACTGGTAAATGGAACTAAAGGTGTAAAAATTTATTGCTTCAGATGGTTTTCATAACTGCTTTATATATATATAATTGTAGACAACATGTAGGACAAACAATAGATAGAGCCAATAGAAGCAGATGTGAAACTAATCTTTTGAATCCATAGTTTTCTGATAAGTATCATATATAATTATTTAAAAACAGGAGAAAAAATGAAAAATACGAATGAAAACTATCGTGAAATTGGAGAGAGAATTCGAAAAAGAAGAGAAAAAGTACACTTGTATAATATTTTGCGGCTAATAGGTCAGGAGTCGCTAAAAAGCAGGCGGGCTCC
>CAJTZX010000044.1 GCA_910584345.1 uncultured Eubacterium sp. | reverse complement strand
TAAAACAGCTAATTAAGAAACAGGGGTATCATTTATAAAGTTGTAAAGTAGTGTACTTATAGTAAAAATGATATTTCTGACAGCGCTGACAATAAAAAATTTTTCGCAAAAAAACCTCCCATTTTACGGGAAAATAAGCGTTAATATAATTAACCAAAAATTATTTTTTCGCATTATCCACGTAAAGAAGGGAGGTTTTCCTATGAAAGCAAAAGTGACACGGAGAGAGGTGCGTTACAGGCTTATGGAGCGGTTTAAGAAGGAATAGTGCGGACAGCCTTTATGCATGTGAAAATTTCTTTCTAAAATGTCGTGACGGCGGCTGGCGCTATATTCTCCGCTATAAAGAAGGCAGCATCCCAACGGTTGCGGATGAATACGGCAGGTTGAAAAAAACAGAAAAAACTGCCGGAAACAGGAAACTTAGCGATGGAACCTGCTGGCATGACTTTATAACAGACATTGATTATAACGGTATAGAATAAACATTGTAGAATACAGGGAAGAACGGGATGTGCAGATAAAAAAAGGAGTCCGGAAAGGAAAAACAAAAAATATAAAAGTAGGCTTCCTGTTAACAAAAAAATGCGGCAGCGCTGGCAGAAGACGGCAGACAGCGGTGGTAAATAGAAAATGAAGGCTTTCATATTCAGAAAAAGCGCGGGTATTTCCTGGAACATTTATTCATCAGAAATTATCAGGCATTGAAAAACCATTATTATCTGATACAGATCGGGCATATGATTTCCCAGGCAATGGAGGCGTGGGAAAAGCTATGGAAAAAAGTGGCGCTGCCCCTATCAGAAAAGCACAGCCGGATATTTGAATCATTCCAGGACGTAAAGTTATCTGAATACAAGCATGAAACAGGAAAGCGGTTTCAAATAAGGTTCCAGTAATGGAATATGATGGAAAGGGATAATGCCTGGATATGAAACAACAAACGAAAAGTATTTTTAAAACTATAGCAGGGGGAGTTTTTTTGTTTAAAAATGCCATCATCAAAAGCTGCAATATTCAGAACTATATATACAGTTAAAACTGATGAATCTATAATTGAATCGTCAGTGCTGGTAAATTTATATTAGTTATTGACAAAAATAAATCAATATAATATTATATCATTAGTACAAATATAGAAAGCGCTAATAAAGAGGGGATGATTCCGTTGGAGAAAAAGTACGAATCAGCGATTTGACTGGGATGTTAGTGGAAGGAAATATTAGAAAATTTTTGAACATACAAAGACTCATTCATAGTTTGTGTATCACATTATTGCTTGCTTACATTCCGATTACACAAAAAGCAATGCCAAATGCTTTATGGTTGGGATTTCCGTATAAATTTTATACTATTTATACAGTCAATGATTTTGCGATTCATTTTGGTATCGGAACATTTCTTTTAGATGTGTTTATATATTATTTCATTTATACGTTAATCTATGTAATAGCCGACAAAGTCAGGAATGCTATAAAAAAAGAGATCTCGAAATGAATGCTGAGGTACCGTAACGAAGGTATTGAAAACAAGTGGTAAAGACAATCGGAACGGTATATTGCAGAAAAATCTAAAATTGAAATATGGAAGACGGAGAAGAAATTGCGAAAGAAAGTTTTTGAATAACTCGAAAAAATTATAAAGAAAGAGAATGCGTCTATGAAGAGAACAAGATATAGTAAATGTATTATATTTGTTATAATATCGGTTTTGTTATGTGGTTCCATTTCTTTTACATCGTTGGCAGCAACTAGCGCTGGGCAAGAGAACAGTAGTGCTGAAAAAGTAGTAATTCCTTTGAAAATGGTTAATTTTGAGGGGCGTAAAGTTGATGTAGGCTATGAATATACATGTGATTTGGTTCAAGAAACACAATCGTCGTCAGACACGGTATCGCCACAGGCAATAGGTTGGATCAAAGTGGGAAATGCAAGTTTTCGGCTGATTCTTTCACCAGATAATGGAATTGGATATGCAGATTGGAAATTTACATTGACAAATGATGATTTTATTAAGGGGGTTAGTGGAAAGTTTTATGTGAAAAAGGATTTGTTTGGATTATATAACCCGGTGTTAGCAGAGGCAACCGTGTCAGAATGGTATAGCTATGGAACGTTATATAAATTAGCGCAGGGAAGTGAAAGTTTTAAATTTCCGGGAGATGTGAGTTACAATCAGAATGTTATTTTTCAATGGAGAAATTTTTATATCACTGGGGTCACAGGGAATTATTCCGTGACCAATGGAGAATCACAAGGAAAGGTATCGGATTATAAATGATAAGAGTAAGGCTGGAGCAGGTAGAAATAAATCCATGCAAAATATTGGAAGAAGTGTCTCTTCCATTAGAGCGTGAAAATATGTTGGCCATGAGATTAAATACAGACCATGGAATGGTGAAAAGCAATTCCTTATGTATGCCGGATTGGTCATTGCCGGACTGGCTTTTATGGGAACTTGTGACACATGCATTTAACCGCTATAACTTTGGGAAGGCATATGGCGCCTGTAGTATCCGATATGTGAGCAAGGAAGAATGGGAGGTGCAGGAGACGTATGTGAGCGCATTGTTTTGCAAGGTCTCCGCGTTTCTTGTATCGAAATTATCAGAGAGAATAGAATTGGTCGAGATACATTTGCAGGGGTTGACGGATTTCGGGCTTGCGATGGCGGACAGGATTATGGGAAATGAATCAGTCCCGGAAGAATGGAAAGAATTATACGGAAATCAAAAATATGCTTGCGATTGTAAAGAAGACGCTGTTTTTCGTGTCTTTGCCTGCGAGGGAAATCTGCGAAAGCCATCTGCGGCAGTAGAGAGGGTTGTGACTGCAGAGATGGTAAATTCTATGAATATATCTGCGCTGACATTGCATCAATGCACAGAAAATCCGTTGATCCAATATTTGGCGGCCAAGAGGAGAAGCGTCTATATCTGGGCGGATGAATGGGAGAAAGGCAGCGGGATTTACGGGAAAGGATTATATTGGACATAAGAAAAGAGACGGGTGTCAATAATAAGGTTCATAAGTTTTTTGCGATTGTAGTATCGTTATGTATGATGTTTGCATCATCAATGACAGTATTAGCAGAAAATACAAATAAAGAATTTAATGCAGAACAATATGCTGCCGAAGAATTAAACACGTGGGCTGAAAAAACCGGAATTGGTGTAAAATTTGAAAACTTTCATATTACACCAACCAATGATAATAATAGCAATTGATACAGAATAAATTGTATGATATACTACTCACATATTTAAAAACTTTGCAATGAAATCCACGCAAAGTCCTGTTACAGGCAGCAAAACAATACTATCAAAAAAACAGGAGGTTCTTATGTCCGTTCAATTACCCAATGACCCGGCTATACTTTTAAGTTATATCAATACTCAGCTGCGCGATCATTACCCATCTTTGGAAGAATTATGCGCCTCTCTTAACCTGGATGCGTCCGTCATTTGCCAAAAGCTGGATGCCATCGGCTATATTTACAATTCCAGTCTCAATCAATTTCAGTAATGAATCAAAAAATCACCATACTTATCGTTAAACAGCAGCCTTTTTTCGCAGCTATTTTTTACATTTTAAAACGTGTTTGAAAATGCAAACCATTTTCAAACACGTTTTTCGCATACATCAAAAATGATGGCGCTTATTTCATAATATCCAGCAGTCTTTTCGTATTTTCTTCCACATCTCCGTTAAAAACCGCACTGCCTGATACAATAATATTTGCTCCGGCGTCAAGCACGTGCTCCAGCGTCTTAAAATTAATCCCGCCGTCTACTTCAATATCTGTCTTTAACCCCCTGCTGTCAATGATCCTTTTCAAATCCCGAATCTTATCTAAGGTATATGGAATGAGCTTTTGTCCGCCCAGTCCCGGGTTGACTGTCATAATCAGCACCATATCAATACGCGGCAATATGTAATCCAACACTGTCAAAGACGTCGCCGGACACAAGGCAACTCCAGCCAAAAGCTCCCGTTCTTTAATCATGTCTATTGCATGATTCAAATTGGTACATGCCTCTGCATGAACCGTAATAATATCAGCGCCGCAATCTGCTACATCTTTGATATAACGTACAGGCTCCTGAATCATTAAATGCACATCCAGCATCAGACTCGTACTTTCTCGTAAAGAACTTAAAACCGGCATCCCGAAAGAAATATTCGGTACAAAACATCCATCCATCACATCAAAGTGAAGATATTGTGCTCCTGCCTGCTCTGCTGCCGACACCTGCTCCCCCAGGCTGGTAAAGTCCGCCGCCAATATTGATGGTGATAAGCAATTCATACATTTATCCCTCCTCGTTATGATTCTCCACCGGATGCAGACTTTCTTCGCGTCCATTTCCTGTGGCACTGCTCTTTCGTCCGATTGTCTCATAATAGGTAACCCCAGTAATCATGCCATTATTTTCTCCGGCAATCATACCACCTTGCGCATCTCCAATCAGATCATTCGTATATTCCAGCGGAAAGAGCGCTAATGACCCTCCATCCCGCACCTGTCCAGAATTTTTGCCTACGATTCCACCCATATACAATCTCGCCGGTGTGTGCAGTGTACCGGCTGCCTGTATACTGCTGCTGCTTTCACAGGCATCAATAAAGGCTGCCTGTCCATTTACAGCTGCGATGCCGCCGACATACAGCTCGTCTCCGCTGCTGATTTCACCTGCAGCTGTCAGATTCAAATCTGCTTCTACTTTTGTACGAATCATACGCTGTTCGTTGTATACAGCGCCTCCAGCCATACTTCCATATGTATAAATTGTCCCCTGCGCTCTGCAACGGTCAATCACTCCGCTGTTTTCTACTGTCAACAGCGCAGCATCCGTTGCGGAAGCCGAATAAATAACTGCCTGCTCTACCACACAGTTCATAAGCATCCCCTGATTGACTTCTGCCATAACAGCCGATCGTTTCTGTCCGGTACCCGTAATCCGCGCATCACATACCGTTACATCACTTAATTCTCCCTCGACACCAATCACGCCAAACAAAGATGTATTGCCGTTATAATTCAAAATGCGGAATACCTGTTCCTGCGGCTTCGCATTATAACTGCCCATAAATGGATGTTCCGCACTGAAAATATTACTAATAAGCTCGGAACGCAGATCTATATCCTGCACCTGTATAAAATGTTTGTTCGGAAAATCCGCCATTCGTTCCAAATGCTCTGCTGCTGCAACTTCATATGGTTTTTCTCTTGTTCCTGTACCTTTTAAAAACGGACTTTTCGCATAACATTTATAATAATGCCAGTTTCTTGTCGTATAACCGTCTGCTACTACTTTCAGACGGAATTCGCCTTCGTATCCGGCCCCTTTATCATCTTTCCCATCCCATACTACCGAATGATTTTTTCTAGCCGGCACTGCTCCGATCTGTTTTGTCCAGATCGTCTCACCACTGCGGCTAATCAGATATAACACTGTATTTTTAGACGTCCGATCCTGGCGGAACGTAATCTTTGCCGTATTTTCACCACATATAAAATCACCACCGTCACTCGACGCGGCATGTAGGTTCGTAATCGTTACCGGAACCTTTTTAACCCGCACACGGATACGTACAGATTCATTATTTGCTCCATTTGTGCATGTAATATAAGTCGTCCCTATCTTTTTGGGCTTAACATTCAGCGGAATCTCATTACCTGACCATCCTCCCCAGCCCGCGCTGCAGATATCCGGATCCTGTATTTTATAACTGACTACCGCATCTTTTGTAAAGGTCAGCATCACAGGCGTCTCCCGCTTAATTACTACATTTGACACTGACGCCCCATAAGTCTCATTGACGATCACACGACATTTGTATATAACGCTGCCTGCTTTTGCTGTAATGGTGGCTGTTCCTTTCCCGATGCCTGTTACAACTCCGGCCGAACCCACTTTTGCTACATTCTTATTGCTTGTAGACCATTTGACAGGTTTAGACGCACCACTTACTTCTAACGTTGTCTTTCCGCCAATGCAAATCGTTGCATTTGTCTGATTCAGCCTGACTGCAGCTTGGGTCTGCGTACCATGATCGATAAAAAATGATACTGCCAGCATGATACAGAATACCGTAAACTGATAGATTTTCTTCATATTTCCGCTCTATCCTCCAATCCCTGTAAGGAGCTGTGAATAAATCACTTTGCAATTTACTTGTCTTTTTCTCCGATCGCACAGGGCAATAAAGTTATTGATTCATAGTTCCTTACAGCTCGAAAATTTAAAACACTGTAACAATATATTATGCATCCAGGATACATTTGAGCATATATCCAACAGACCAGATAAAACCGCCGACTGTTAAAGATAATCCGCACTTAACCAGGACAGTTATCACATAAAATATCGTCAACTCTCCCGCTTTCACAGCCAGATATAAGCCAGCTAACGGCCGGATAATCATTCTCCATATCCCGACATACACTGCCAGCACGCTCCCCAGCAATACACAGAGATATCCTGCCGCTTTCCTTATTTTTCTTTCCCCATGTTCCATATGTTTTTTATTCCATACTCCTGTTCATTGCCGTAATAAGCGCATCGATCGAAGCACGCAAAATATCAGGATCAATACCGATTCCAAAATACAGCCTGTTATCCTCTCCTTTAATTCCTACATATGCAATTGCACTGGAATCGGATCCATCTTCCAACGCATGCTCCTCATAACAAATAATCTCACAAGGTTTTTCAAAAAACTCCGCAAACGAATTGCTGACCGCATTTAACCGGCCATTTCCAGTTGTCTCCACCAGATTTTTCTTTCCGTCTTTAATAATATTTACAGTCGCCGTAATTCCATCTTCCTGACGGAAATGGCATCCTTTTACCTCAAATACCGGTGTATAATCTTTGTACCGCTTCGTAAAAATAGCATAGATTTCTTCCGGTGAAAGCTCTGCATGTGCCTTATCTGATACATCTTTTACTGCATATCCCAGATCTTCGCGCATTTTATACGGAATTTTAAGACCATAGGTTTTTTCCAGCACATAGGCTACACCGCCTTTTCCTGACTGGCTGTTAATACGAATCACATCACTGTCATACGTACGGCCGACATCTTCTGGATTAATCGGAAGATACGGAACTGTCCAACGATCTTTTTGATGCTCTTCCCGATACTTCATCCCTTTAGCAATGGCATCCTGATGCGAACCGGAAAAAGCTGCAAATACGAGTTTGCCGCAGTATGGATGCCGCATATGAATATCCATCTGCGTCAGTCTTTCATATACTTGCGCGATATGAGGCATATCAGATAGATCAAGCTTTGGATCTACCCCTTGTGCATACATATTCATCGCCAAAACAATAATATCTACATTTCCGGTACGCTCCCCATTTCCAAACAACGTACCTTCAATACGGTCTGCACCTGCTAAAAGCCCCATTTCCGCATCGCTGACACCACAACCTCTGTCATTATGCGGATGCAAGGATAAAATAATGCTATCTCTGTTATGCAGATGTTTGCTGACATACTCAATCTGACTGGCAAATACATGCGGCATAGACATTTCTACTGTCGCCGGAATATTAATATAAGCTTTCTTCTGCGGCGTCGGTCCCCAGACATCAATGACCGCATTGCACACATCTACCGCATAATCGACTTCGGTTCCCGTAAAGCTTTCTGGACTGTATTCAAATAAAATATTTCCCTCTGCTTCTGCAGCCAGCTCTTTTAATAACGTTGCCCCTTCAACAGCAATCTGTTTGATTTCCTCCTGACCTTTATGAAATACCTGCTCCCTCTGTGCCAGTGAAGTAGAATTGTATACATGTACAATAACATTCGGCGCGCCTTTGACTGCTTCAAAAGTCTTACGGATAATATGCTCTCTTGCCTGCGTCAGTACTTGAATTGTTACATCCTGCGGTATCATATTCTGATCGATCAGTTTCCGCACAAGCTGATATTCCGTTTCCGAAGCCGCCGGAAATCCAACCTCTATCTCTTTAAATCCTAATTTTATTAAAAGTCTAAAAAATTCAAGTTTTTCTTCCAAATTCATTGGCTCAATCAAAGCCTGATTGCCATCCCGCAGATCTACGCTGCACCAGATCGGCGCATGATCCACATATTCTTTTTTCGCCCAGTCCAGACATTCCTGCGGCGGCATAAAATAATTTCTTTGATACTGCTTATAATCGAACATCTCTTATTTTCCTCCAAATTTGCATTCAACTCCTATGATTATACTCGATTTTCATTCATTTGAAAAGGGGCATGGGTGAAAAATCCTATGAAAACTGCTTCGCTTTTTCCACACATGCTTTCATAGCTTCGATCACACTGCTTCGCATACCTCTTTCTTCCAAAACGCGTACCGCTTCTATCGTTGTGCCACCCGGGGAACATACCATGTCTTTTAAAGCTCCCGGATGCATCCCTGTCTCCAGCACCATTTTAGCGCTGCCAAGCACTGCCTGCGCAGCAAACGTATAAGCTTTTGCTCTTGGCATTCCGGCTGCTACGGCAGCATCTGCCATCGCTTCTATCAGCATAAATATATACGCCGGCGAACTTCCGCTGACCGAAGTTACAGCATCCATCATAGATTCCTCAACTTCTTCCGCTTTTCCAAAACACCTGCATATTTGTGCAATGCGTTCTTTTTCCTGCAATGTTGTTCGTTCATTGACGCAGTATGCCGTCATCCCCTCTAAAACCATCGCCGGTGTATTTGGCATAGTGCGCACTAACTTCACCGGTTTGCCAAACAACTCTTCCAGCCATGCAAGCGTTTTTCCCGGTGCAATCGACACGATGATCTGTCCCGGTTTTACAAAATCTTTGATCTGTGCGATTACATGCGCATAATACTGCGGCTTCACTGCCAGAAACATAATATCTGAAAATTCCACAACTTCCTGATTACAGGCTGCCAATTGAATTTTTAACTCATTTTCTATTTTATTTTGCGTCTCTTCGCTTTTCGCAGACGCAATCAAATTTTCTGCATTCACCAATCCCGACTGCAAAATGCCATTTATCATCGCTGTCCCCATATTGCCGCATCCGATAAAACCTATGTTCATTATTGTTTCCTCCTGAAATTAAAATACTATTTTATTTGCTTAGGAACTGTTCCCGTATACACCATTAAGAACAATTACAATTATTTTACCTTATTTTGAAATAAAATGATAGAGCCATTCAATATTTATAAGATATTTGTACTTTTTAAAAATAAGTGATATAATAGCACAGCAAATATCTGAATGGGAGGTTATTATGCATATTGCCACATTATTTATATGGTTTATTTTATATAGTATGATTGGATGGATCTATGAAACCGTTTTTTGCAGTATTAAAAAACTAAAATGGGACAACCGCGGTATGCTGATCGGCCCCTATTGTCCGATTTACGGGATCGGAGCCGTCTTAGATATTCTGCTCTGCAGCAAACTACCAAATGCAGGTTCCGTATTTTTCGCATGTATGCTTGGTTCTGCGGTATTGGAGTATGTCACTTCTTATGCTACGGAACGTATGTTTCACGCTGTCTGGTGGGATTACAGCAGGCTGCCTCTGAATCTGAACGGCAGGATTTGCCTGTCTTGTTCTCTTGGTTTTGGCCTTGCCGGATGGATTGTCTTATATGGTCTCCATCCCTATATTTCTATGATTACCGCACCCCTTCCGCTTAATGTACAGGAATTGCTTTCACTGATTTTTATGGCTGTTTTCACGGCTGACTGTACACTGACTGCTGATTCACTGGCTCAAATCAATGTCAAGCTGGAAGCTACGATGTTTGCCATAGACTCGCAAATAGCAGAAAAATACGATACGTTTATAGAAAATGCAAAACACAATCTTTCCGAAAGCTTTGATGCGATAAAAGCTAAGATTTCTTTCGAAGAATACCGTGAAAACCGGACAATTGAAGAAATTAAAAAAACGCTTAAGACTATGAACTGGCCGCAGACGAGAGCGCTTGGCTCTTTGGCCTCTTTCAGACATGTTTCCTACAGCGATATTGGCAGCCGTATGAAGCACGTGCTCTCATTTAGAAAAAAAAATAAAAAAAAGTAAACGGACAGCCCCTTATCAGAACTGTCCAAACCGCGAAAGGAATATTCTATATGAAATTAACCAATCAGGAACAAACAGAAATAAAACATCATTTACATGGCCTTCTTCACACAAAAGAAACCGCCCTAATGAAACGCTGTATCCAGCATAGTGCAATCTCAACCTATGACCATGTACTCAGTGTCGTCCGACTCAGTTTTTATCTAAACCGCAGGCTTCATCTTGGCGCTCCTTCCAAAGAACTTGTACGAGGTGCATTCCTGCACGATTTTTATCTTTATGACTGGCATGAAAACGGTTATATTGGACGTCTGCATGGCCTGCATCATCCTGCAATCGCGTTAAAAAACGCTTCCATGCGTTATCATCTGACTTCGACAGAGCGAAATATTATTGAAAGTCATATGTGGCCGTTAACTCTTTTTCACTTTCCGAAATGCCGCGCCGCATGGATTGTATGTATCTCAGACAAGATTTGTTCCGCATATGAAATTATTTTTCATGCAAAAAGCCTGCATTGATGCATAAAACTATCCCGTAATGCGTATCATCTTACCGCTGTTTGCCGCAAGCTCCAGCTGCAATACGCTGTCTTTGATCTGAAGCTGCGCGCATCTGGAAACATCCAGACCTGCCTTTAGCTCATTCTCCCAATTAATAGCTGCATCCAATAAATTTATCGCCTTTGCGGCATGTCCCTCAAGAGGAATTTCCAGCTGCAAAGGACTGTCGTCGCAGTTTACCGCAACCAAAATCGCCTTTTTCCTCAACACCCTGGCAAATACATACTGTTTATCGGAAACCATGATTTCCTGATAATGCCCGAAAAACAATTCCGAAAACTGCTGATTTGCTCGCCCCAACAGACAGTGCAGATGGGTAATCTCGTCTTGCTCATAAGCATTCTTATAATCCGATAATTTCAATGGTATCCGCGAAAGTTCATCCTCTTCATTTTTTTGAAGCTTATGAGAGGTAAACTCAGAACCACAGTAAAGCGCTGGGATACCGTATAGTGTATATTGCAGCAAGGCAATCAGCTGCCGGTGCTCTAATTTATCTAATTTCTCATAGATACGCGAAACATCATGGTTGTCTACAAACGTATACAATTTCGTATACGGACATTGGTCATTTGTCTCACGAACAGACCTTGCAATAATTGGATAATCACCGTGATTATGCGCCATTACAAATTTCTTTTGCAGCTCATTATTCGCAGCGCTGTGCAGCATCTTATCATTTACCCAGCGGGTATACTCTCCATCCATCAGTTCACCCATCAGCCAGAAATCTGGCTTTGCACTTTGGGCAACTTTGCGCAGATCCTTAATAAAATCATAATCCATTTCGTCAATGGCATCGATACGTATGCCGTCAATATCAAATTCATTGATCCAAAAATGCACCGTATCAAAATGATAATCATGCAGCCAGGGACTGAGTATATTTAGCTTAACAAGCCTTTTGTAGCCGCCCCAGCTCTCATAGCTGAACCCATCACCATATTCGTTATCTTTTTTAAAATTTACATTTGCAAACCAGTCTTTATAAGGGGATTTTCTGCCATTTCGCTTTAAATTCTGAAAAGCAAAAAAGCTGCGTCCGACATGATTAAACACAGTGTCTACCACTACACGCATACCCATATCATGGCATTTTGCCACCCAGCTTTTAAATTCCTCATTTGTACCAAGTCTGCTGTCTACCTTATGATAATCAGCGATCCCATGTCCATGTGAATCTGCCTTAAATACAGGTCCAATATATATGGCATTACAGCCCATTTTTTTCGCATGCTCTGCCCATTCTGCCAGTTCTGCAAAATGTGAACCTTCTGAATTTGCGCTTTCCTGTTCACATCCAAACAGACTAAGCGGATGAATCTGGTAAAATACAGCGCTGTCATACCAAGCCATCTTTATAAACTCTCCATTTCTTTAAAATTTGAACTTTTCCCTTGTTTTGATTTGTTCTTTTCTTAATTCTTTTTTCTAAAGTCTTTTTCTTAAGTCTTTTCTTCTGAATCTAGCTTAAGTAATTTTATTTTGCAGCCTATGAGGTTATGCAAACATAGAAACAGACCCCGTATGACGACCATCAATTACATAATACGCTGCCTCATGTTCCTGTCGTATGTAAATTTCAATTTCATGCATTTTTTTGTCTGAGTGGATATTGGTGAACTTTTCTACTACACGATCAATAATGCTGTCACAGTCACATTGATGTCCCCGATATTCAAAAATCAGTCTGTGCGTCGTCCCATTCAGCCAATTGATCTCACCACTTAGCTCACTGTCACAAATATCACGATCAGAATCCCACAAGTTTACAAACGACTGAAATCCTCCGTTTACTACATAGTATGCTCTTCCATCTTCTGGCTTTACATAAACCTGAATATTCTGTACTGGTACTGAAGATCTGATACTCGCCTCCTGATAAGCTTTTTCAGCAAGCTTTGTCAAATTGATCTCCTTTTCATAATATTGCAAATACATTCGAAGTGTTGCATCTGATTTAACCATTACAAATACCTCCTATTTGTCCCTTTGCGATACGCCAACTACTCTATGGTATATTTTAGTACATTCATTTCAATTTGTACACCCGATTTCTGCTTTTTTAAACAAAATAATGCAATAAAAATATCAATTTTTTTCTTTTCCGCTAATTTTAGCAAAATCTGAGCGGTCTTTTTCGTATTTTTTTCTATTTAGAAGTATTGACTTTTTTTTTCATAGTGATAAACTTCTTTTGATATTAAATTCATAGATTTTTTATCTTTTTTAGTCACATTTTACATTTCAAAAAGATTAGGAGGAGTCACTAAAATGTTACTCGCACAAATTTTAGCAGGAGCTATTTTTGTCATCATGTTTCTTATGATTGTTTTGGATAAAATCGAACGGCATTTTGTAACATTAGGCTGTGGCCTGCTGACATTGGTTGTCGTATTCGGTATCGTCATGCATAGTCCGGACGCAATCTTCGAAACATTAAACCTGCGCAGTATTTTTACCACAGATTTCTGGTATGCCGCCAGCGAATCCGCAGAATCATCCAGTGGTATTAATTGGGCAACCATTATCTTTATCGCAGGTATGATGGTAATGGTAGAAGGCATGGCAAAGGCAGGATTTTTCCGCTGGCTTTGTATGCGCCTGGCGAAATTAGTCAATTACAAACCGATTCCACTGTTTATCGCTTTCATGATTATGTCCGCATTTTTAGCCATGTTCATCGACAGCATTACTGTCATTTTATTTTTAGCTGCAGTAACGGTAGAACTTGCAAAGTTATTGAAATTTAACCCTGTCCCTATGATCTTATCCGAAATCTTCTGCGCGAACCTGGGCGGCTCGGCAACGATGTGCGGTGATCCGCCTAATATTATCATTGGTACATCTTTAAGTTATTCGTTCAGTGATTTTTTATTAAATACTGGACTTATGGCCGCTGTCAGTCTGGTCCTTGTTGTCATCTATTTCTTCCTCGTTTTCCACAAAGAACTGGAAGCGGCGGAAAAAAATGCAGTAGATACAAGCTCGATGCCAGATCCGAAAAAAGCGATCAAAAATAAAAAAGACTTTACGCTAAGCTGTATTATTTTTGCCTGTGCTGTTGTTATGCTTGTAACACATGCACAAACCGGCCTTACCGTAGCATTTATTGGAACTGTTATTACAATTATTACACTGATTGCTTTTGCCAGATATGCAAAAGAGCTCTTATCAAAAGTGGACTATAAAACATTGTTGTTTTTTATCGGCTTATTTATGGTTGTCGGTGGTCTGGAACAAACTGGTATTTTGGAAATTATCGCCGGATATATCGGTAAGGCAAGCAACGGTAATTTAAAACTTATGATTGCCATTATTCTTTGGATATCCGCTATTGCAAGCGCATTTGTGGATAATATTCCATTTGCTGCAACGATGATCCCTGTTATTAAAAGCCTGGCAGCCACACAAGGGGTCAGCTTGGAAACACTTGCCTGGGCACTGTCTATGGGTACGGATATAGGCGGCAGCGGTACTCCGATCGGAGCTTCTGCAAATGTTGTAGGTACTTCCGTAGCTGCCAAAAACGGTTACATCATTGGCTGGGGAAAATATTGTAAATCTGCTGCACCCGCAACCATTATTGTTGTTACAATATCTATGATAATTATCTTCATTCGCTACTGTTAATATAGAAAGGAGATTTTATGGCACAAACAATTATTTCAGTAAGCCGCGAATTCGGCAGCGGCGGTCATGTACTGGCCGAAAAGATTGCAAAAGATCACAATCTGAAATTTTACGACAGACATATTTTAGATGAAATTGCATCGGAAAATGATATAAAAGTAGAAGTTTTGGAAAAATACGATGAGAAACCACGAAATGCATTTCTTACACGAAGAGTCGGCGCTTTCTCCAATTCTATGGAAGAAATACTGGCAGAGATGCAGTTTGATTATATTCGAAAAAAAGCAGACAGCGGTGAATCTTTTGTCATTGTCGGCCGCTGTGCAGAAACCGTATTAAGTGGTCACAAAGGATTGATTTCGATTTTTGTTGTCGGAGATGAACTTGCTAAAATTGACCGTATTAAAGAAGTCTATCATCTGAGTGAATCTGACGCGATCGCCAAAATTCGCCGGCATGATAAAAAACGGAAACAATATCACAACCGGCACTCCAGCTTTCGGTGGGGTGATTCCAGATATTATGATGTATGCATTAACAGCAGCAAGTTAGGATTAGAACGAACCGGCGCCGCTTTGGAGAATTATATCAAAGAAAGAATCCATCAAATGAAATAATTGTAACAGTTGCATGGATTATCAGAACTGTTATAAATAATTATTCTAAAAAAGCAAGCAGAAAAGATTATATTTTCCTTTTCTGCTTGCCTTTTTATTGCCTAAAATATCTTCCATTTATTTTTGAAAATAATAATTATCATCCGGCTGAACATACCCAAAACTTGGATGTGTCTTTTTCAATGACAAATACAGCGCTGCATTTGTCAGCATTTGATATGGGCCTGAATAAAAAATTCCTGTCAGTCCGAGCGTCAGCGCCGATAGGATATTCCATCCGAAAAATGACAAGTCAAGCACAAATGCTTCCCATTTATTTCCCATCATCATCTCTCTGCTAATGCGAAAAGCTTCATCTGAAGCCATATCTGGATATTCTGCCATCAGATAAGGAATCATCCGATATTCATACGACTTAACAATCCCTGGAATGAGAAACAGCAGCGACCATAAAACCGTATATAAATTTTTCAAAAACATCGTCTTAACAACATTTCCGTAACAGTTTTTAAAGACAAAAGCCATCTCCTGAAACTCCGGCTTTACGCTGCGCGCCATAATCATATACCGTTTACAACCGATTTCAATCGGATGCATAACAAAAATATTAAGTGCAATCATCAAAACCCACATGCCAAATACAGTTACTAACGCCATTCCAAGAAATGGCAGTACCATACGGACGACATCTTGAATCATCGTATATCCGTCATATCCATAATAGCCATCTCCATGAAGATTCTGAAAATTTTTTGCAGCATTCGTAGTACCACTCTTTCCCGCACTGCTTCCAGCTACGACTGCATGAATAAATGCCACCAGCACAAATGGCCAGTAATTCAGCCGCAGCAGAGATTTTGAATCTTCTTTTAATTCGATCCGATTCCAAATCATATGATTCCCTTCTTTCCTGTATCATCTTTCTATTATAATATAGAAGATTCCTTTTCTATAGCCTTGTTATCACAAAAATATCATAAATCGCTTTGATTGCCTGCTCAAAATCATCATTGCTGACACCAATAATGACATTCAACTCTGAGGAACCCTGATCGATCATCTTAACATTAATATTCGCATGAGCCAGCGCTGAAAATATTCTGCCTGCCGTACCACGCGTACTCTTCATTCCACGCCCCACAACCGCAATCAGTGACAGGTCTGCCTCCAGATCGATGCTGTCCGGCTCCGCCAGACGATGAATGGCAGATAGTACACTCTGCTCCTTACCTTCAAATTCCTCCTGATGTACAAACACGGTAAATGTATCAATCCCAGATGGTGTATGTTCAAAAGAAATTTGATTCTCCTCAAAAGCTTCCAATACTTTACGTCCAAAGCCAATTTCGGAATTCATCATATCCTTCTCGATATTTACTGCAACAAATCCTTGTTTGCCTGCAATACCGGTAATCGTAAACTCAGGCTTTTGGCAAGTGCTCTCTACGATAAACGTACCCGGATCTTCCGGTGCATTTGTATTTTTGATATTAATGGGAATTCCCTCTTTGCGCACGGGAAAAATAGCGTCCTCATGCAAAACTTGCGCTCCCATATAAGACAGCTCCCGCAGCTCTTTATAGGTAATAACTTTAATTCCTTTTGGATCTTTAATAATTCTTGGATCTGCAACGAGAAATCCCGATACGTCCGTCCAGTTCTCATACAAATCCGCTTTACATGCCTTTGCCACAATCGATCCTGTAATATCAGAGCCGCCACGGGAAAATGTCTTCACATTACCATCTGCCTGTGCTCCGTAAAATCCTGGAATAACTGCCCGATCACACTTTTTTAAACGTTCTTTTAATATATGATTTGTCGTATCTGGATCAAAATTACCTTCTGTATCAAACCGAATTACTTCTGCTGCATCAATAAACTCATAGCCTATAAAATGAGACATAATAATCCCGTTTAAATATTCCCCGCGGGACGCCGCATAATCAACGCCTGCCTTCTGGCGAAATTTTTCTTCTATGACTTTAAATTCATCATCCAGATTCAAATTCATTTTTAATCCGCTGATAATCTCATTGTACCTGGCGCGTATTTTCCGCAAAAGCGGTTTAAATTCTTCCTCGGCTTCCGCTAATGCATAACACTCATACAGCATATCCGTCACTTTTGCATCATTTTTATGCCGTTTGCCTGGTGCGCTCGGCACAACGTACCGTCTCTTTTTATCTGCCAGTAAAATATCACGTACTTTGCGGAACTGCTCTGCACTGGCCAAAGAACTGCCGCCAAATTTCACAACTTTTATCATCGTTTTTCCTCCAACCACTCATTTTCATTCATATACTCCTGCGCCTCATCTAGAATGTCATCCAAATCATCTTCTCCGATGTCTACCTGATGTGGCTGCTTCTTATAAAATATATCATACATGACAGGAATAATAAAGAGTGTCATCAAAGTTGCGTACAATAATCCTCCGACAACTACAATTGCCATCCCACGTCCCATAGAATTTCCTGCCTGTTTGCTGAAAATCATCATACTCATAGATAAAATCGTCGTCAACGCCGTCATCAGTATCGGGCGCATACGTGTCTTTCCGGTAGCAATGAGCGCATCACGTCTTTCCATACCGCCGATCCGCAGCTGATTAGCATAGTCTACAAACACAATTCCATTATTTACAACCGTACCCATCAAAATCGTAAAGCCCAACAGACTCATTAAAGAAAGCTGTTCACCAAAAGCCAACAGGCCAAGCAGGCCCCCGGTAAATGCCAGCGGAATTGTAAACAATACAATAAACGGAGACAGTAAGCTTTGAAACTGTGCAACCATTACAAGATAGATCAGCAAAAATCCAAGCGCCATCAGACGTATCATCTGTGTCACCATATCATTGACCTGATCGCTTTCGCCGCCGATCTCCATCGAATACCCATCTTCCATCTCATATGTTTTCAGCTTTTTATTCAGCTCTCTCGTCAAGAGCGTCGTATTATAGCCTTCCATCGTATCTGCAGTAACTGTAATATAATGAGACTGATTTTCACGGGAAATCGATGCCAATCCCTGCCCATACTCCATCTTTGCAAAATCACCGAGCTGATAGGTCTTTGTTTCACTTGTCCCGCCATCTTTTGTAACCGTAGCTTCCAGTTCCATGTCAAGCAGATTATCCCTGTTTAACAGCTCTGTTTCATCAACAATCTGCACCATCATATCCGTATCCCCGACGCTCATCGTTACCGAATCTTTTTCTGTCGTAAGTCTGGACGCCAGTGTACCATAAATCTGCGCCACCGTAAGCCCACGCTTCATTGCGCGGTCTTTATTAATCATCAAATGAATTTCCTGCGCACCGTCTTCTTGTCCGTTTGAAATATTTTCAAACCCTTCCACCTGTGCAACAAGCTTTTGCACATCCTCACTGATTTCCAGCAGTTTTTCCACACTATCCCCATAAATATTCAACGATAGTCCACTGCCCATCATCGCTGTCATATCTCCCATTGCAGAGGATGATACAGAAACTTCACAGTCGATATCTGAGGTAGCATCTTCCAGTTTTTTTGCAATCGAACGTATTTCCTGAATATCTTTAATATCTTCATCTAATAAAATCGAAAATGAATAATTAAGGAAATTCTCTCCGCCGGCTCCCGCACCCATCATACTCGAAGCACTGCTGCCATCCATAGCGCCTACGGTCGCCACGCCTTCGATAGAAAGCGCCGCGTCCATCACCTGATCCGCCATTGCAAAAGCCTCTTCTTTTTCTGTCTCTTCCGGTACATTTACCGATATGGATATCTGCTCTCCCGTCATCTCCGGCAGCATCGTAATTCCCATGCGCATAACCTCCCGGATACAGATGACAAGCAGCAAAATCGCAAGTACAAGCGGTATCACTTTCCATTTCAAACAGAAAGAAAGTACTTTTCCATACAACTGCTGTACTCTTTCGAACAAAGGATAACGTTTTTCTTTTGTCTTTTCCAGCAATATCGAACCAGCTGTCGGCACAACCGTCAACGCAACGACTAACGACGCTGTCAGCGCATAAGAAATCGTCATTGCAAATGGCACCATCAGTTCTGCGACCAATCCAGTCGTAAAAATCATAGGTAAAAATACACATACTGTCGTAAGGGTAGACGAAATAATCGGCCCTGCTACCTGCTTTGCCCCTTGTACGGCTGAGCGTGGCGCGGAAATTCCATGGTTGCGGATCCGATAAATATTTTCTATCACGACAATCGAATTATCTACAAGCATACCGATCGCAAGCCCTAAGCCTGCTAACGTCATAATATTAATAGAAATATCGGAAAAATACATAATCAGTATTGCAAACAGCACGGAAAACGGAATACTAAACGCTACCACAAGTGTAGGCTTTACATCTTTAAAGAATAAAATAAGTACAAGTACTGCTAGCAGTGCACCGGTAATCATACTCTGCAAAATACTGCTGATAAACATCGTAATATAATCACCCTGGTTCATAACCGGCGTCACTTTCAGTCCGCTGTAATCTTCTTCCAGCTTTGCAATCGCTGTCTCGCATGTCTTTGCCACTTCGCTTGTACTCGCTGTGCTTCCTTTATAAATAGAGATCAGCACACCTTCTTTACCGTCGATCTTTGCGTAGTTTTCTCCTGCATTATCAATAACCGTAATATCTGCAACATCAGACATTCGCACATTGCCTGCTCCTGGAAGTTTGCAAAGCAGCATATCTTCCAGATTTTCCAGGCTGTCGTAATGCTCTCCAACTTTGATAAGCCATTGGTTTTCTGACTCTTCTTTATCCTTAATATATCCGGCAGGCATGGAAAAATCCTGCGCAGAAATCATTTGTGACAGCGTATCCATATTTGCAAGACTGCTGATATTTGCATTTTCTAACGCCGCCTTTCTGGACTGGCGATACTGCTTTTTGGCTTCTTTTAATTCTTGTTTCGCTTCCTCTAAATCTTTTTGCGAGCTTTCAATCCCGGACAGACCGTTTGCCATCTTTGCATCACCGGAAGCAATCGAAATAGCAGCTTCAAATTTACCGCTGTCAGCCTGTTTATATTTCTGATCGATCTGATCCATCTGTTTATTCATTTGTTTGACCGCCTGCTCTACAGCCATAATCTGAGTATTCAGATTTGCAAGCCCGGTTTCGATCTGAGGCAGACGTTTTGTTACGATATCGGACAACTGCTGCAGATTTTCCAAAGTCAGCTCTTCCACCTGATCTGTCAAGCCCATCTGTGCAACCCACGCTACAAATGCCTCAAACTGCTCTGGATTTGCGAGCGCATCATCTACATCTGTCGGAATCGTAATGCCTGCAAGCTGCGCTGGCTGTGCCAGCGTCGTCTGCATCGCTCCAAGCGCCCCGTTGATCTGATTATATGTATCTGTTACATGATTGTCCTCATAAGCTTTTTTCTCGGCCTCCAGCCCTGTTTTCGAAGCTTTCAGACTCGTTAAATTTGCCTCATAAGCCGCCTTTGCTGCTTGTGCCTGGTCAAGCGCCAGACTTGCTTCAGCCAGCTGTTTGGCCGTCTCAGACTGCGTTTTTTTCAGGTCATTTTGCTGTTTTTCCAGCTCACTTTTAGCATCTGCCAGCTTTTGCTTTCCGTCTTCCAACTGCTGCGCAGCTTCTTCAATCTGGTCTTTGGCTTCGGCCAGCTTATCATTGGTCTCTTCCAGAATTTTATCATTAATTTGATCTATTTTAGACGCATTTAAACGCACTTCTACGGTCTTTTCCACACTTCCCACTGCTGAAACGCTTGCTACGCCATCCTGCCGTTCAAAATACGGTTTTATAATCTCTTCGGTAAAATCAGAGATCTCATAAATATCTTTGTCTGTATAGCTGACAGTCGCATACATCGTAGCCATCATATCCATAGAAATTTCCAGCATATTCGGCGTACCGCATGCTTCAGGCAGATCCAGCTGGTTTAACTGTGCCGTAACCTTCACCATGGCAGAATCCATATTCGTATCTTCTACAAATTCCAGCGTAATCATACTGTAGTTTTCCGCGCTGACACTGGTAATATTCTCTACGCCTGTCACTGTGCCTAACGCCTGCTCCATCGGCGCAGTAACTTCACTTTCTACCTTTTCTGGACTTGCTCCCGGATCTGTCGTAATAATCATCAAATACGGAAGACTCATGTCCGGCAGCAGATCCGTCTTCATACGCATGAGACTGACAATGCCAATGACCATAACCGCAATGACTGCTACAAAAATCGTAAATGGTTTTTTCACACAATATTTGGTCATTTTCCACTCTCCTTTGTATGATTCTGCTGAATTTCCTTTTCCCGCGCCCTGTTTGCAGCAATATAAGCTTCAAATTGCGCAGCGGAATAATTAATGACCAGTTCCTTTGGAAACTCTGCAGCTTCCACAATCGGCATAGAATGATCCCTGTTCGCAATATCCGTCATAAAATGCGCATCACTGTTCATAATGACAGGCACTTCATATTTTTTGCATAGATCCAATATCGTAAGAATATTTTCTTTGGCATTTTTACGAGAAGGCATACGCAGGGAATTATTATTTATTTCCAAAAGCGTATGGTACTCCCTGGAACCTTGTACCAGCCTTTCATAGTCCAGCGGACAATGACTGTCATCCGGATGCCCAATAATGTCTATTTTCGGATTTCTCATCGCCCCTAACACAGCGGCCGTATTTTCCTCCATCGTTCCAAACTGGTACAGATTTCCATGAATACTGGCAATCCGCAAATCCAGTCTGTCAATGATCCAATCCGGCAGATCAACCGTTCCTTCATAATCCATAATATTCAGCTCTGCGCCAAGCATCAGCCTGATTCCAAACATCTCCCTTGGTACAACACGCAGATTTACAAAGTACAAATCATCGCAGGTCCCCGGCATATTATGTGTATGCTCCGTAATACCAAGCAGTTTAAGTCCGCGGACTGCTGCTTCCTTTGCCATTTCCGTAAGCGTTCCATAAGCATGGCCACTTGCTATTGTATGCGTATGCACATCCAGTTCAAAATCCATTGTCTCATCCTCTTATTTTTTTATGTTTTATATTTCACAGCAACCGTTCAGACAAATATCCGTTGCCGTAACGATGTGTATATCCTAAATAATATACCTCATTTTTTTTCTTACGTCTATTTTTTTGCGAGGATTTTATAAAATATTAAGAAAAAAGATAGGACCGTTCAGATCACCCATGAAACTGTTACAATAAGACTATACTATGCAGAAAAAAAGACAGGCAGAATGTCTCACAGATTTATTGCCCTATCCATAAAATGATATGGATAGGGCAATTTAAAATGTAACATATTCACAAAACTGAAAGTTTCAAGCGCTCCAATGCATCATACGGAAATCATTTGATAACCAACCCAAAGTGCCGCTCTACGTTTCCCACCGTTTCATCGACAGTACTTTTCCAGGTTCTTTCTATCCAATAATAATCGCTTTCCTTGATCTCTTTATATTTTTTCTCGTTAAGACTTTTCAAGGTTACATTACATACCGCCTTTGCTTTCTCAATATCCGATACACTGTTTATAAAGTCACTAAATCCCTGATGGTCGGGACGGTTACAATAATCATCCACTAAATTTGAAGGTTCTTTGATTAAAAAGACTATTTTAGATACTTCTGTGAATTTTTCAGCTTCTTCCATTGTCAAATGGCAGTCACACAATACCTTTTGATTTTGTGAAAGACGAATCAAATCCAATAGTACAAAATCTAATTGTTCTCTTGTGTTATCAAGCAGCCATTTTTTATATTCTTCTGCCGTACGCCCAAAAAACTCATCCGCATCTTGAAAAGCTTGATTCATTGCCGGTTGAAAAGCAGCATTTGAAATTTTTGATGTTTTCAAACTGCTCATCAACATCATACAAGAATAAATTGTTCCGGTTATAAAATAAACATTTTTTAAATATTCTTTGATTACATTGTCTTGAAATATCATTACAAAATCTCCTTATATTAAATAGTTTATCGTATTTTGCCAGTACATAAAACTATTTAACACAGTTCCATGTACTTAGATATTTCTTAATTTTATAAATGCCACCATATTATTTACCTCCAATGCTTCAAAATCTCTGCTTATTTTATCACATCCTATTTCATTTTTCCATATTTTTTAATATTTTATAATTTTTCTAACAATGCTTCTATTTCAGCCCTGCCTGCCAGCCATGAAGTAAACGCCGTCGCGCTGCCTGCGGCTGTTCCGAGTTTTAATGCCTGCTCATAGCTGCCGCTGGTAAGATAACCGACCAAAAATCCTGCCACCATAGAATCTCCCGCCCCTACAGAATTGACAACCACTCCTTCCGGCGGCAGCAGCTTATGTACTTTTTGATTTTCATCAACCAGAATTGCGCCGTCCCCTGCCATAGATACGAGCACGTTACCGGCTCCCATATGCTGCAGTTTCTTTGCATGTGCAATGATCTGCTCATCATCCGTCAGTGTAACTCCAAACATCTCACCCAGCTCAATATTATTCGGTTTGATTAAAAACGGATGATATTTTAATACTTTTAACAATAAATCCTGTGTGGCATCGACTGCGATACGTACTCCTTTGCCATCCAGCCTTTGCATCATTTTTTCGTAAATATCATCTGGGAGTGTATTTGGAATACTCCCGGAAAGCACCAATACATCGTCTTTTACCAAAGCGTCCGTCTTTTCAAACAACTGTTCTATTTTATTTTCAGGAATTAACGGTCCCTGGCCATTGATCTCAAATTCTTTTTCTGCCTTGACTTTTACATTAATCCGCGTCATTCCCTCGTCTAACGGAATAAAATCTGTATCACAGCCGTATTCCCGCAGCATTTGTTCCATAGCAATGCCTGTAAATCCCGCACGAAATCCAAGCGCACGGCTTTTCAGTCCAAGATTTGAAATTATCACTGCAACATTGTTGCCTTTTCCACCAGCAAATACATGTTCTGATAACGTACGATTCACCGCGTCACATTTAAAATCATTTACCTGTACAACATAATCCAGGGATGGATTAAAGGTCACTGTATAAATCAATTGCTTTCCCTCCTATTTTTTTCAGTTATTATATTTTTATTTTAACAGTTCAGATAACCCATAGAACTGTTACTTTTTATTTTCATACCGTTATTCAAAAGGATATACGATCCCCCACTGATTACGTATCGCTGTCAGCGTTTTCATCACATCTTTGACAATGCCAAGATTATCTCTGCCGTCCTGGCTGCATATATATTCCTGCATATCCTGCACCTCATATTGCAATGCATGTTCTGATCTTCCGGCCTCCACTTTTTCCGTATGCCCGTCTTCTGTAAACGTAATGACTGCCTGATCGGCTCTTGGATAATTATTAATCTCTATATAACCTTTTTCTCCCGCTATGACACCACGCTTTGGCTGTTTTGCCCGCATCGTCAGCGCCATAACCGCCATTTCACCATCCGGATTTTTCAATAAAATCCCGCTCGTTTCATCTACACCGGTTTCAAAATAATTCGCTGTCGTCAGCACAACATCCGGTATGCTTTTCATAAAATATCTGGCAAATGACACCGCATACACTCCAATATCTAAGAGCGCCCCTCCTGCCAGCTCTTTGGAGAAAAACCGATTGTTTCTATCATATTCTTTACAGCTGCCAAAATTCACCTGAATCATCTTCACATCACCGATGACTCCATCCTGAATCATCTGTTTCAGCTTTTTGTACAAAGGCATATGCAGCAACGTCGTTCCGTCACAGATCACAAGTCCCTTCTTTTGTGCAATCGCGGCACACTCTTCCAATTGCCTGCTGTTTACCGTTATGGATTTTTCACAAAATACATGCTTTCCGGCATTTAAAGCTTTCCGCATCCACTCATAATGTGAATTATGAGGCGTTGCAATATAGATAATATCTGTTTTTTCATCTGCAAGCATTTCGTTCACACTGGCATATGCCTTTTGAACGCCTACTTCTTCTTTAAATTTCTCTGCTTTTTCAATACTTGTTCCGCAGACTGCATAGATTTCTCCATTCACTGCTTTTAATGCATCTGCCATTTCATGTGCAATCTGTCCCGTTCCTAAAATTCCCCAGTTTAATTTTTTCATTTCTCATCCTCTTCTGGCAACGGTTCAAATAACAGGCCCGTTACCTCATTTCACTATTTTTTTTACTGCTACCTCTACGTCACCTGTTTTTGCAATGATCGCTTTCGTTGCAATCTGATAAAATAACGAATGCCCGACTACTCCCGGTATCTGATCTAACTCGGCTGACAGTTCAGCAATATTACTCACATTCTGAAATTCCGCATCGATCAGATAATTTCCATCGTCACTAACCAGCATCCCCACTTTGCCGTCCGAACGTCGCTCCTGTACGTGAGCGCCCATCTGCACAAGACATTTTTTGACAAAACTGACTGCTGCACGAACAACTTCTATTGTAATAGGATGTGTAAATGTCAACTGTTTTTTCCACTTTTCTTCATCTACCAGCAATATATACTCTTTTGCCATAGATGCAACAATTTTTTCCCTCGTATGAATTCCGCCGCAGCTTTTTAGTGCATTTAGACTGGCATCCAGCTCATCGCATCCGTCGAATGCAATGTTCACGGTATCTGTCATTTCTAACGGCAGCACCGGAATCTGATGCTCGATACAAAGCCGGAGCGTATTTTGTGACGGCGTAACTGCCTGTATGTTTCTGCCGCTCTTTGCGATCTCCTGGATGAGGAAGGCAACCGTAGAGCCGCCTCCCAATCCAACAACCATACCATCGTCTATCATTTCCATAGCTTTTTGTGCACATTTTCGTTTCATGTCAATGCCCTTCTTTTTTCTTCTATTTCCTTCTATTTCCTTATCTATTTCACACCGTTTTCTCTTTTTTCTTATGCTTAAAATGCTTGAAATACTTAAAATGTTTAAACCAAAATATCTGTTATGAATCACGATCATTTTTCAAAGGTTTTTTAAGAACTGCCAAAATCAGGCATCCTACTGCTGAACCAGCAAAAATCGCAAGTACATAAAACAAAGGATTTCCAATCGTTGGCAATACGAAAATGCCACCATGCGGCGCACGCAAGGTACACCCAAACAGCATAGACATCCCTCCTGCTGCTGCAGAACCTGCTACACAAGCTGGTATCACACGCAGCGGATCGTTGGCTGCAAATGGAATCGCTCCTTCTGAGATAAAAGATAATCCCAGCAAATAATTTACAAGGCCGGATTCTCTTTCTTTTTGTGTAAATCGATTTTTAAAAAACGTCGTACACAAAGCGATCACAAGCGGTGGTACCATTCCTCCGGCCATTACAGCCGCCATAATTTCAAAGTTACCCTCTGCAAGCTGAGAAGTTCCGAATACATAAGCCGTTTTATTTACCGGACCTCCCATATCTACAGATTCCATGCCGGCTACTACCATTCCTAGCAACACTTTGCTCGTTCCATTCATGCTGTTTAATACACTGGTAAGCCCATCATTAATGATTCCCATCAGCGGATTAATAAGCGTTGTAATCATAGAGCCTGTCAAAATACCAAACACCGGATAAATAATCATTGGGCGCACACTATTTAACGACTGCGGCAATTTTGAAGTCATCTTTTTTAATAAAAGCACCAGATATCCCGCTGCAAAGCCAGCAAATAACGCGCCTAAAAATCCTGCATTCACTTCTCCACCAGCCGGATTTGCAAATGTAGAGCCACTCTTAGCAACAAGGCCAGCTACAAAACCTACTGCCAAGCCAGGCCGGTCTGCAATGCTCATTGCGATATAGCCAGCCAGTACTGGAAGCATCATGCCAAAAGAAAATTCACCGATCGTTTTCAAATAAGCCGCAACAGGAGTATTTTTACCAAAATTTGCAGGATCAATACTATAATCGTCTAGCAAAAACGCCAATGCAATCAGGATACCGCCGCCAATGACAAACGGCAGCATATGCGATACGCCATTCATCAAATTTTTATAAATACGCCGCCCCACACTTTCGTTTTCAGAAGAATCATCAGCCGCCTGTGCCGCTCCGGTATGATGATAGATCGGTACATTTTTGCTGACTGCCTGATGGAGTAATTCATCTGCTTTATGTATGCCGTCCGCCACTTTTGTAATAATCACCGGTTTCCCATCAAATCTGGCCAAATCCACCTTTTTATCTGCTGCAATAATAATACACTCCGCATTTTCAACATCCTCTGCTGTCAGTACATTTTTTGCACCATCTGCCCCCTGCGTCTCTACCTTAATAGATATCCCAAGCTCTTTCCCTTTCATATCCAAACTTTCTGCTGCCATAAACGTATGGGCAATTCCAGTCGGACATGCCGTAATAGCCAGCACACGATATCCGTCTTTTGAAGCTTCCATGGCCTTTTTTTCATTTTTGCCGTCCAATTCATCCTCTTTTTTATCAATCATCTGAATGAACTGTTCTGCCGTTTCTGCTTTTACCAGACTTTCTTTAAATTCCGTATCCATAAGAATCGTTGATAATTTAGCAAGCGCTTCCAGATGCACATTTGCCCCTGTTTCCGGTGCAGCAATCATAAAAATCAAATCTGCCGGTTCATCATCCAGTGATTCATAATCCACGCCATCTTTTACAACAATCGCAGCCAGTCCCGCACGTTTTACTGCCGCACATTTCGAATGCGGGATTGCAATTCCTTCGCCTATTCCTGTCGTACCCTCTTCTTCTCTTGCCAGAACACCTTTCTTATATGCTTCTCTGTCGTTGAGATTTCCTGATTTTTCCATCAGACGCGTCATGTAATCAATTGTCTCTGCTTTTGAAGCAACGCTGGCGTTTACATCAATGGCCTGTAAGCTAAGCAACTCACTGATTCGCATTCCTGTTTCCTCCTTTATTCTTTTTAAGCTACATTTTAGTTCTTAAATCATCCCTCCGGATCGTGTAAACAAATATTGTTCTTTCTCATATCGCGATATTTATTTTTGTATCTTTAGTATATCATGGAATTCATTTTTGTCAATTCGTTTTTCTCGAAAATCATTTTTTCCACATTTTTAACAATACAATGCACGATTTTCACTTTTAAAACATATCTTTTTTGTGACTCTTGCACATGAATAACATGATATATCCATCAGCTTATCCGAAATACAACGTGATAATTATTTTCATGAATAACCCCATTTCCTCATTGCAGCAAATATTCCTAAATATTACAAAAAAGCAGCTATAAATTTTTTATTCATAGCTGCTAAACTCTATCTGCCTGATTACAGCTTCTCATCTGCAATCAAGCTCTCACATTTGCTCATACGGTCATAGCTGCGTTCCTGTCCTACTGTCAGAAACAAATACAATACCTCAATCACTGTCATTGCCGACACTCTGGAAAAGCAGATCTCATTTAAAAACAATTTCTCCCGCGTCGCCGTCTGGATATGGTAATCCACACATCGTCCTACTGTTGAATTTGGATTATTCGTTATCCCGATCGTAATCACATTGTTTTTCCCTGCTTCTTGTACCATCTTTACAACCTGACGAGATTCTCCAGAATTGGAGATCGCAATCAATACATCGTCCCTGCTCAGCGACAGCGAAAATGCAAGCTGTGTTTCCCAAATTGTGCCTGCAACTGCTTTAATTCCAATTTCATTAAATTTAAACGCTCCATCAAGCGCAACTGGAATTGTATTCCCTACCGCAACAAACTGCACAATTCTAGCGGATTTTATATCATCCAATATCGTATTCAACTGCTTTTCATCCATCAAGGATATGGTCTGACGAATCTCCTCTATTTTATTCGCCAGAATATTTTGGAGCGACTGCCCAATTTCCGTTCTGGATATATGGTTGGAAACAGGCAGCTCCGTACTGCTGTCTGCGATCTCTTTTGCAAGCATGATCTTAAGCTGGTGAAAGCCGTCTACTCCGCATTTGCGGCAAAATCTTGAAACAGTAGCAACGCTTGTACCGCAGGCTTCCGCCAGTTCACCGATTGTCATATTAATGACTTGCGTATGGTCTTGTATGATATAATTTGCGATCTTTTTCTCCTGTTCAAAAAAGCTGTCATATAAAATATGGATCGTATCCATGACAGACTGCTGTCTTTCCATATGATTCCTCCTGCGCGAAACTTATTTTCATGCATTTATCATAACGGATTTACAGCATTTGTCAAGATCCCTTATTTTTTTATCACCAGAATCCATACTTCATACTTTGCATTTTGCGGATCTGCATTCAAATATACCTCTATATCCGGCGCTTCGGCATATTCATAACCGGATGTCGGAAGCTTTTCCACTGTTCCGTTTTGAGAAGCCTCCTGCCATAAATTCGGCACTACCATAATTTTCTATATCATCCATCGCTTCATTTAATCTGTCTATCCATTCCATTGCTTTGTCTGCCCCTTTCTATTTCATTTTAGCAACCATTCACTTGTTTTTCCTCTCTTTTCCTGCACGAAAAAGAGAGCGAATTATTCAACCATCCTAACTTGCGGCACTTGTTTTTTTCTTTTTTTGTAGTAAAATATACGAAAGCAATACCGAAAGGAGAAATCATCATATGTTTACTAAAAATGATACGTTTGAACAAATCATGAATACCAAACCGATAAAAAAAGCTATCGGCGGCCTGTTTCCCACTTGCTGGCTGGAGCAGATTCCCCCACAGTATTCCTCGCATACCATGCATCAAATCGAAACCGAAACCCAAATGGAATGGGGTGTTCCTTTTTTATCAGACGCATTTGTAGAAAGTGCAAATGTTCTTATGGAAGCGGCTGAACACAACCGTTTTCTTTTTATCCCTCTCTGGCATCCGGATTCCTGTCCTATCGCATCTGCGGAACAAAAAGACAGCGGCAGTACAAGTTTTGACAACTGGATTCCTGATTCTGATTTAAATTGTACGGATTCCGTATGGCTGTTTACCGGCAATCCCGACACAGATATCACCGCTTTTGCCCATACTGCCGGCACCGGATCTGTGCCGCCGTATACATCTACAGCCGTTTCTCCCAATAAACGAAAAGACAATTCCATACGTCCGGCTGTTATTATTTGTCCCGGAGGCGGCTATGAGATGATCTCCGCATATTCTGAAGGACTGCAGCTGGCGCAGCGGATGGAAAGAGACGGCGGATACAAAGCCTTTCTTTTAAATTATCGCATAACACCAAATTACTACCCACTGCCGCAAATGGACTTAGCATTAGCAATCTTACATGTGCGTGCACATGCAGCTCAATATCAAGTAGATCCAAACCGGATACTGATCGTCGGTTCATCTGCCGGCGGACATTTATGCGCCAGCGAAGCGTTTCTGCATGAAACTTTAAAACAGCAGGTAATCACAGAATTAAAAAACAATACTGTAAGTACTCCTGTTTTGAAAAAATACGAAAACTGTTCCGCAAGGCCGGATGGCATCGGACTTCTTTACCCGGTTATCAGCTTTTTATCCGAATACCATGAAGGCAGTTACCTTAACCTGACCGGACAGCAGCCGGGACTGCGTGAGGCTTTGTCTGTGGAAACGCACATTACGCCGGATTATCCGCCTGTATATGCCTTTGCCAATGAAGACGACGGCTGCGTACCTGCAAGCAATACGAAACGTCTGGAACAAGCGCTTAACGCCGCTGATGTTCCACATCTGTGTCAGATCTTCCCTACCGGAGATCACGGAGTCGGCCTTGGTTACAATTGCTCATGCAAAACATGGAGTGAACAAATGCTTCATTTTTTTGAACAAATCTTTTAAACTTTATACTTGATACATTGCGATTCTTTCGGCGCACTTCTCTAACCGATTTAGCGTCGCTATACAAAAAGGTAGGCTATCTCCTATAACCATCGGAAATAGCCTGTATACTTAAATGAAAGATAACAAAAAAATGTTAATTTAGGAAATGGGATTGGTATCTGCTATTCTTCCTACAGCTTATAAGGTGTACTCTGATATACGTAATAATTCAGCCAATTAGAAAGAAGCAGCTGTCCGGTAGATCTCCAATTCACAATCGGCGCTTTTGAAGGATCGTCATTTGGAAAATAGTTGACCGGAACTAGTGGATTCATCCCTTTTTCCAAATCGCGCTCATATTCCAGCTTGAGTGTATCTGAATCATACTCCGGATGGCAGGTAATAAAAAATTGCCTGCTGTCCACCGTCTTTGCAATCGCTACCCCGGCTTCCTCAGATACCGCCATAATCTCAAGTTCCGGCACTGCTTCGATCTGTTCCGCCGTTATTTCCGTCGCTCTGGAATGCGGTGCATAAAATACATCATCAAAGCCGCGGAACAACGGCGAATTTTTCTTAATCATCCGATGAGAATAAATACCGGATAGTTTCGGAACATGATCTCTTTTTTGAATTCCATAATGATAATACAAGCCCGCAAAAGAACCCCAACAGGAATGAAGCGTACAATGCACGTGTGTCTTCGTCCACTCCATAATCTGTTTTAATTCTTCCCAGTAATCCACATCTTCAAAAGACACAAAATCCAACGGCGCCCCAGTAATAATCATTCCGTCATACTTCTTATCTTTAATCTGTCCAAATACCTGATAAAAAGTATTCAAATGCGTCTGATCTACATGCGTAGAAACGTGACTGGCCATATGCAAAAATTCCACCTCTACCTGCAATGGCGTATTAGACAGTTTCCTTAAAAATTGTGTCTCTGTCACGATTTTTGTCGGCATCAGATTCAGCATCAGCACATTCAGCGGGCGGATATCCTGATGCATCGCACGATACTCCGTCATTACAAATATATTCTCATTTTCTAAAATCTCACGCGCCGGAAGCGCATCCTGAATCTTAATCGGCATAAATCATCTCTCCTATTCTTTTCTTCATAGACATTTCTCAGTCTTTTCGTAAGGAACTGTAAATAAACAACTGCTGATATTGCTTATCTTTTTCTCCGACAGCGCTATTCATCCATTATTTATTTACAGTTCCTAACCGTTCTGATAAACTGCCCTATGATACTTTTCATATTGCTCTATCATAACATACTTTCTGACCAGACTCAATCTGAATTTTACCGACTTTGTATGTTACTATTCACAGGGGTGGACAAGTCAAAGCAACAGTTTAGACAAAGTGTTGTTTTTCCCGGATTACCGGACGCCGGATGGTGGGGAGCTGCCCTTGTTTCTTGTTCCTGTTCCA
>CAJTZX010000043.1 GCA_910584345.1 uncultured Eubacterium sp. | reverse complement strand
AAATAACGGTATGATTTTCATGCTTAGATTTAGCCAGTTATTAAAAAATCAATGTTCTAGTCGTGAAACTTTGGAATATCTGAGTTATAGTGGAAAAAGATTTAAGTTGGTCAACCGTAAATTCCACTAAGAGAAAACAACGGAAAAACGATTCACAAAAAAATCACAGACAGAACGCGGATAATACACATTTTCTTTTTACTATAGTACAAGATAAAACGATTGTGCCTGATTTATTTGCAATTAAAAAATGTTTGTTATGGCAGGCTATGAGACAGATAAAGGAAACACAGTTGTTTTGCAGAATGGAAATGCTGTTTTACAGGCATTTCGGAAGAATTGGGAGGAAAATAGTGATAGAAATTAGCCATTTGTCAAAAAAGTATGGGGATCAGACGGCCGTAGATGATTTAACGCTGCATATTGAATCTGGAAAGATCTACGGGTTTCTTGGGCCGAACGGCGCCGGCAAGTCTACGACGATGAATATGATTACCGGGTATATAGCGGCTACCGAGGGTACGGTAAAGATCAATGGATTTGATATTTTTAAACAGCCGGAACAGGCTAGGAAGTGTGTGGGCTATCTGCCAGAACAGCCGCCGTTATATATGGATATGACAGTAGCAGAATACTTGAAATTTGCAGCAAATTTAAAAAAGATACCAAAAGAAAAAAAACGCCGGTATATCGATGAAGCGATGGAGCTTACAAAGATTACGGATATGAAAAACCGTCTGATACGCAATCTGTCTAAAGGCTATCGCCAAAGAGTAGGATTTGCGCAGGCGGTTTTAGGTTATCCTGAGGTAATTATTCTGGATGAACCAACCGTTGGTCTGGATCCACAGCAGATGATAGAAATTCGCAGTCTGATCCGCAGTCTTGGAAAGAAGCATACAGTTATTTTAAGCTCTCATATTTTATCGGAAGTAAAGGAAGTATGTGAACATATTTTTATTATTTCAAAAGGACGTCTGGCAGCTAGTGATACAACGCAAAATCTTATTGAAAAAATGTCAGGAGAGCAGGAGATTCGCTTACTGATAAAAGGAGAAAAGGATGCCGTGATGCAGATAATACCGCAGGCAGATGGTGTTGCGTCCGTATCCGTTACAAAAGACAAGGAAGAAGGTTATCTGCGCGCTGTACTGCGGGCAGATAAAGGTGCAGATATAAGAGAACAAGTGTTTTTTGCATTTGCAAAAGCAGGTATTCCGATTTTGGAGATGACCGCTGCCGGAAAGTCTCTGGAACAGGTATTTTTGGAACTGACAGATCAAAGCAGAAGCCAGCAGGAGCATATGCAAAAAGAACAAGAGGATATGCAGGAAGATTCGAACAGTATACAAACAGATTCACCTGGTGTGCAAGGAAGTCAAGAAAGTCAAGGAAGTATACAAGAAGTGCAAGAGCATATGCAGAAAGAGCAGGAGGATATCTAGATGAGAGCAATATGGAAAAGAGAATTTCAGGCATGTTTTCAGTCAGTTATCGGATGGCTGTTTCTGGCTGTTACATTAGCATTTTATTTTTTGTATTATTATGTGTATAGCCTTTCCTATGGTTATCCATATATATCTTATTCACTAAATGCAATCGCGTTTATATTTTTAGTGACTGTTCCGGTTCTTACAATGCGTATTTTAGCAGAAGAGCGTCATGCAAAAACGGATCAGCTGATACTGACGGCGCCTGTCAGCGTCGGTAAGGTTGTTCTTGGAAAATATTTGGCTTTGGCAGCAGTATTTTCTGTTGCAATGGTGTGTATCAGCCTGTCACCACTGCTGCTTGGCCGTTTTGGCACGATTCCGTATGCGGAAAGTTATGTAGCAATTTTAGGATTTTGGCTGTATGGACTAACCTGTATTGCAATTGGTACATTCGTATCGTCTCTGACAGAGAGTCAGGTAATCTCAGCAGTTTTGTCATTTGTGTTTTTGTTCCTTGGATATATGATGGATGGAATTACGCAAACGATCTCGTCCGGTGGGAACTTTGTTACACGCATATTGGGTTGTTATAATCTGACAGCAGGTCTGGATCGGTTAACAAACGGCCAGCTGGATCTGACTGCGGTTGTTTATTATATCAGCATGATAATTCTGTTCTTATTTTTGACAACCCAGTCGATTCAGAAACGTCGCTGGTCTGCCAGCAGGAAAAAGATTGGGATGGGCATTTTTAATATCGGATTTTGTGCTGCAGCGGTGGCAGCGGTTGTAATCATGAACCTTATTGCAGGGACATTGCCAACAACGCTTACGAATATTGATTGTACGGCATCCAAACTGTATTCCATTACGGAAGATACAAAAAAAATTCTCGCGGCCTTGGATCAGAAGATAGAGCTTTATGTGATTGCTTCTGAAACTTCTAAAGATGAACAGTTAGCGGCTACACTTCAAAAATATGAGGAATTATCTGACAATATACAAGTTACTTATGTAGATCCGGCTGTGTCTCCGAATTTTTATCAGAAATACACACAGGAGCGAATTTCGGGAAACAGTGTGATCGCAGTATGCGGCGAACGGTCAAAAGTGATTGATTACAGTGATGTTTATGAGACAGAGGTGGATTATCAGACGTATACATCTCAAACTACCGGATATGATGCGGAAGGACAGCTTACCAGTGCAATTCAATATGTGACAAATGAAGATATGCAGACTGTCTATGCACTTACTGGTCATGGTGAAAGCTCTGTAAGCGGTCGTTTTAAAGAAGCTATTGAAAAAATGAATCTTGGATTAAAGGATTTAAATTTGCTGGAGGCTGATGAGATTCCAAAAGACTGCCAGGTGCTTTTAATTCTTGGGCCGGCATCTGATTTTTCTAAAGATGATGCGGAAAAAGTATTAAATTATTTGTCTGATGGCGGTAAAGCATTTATTACTACACAGTATACGACAGAGCCAATGGATCAATTTCAAAATATTTTAAAAGCTTATGGACTGCAGTTGAACAATGGTATGGTGATAGAGACAAATGATGGTAACTATTATCAAAATCCAATGTATTTGCTGCCGGATATTTCTTATGATACCGTTACTTCTGAAGTATCCAATGAATATGTCTTTGTTCCATATGCGCAAGGATTGACGCAAGTGCAGGAACAGGAAGATGAAACCGTGTCTTATACAGAGCTGCTTTCAACATCAGAACAAGCGTTTTTGAAAGAAGATGTGCAGAATATGACCAGTTTTGAAAAAGAAGAAGGAGATGTCCAGGGGCCGTTTACGATCGGAATATCTGTTGCAGATTCTAAATCTCAGGCACAGCTTATTGTATATACATCTACGATGATGTTTGCAGATGACGCGGATCAGCAAGTATCCGGTAACAATTCAGCTTTATTTGCATCATCTGTTCGAAATTTGGCTGCTGAGACGGATACTTCTAATTTGATTGTTATTCCTGTAAAATCGTATACATTGGAATCAATTGTGATTTCTCAGGGGACGATTATTATCATCGGGTTTTGCAGCGTGATTGCGGTTCCAATTTTATTAACAGCCGTTGGGATAGGAATCTGGATGCGCAGAAGAAAAGCATAGAGGGAGGGATGTTTTTATGCAAAGAAAACAGGTCGTTCAGTTTTTGACGCTTCTTTTGTTTATACTGGTAATGGTAGGTGCATATATGGGAATTCGTTCTTACCAGGCAAGACAGGAAAAAGAAAAAAACAAACAGGAAGCAGAAGCGCTGATCCCATTGACTTCTTTTCAACCTGACAGTGTGACAGCCATCAGCTATGATTTGGATGGAACGAAATATATTTTTGAAAAAGACGGGGAAAAATGGAAGGTTGCTGACAATGAAATCATACTGGATCAGGATGCTTTTACAGATTTTTTACAAAAGGCAGGTTCTATTACATCGGAAACAAAAGTAGAAGCAGAGGAAGGAGAGGATTATGGATTTTCTAATCCATCGCGCACAGTAACAGTTACAACTCAAAAGGGGACTTCTTCTTTGATTTTTGGAATGAAAAATGAAATGCTTGGACAGTATTATGTGAAGACAAGTGAGAGCAGTAACATTTATCTTGTAGAAGAATCTGTATATGCTGTGTTTGATAAGTCAGCAGAAGACTTTGAACAGGAGAAAACGCAAACGGATTCGGATGATAAATAATAGTATAAATTTAAATGCTTGAGTTTTTACCAAGGAAGAAAGTGGAAAACAACCGCCAGATTTTAATTTGGCGGTTGTTTTATGACATTTTTATACAAGGGAGCAAGTTGGAAGGCAAGCCGACTCTTTTTTCCTTCTTTGTTTCATAGAGAATATTTAGAATGGAAATTTATTTCAGATTATTTTTTTGATGATTCTCGTCTTCCATTTTACGAAGTGTTTCCTGCAGTTCTTTTTCGTTTTTGCCTTTTGCAAGCCGGTAAATAACCGTATAACCCCAGAGTAAGATAGGTACAAGTATGGTACATGTCACAGAGGCTTTGAACATGAACATATCGTTTCCTGTATCAAAAATAGCACAAAGAAGCGTGATGAAATACATGGTAACTAATAATACAATTCCAATGATAGCAAGTATACGTTTCATCTGTTTCATAAAACACCTCTTAATTCTTAAACAATAGCAAAGTTGGGCGTACAGATCGCGGGAATGATTTTTCAAACACGCTCTAGTGTAAAACGGGATAAAAATTGTCTCGTACGTTCTTCACGCGGATGTTCCATAACTTCATAAGGATCACCCTGTTCCAGAATACATCCGTCATCCATAAAGATGACATGATTTGCAACGTCCCGCGCAAATGCCATTTCGTGTGTAACAATAATCATCGTGGTTTGCTGATCTGCCAGTTCTCGGATAACTTTTAATACTTCTCCAGTCAATTCAGGATCTAAGGCAGAAGTTGGTTCATCAAAGCAGAGAATATCCGGTGTCAGCGCCAGAGCACGTGCGATAGCAACTCTTTGGCATTGGCCTCCAGATAGTTGATGCGGGTAGTTGTGCATCCGGTCACGAAGTCCCATCTGCTGCAACAACGATTGTGCCTGTAATTCGATTTCTTTCTGAATTTCTTTTTTTCTTATTTTATAGTCTGGTTCGTCTTTCGCAAGCAGTTCTTTGGCAAGCATGACATTCTGCAGTGCGGTATATTGCGGAAACAGATGAAACGATTGAAAAACAAGGCCAAAATGCAGACGTTTTCTGCGAATTTCCTGTTCGCTATGCGTAGATATATGGTCTGCATCAAACAAAGTTTCCCCATTGACACGGATAATTCCCCCATCTGGCCGTTCCAGAAAGTTCAGACAGCGCAGCAAAGTTGTCTTGCCGCTGCCGGAAGAGCCGATGATCGAGACGACTTGTCCCTGTTCCAGAGAAAAACTGATATCCTTAAGTACTTGTGTATGTTCAAAAGTCTTGCGGATATGTTCTACTTCTAATATTGGCATGAGATTTCCTCCTAATGATAAAAGTGATATTCCTACATTTTTTAGCGGAAATAGTCTAATTTCTTTTCCAGTTTGCCAAGCGCTAACGTAAGGATACCATTAAAAATAAGGTAATATACTGCGGTAAAAAACAGCGGCCAGATTGCGCCAGAAATACCGTGAGACCCCTTCATAAAAGCTTCTCCTGCCCAAATGAGTTCTTGTAAGGCAATAATTTGAGACAATGAAGTATCTTTTACGAGCGTAATAATTTCGTTTGACATCGGAGGAACAATCCGCTTAATCATTTGGAGCAAAGTCACTTTAAAGAAAATCTGGCTTCTTGTCATGCCAAGCACAAGTCCGGCTTCTGTCTGCCCTACGGGGATTCCCTGGATACCGCCACGGTATATTTCGGAAAAGTAACAGGCGTAATTTAATACAAATGACACGGAAGCTGCAAAAAAGCGTCCGGACTGGCTTCCGCCCCATATATGTATATCTAATGCAAGACTTGGAAAATAAAAAACGATCAAAAGCTGAATCATAAGCGGAGTACCGCGCATTACCCAGACAAATAATCTTGTAATATAACGAAGTGGCGCAAAACGGCTCATCGAACCAAAAGCAATGATAAGTCCGAGCGGAAATGCACCTATCAATGTTACAAAAAAGAGTTTTAATGTCTGTAAAAATCCAATGTTTAGTGCTTTGACAACAATTGGAAATTGTTCCAGAAAAAGTTCCATTTACGTATCCTGCTTTCTCTAAAAATGGGAACCGTTCATTCTGCTCTGGAGAAGAATGAACGGTTAAGACAAAGACTACTGTTCTACTACAGCTGCCTGCACACCATAAGTTTCTGCACATTGTGTCATACTGCCGTCTGCATAGGATGCAGCAAAAAAGTCATTTAAAGCAGCAGCAAGGTCAGAACCTTTACGGAACCCTACGCCATATTCTTCATTATTTAAGCCAACCGTATAAGTAAGATCTGCATAACCGGTACCATCGCCTACCATGGCAGCAGCCATCAGAGAATCAATAATGGCTGCATCCGCGGTACCAGCAGCTACTTCCATCAGGGCTGCGGACTGCTGCTGTACCGGAGTATAGCTGAAATTATTGGCTTTTGCCTGCGCTTCACCGGCGCTTCCGGCTTCTACTGCAAAGTTCAGTTCTTTTAAGCTTTCAACATCCTGATATAAGTCAGCCTGATCTTCTGAGACAATGACAACTTGTGCATTATTGCAATATGCTTTAGAGCATTCCATCGCGCTGGTCACTTCATCAGTAAGTGTCATGCCATTCCATACGCAGTCGATGGTTTTGCCTTCTAATTCAAATACTTTATTATCCCAGTCAATTTCGACAAAATCTGCGGTAACCCCAAGACTTTCGGCAAACGCTTTGGCCATATCCGCGTCAAAACCGATCCAATTGCCATCAGCATCCTGATAGTCCATTGGCTCAAAATTGGTAATACCAACGACAAGAGAGCCTTTGTCTTTTACATAGGCCATATCACTGTCAGCAGCAGAGGAAGAATCATCCGCGTCAGATGCAGATGTATTATCATTCACGGCATCGTCAGATGCAGTATTAGTGGTACTGTCATCTGTGGCGCTATTTGACGGACTATCTGCCTGTTTGTCAGAATTATCAGCACTTCCGCAAGCTGCCAGTGAAACAGATAACATCATAGTAAGTGACAGAGCGATTAATTTTTTCATAGTGTAAGTCTCCTTTTTTCCTTATTATAAATATGTAAATAAGATTTTATTGCATGCAGAAAAGATCATTTAGAGTTTCCATCTGCAGGCACTTCATTATAATAGCAGTTCAGCGAAATGAAGTCAATAGAGGATGTGAGCAAGCAGGAATAATTTCATCAGCCATAAAAACGAATAAAAGCGAAAAAATAGAAATAAATATACAATTGTTATGAATACTTTTGAACAAAGCGTCTATACTATAATTAATCCGAAGATGAATTACCCCCAAAAAAGTCTTCGGATTGCATGCAAAAGATACAATAAATACTTTATCCTCCCCCAATAGAAAAGCTGCCTTAGGGCGGCTTTTCTGATTTATAAATCATTATGCAATATTTTAGATAAAGGTGTTGTGTTTGGATATCCGAACGGTCGCGTCACCTAATACCCAAAGGGGCATACTATTCGCCCTGGCTATGTAGCAGAATGCTAAGAGATTCTAACATCCTTCCAACGTCACAAGCAGATCAGACAGCTCCCCTCTTCCGGCTGTTTTTCACTTGCTTTACGCTAATACCGCATACGATGCAATGATTTATAAAACAAAACAATTATCATATAATTTCAAACTGTTCTTATTTTATAATCCCGCTTATATCGATGTAAGGCTTTCCAAAACCAGCCGGGAGAGGGGATTTGCCACATAGGCGGCGAGGAAATAATGCATCTTTACAGAAGCCGCTGGCAGGTGGAGCTTCTGTTTAAGCGCTTCAAGCAGAATTTTTCCATCCACACCATAAAAGCCGGAAGCAGCGCCTATGCTGAAACGGAAACACTGCTGTGGCTGATTATATGGATGATAGCGGAGCGGCAGTCCTTTCAGGCAGAATGCTTTTTCCTATTCAGCATACGAAGAGTGTAAAATTTCATTTGCACAGGTAACGGATATTCTCCGCCTGTCGTGGAGCCTTTTTATAGATCTGGCAGATAAAAAATATATCCGTTATTTCTCAAAACATCTATAATGTCTCTTTTTAGATTTTCTTCACACTTTTTTTATTGACTTCCCCAAATATTAGCTGTATAATCTAACCCAGTTAGCTTTTGAAAGGAGGAACTATTATGGCTGAGAAAGCGCAGATAGAACTGGTCCTTACCAAAATGAAACAGGCGCGTCCGGCAGAGTTTTTTAAATGTATGGATGAAACACAAGCTGGTATCGGCGCGGTGCTTTGCTTGCTGTATGAATCCGGTGAAACAGTGACAGCAGGGATGATTAGTGATGGGTTGAAGATTAGCACAGCGAGAGTGGCAGTACTGTTAAAGAAAATGTCTGCAAAAGGTTTGATTTCAAAAGAACGCGGGATTTTGGATGCAAGAACGACCGTTGTATGTCTGACGTCTTTTGGAAAACAGGTAATTGAAGAAATGCAAAATCATTTATATCGCCAGATCGGTCTTGCCATTGACAAGGTAGGTGAAAGGCGATTATTAGATTTTATTACTACAGCAGATGAATTGCGTAGTGTGATGGAGCCTTTTGCGTTTCATTTTTAATTTTGTAGGCAAATGTCTGTTTTTATTTTTTATAAAATCTAATCGGGTTAGATAAATGATGCAGAAATTATCATCAGGTAAAGGAGTGATTCATGGATGTTAAAACTGTTTAAAAATCTTAAAAAGGCGGAATGGACATTAGCAGCTGTTTCTGGCGTGTTTATTATCATGCAGGTGTGGCTGGATCTGACGATGCCGGAATATATGGCGCAGATTACCTCGTTGGTACAGATGCCGGGAAGCAGTATGAAGGAAATTTTGCTTGCGGGTGCTAAGATGCTGCTCTGTGCGCTTGGCAGTCTGGCAGCTTCGGTTGTTACTACGATATGTGCTGCAAAAATTGCAGTCACATTTGGCGGCACATTGCGCGAAAAATTGTTTCGAAAGGTACAGTCTTTTTCTATGGAAGAGATTGGACACTTTTCGACGGCCAGTCTGATTACACGTTCTACAAATGATATTACACAGATACAAATGCTCATTGCTATGGGACTGCAGATGCTTGTGAAAGCGCCGATTATGGCAGTATGGGCGATTTTAAAAATCGCAGATAAGCAGTGGCAATGGACACTGTCAACGGGGATTGCAGTATTGGCGCTGCTTGTGATAGTAGGAACAAGTATGGTGCTGGTCATGCCGAAATTTCGAAAGATGCAAATATTAACGGATGATTTAAACCGTGTGACCAGAGAAAATCTGACTGGGCTTCGGGTTGTTCGGGCGTATAATGCAGAATCTTATCAGGAAAGGAAATTTGAACAGGCGAATGACGCATTAACAGGAACAAACCTGTTTGCACAGCGTGCGATGTCTTTTATGATGCCGGGGATTCAGCTTGTGATGAGCGGACTTTCACTTGCAATTTACTGGATTGGAGGAGTGTTAATCAATCAAGCCGGCATATCGGATAAAATTCAGCTGTTTTCAGATATGATGGTATTCTCTCAATATGCCATCCAGGTTGTGATGGCATTTATGATGCTTGTTATGATCTTTATGATACTTCCACGTGCATCTGTCTCCGCCAGACGTATTCTTGAAGTTCTGGATACGGAACCGGTGATCCTGGATGGGACGAATGCAGAGAGTGCAAATGGCATATCAGGTGAAGTGGAGTTTCAAAATGTTTCGTTTCGTTATCCAGATGCGGAGGAATGTGTGCTTAAAAATATTTCATTTACTGCGAAAAAAGGTGAGACTGTTGCATTGATAGGTTCTACGGGATGCGGAAAAAGTACGGTAATTAACCTGATTCCACGGTTTTATGATGTTACAGAAGGAAAAGTTGTTGTGGATGGTATGGATGTACGTGCATATACGCAGCGCAGTCTCCGTAATAAAATTGGATATGTATCACAAAAAGCAACTTTATTTACGGGAACCATTCGGTCCAATATTGCTTATGGAGAGAATGAAAGAGCAGGCATTTCAGAGGATGAAGTAAAAGCTTCGGCTGTTACCGCGCAGGCGGATGATTTTATAGAAAAAATGGAAAGCGGATACGACGCCTATGTCGCACAAGGCGGTTCTAATTTATCTGGCGGACAGAAACAGAGAATTTCAATTGCACGAGCGATTGCAAGAAAACCGGAAATACTTATTTTTGATGATTCATTTTCTGCATTGGATTATAAAACGGACCGCATTCTGCGTAAAGCGCTGGATAAAGCCTGCAAAGATACGACACGTATTATCGTAGCACAGCGGATTGGAACCATTCGTGATGCGGATAAAATCATTGTGCTGGATAATGGACGAATCGCAGGAATGGGCAGGCATCAGGAACTAATGGAACATTGTGAAGTATATCAACAGATCGCACTTTCACAGCTTTCGAAGGAGGAACTGGCATAATGAGAAGAAAACGAAGAGACAACGAAAAAGCGAAAAATCTGATTGGTACATGGAAAAAATTACTTGGATACTGCCGACGATATCTTGCTGTATTTCTCATCGCCATTCTCTGTGCAGCGGCAGGTACAATACTTACTCTGGCTGGCCCGGACCAATTGTCGAAGCTGACGGATACGATTACCGAAGGCATTGCGCCGGGGACTTCGATAGATATGGATAAAATTCGTGACATAGGTCTGTTTTTAGTTGGTTTATATGTACTTAGCTATATGTTGTCTGCAGTGCAGGGATGTCTGATGGCGACAGTTACGATGCGGGTATCGAAACAGATGCGCTCTGACATTTCCCGCAAAATTAACCGTCTTCCGATGTGGTATTATAACCGCACGACGACAGGTGATGTACTTTCGCGTGTAACGAACGATGTAGACACGATTGGGCAGTCTTTGAATCAAAGTATCGGCCATTTGATTTCATCGCTGATTTTGTTTTTCGGAAGTCTGGTTATGATGCTTGCAACAAACGGGTGGATGACGCTGACTGCAGTGGGTGCGAGCTTACTTGGCTTTCTGATTATGTTTGCGATTATGGGCAGAAGCCAGAAATATTTTACGCGTCAGCAGAGACATTTAGGTGAAATCAACGGTCACATTGAAGAGATCTATACCGGCCATACAGTCGTAAAAGCCTACAATGGAGAAGCAGAGGCACAGCGAACGTTCGATCAGATGAACCGTAATCTTTGTGAAAGCGGATTTTTTGCACAGTGTTTGTCCGGCCTGATGATGCCGATGATGGGATTTATCGGAAATCTTGGCTATGTGGCGGTCTGTGTGGCAGGAGGCGCTATGGCGCTGCGTGGCAGTATCAGCTTTGGCGTGATCGTAGCTTTTATGATGTATGTCCGTTATTTTACCCAGCCATTGTCCCAGATTGCACAGGCAGTCCAGTCGTTGCAGTCAGCGGCAGCTGCGGGAGAACGTGTATTTGAATTTTTAGAAGCAGAGGAGATGGAGGATGAGAGCGGTAAAATGGAACAATTAGACAGAATAGACGGCAGCGTAGTATTTGACCATGTAAAATTTGGCTACGAAGATTCTGATACTACGGTTATCCATGATTTTTCAGCAAAAGCAGAGCCGGGACAGAAAATTGCAATTGTCGGGCCTACCGGAGCAGGAAAAACGACTATGGTCAATCTTTTGATGCGTTTTCATGAGATTCAGGGCGGTGAAATCCGCATTGACGGAACACCTGTCAGTAGGATGAAACGAGAAACCGTACACGAGCAGTTTTGTATGGTACTGCAAGATACCTGGCTGTTTGAAGGGACTGTGCGCGAAAATCTTGTTTACTGTGCAGAACATGTAAGTGAAGAAAAAATAAAAAATGCCTGCCGTGCTGTTGGTCTGGATCATTTTATCCGTACACTGCCTAAAGGTTATGATACGGTATTAAATGACCAAGTCAATCTGTCCCAGGGTCAGAAGCAGCAGCTTACGATTGCGCGTGCCATGATTGCGGATAAGCCGATGCTCATTTTAGATGAAGCGACTTCTTCGGTAGATACACGTACAGAACAGCAAATCCAGGCAGCTATGGACCAGCTGATGGAAAACCGTACATCATTTGTCATTGCACACAGGCTTTCTACGATTAAAAATGCGGATCTGATTCTTGTTATGAAAGATGGCGATATTTTAGAAAGCGGCAGTCACGAAGAACTGATTCAAAAGAATGGATTTTATGCGGAGCTTTATAACAGCCAGTTTGAACAGGCATGCTAACATTTGTCGTATAGATTCGAACGGTTGATCTAAAAAGCAGAATTTAGCATAATTTGCAGGAAAATATTCGCCATTCAAGAATTATGCAGGAAAATATTCAGAATATTTGGAAAAATATGAAATACAAGTGACTTATCAGGAATCCGGCACTTTATTGCTGGCAACTTTAAATATGCCGGATTCGGTTACATGTTTCGGCTTCGGAAAGGGGTACTGTACAATGAATTGCAGATATATTACGATAGAAAGAGAATATGGCAGCGGCGGGACACAGATTGCCCGACAGATGGCTGCACGCAAAGAAATTGCTTGTTATGGGAGGGAAATACTGGAAGAGGTGTCAAGAGAGAACGATATTTCGGTTGAAAGGATCGAGCGTTATGAAGAAACAGCTACGAACAGTATTTTATATTCCGTCTATATGCTTTCGCAGATGGCTGCAGGCAATGCCGATATGCTTTCCAATGAAGGACATATCCATGTCGCAGAACAGTCTGTCATCCGTCGACTTGCCGCAGACCATCCGGCAGTATTTCTTGGGCACTGTGCGTCTGAGGCTTTGAAAGAATACGAGGGAGTCGTAACGGTATATATCCGATGCACCGATGAAGCTGCAAAAAGGAAACGTATTGTTCAGGAATATGGGATCCCTGCTGCCTCGGCAGAGCAGGTCAGACACAAATATGACCGTAAACGTGCCATATATTATTATGCAAATACGGCGCAGAAGTGGGATGATCTTCGCAAATATGATCTTGTATTAGACAGTGGCAAGCTTGGGATTGACCGTTGTGTGGATGTACTTGGTGCATTGATGGAGCATTAGAAGGTTAACAAAATATTCTTGACAGCCAAAATTCATTTTCGTATAATTATTTCATTCGATGAAAACCGAGTCGGAGGTGACCGAATGAAATTTTATGGACGTGAAAAGCAAAAAAAACAGCTTCACCAGCTGTTTCAGTCAGATTGTCAAAAAATTGCACTGATATATGGAAGGCGCCGTATAGGAAAGAGTGAATTAATCCGGCAATGTCTGAGAGAAACAAAAGTTAAAAGTATCTATTATGAATGTAAACAGACAACCGAATGGAACAATACGGACAGTTTGTCGGAAATTGTATCGGATGTATTTGGCTATCCAAAGCTGGCATTTGAAAGTATCGAGCAATTGTTAAAATTTTTGTTTGAACAATCGCAAAAAGAAAAATTGATACTTGTGTTGGATGAATATCCTTATATTCGGGAAAATGTAAAAGGGCTTGACAGTATTTTACAAGTACTTGTGGATCAGTATCAATATGATTCCGGGATGAAGCTTATTGTCTGCGGTTCTTATGTGGATACCATGAAAAGCCTGCTGTCAAAGCAAAATCCACTCTATGGGCGTGTAGATCTTACGATTGATTTAAAACAGATGGACTATTTTGAATCTGCATTGTTCTATCAACAGTTTTCTGAAGAAGATAGAGTGAGACTATACAGTGTGTTTGGTGGAATACCTTATTATAATCGTCTGATTGACAGTGAAAAAACGGTAAAGGAGAATATGATAGATCTGATTGCCTCACCTGGTGCAAGGCTGGAAAATGAAGTATCTATGTATTTACATTCAGAAATTTCCAAAATCACGAATGCTAACGAAGTATTTGAAACTCTTGCCAAAGGATTTTCAAAATATAAGGACATTTTGGATCAGTCGCATGTATCCAGCGGCCCAACACTGGTAGATGTATTAGACAAACTGATCCGTATGGATTTGGTAAAAAAAGAAGCTCCTATCAATGATGAAAATAATAAAAGGAAAGCAGGATATTTTATCATCGATAATTTGTCTCTTTTTTATTATAAATATATTTTCCGAAACGCTTCTCGCATGAGCGTTATGGATCCGGATATTTTTTATCAGAAATTTATCCATACAGATTTTGAGACACAGCATGTACCGCATGTATTTGAGGATTTGTGCAGACAATATCTGATTCGGATGAATCGTATGGGAAAGATCGAGGAACCATTTGAAAAAATTGGGAAATATTACTATGATGATCCTGTGCAGGGGAAAAACGGGGAATTTGATATTGTAACAAAAGATGACCAGGGTTATATTTTTTACGAAGCAAAATTTAAAAAAGATCCAATCACAAAAAAGATCATAGAAAAAGAAATAGAACAGGTGCAAAGAGCCGGGATTTCATGCTATAAATATGGTTTTTTCTCTAAAAGCGGTTTTGAATGTACAAATCATAAAGACTGCATTTTTATTGAATTAAAGGAAATGTATTTGCAGTAAGAAACTGTTCAAAAATCAGTTACATAGCCTGCTATGCGCCTGATTTTTGAACGCTGCTATCGTAGAAAAACTTTCGGAAAACGGTTATGACGATAAAGTGATCTGAATGTGTACAATCTCTGGAAAGTTAAACAGCCGCAGAGGAAAAGAACTGTTTCCAAGTCCCCGGCTGATAATTTCTGTCGTATTGTTTTTCGTATGGGCCCCGGAAGTATATTTGGGAAGAATCCCTTGATTTGGCGCATAAAGTCCATCGGTAAACGGCAGACGAACCTGTCCTCCGTGAGCATGACCGCACAGTACGAGATCAAACGGATACCGGCTGTATAAAGAAAACAGTTCCGGACGGTGGGAGAGCAGAATTTGAAAGTCTGCTCTTTTTTTTGTACTTTTTAATTTATCAAGCATTTCGTCTAGCGTTTTTTTGATGAATCCTGCATATTTTTTTCCTTTGATATGAAAGATCGGATCATCCAGCCCGCTAATCCGATACGTATATCCGTCTTTTGTAACATCGACAGAACGATTGACCAGCAGATGAACGTTGCACTTCGAAAACGTTTGGTTCAACACTGGGAAATTGCCTGCGATCGATTCGTGATTGCCTCTGACAAAATAAATCGGACAGATGCGGGAAGCTTTTTGTAGAAAAACTGCTGCATGATGATGTGGCGCACCATCTACAAGATCACCAGTAATTACGATGATGTCGGGATGTATGGCTTTGATTTTGTTTAGCAGTCTTGTCTGGCGCCAGCCAAATGTTTTGTTATGCAAATCCGATATATGGACAATAGACAGGGAAGATACGCGCTTTTTCTCCTGCTTTTTCTTTTGCTTGTATGCCAGCTTATGTGTGGATACCGAAATATAATTATTGGACACATATCCAAAGAGCAGGAATGGAAGTAAAAGAATCAAGTGCATGTCAGTGCCTTCTTTCTATATTTAGGTTGTTTATAGTATCAAAGGTTTTCTATTTTGTCAAAAGTTTTTTATTCAATCAAAGGTTTTTTATTTTATCATATGAATGATAAGCGATTATATGCGAGAAATCATAAAAATACAAGCAATATTTTTTATGTAGTTAAATATTGACTCGGCGTTTTCCCAAATTCTCTTTTGAATGCTTTTAAAAAATTTGAATAATCCCCAAACCCACATTGATAACATGCATCCAAAACCGAGCTGCCATTTCGCAGCATATTTCTGGATACAATCAGTCTTTTTTTCATAATATACTGATAAAGCGACAGCCCTGTAAACTGTTTAAATTGTCTGCTTAAATAATATTTGCTTGTATAATGTCTGGCAGCCAGATGTTCCAAAGATAAATCTTCCGTAAGATTTTCATTGATATATACAAGAATCTCATTAATCTTTTCGTTTTCGACAACATCATATTTGATGGAATCTGGCGTATCATAATAGGCACGGCTGATTTGTACGAGCAGCTCTGTCAGATGGGCAGAAGCAAGGGCATAGCTTCCGATTTCGCTGCCATGTTTTGCGTCGGATATTTTGGAACAGATCTTTTTCAGATATAAGATATTTTGGTTGTCGGGGCGTATCAGGCGATAATCCTTTAAAGCGGCATCTGTAAAACAGGCCGTCAGATCTTCGCCATAAAAATCCTTTAAATGTCCAAAAAAATCATCTGCAAGCCAGATGACAATTCTTTCGTAAGGCTTGCCAGGGTGGATATCCGGGCGATGGATATCAAGACTCCCTGTTAAGAGAATATCTCCGGGACGCAGGCTGTAATTTTTTCCTTCGATGATATAATTGGCATTCCCGGATAAAAAGAAAAAAATTTCATAAAAGGGGTGCTGGTGAAATTCTACCGTCGGAGGCGTCTCGTTATAAGTATGGTGAAATTCAAAGTAGCGTTCTGTCATAAATTGACTTGGATTAAATTCTTCTTTGTACATAATGCATAAAAACCTCCCTTCATATTAGATAAAATGCATAAAACAGAAGGATATATGGAATATTATATAGCAAGATTCACCATATTTCAAGCTGGAACTACCACGTGATTAACGAATTTTTCTGCTATACTGAATCTATCAAAAACAAGCCGGCTATGTTTTAGAAACAAACAGAAAAGGAGGACGAAACAATGAAACGATATCGCAAAATACTGCCTGCGATCTTTGGAGTTGGAATGTTAGCCGCGGCTCTTTCCGGCTGCGGAGGAAGCGATGGCGGCAGGCAGATTGTCCGTATCGGACACAATCAGGCGACTGACCATCCTACAAATGTTGCATTATTGGAGTTTGAAAAATTTGTAGAAAGCAAGCTGGGAGACAAATACAATATTGAGATTTATCCAAGCGAGCTGCTCGGTTCTCAGACAGATATGGTACAGCTGACACAGACAGGAGCTATTGATTTTTGCGTTGCCAGCAATTCTATCTTAGAGACATTTTCAGAAAACTATACGTTGTTTAATCTGCCATATTTATTTTCTTCAGCAGATGCCTATCATATGGCAATGGACGATCCGGAGATTGTAGAGCCTATTTTTGAATCTACCAAAAAGGCCGGATTTGAAGCAGTCACATGGATTGATGCCGGTACCCGTAACTTTTATACCGTATCGACGCCGATCGAAAGCCCACAGGATTTAAAAGGGTTAAAAATCCGTGTGCAGCAGTCGCCTACGAATGTGCGGATGATGGATTTGCTTGGCGGTTCCGCTACACCGATGGGATTTGGCGAAGTATATACTGCCTTGCAGTCCAAAGTCATTGATGGCGCTGAAAATAACGAAATGGCGCTGACTTCAAACGGTCATGGGGATGTCTGCAAATATTATTCTTACGATATGCATCAGATGATTCCAGATATTTTAATCGGCAATTGTGCATTTTTGGACGACCTATCCGAAGAAGATAGAAACATCTTTGAAGAAGGATTTACATTAATCAACAAAGTGGAACGTGAAGAATGGGTAAAAGCTGTAGAAGCGGCAAAGGATAGAGCGGCAAACGACCAGGGGGTACAGTTCCTTTATCCAGATACAAAGCCGTTTCAGGAAACATGCGAAGCGATGCACGAAGAGATGCTTAAGCAGTATCCAGATCTGAAACCTATTTATGATAAGATTCAGGATCATAACGAACAGCATCCGTCAGAAGCAGAATAGGAGGTGTATCAGATGAAAGCATTTCGAGATGGAATTACAAAGATTCTAAACGGGTTGGCAGGTATCAGCTTTCTTGCTATGGTTATTTTGACCTGCTGGCAGGTATTGACCAGATATGTATTGAAAAATCCATCTACCTGGTCTGAAGAACTGGTAGGATATCTTTTTGCATGGATGAGTCTGCTTGGCGCATCTATTGTAACAAGTGAACGCGGACATATGAATATACCGATTATTGTTGAAAAATTCAATACATCCGTACAAAAAGGGCTGTTATGCTTTGGAGAAGTGATTGCGTTTTTATTTTCTGCTGTTATTCTTGTGTTTGGCGGGGTACAGATCACAACGCTTGCCATGGGACAGATGACGTCTTCTTTGGGCGTACCGATTGGTATTTTTTATATTGTTCTGCCATTATGCGGCATTTTAAATATGATCTATACCGTTTTGAACATTTTGAATATACTGAAAAACCAGCTGGAAGAAAAGGAGGCGATGTAAATGGCAATACAGTCACTTGTAATTATTTTAGTTATTCTGCTTTTGCTGCTTGCTTTGGGCGTTCCGATTGCATATTCGATCGGTATCTCCGCACTCGTAGCTATCCTGCAGACCGTTCCGCTGGATGTATCTGTTGTTACCGCAGCGCAAAGAACGTTTGTCGGCATGAGTAAATTCAGCCTGACAGCCATTCCGTTTTTTATCTTAGCCGGAAACCTGATGAATCAAGGCGGGATTGCAAAGCGTCTGGTTGATTTTGTAATGGCTATTCTTGGAAAGCTTCCGGGAGCGCTGCTTGTTACGAATGCAGGAGCAAATGCACTGTTTGGGGCTATTTCCGGTTCTGCATCCGCAGCCGCGGCAGCAGTTGGAAGTATGGTAAAAGAAGGAGAAGAAGAACAGGGATATGACCCGGCATTATGTGCAGCGACCAATGGTGCATCCGCGCCTTCCGGACTTTTAATTCCGCCTTCTAACGCACTGATTACCTATTCCCTGGCATCTGGCGGAACATCCGTAGCAGCCTTATTTTTAGGCGGATATATTCCAGGCATCCTTTGGGCGTTATGTTGTATTATCGTAGGCATTTTATTAGCAAAACGCAAAGGCTATCATGGAGAGCCGGGGAAGTTTGACTGGAAAAATTTAGGTATGGCAACACTTCGTGCACTGCCGGCGTTATCCTTGATTATCATAGTAATCGGCGGCATCGTGATCGGTGTCTTTACGGCTACGGAAGGTTCTGCGATAGCGGTTGTATATGCGCTTGTGTTAGGCATTTTTTACCGCAATATTACATTAAAATCTTTTTGGAAAATTGTGGTAGATAGTGCTAAAATGAGTGGTATGGTCGTATTTTTGATTGGCGTTTCAAATATTCTTGGTTGGGTTATGGCATTTATGCAGATTCCGCAGGCTGTTTCTGCAGCGCTGCTTGGACTGACAGATAACTATATTATTATTTTGCTGATTATGAATGTGATACTTTTAATTGCCGGTACTTTTATGGATGTAACTCCTGCCATTCTTATTTTCACACCGTTGTTTCTGCCGATTGTGCAGACGTTTGGGATGCATCCGGTACATTTTGGTCTGATTCTTGTCTATAACCTTTGTATCGGGAATATTACACCTCCAGTAGGAAACACTTTATTTGTGGCGATTAAAGTAGGTAACACCACGTTAGCAAAAACGATCCCATATATGCTTTGGTATTATGCCGCAATTCTGGCCGGACTGCTGCTCGTGACTTATGTACCGTTTTTAAGTACCGGATTGCCGATGGCAGCAGGATTAATTTAACGGATCTGAAAAAATATTACAAAAATAATAAAAAAAGGAGGAATTTTTTATGCAGATGACATTTCGTTGGTATGGAGAAGGAAATGACAGTATCACTCCGCAGATGATTAAACAAATACCGGGAGTCACCGGGCTTGTTTGGGCCTTGCATGACAAGCAGGCGGGTGAAGTCTGGGAAGTGGAAGAGATCGAAGAGGCAAGACGCCAGATCGAAGGCGCGGGCTTCCATATGGAGGTTGTGGAGAGTGTCAATGTACACGATGATATAAAAATCGGACTTCCTTCACGCGACCAGTATATTGAAAATTATAAAACGACGCTTCGAAATCTTGCAAAATTTGGCGTAAAAGTAGTGACGTATAATTTCATGCCGATTTTTGACTGGACAAGAACGGACTTGTTTCATCCGTTAGAAGACGGCTCCACAGCTTTGTTTTATGAAAAAAACCGGATACAGGACGACTACAAAGAGATGGCGGATTATATTTTAAACAATCTGCATGGGATGACATTCCCGGGATGGGAACCGGAACGGATGGCAAAGCTGGATGAATTATTTGAAGCATACCGTCCGGTAACCAAAGAAAAGCTGTGGGAAAACCTGAAATATTTTCTGGAAGCCATCATGCCGACCTGTCATGAGACGGGAATTAAAATGGCAATCCATCAGGATGATCCGCCATGGGATATTTTCGGGATCCCTCGTCTGCTGTGCGACAAGGAGTCGATTGGACGTTTTCTTAAGATGGTAGATGACGAATGTAACTGTCTGTGTCTGTGCTCCGGTTCTCTTGGGGCAAATAAAAACAACAATGTTGCAGATATTGTGCGTACTTACTGTGACAGGATCGCATTTGCGCATATCCGCAATGTAAGGCATTATCCAAACGGAGATTTTACGGAGGCTTCGCATAGAGACTGTGACGGAGATACCGGTATTCTGGAAATTGTAAAGGCTTACCATGACTGCGGCTATACCGGTTATGTACGACCGGATCATGGACGTCATATCTGGGGCGAGCAGTGCAGACCGGGCTATGGGCTTTATGATCGTGCGCTTGGCATTATGTATCTGTGGGGATGCTGGGATATGCTGGAAAAGACAGAAGGAAAGGTGGGAAAATAATATGAAAGAATTTATGGATCAGGATTTTTTGTTATCAACCCCAACTGCAAAATGGCTCTACCATGAAGTGGCGGAAAAGATGCCGATCATCGATTATCATTGTCATATTCATCCGCAGGAAATAGCCGAAGACCGTAAGTTCGATAATATTTCGCAAGTCTGGCTGGGTGGAGATCATTATAAATGGCGGCAGATGCGGTTTGGCGGCGTACCGGAAGAAATTATTACAGGAGATGCCGACCCAAGAGAGAAGTTTCGTGCGTTTGCATCTGTGCTGCCACGACTGATCGGCAATCCTATGTATCATTGGAGCCATTTGGAACTCAAACGCGTGTTTGGTGTCGAACAGCCTTTGACTGCAGACAACGCCGATGAGATTTACGATCAGTGTAACGAAGTGCTATCAAAATACTCCGCAAGAGAACTGATGCGTATGTTTCATGTAAAAGCGGTATGTACGACAGACGATCCATGTGACGACCTTCACTGGCATGAACAAATAGCCGCGGATGAAACGATGGAAATCAAAGTACTCCCTGCGTTTCGCCCTGATAAGGCGATAAACATTGAAAAAGAAGGGTTTGCAGACTATATTCGGACATTAGCAAAAGTAACCGGACGAAACATCCAGTGTACGGAAGACGTGGCAGCAGCGTTATGTGACCGGATAGACTTTTTCGCTGCACATGGATGCCTGTGTGCGGATCATGGACTGGATTACTGTATGTATGAAACACCGGATGCGGATGCGGCTGACCGCGCATTCCGTACGGCGATGGAAGGGGCTTGTCCTGCAAAAGCAGATATCGATACTTACAAGACAATGGTCACGATTGCATGTGCAAAAAAATATGCGCAAAAAAACTGGGTGATGCAGATCCATTTTGGGTGTCTGCGCAATAACAATCAGCCGCAGTTTGCAAAGCTTGGCCCAGATACCGGTTATGATGCCATCAACAGCCAGTCAGGTGTTGAACATGTAGCTGCGTTATTAAACGCATTTGAGGAAAATGAAGGACTGCCAAAGATGATTCTTTATTCATTGAATCCGTGTGATAATACAGCGCTTGTGACCATAGTCGGATGTTTTCAAAAAGATGGAAAGGCCGGATGGGTTCAGCAAGGCAGCGCATGGTGGTTTAATGATAGCCGTACAGGCATGAGGGAGCAGCTAACAGAACTTGCGAATAATGGCATGCTTGGCATTTTTGTCGGAATGCTTACAGATTCCCGTTCTTTTATCAGCTATACAAGACATGAATATTTCCGCCGGATCCTTTGCGAACTGATCGGCGAATGGGTAGAAAGCGGACAGTATCCGGATGACCATAAACAGCTTGTAAAATTAGTAGAAGATATTTGCTATCACAATACAAATGCATTTTTTGAATTTCAGGTTACATCTTAAAAATAACAGAAGCAGCAGTTCTATCGTTTATCGGAACGCTTACTAACAGAAAGGGGAAGAAAGTATGAATTTACCGTTAAATATTGATTTTTCAGGAAAAGTAGTTGTAATTACCGGTGCAGGCGGAGTACTGTGCGGGACTATGGTACGTGCGTTTGCACAGGCAGGAGCGAAAGTGGCAGCTTTGGACTTAAATGAAGAAGCTGTAAAAAAGCTTGCAGATGAATGCAAGGCAAACGGCTATATTTGCGAGGGGTACAAAGCGAATGTTTTAGAAGCAGACGTATTGGAACAGGTACATGCACAGATTTTAAATGATTTTGGCCCATGCGATATTTTAATCAATGGGGCGGGCGGAAATAATCCAAGAGCTACCACAGACAACGAATATCATCATGAGGCATCTGACAGCCAAAAGACATTTTTTGATTTGGATACGGATGGCGTAGACTTTGTATTTAAACTGAACTTTCAGGGCACATTAATACCAACCCAGATATTTGCAAAAGATATGGCAGAGAAAAAAGCAGGATGTATTTTGAATATTTCTTCGATGAACGCCTACATTCCGCTGACGAAAATTCCTGCATATTCTGCAGCAAAGGCAGGAATTTCCAACTTTACACAATGGCTTGCAACACATTTTGCAGGAACCGGCATTCGCTGCAATGCCATTGCACCAGGATTTTTAATTTCCAATCAGAATCGCGCGCTGCTGTTTCAGGAAGACGGCACGCCGACCGCACGTGCACACAAGATACTAAGCGGTACGCCAATGGGACGGTTTGTCGAAGGGGAAGAATTGCTTGGAGGAGTATTCTTCTTGTGTGATGAAAAGGCTGCCAGTGCAGTTACAGGCGTAGTATTACCAATTGATGCAGGATTTGCTGCTTATTCAGGAGTATAAAAAGGAGGAACTATGAGTACAATCCATGAACAATTTGAACAATTTGGCGTTGTGCCGGTTGTTGTGTTAGAAGATGCTAAAGATGCAGGCCCATTGGCAGAAGCGTTAGTAAAAGGAGGACTGCCTTGTGCGGAAGTCACATTTCGGACTGCTGCCGCTGAACAGTCGATCAAAACAATGACAGATTTATATCCGAATATGCTGGTAGGTGCAGGCACCGTTCTTTCGACCGACCAGGTAGATCGTGCGACAGGGGCAGGAGCTAAATTTATCGTAAGCCCAGGTTTTGACCCAGAGATCGTAGATTACTGCATCCAAAAAGAAATCCCGGTATTTCCAGGCTGTATTACACCGTCTGAAGTGGCGCAGGCAATAAAAAGAGGGCTGAAAGTCATCAAATTTTTCCCAGCTGCTCAGTTTGGCGGCGTAGACACCATCAAAGCGCTCGCAGCCCCTTATACGTCGATCAAATTTATGCCGACCGGAGGAATCAACGCAAAGAACTTAAAGGATTATTTAAGCTGTGACAAGATTCTTTGCTGCGGCGGAAGTTGGATGGTCAAAGCAGATCTGGTGAATGACAAAGAGTTTGATAAAATCTGCGAACTGACAAAAGAAGCTGCCGAGCTTGTGAAAAAAATCAGGAAGTAAACAATAAAAATCAGGAAGATATTCCAAATGGGGAAGAAATAGATGATGAATTCAGTTTGGGATATCTTCCCCGCGAGAGTGGAAAGCTCAGATCTGAGATATAGGTAGAAAATATTCTCAGTAATATTCGGAAAGTTTAGATCTAAGATATAGGTTATATGGAGGAAACAAGAATGAATTTAAATTTGCGTGATGCAAAAGAATGTAAATATGATGCGGTGTCACTCGGTGAGGTTATGCTTCGTCTGGATCCGGGAGAAGGGCGGATACGCACAGCAAGAACGTTTCGTGCATGGGAAGGCGGCGGAGAGTACAATGTCATACGTGGGCTGCGCAGATGCTTTGGTATGCATACAGCTGTTATTACAGCATTTGCAGACAATGAGGTAGGAATGCTGATGGAAGATTTTGTACTTCAGGGTGGTGTAGATACTTCTTTGATAAAATGGATGGAAACAGATGGCATTGGCCGCATTTGCAGAAACGGCATCAATTTTACAGAACGCGGATATGGTATTCGCGGGGCAGTCGGTTGTTCTGACCGGGCAAATACTGCGATTGCCAAAGCAAAGCCAGAAGATTTTAATTTTGATTATATCTTCGGAGAACTCGGTGTGCGCTGGCTTCATACAGGAGGCATTTACGCGGCTCTTTCAGAGCAGTCTTGCGAGACGGTTTTATCCGCGATCAAGACGGCCAAAAAATATGGAACCGTGATTTCATACGATTTAAACTACCGTCCGTCTATGTGGAGCGCGATTGGCGGCCAAAAGAAAGCACAGGAAGTTAATAAAGAAATCGCAAACTATGTTGACGTTATGATTGGAAATGAAGAAGATTTTACCGCATGCCTTGGATTTGAGATCGAAGGGAATGACGAAAATTTAAAAGAACTAAATCTGGACGGATATAAGAAGATGATTAACCATGCGGCACAGACATACCCAAACTTTAAGGCAGTAGCAACAACGCTTCGTACGGTAAAGACAGCAACGGTCAACGACTGGGGAGCCATTTGCTGGGCAGATGGAACGGTCTATAAATCAAAAGATTATAAAGATCTGGAGATTTTGGATCGCGTCGGAGGCGGAGATTCCTTTGCGTCTGGCCTGATTTACGGGCTGATGACGACACAGGACGCAGAACTTGCCGTTAATTACGGTGCAGCACACGGCGCACTGGCAATGACTACACCGGGTGATACTACAATGGCAAGCAAAAAAGAAGTCGAAGCCATTATGGGCGGCGCCGGAGCAAGAGTGCAAAGATAAACATAAAACTGTAAAATAAAAGCTATCAATAGGAAGAATAGAATCTAAGAAAACAGCTGAATAAATAAATTTACAATTAAATACAAAAACAGAAACAAAGGCAGATACAAAGAAAAAGGATGATATAGGCATTTCATCAAATAAACTAAGAGAGGAAGATGCATATGGAACATACAAATCCGCTGCTTTTTGAAAACGATACGGAAAATAGGTTCATTACCATAGGCGAAATTATGCTCCGTCTGACTCCGCCCAATTATGAAAAAATCCGAATGGCAAGCAGCTTTGAAGCCAGCTATGGTGGTAGTGAAGCAAATATTGCATTGGCATTGGCAAACCTAGGTATCGACAGTACTTTCTTTACTGTAGTACCTGATAACAGCCTTGGAAAAAGTGCGGTGCGTATGCTCCGCAGCAATGACGTACACTGTACGCCGGTTATTTTAAGCACGCCGCAGCAGACACCGTCCCACCGTCTGGGAAGCTATTACCTGGAAACAGGCTTTGGCATTCGTGCTAGCAAAGTCATTTATGACCGAAAGCACAGTGCAATCACAGAGTTCGATTTTGATACACTGGATCTGCATTCGCTGTTAGATGGTTATACATGGCTGCATTTAAGCGGCATTACACCTGCATTGTCAAAAGGATGCCGAAAATTAATTCTAAACAGTCTGAAAACAGCAAAAGAAACAGGAATGACCGTAAGCTTTGACGGAAATTTTCGAAGCACGCTTTGGACGTGGGAAGAAGCCAGAGATTTTTGTACGCAATGCCTGCCCTATGTAGACGTGCTGTTTGGCATTGAACCATATCATTTGTGGAAAGATGAAAACGACCATACAAAAGGGGATGTCAAAGATGGGATTCCACTGCAGCCAAACTACGAACAGCAGGATGAGATTTTCCAGGGATTTATAAATCGATATCCAAATCTAAAATGCATTGCCAGACATGTCCGCTATGCACACAGCGGAAGCGAGAACAGTTTAAAAGCTTTCATGTGGCAGGAAGGTCACACTTTTGAAAGTAAGCTTTTTAAATTTAATATTTTAGACCGCGTCGGAGGTGGAGACGCCTTCGCCAGCGGGCTTATCTACGCTATCATGAACCAGTACAAGGCAATGGATATTATTAATTTTGCGGTAGCAAGCAGTGTAATAAAGCATACGATCCGAGGAGATGCGAATATTACAGATGATGTAAAAACCATTCAAAACCTTATGAACATGAATTATGATATTAAGCGTTAAAAGAATTTTGATGCATATCGCCTATGGCACATAATTTTTGTTCCGTTTTGATTTGACAAGGCAGGTAAAATTGTTTATAATAATGCAGTCGAGTGGCAAAAAGCGTAAATCCAGATGATGGGTTTGCGCTTTTTTGTTGAAAAAAATATGGTTATGGAAGCTTTCCGAAAAAGTCTCCTGAAAGTTTCGGACAATGCTTTCAATAACAGTTTATAGGATAGCAGGGCATGGTCGGAATTTTAAAAGAAACGGAGGAAAATTGAACAAAGAAGCATTCGGCATCCTGTTATTTTCTATTTACGAAAAACTGCTGCAGGCAACAGGGAAAACCATATATTCCACAGCCGCACAGATATTGGGCGCAGCCTGCAACATCATCCTTGATCCAATCCTGATCTTTGGCTTGTTCGGGATGCCGGAACAACTGGCACATTCATCATGCAAAGAGCGGCGGTGGACAGCTTTTGATCTGCACGGCGGGCAGCGGCTGGTATCAGGAGGAAGGAAAGGAGCCAATCAGTCTTGAACCGGGTATGGTCATCACGATTCCGGCGGAGGTGAAGCATTGGCACGGTGCAAAAGCGGACAGCTGGTTCTCACATATCGCGGTGGAAGTTCCCGGCGAGGAGACAAGGAATGAGTGGTGCGAGCCTGTGGATGACGAGGCGTATGGAAAGTTAGGATCATAAGCGGGGAGGGCATATATGAAAAAAATAGCAGTTTGTCTCCTTGCGGCAGCGTTTATGTTTAGCGTTTCTGGATGCGGAGACAATAACGGCAGTAGTACGGCAGGGCAGGATACGGGATATCAGCAAAATGGAGCAGCAGATAACGCGGAACAGGAAAATGTCGGATTAGAACCGAACGGAAATGATGAATATCAGTTGGTGAATATAGATGGGTGATATGGTAAGACGAGAGGTGGTTTATCTCTGGTATTATTTCAGCATCCAGTTTGAGCAGATTTTCAGATATTGGGGATCGCTTCACCCTTATGTATGTATGGGACGATTCCCATTGCGGCTTCTTTTTCCAAAAGCGGAATGAAGGATGAATGGCTTGCAGCTTTTATGATGAGTTCCGTTCTGCTGAACCCGCAGCTTATCATTTACAGCGCCGCATTGGGGCAGACGGCGCTTGCCGTGCGCATTGTGAGCTGTTTTCTATGTGGAAGCCTTGCGGGAGTTTTGGTTCGCATTTTTCTCTGGCGCGGGAAATACCAAAAAACATTTTTCAATTTCAGTGGGTTTTCGGAGCGGGAGGGCCGGGATGTCGATCCCAATTATCTTATGCGATTTCTGAAAAACCTTGGCAGAAATGTCAAAGCAACAGGCGGATGGTTTTTTATCGGTATTGTATTGGCAGCCCTTTTCCAGAGATATGTCCCTGCGGAGGCGATGACGGCGGTTTTTGGCGGAAACAAGGTGTTCGGTGTGCTGATGGCGGCGACTGTCGGTGTGCCGCTCTATGCCTGCGGGGGAGGAACAATCCCACTTTTGCAGGGGTGGCTCCTTGACGGGATGAGTCTGGGAAGCGCGGCGGCTTTTATGGTCACGGGACCGGCAACGAAGATTACGAATCTGGGAGCCGTGAAGATTGTGTTAGGAGTCAGGCGGTTCGTTCTGTATCTTGCATATGTGATGGCATTTTCATTTATCGCAGGATTGGCAGTGAATCACATCCTCTTTTTTTAGTGTTTGTCCAAAAGAGATAAAATACATTTTTTCATCGCCGCATAGCTTTCAGGGCTGATGTCATGTTCCATCTTGCAGGCATCGGTAGCAGCAATTTCAGGGTTTACACCCAAATGAACAAGCCAGTCTGTCAGCAGATTGTGGCATTCATAAACTTTTTCTGCAAGTTCTTTTCCAGTTTTTGTCAGGCTGATATATCCATCGCTGGATACAGTGATGAAATTTCGGTTTTTGAGGTTTTTCATTGCAACGCTCACGCTTGGCTTTGAAAAGTCAAGCTCATTTGCCACATCTATGGACCGCACAGCAGGTAAGCGTTTGCTTAATATCAATATGGTTTCTAAATAATCTTCAAGAGATTCCTCTGATTTATGTTGAATATATCCCATTACTATTTCTCCTTACATTGATTTTTAGTTTATTTTAACACTTGGATGACAGGTTTTCAAGGTTTTTGCCAATGGCATAGATCTTTAGAATATTGCATAACTCCCTTTATCCGGCTGCCTGCACAGCCAGAACCGTATCGGTATCTGAAAGCTCATCTTTTGTTTTCGCTGGCTTTTCCCGTCTGAAAACCTCCTGGACAGATTTATATAGGTTATTTTCGCTATCTGTTGCAAATTGATCAAGTACGCTCAGGTATTCGCAAAAATAGGTCAAATGTTCAAAGCTGCGCAGGGAAATGGCCTGATTGATTTTCACCTTCAAAAACCGCTTTCCGTTCACACAGGTTGTTCAAAAAAACAGCCTGCCCGGTGTTGATAAATCTTTTTTTAAATTCAGCAAAAAATGTTGCAGGTATGCGACAGTTCTACATGGCTTATAAAGACAGGGAAAATGATGTAATGGTTTGCATGGTTGTGGGAAAAAAATTTTTATTTATGTGTTCGGACAGCACAAATTCAATCGGATATTGAGTGGAACGGAAGTATTTCATTGGCAGTTCTCCTTGCGGTTTTGTGTTTCGGATAAATAGTTTTCGCCCCAGTCACACAGGGCATCCAGTATGGGGGCAAGTGTTTTCCCATATTCCGTGAGGCTGTATTCCGTCTTTGGCGGCACGACAGGATAGACCACACGGTTGATCAGGCCGTCCTTTTCCAGTTCTCTTAAATCCGTTACATGGTTTTGTCATGTTCTCGCTCCTTTATTTTCAATATAGTCTGGAAGAATGCAGATTTTGCATTCTTTTTAGGTGTGATTGTGGTTTTTCTTCGTATGATTTTTTGTGCGTTATGAAAAACTGCTATCACGCCTTACTTACTTTTTGGGAAGTATATACCCAAAAAGTGCATTCTTGTCTATTTATCTGTTTCTGCTATCATTATACTATGACCGGTCAAATTTTCAAGAAGGAAAGGAAGGATACGAAAATGTCAGTATTAGATACAGCAAAGGCACGTTCTTCTGTCCGTGCTTATACAGGGCAGGCAGTGGAAGAAGAAAAGTTGCTAAAGATTTTGGAGTCTGCCCATGTAGCGCCAACAGCGGCAAACATGCAGCCGGTACGACTGGTAGTTGTGAGGAGCAGGGAGGGGCTGTCGGCAGTTTCAGAATCGGCAAATATTTATGGTGCCCCGGTAGCGGTTGTGGTATGTGCAGATAAAAGCAAGGCATGGAAACGCCCATTTGACGGCATGGTAACTACAGATATTGATGCCTCCATTCTGACTGACCACATGATGCTTATGGCCACGGAACTGAGGCTTGGCAGCGTATGGATCTGCTATTTTAAGCCAGATGTATTGAAACAGGGGTTAGGTCTGCCGGAAAATCTGGAGCCGGTAAATATCCTTGCATTAGGATATTCAGCAGAACCGGAGGCAGACAAAGACAGGCACAGCCAGACGAGAATACCGATGGATGAGTTAGTGCAGTACAAATAAGATAAAGCGAAAAAAATATGAACAGGCTGAAATTATTCTAAGGAAAGGACATACCTTGAGAATAAAGTTTCAGCCTATTCTTTATTATATGGATTTACATAATCCGGGCAGAGGTATTTTTCGCTCCACTCAAACATGGTTTCCAGTACAGGAAGGAAACTATGACCTAACTCCGTCAGGGTGTACTCCACTTTAGGCGGTATTTCTTCATATATTTTTCTATGGATAAATCCGTCCTGTTCCAGTTCACGGAGCTGTTTTGTCAGGGTGGATTGTGTAATGCCGTCTAAACGTCTCATAAGTTCCCCAAACCGTTGTACTTTGTAAAAAGATATATACCATAAAATCAGGATTTTCCATTTGCCCGCAATATAGGACTGGAGCCTGCTCATTGGCTCACAGCGGGCAAGCTGTTTTTCTTCACTGAATTTGTTGTCTGCCATTCTTCTCACCTCACCATTTAGTATAGGATACACCGTATAAAAAAACAAGAACTGACTTTTTTGCTACTAAGTACGAAAAAAGGTACTATCACTAAGAAAAGACAGGACTTGTGGAGTCCTCCCCGGTTTGTGTAACCTTATATGCAGAAAAGATGAAAATAATGCGTACGAAAGGAGAATGATTATGCACTATACAGGAACGATCTGGCGGCCGCCTTATGAGGCAGGCTCGTTACTGCTGGAGGCGACAGCGGGATGCACCCATCATAAATGCAAATTCTGCACATTATACAATGACCTGCCTTTTTCTTTTCAGATGTCTCCATTAGAGGACATCGAGGAGGATTTGCAGGAGGCGGCAAAGCGAAACCGGATGTGGGGATGGGAATGTCGGCGTGTATTTCTGACCGGGGCGAATCCGTTTGTTTTGAAATTTGATTTACTGATGGAAATTGCCGCCTTAGTAAAACGGTATTTACCATCTTGTGAAAGCATTGGCTCTTTTGCAAGGATTACCGATATTGGGCTGAAATCCGATGAAGAATTGCAGCGGTTAAAAAGTGCAGGGGTTGACGGACTGACGATAGGCATGGAAACGGCAGATGAGGAGGCACTGCAGTTTATGAATAAGGGCTATGGGAAAAAAGACATTCTGGTGCAGTGCGGGCGTCTGGAACAGGCAGTCATATCCTATAAATTTTTCTATCTGGTGGGCATATCAGGGAAAGGCAGGGGGGCAGAGGGGGCAAAAGTGACCGCAGAGGTCTGTAACCAGCTACACCCAAAACTGGTTGGCGCCAATATGCTGACAATCTATCCGGACTCTGAATTATATCAGGAGATCAGGAAAGGAAACTGGCAGCCGGAGAGCGAGAAAGAAAAATACATGGAAATGAAAACACTGGTTGAAAACCTTGCCATAGAGACGGAATTTGCGGCAACGGGAGCCTCCAATGCAGTACAGTTATATGGGGTTCTCCCAAAGGATAAAACAAAGCTGCTGGCTGTTCTGGATGAGATTACGGGCAGTGTGGATGAGAAAGAGCTGGAGAATTACCGCAAAAATCTCCGGCATTTATAAGGGGGAAGAATGATGCACTTTAGCGGACGGACATGGAGGCCGCATTATGAAGCGGATTCCTGTATTATTGAGCTGACGGCGGGATGTGCCTATGGGAAATGTAATTTTTGCAGTCTGTATGAGAATGAGCCCTTCCGGATGGTTTCATTGGAACAGTTTGAGGAAGATTTGCAGGAAATCAAGGATTATCAGCCCCATGCAAGGCGGTTGTTCCTGACAGGGGCAAATCCCTTTGCGCTGTCCTATGAACAGTTAAAGCCTTATGTGCTGACAGTGAGGGATTACCTGATTAAATGCCAGTCCATTGCCATGTTTGCCAGTATCCGTGATATTCAGAATAAGGAGGTATGGCAGCTCCGTAAACTGCGGGCAATGGGAGTGAATGGCCTGAGCATCGGGACGGAAAGCGGGGATGATGACACGCTTGCCCTTGCAGGGAAAGGCTACACGGCAGACGATATTCTAAAGCAGTGCCGGAAACTGGATGAGGCAGGCATAGAATATTATTTTGTATATATGACCGGCCTGGCAGGAAAGGGAGGCGGAACCCGCAATGCAGTAAACAGCGCTAGACTGTTTAGCAGGCTGAATCCATACTTTATTTCTGTGGATGCACTGACATTATTTCCCAATACCAAACTTTATGATATGGCGGGGAGGGGCAGTTTTATCCCGGCAGGGGAGAAAGAGAGATTGCAGGAGTTACAGGTGTTCATTCAGAATTTGCAGATCAGGACACATTTGTTTGCTAATTCTTCCTCAAATTTTTATCCATTATCTGTTTATCTCCCAAAAGAAAGAAAAAGCGCCATTTCAGAGTTGCAATATGTGATGAACCATCACAGTGAGGAGGAGATGGCGGCATACCGGGCAGGGTTGAAATCATTAGGGTAAAAAGATAATTTTGATAAAAAGGCAGAAACTTCAAAAGGGTTTTTCTGCCTTTTTTTTAGTTAAAATTGACAGCAGTATGGGAGTGTTAGAGACAGGAATGAAAAATTTTTCCAAAAAAACAGGCTGACTTATGAAATGGTGCGCGGTATAATTTTATTAAATAAAGATAAGCATGCTATTTTTATACGAATACAGAAGATTTATAAGGAGGAAAATAGTTATGAGGAGAAAAAGCAGAATCGTCATTCTCTTTGCTCTGGCGCTGCTCCTGCTGATACCCGGCATGGCAGCAGAGGCGAAAACAAAGCCAAAACTGGCAGCAAAAAAAAGACAATGACCATAGGGCAGACATAGCATTTGAAATTAAAAGGGGTGTCTAAAAAAGCTAAAGTGAAATGGAAAACCAGTAAAAAATCTGTTGTTTCCATTACTAAGAAAAAAGGAAATACCGTTACCCTCAAAGCCAAGAAAAAGGGGACAGCAGTGGTTACAGCCACTTATAACAAAAAGAAATACAAATGCAGAATTACGGTTAAGGCAAAGAAAAAACCGGAACCGGTGGCAGATGATCCGGTACTAAACAGCAGGGATGTGGCACTGTATTATCTTTCTGAGGAATATAAGGATTACATAACCTATGACAGCAGCCATCTCAGGGAATACCGATTCCGTGTGTCCGGCACAAAGTATATCAGCACAACCTCTGATTATGAGTTGTATAACGACAGATGGGCGGATATTTTCCTCAAGGGGAAAGGGGATTGCATGGCAAGCCGTTATGCCGTGCAGGTTCTTTGTAATCATATGGGGATTAAGGCTTTGGTCTGCAGGAGTTATGATGCACATGGGCAGACACTGGTCTTTGCCGATGGTAAGTTTTATGTGATTGTTACCGGTTATAATGAGCCAAAACCACGGAGCTACTCCATGTATGAGATCAGTGGTGCAGGATTGGAAAAACTGGCAGAGGAAAATCTCATAGACTTGAATTATTTTTACCAATAGAAGAAAGGGGAGAGGGGTTTGGATTTTATATCAGAAGAATTTTTTGCTGCCCGCACCGGAGAGGCATTGGAGGCGAGGCTGCGTGACAGTGGTACATTCCGGCAGCAGATGAAAAGCCTGCATGAGGCATCAAAAGCATCTTCAAAGGATTCAGGCATATTAAAGAAAGGCTGGAAACTGTATGACAGGCTGGAAGATGAATGGACAAAGTATAACATCTTATATGGGGAGGAAGCCTACCGTCTGGGTTTTCAGGATGGGGTGCAGACAGCCTCGTAGAGGGAAATCCGGGCGAAAGGCTCTGTCCTGTCTTTTACGGATATGACACATCTGGTTTATCTGTATGATGCCGTCAAAAAACTGAATGTGTTCCTGCTGGGTGAATGGGATAATTATGACAGGGATTGCGGCACACTGAAAGAATTAGACCGGGTATGTAAGGTGATTGAGAATGGTGCCTGTGCTGAAATCAGGCTGAGGGGGGGAAGATGATGCCTATGAATGTCTGACCGATATTTTGGATAATGCAGGGATAGCTCTGGAAGAACGGGCAAAAATGCTGACAGAACAGGATAAGGCATGACCTAAGACTATTGAGGGGAGTGGGGATAAAAAAGGAAACACAGTAATTGCAAGGGGGATTTAACAATGGAAAGAAAGGATATGGCATTACTGATAGAGGTGGAGGATGAACTGCATAACATGGATAAAGCACTGGAGCAGCTTGCCGGACACGGCCATGCCAGTGGGGATTTTATCAAGCTGGATAATGTATTTGATGTGATCCACCGCAATTCACATGAATACTATACCGTTGATTCTGATGAAAGGATGCAGTTGTTTTTTCAGATTTTAATGAGCAGGGAAATGACACCGGAGGAACGGGCTGACATTCTGATGAATGGTACGGTTCGGATAGGGTGATAGGATGTGGTGCGGATGGCAGAAACAGTGAAAATGGAATAAGTGGAATTGATTAAGGAGTGATTTTGTGGAGGGAATTACTCCTTATTTGTATTATGTTTTTTTCAGAAACTGAAAAATGAAGATATTTTACAAGACGCAGTTCATAATAAGGGGTAAAATGGGTGTGAGGTAGTGTCAAGTGAATTATGAAAAAATAACTGACTAAAAAAATAATTTAAAAAC
>CAJTZX010000042.1 GCA_910584345.1 uncultured Eubacterium sp. | reverse complement strand
CAGTAGAAATACAGGAGATATGTTATGAAAAAGGACTGATTCCATTTGTTCCCGCATATAAAAAAGAGCCATAGCTAATTCTTATGTAATTTCTTGACTCTATAATACCTAAGTTTAGGAAGTTACGGATTAAAATATGTAGGAATAATAAATATTTAAAAAAATGCATTTTGCTAGATGCGAACGAATTTGATAAAATAATTTATCAAAAACAGATTGGTATTGTTGGCGTCAATCAGGTTATGTGGAACCAGGTTGTAAAAAAATCAACCAACATGGTAAATGCGGCAGGATGGGTACATGAGCATTCGGGGGCTGATTTTCATGATTTAGAGATAATGGAATATAAGGAAAATGTTAAAGAGAAACTTTTACCTTATTTGAATAATCATAAAAATATTCTGGAAATAGGATGCGGATCGGGTTTGCTAATGTATGAATTAGCGCCATATACGAAGCATTATACAGGAATAGATTTTTCTAAAGAAGTGATTCGCAATAATTTAAAGTATATTGAGCAGAAATGCATATCGAATATAACAGTTAAGCAATTAAGCGCTCATGAAATAGAATTTTTGGGAGAAAATAAGTATGATATAATTATTATTAACAGTGTTATTCAATATTTTCCATGCATGGAATATTTGGAAAAAGTATGGAAGTCTATAATAACAGTAATGAAAAATATCGGAATTATTTTTATTGGAGATATACGTGACAAAGGAAAACAATATGAGTATTATATGTCATTAATAGGTGATGGAGAGGTTTTGCCAGACGAAATAGAGTATTTTATAGAAGAAAAAATGGCGAATGAAAATGAACTTTTTGTGTATAAGAATTATTTTAAACATCTGAAAAAAGAAGAATATGTTATAAATGTAGAGATTACTGACAAAGTAGGTAGCATAGAGAACGAATTAACGAAATATCGTTACGATGCTATGATTCACGTAGAAAAAAAGGATACTTTAATGAAATTAATAAACAGAGATTTTATATAGACAAAAAAGATATAGACAAGCAGTCGACTAAATTCCACATGGTTCCAGTAGATGCTTTTAATTTAATGTATGTTATGTTCACGTCGGGGACAACCGGTGAACCGAAAGGAGTAATGATTGAACATCGCTCAGTTGTAAATATGGTAGAAAGTATTTATGATAGATGTGAAATATCAAATGATGAATATGTATTAAATCTGACGAATTTTTGTTTTGATATTTCAGTTTTGGAAATATTTCTTACATTGTGTAAAGGATTGACAATAAATCTTGTAAGTGATGAGGAATATCAATCGCCAATTCGTATATTAGAATTAATAAAAAAGCAACAAGTAACTCTTATGCAAGTAACACCTTCGCGTTTTAAACAGTTGGCTGCAATCCCTGATGCAGCTATTTATTTGAAAACGATCAGGCTTTTATTGATAGGAGGAGAGGTTCTAGATGATTTTTGTGTAAGATATGTAAAGGAAAATATGAATTGCAGATTGTATAATATGTATGGTCCAACAGAAACAACCGTTTGGTCTACATATCAAAAAATTGATGATACATCTGTTTCTATTGGTAAAGAGATCGACAATACAGAAATATATATTTTAAATAAAGAAAATAAGATAGAAACAGGAAATAAGGTTGGGGAGATCCTAATTGGCGGAATGGGACTGGCAAGAGGATATATAAATAACCCGGTGCTTACAGCAGAAAAGTTTACAGACAAACTTTTTGTAGATGGAAAACGTGTTTATCGAACAGGTGATTTAGGAAAGTTTGATGATGAAGGTAAACTTATTTTTATGGGAAGAGAAGATAGACAAGTCAAAATAAATGGCAATCGTATTGAAATTGATGAAATTGAAACAGTTTTAAAACGTCATGATAGAATACGTAATGCAGCAGTAATTGACATGGAAAATGAACGAGGGAGAAAGTTTTTGGTTGGCTATTATATAGCTGAAGATAAACTTAATGAAATAGAATTAAGAACTTATTTAAAGAAGTTTTTTCCATTAAATATGTTACCATCATATTTAATAAAAATTGATGCATTGCCATTAAATTCAAGTGGAAAAATTGAGCGGAAGAAACTTCCATTACCGGTTCGAATACAGGGAACATCATCGGATGCGAAGCCTATGGACGATATCGAAGAAAGTATGTTAAAAATATGGATACAAGTGTTAGGGAAAGATAATATAGCATTGGATTCTGATTTTTTTGCATTAGGTGGAGATTCATTAGGTATTGCGCAGGCGCTTACAATGATTTATCTGGAATTTGAAATTGAAATTTTGCTGGAAGATGTGTTAGCTAACTGTACAATAAAAAATATTTCCAAACAAATACGTAAAATAAAAGCAAAAAATATTTGTACAAATTAAAATGGCAGCGAAATCAGAAGGGCTGTAAGGAAGGATAATGTATGCATATTAGACAGATTATAGAAGAAGCTAAAGAAATAAATGATATAGCTGTGCAATATAAAGATAAAGTTATTACATATAAAAATTTATATGAATCTGTTACAAAGGTTGCTGAAATGCTTAATAATTATAAAAATGAAGTAATATTGATATATTTACCGAACAGCATTGATTATTATATAGCATATTTCGCAGTTTTGGAACTTGATTCTGTAATATTACCTATACATGTTTTGAATACTGTATATAATTTGAATGTTGTTAGAAATATGACAGATAGCAGGATATTAATAACAACTAGTGCCTTGTTAAGTCCAAAACTGTATCAAAACAAGGCACTAAAATCAAAGTAAAAAACAGCGTTTTATTTATCAAATAATGGTTTTGGATATAGGCGTTTTAATTTAATTCGCGCGTCTTCTGTTGTAAAATGCCATTTCACTCCAACCTGTTTTTTGTTACGGTCTTTCTCCCAGTCAGAGATTGTACCGTTTAGTTTCTCCAATGATCGGATACGCCTATTTCCAAGGCATTGCATGGTCAGGGCGCTGAGCTCTGTTTCCGCAATATTAAGCCAGCTTCCATGTTTTGGCGTATAATGCATTTCAAATTTTTGAGAAAGCCGGTAAGCAGTCTGGGGAGAAAACGCTTCATAAAAAGACGCTTTATCATGCGTGTTCAGGTTATCAGAAACTATGATAATCCGCTCACACGATGGATAGAATTCATCAGCAATTTTTAGCATCATATTCGCGTAATCGCCTTTGGTACGGTGTTCAAGCGCATATGCATGCCTCCATCCGCCAAGAGGCTCCGTAAACATGAATATACTTGCTGTGCCGCAGCGCACATACTCAGAATCAATTTTTTCACAGTATCCGGCTTTTCGAATTTGTGTGTCAGGATCTATATGCACTGGCTTTGCTGAAATGCGTTCCCTGATTTCACCAAGAAGCTGCACGGGTTTTTCATCCATACAGATGACCGGGACACCACTGCAGTATGGACGCTGGTAAATGCCGAGTACATCTTCCATGCCTGCGACAAAAGAAGCGTCATTCTGCTTTGGTATGCACCAGTATTTACTTAAATGCGGCCTGAGCTCATTTGTATTAAGAAGTTCCCCGATGGTAACATAAGAAACAGATACGATGTATTGTTTCTCCATGCAATGTTCTGCAAGCAGCCGCAGTGTCCATCGTGAATATCCATCCGGCGGAGGCCCCAGCGCCGTGGCAATTACTTTTGCTTCAAAATCACCGGTGATTTTTGATGCCACAGAAGGTGTAATGCGTGTCTTACGGTGCAGGGCGGCCTGCAGGCCGTTTTCAGAATAAGTCCTGCGGATTTGGTTTACAGTAGTTGGTGAGATATCAAGCCACTCTGCCAGTTCCCGGTTGTTCTTTTTCGATTCGGGTTTACTGTCATTACTGTGGATAAGAACCTGTGCATGCAGGATTTCCCTTGCAGAATATTTATTGCCAGCATGGGTAATTGATTTTAAAACAGCTTCATCTTCAGGGGTTAATAAAACTTCATATTTTTTCTTTGGCATACGAATCACTCCTTTTTAATTAAGAGTAACATGCCTAAGATATAAAACAAATATTTTGATACAGTTTTGGACTTAACAAGGCACTAGGGATCAAGAAGATATTGTGCAAAATATGAACATTCATATCTTTTATATAGATGAAAACTGTTTGGAATGTCCTATAACTTTGCCTAAGGTTAAAAATAACAATATTGCAAAAAATACAGTATTGCTATTAGAAACTTCAGGTTCAACAAGTAAATCAAAATTAGTGATGCTTACGGAAGAGAATATACTATCAAATATTTTTTCAATCAAAAAAAAGATGAGAAAAATTGAAGAAAACGCGAAAGCGCTGATTTTATCTTTTTTAGGCAGTTCTCATGGAAATACTTGTGAAATGCTTTTTTGTTTATATTATAAAATACCTGTAGTTTTATATGATGGTTTGGTTAGCATTTCCAAATTGTTAAAAATGTTGTCCATAAATCGAATAACAAGAGTTCATTTAGTATCTCCTCTTTTAATTTTATTATGTAAAATGGATAAAGATCTAATTGGTAAATATAATCTTTCGCAATTATGTCGAATTAGTTTCGGAAGCTGTATATTTCCAAAAGAATTATTAAAAAGAGGTATAGAAAGATTTCCTAATACAATGCTTATTCAAGATTATGGATTGACGGAAGCTGCACCTTTGGTTGCATCTTTAACAGAAAATGACTGGTTGTCTAAATTTGGCTCTATAGGAAAGCAATTGGATGGGATTGAAATAAGGATCTCTAATGAAAAAAATAATATGGGAGAGCTGCACATTAAAGGTGAAAATGTTACGCCTGGATATTATAAAAACATTCTAGAGAACGAAAGTTTATTTGATAATGGTTGGTTAAGGACGAAAGACATTGTAAGTATCGATAACGATGGATATCTTTATTTCCAAGGACGGATGGGAAGAATTATAAAGAGCAATGGATATCGTGTAAACCCGGAAGATGTAGAAAGTGTAATCCTGTCTCTGGAAGGAGTTCAAAGAGTACTTGTATATGGAACATGTGATGAAATCAGGGATAGTTGTATTCATGCGGACATAGTATTAGAAGATACCTGTAAGCTAAGTACGGAGGAAATTATATTTTATTGCAGAAAACATTTGCCATCATATAAGATACCTCATAAAGTAAATATCGTTCATGAATTGGAAATAACAGCATCAGGAAAGGTAAAAGTGAAAAAATAGTAATCAGGTTGTAAAAATATTTTTATCAATGACATATAAATAAAAAAGTACATCTCCCTCCTTGACAGCATTCATCCATGGAGGTAAACTAAAACGAGAGAATCACAGAGGATTGACATACTATTAAGGAAGGTTATGATGAAAATGGAGAAAAAGAACATCGACTGGGAAAATATTGGATTTAACTATCGAAAGACGGATAAACGGTATGTGGCAGACTTTAAGAATGGAGCATGGGAAGAAGGCAGGCTCATAGAGGATGATATGATTACGATCAGTGAGTGTGCATGTGTCCTGCAGTATGCGCAGACCTGTTTTGAAGGTTTGAAAGCATATACGACACAGGACGGCAGAATCGTAACGTTTCGGCCGGATTTAAATGCAGCGCGTATGGAAGATACTTGCAAGCGTCTGATTATGCCAGTATTTCCACAGGATAAGTTTGTGGAAGCTGTTGTCCAGACAGTAAAGGCAAACGCAGCTTATGTGCCGCCATATGGTTCCGGGGCTACTTTGTATATCCGTCCGTATATGTTTGGCAGCAATGCGGTAATTGGCGTAAAACCTGCAGATGAGTATCAGTTCCGTATTTTTACAACACCGGTAGGCCCGTATTTTAAGGGAGGCGTGAAACCTTTGACAATCCGTGTCAGTGATTTTGACCGTGCAGCGCCGCATGGTACAGGAAACATTAAGGCTGGATTAAATTATGCAATGAGCCTGTATCCGATCGTTACAGCGCATGAAGAAGGCTATGACGAAAACATGTATCTGGACGCAGGGACGAGAACATATGTAGAAGAAACCGGCGGAGCGAATTTCCTGTTTGTTACCAAAGACAATAAGATTGTAACACCGCAGTCTGACAGTATTTTGCCATCTATTACGAGACGTTCGCTGATGGTAGTTGCTGAGAAATATTTAAATCTGGAAGTAGAGCAAAGAAAAGTGACATTGGAAGAGGTAAAAGATTTTGCAGAGTGCGGTCTGTGTGGAACCGCTGCTGTTATTTCTCCAGTTGGAAAGATTGTGGATCATGGCAAAGAAATCTGCTTCCCGAGTGGTATGGAGAAAATGGGACCGGTAACTCAGAAGCTTTATGATACATTGACCGGAATCCAGATGGGTCATATCGAAGCGCCTGAGGGCTGGATCAGGGAAATTTGCTAAACATTGATTATTGGAGATAAAGAGTACACATTGATGGATGTGTGCTCTTTGTTACTATTTACGGGTCAGGAACGCGCACTAGCTGCGCGTTCCGCAAGAACATGATTCAGGAGTGAGGGGCGATTTTGCGAAGCAAACTCTCAATATCGCCCCGAATCGTTACTATGAGCGGCCCCAGGCCGTGAATAGTAACTGCTCTTTCATATTATTTTGGTAAGAAACAGTTGCATAATTTATAAATTTATGGCAAATTATGTTATAGGAATATTACAAAATAAAGCGAAGTGATGCAATGAACGATATGAATAAAACAGACAATCAAACAAAACAGACGGAGCGGAATACATTGCGAAAATCATCCAGACGTGCGCGTGAGCCAAAATGGGACAAACTGGATAATACAGCCCACTTATTTCCGGTCATTGCAGGGGATGATATGACAAATGTATATCGCATCAGCGTTGTATTAAAGGAACCGGTGATTGGTTCTGTGCTGCAAAGGGCGTTAGATATGGTGCTGCCGAAATTTGATGGATTTAATGTACGTCTGCGGCAGGGCTTTTTTTGGTACTATTTTGAAGAAAATGGAAAGCCGGCTCCAGAGGTGATTGAAGAAAATACATATCCATGCCGTTATATTTTACAAAACAGGAATAACAGTTATCTGTTTCGTGTGACTTATTATATGTGCAGGATTAATCTGGAAGTTTTTCATGTGCTGACGGATGGTATGGGTGGTATTAATTTTTTAAAAGAGCTGACATATCAGTATTTACGGCTGTCACATCCAAAGCTGCGTGAGCAGGAGGGGGATCGCCTGAGTGTGGAAACGTCTTTGAACCGGGAAGATAGTTTTTTGCAAAACTATAAAAAGGGACATGCAAGAAACTACCGTTCTGGACGGGCGTATATTATGAAAGCGCCAAGGCTGCGGGCCCAGGAATTTGGCGTGATGCATGGGTATGTTCAGATTCCGCAGTTAAAAGAAGTATGCAGGCGGCATGAGATGAGTATTAATGAATATTTGGTGTCGCTTGTGGTTTGGAGCATTTATCAGGGATATCTGCATGGTGCACAGGCATCCCGTCCGATCCGTGCGGCGGTTCCGGTGAATCTGCGTCCGTATTTTGATTCGGTTACGACAAAAAATTTTTTTGTTATGGTATCTGCTGAGTTTTGGCCGGAAAAAGAAAATTATACGTTTGAGGAAGTGCTGCAGATTGTTAAGGACAGTTTACGCAGTCAGATTCAAAAAGATAATCTGGAAGATATCTTTTCTTATAATGTGTCAAATGAAAAAAATCTGGCGATGCGGGCGGTGCCGCTTATTATTAAAAATCTGGCGATTCGGTCTGTTTATACAAAGTCAGCGCTTGCGAATACAACGACGGTGACGAATATTGGAAATATAAAAGTGCGTGATGCTTATGAACCTTATATTGAGATGTTCCATTCGTTTCTGGCAATGAGCAAAGGACAGCTGTTAAAAGGCACCATTTGTTCTTATAAAGAGACACTTGTATTTACCTTTAGTTCAGTGCTTGAAAAGCCTGTTGTGCAAAAGATTTTTTTTCGGACACTGGCGGCTGAAGGGCTGGATGTATCGATAGAAAGCAACGGGGTGTATTATGAATAAATGTCTGCATTGTGGTGTGAATATTTTAGATCAGACAGATGTATGTCCGCTCTGTCAATGTGTCGTTGAACAGGAGAATGACAGTGAGGCAAAGGAACGGTATCCGGATATCCGTCTAAAGGGACGGAGATTGGAGCTGGTTTCCAGAATAGCGTTATTTTTAGCGATTGTGTTGGGGGCAGTGGCAGTCATCATGAATTATGTCATGGACAGTGATATGTGGTGGAGTGTGATTGTAGTTGGCGCATTGGCATATTTGATGCTTTTTTTGTTTTATATTATAGCAAATGAACATGCAGGTTATCGCAGTAAAGTAATTATTGGTGTCGCATGTGGAGCAGCTGATTTGGTGGTGATTGATTATGTGCTTGGATTTCGGCATTGGTCGCTCGATTATGTAATTCCGACGGTGTTTATTATTATGGATGTGATGATTATTGCAGCTATGTTTATTAATATACGCAGCTGGCAGAGCTATTTGCTGTTTCAGATTTGTATGATCTTGTGCAGTGGCGTTTGTGTGCTGCTCAGTTTGTTTGATGTTGTACACCATCCAGTTATGAGTTATGTTGCATTGGGATTTTCGAGTGTGATGTTTCTGGCAACATTTATTATTGGAGGAAGGCGGGCGAGGAATGAGCTGAAACGAAGATTTCATGTGATGTAAGGGAAAATGGAAGTGTGAAAGGAATGTAATTTCAGGAAGGAATAAAGATGGCTGAAGACATAACGAATCAGGAATTATCGAAGGGAATGTCAAAAGAACTGGCAAACGAATTGACAAAAGAGCTGACAAAAGAAGGGAAAGAAGAAAAAGAAGAGAAAAAAAGCAGTATGTTTGCTGCATTTGTGCGGGATATGATTGCACGCATGACAGCAGACCGTCTGATTGGTCCGAAGCTGCAAAATGGGGAAATACGTAAAAATCTGGTCGAACCGCCCTGGAAATGTCCGGCTTGTTTTCATTTGACCCAGATCGATCTTTTAAAATGCAAAGCAGAACTATTAAGCCTTGCGCAGAATCCGAGCGTACATCGTGTAATTTTACAGCTGCATGGGGGAGGTTATATTGGTGCAATGCGTAATAAATACCGCTCTTTTGCAGGGTTATATAATGAAATTGGCGGCGGTATTAATGTTTTTACACCGGATTACAGAGTTGCGCCTGAAAATCCTTATCCGGCTGCATTAGAAGATGCGTTGGATGCATGGCAGTGGCTCTTACAGTCCGGGTGCCAGCCAGGAAGGATTGTGATTGCAGGAGACTCGGCCGGAGGCGGCCTGGCGCTTGCGTTATGTTTATATTTGAAAGACCATGGAATGGAATTGCCGGAAGGATTGATTTTGATGTCGCCATGGACAGATTTGACGGCAAGCGGCGAGTCTTATGAGACAAATTATACACTAGATCCGTTGTTTGGAAATACAAAAGAAAGTATGATATACAATCGGGATTATGTCGGAGAAGAAGATCCGGCAAATCCGTATATTTCCCCGTTGTTTGGAGACTTTGACGGATTTCCGCCAATGCTGATTCAAGTAGGTTCCATTGAAATGTTATTAAGTGATTCCACGGAACTTGCGAAAAAGGCAAAAGAAAGCGGTGTAAAAGTCAGGCTGAGTATTTATGAGGGGATGTTTCATGTATTCCAAATGGGTGAACTAATGATTCAGGAATCAAAAAAGGCATGGGAAGAAGCTGGAAAATTTCTGCGAGTACTGGATCGCAGACGGGAAGAGACTTTCAGTGTGCAGGACGAAGATAAGATGTATGTATGAAAATAGACAGATATTTTGACCTATTTGTTGAGATATAAATTTATTATTAAATTTTTCTGTAGTTGTTGCCAAATGGGAGGGATTTTTTTATAATAGTATAGTCGGGCTTTTGATTTGAATAAGCGTCAGCTTCTGTAAAAAGCCGGATGGAAAAATGGATTGGAGTGGAATAGATAATGTCAGAACATGATTTTAGAGAAGTGGACTTAGATAAGGCCAGGGAAGAGAAAAATGATGATTATGAAGAAGTCTGTTATATCTGCCATCGTCCGGAGAGTGTAGCAGGCAAAATGATCAAAATACCGAATAACATCTGCATTTGTCAAGATTGTATGCAGCGCACGTTTGATGGTATGAATCAGTCAGGGTTTCGGTTGGATGATATTTTAGGGCCAATGCAGAACATGAATGGGAAAATGCCGAACATTAGTATGATTAATCTTGCTGATTTGCAAAATATGATGCCGAATGCGCAGAAGATAAAAAAGAAAAAGCCGAAGGAAAAAAAAGCAGCTCCGGTTTTTGATATCCATGCGATTCCTGCTCCGCATAAAATAAAAGCCAAGCTGGATGATTATGTCGTTGGCCAAGAACATGCGAAAAAAGTGGTATCTGTAGCTGTATACAATCATTATAAGAGAATAAACAGCGACCAAAAGGATGAGATTGAGATCGAAAAGTCAAATATGCTAATGGTAGGGCCGACTGGTTCCGGTAAGACATATTTGGTGAAAACATTGGCGAGACTTTTGGATGTACCGCTTGCAATTACGGATGCGACTTCCCTGACAGAAGCAGGTTATATTGGCGATGATATCGAAAGCGTCGTGTCTAAATTGCTTGCGGCTGCGGATAATGATGTAGACCGTGCGGAACATGGTATTATTTTTATCGATGAGATCGATAAAATAGCTAAAAAAAGAAATACGCATCAGCGTGATGTCAGTGGTGAATCGGTGCAGCAGGGAATGCTAAAGCTGCTGGAAGGTGCAGAAGTGGAGGTTCCGGTAGGTGCGAGCAGCAAGAACGCAATGGTGCCGATGACGATCGTGAATACAAAAGACATTTTATTTATTTGCGGCGGTGCGTTTCCTGATTTGGATGAGATTATTAAGGAACGTCTGAATAAAGCGTCTTCGATCGGCTTTCAGGCGGATTTGAAAGATAAATATGATAAGGAGGAAAACCTGCTGTCGCAAGTAACGGTAGAAGATATCCGAAAATTTGGTATGATTCCTGAATTTATCGGAAGGCTGCCGATTTTGTTTTCGCTGGAAGCGTTAACAGAAGATATGCTTGTCAGAATTTTGGCTGAACCCAAAAATGCGATTATCAAACAGTATCAAAAATTGCTGGATTATGATGAGGTTAAGCTGGAATTTGAGGAAGATGCTTTGCATGCGATTGCAAAAAAGGCAAAAGAAAAGAAGGTTGGAGCCAGGGCATTGCGTGCAATTTTAGAAGAATTTATGCTGGATATTATGTATGAGATTCCAAAGGATGATAATATAGGAATTGTAACGATTACCGGAGATTATGTAGAAGGCAAAGGCGGACCGTTAATTACGATGCGGGGCATTCAAGGGCTGCCGGAACATACGCGTGGAAGTCTTGGTGCAGGCTGAGATACCGACGCTGATTTTAAGGAGGAACATATGTCAGAATCATATGCAGAAGTTATTGTTCATGATGAAAAAGATCTAAAAGGAAAGCAGCTTCGGATTTGTTTGATTTTAATTACGCTAATTTGTCTGTTATTCGGCGCAATGTATCAGGCGTTGTTTTTTTTAGTCGGTATTATCATGGTTCCAGTCAGTTTTACGGCTTTTAAAAACCGATATCGGGAATATGAATATTTGCTTGTGTCAGACGAGCTGGATATCGCAGTAGTTAAAAATAAAAGTAAGCGGAAGAAGCTGGCTACGTATACATTAAGCGAGCTGCAGTGTATGGCTCCAGTTCGTTCACATAAGCTGGATGGATATCATTCCAATCCGCAGTTAAAAGTGCGTGATTATTCTTCCGGCAATACAGAACATAATATTTATAGTATGATCTTTGCAAGTCAGGGAATGCTGCAGGAAGTTAAAGTTGAGCCGTCAGAGGCAATGCTAAATGAAGTGCGGATGCACCATGCAAGCATTGTATTTTCTGAGTAGCAGCAATTTATCCTCAGCAGAGTATAAAAATTATTTTGCAACAGTTCTTTAGGTTTGTTTTCTGTGAATATAAGCTTTAAAAGATGAAAAAATTGCCGTAACAGCTTTCTTTCATCTTTTAAAGCTTTTTATATTTTGTTAACGGTTCCAAGTCGTATACAATACTTTAAAAGCAGGTATGTATCTAAAGGCAGATATATATCTAAAAGCAGATATGTATTTAAAAGCGGGTATGTATCTAAAAACAGTTAATTTATGGAAGAAACAGTTCGTTCTTTTTATCATCACTGCAGACTTTTTTCAATTTTATGCTGCCAGCTGCAAGTAATACTTTGCTGACATTTCGGGCTTTCTGCGGACAGATAGCGATACAGCGCATACAGGATATGCATGTTTTCGTGTCTGTTATAGATGGGTCATCCATAGAAATCGCTCCTACAGGACAGGCTTTAGCACAAAGGCCGCAATGGTTGCATGATTTTTCGGTTTGCGGTTTCATAGGAACGCCGTTGTATTCCCGATAAGGGCGGTTTCCGGGCAATTCTAAGTGTGCGGATAATGTACCCGATTTCATTTTGGAACGAATCGTTTCAGCAAAAACAGCAAGCTGTTTTTCATCCTGCAGATTAGGCCGACCGCTGGCAAACTGACGCATAATGGAATGTTCGGCAATTGCTGCGATACCGGCAGTACAGGTAAATCCGCATTCGGTTAAGATGTCTTGCAGTTCTGCAAAGGTATCGTCATAGGCTCGGTTTCCATATACAACAATGAGGATGGCAGCTGCTCCGTTTCCTTTCATCTGAGATAACCGTGATATTGCGATAGCGGGAACTCGTCCACCGTAGGAAGGGACGGATACAATACAAACATCTTCCGGATGAAAGGAAAATGAAGAAAAATCGCTGCTGCGGTCAGTGAGATCAATATAGACGCTTTTTGAGCAAAAGGATGCTGTAAATAAGTCTGAAACTTTTTTAGTGCCTCCTGTGGGGCTGAATACAATATGATAAACGGCCATAGTATTACTCCTTTCCATGTATTTGTTTGTGCAAATGAATGTGTGTGGTGAAGAATTATTCGTTAGTATGAAATATTGTATCATGGGTAAATGGTGTTTGCAATATCGACATTTGTATCAGGAAATGGGCGTTTTAAATGCAGATAGCTAAACGGACGAGAGATGCAGCAAAAAATAATCTGTAGAAAATAGTTTTTGGTATGACTTTTTAAATGATATTTCATATGATGAATATAGAAAAAGAATATGTGTCAGGAGAATCTTATGCCGGATTGTCAGGAAGCGGTTTATTCTAACGATTATTATGATTTTATAGCATCAAAGGAATACATGGAAGATGTACCTCCGGGTGATTATTGTGTGCAGGATTTAGATGAAGATTTTGTGGCAGTTTATTATCAAATGGAAGGAGAAAGCGGGAAACTAAAAGCGGGAGAATTTTCTTATGGAGTAATTCCAAAATGTTTTGGACTGTTAAATAATGTGGCATTAGGAGAGAGCGGCATTTTAAAAGTCAGGGATCAGCCGAATCTGGCGCTGACAGGACAGGGAGTTTTGCTTGGATTTATCGATACGGATTTTGATTATACGAATCCACTATTTTGTAATACGGATGGTACGACGCGCGTAGAACGCATCTGGAACCAGGAGGATCGCAGCGGGATGCCGCCGAAAGGATTTTTGTATGGAACAGAGTATACAAGAGATCAGATCAATGAAGAACTGATGGCAAATCGTGATTCTATGACTGCAAAAATACCGTACGCAGATGGTCATGGCACGTTTCTGGCAGCGCTTGCAGCAGGATCGGAAGATTTTGGCAATCAGTTCAGCGGAGCCGCGCCCAATTGTGACATTGCGTTTGTCCAGTTAAAACGTGCAAAACAATATTTAAAAGATTTTTATTTTATACCGGATGAAACTCCGGTTTTCCAGGAAAATGACATTATGGCAGGAGTGCGCTATCTTAATATGCTGGCTGCACAGCTGCGAAAGCCGTTGTCCATTTGTATCGCACTGGGTACAAATATGGGGAACCGCGGCGGAGCCAGTCCGTTGGCGAATACACTTAACGAGATATCGAACCGCAGACAGCGATGTGTCTCTGTAGCATGTGGAAATGAAGCGGATAAAAGACATCATTTTCTGGGAGGAATCCGGGGACAGAATGCACAGGAACAAGTAGAAATCAGTGTTTCCGAAGGGGTAGAAGGCTTTATTGCTGAGATGTGGGCAATGGCGCCGGAACTGTACGAAGTAACAGTCATATCTCCGACCGGAGAACGTTTTCGCGCATTGCCGACATCTCCGGGCAGTCATACGGAATATCGCTTTTTATTTGAAGGAACGTTTGTGACGGTAGATTATCTTTTGACAGGAGCCGCAAATAGAAACGAGCTGATTTATATCAGGTTTGAAAAGCCGATTTCCGGGGTATGGGTAGTAAATGTGTCTGTTCGAAATTTTGCGGATGGTATTTACCATGTATGGCTGCCAATGACAGACATGATAACCGGAGAAGTCATTTTTATTCGTTCGAATCCGGATACTACGCTTACGGTACCTTCGGATGCGGAAGCTCCGATTACAGTGGCGGGTTATAATGCGGTGGATGGGAGCATTTATTTTGAATCCGGACGTGGATATACGGCGACAAATATGATAAAACCGGATATCGCAGCGCCAGCGGTGGATGTGTATGGCCCGGTGGGAGAAGGAAAGTTTGAAACGCGAAGCGGAACTAGCGTTGCGGCTGCGATTACAGCAGGGGCGGGAGCGCTTATGCTGGAATGGACTGGGGTTCAAAGGAATGATATTTCAGTTACGACGGCGAATATTAAGAATTATTTTATTCGTGGTGCGGTGAGGGATGATTCCAGGGAGTATCCGAATAGAGAGTGGGGATGGGGACAGCTGGATTTGTATAAGACGTTTGAGAATTTTCGGAATGTATAAACGTTTGTAAAGTGTTGAAGTACATTTTCCTGATATCTTATACAATTAATTCCTTTAGGAATCCATTTTGAATTCCGTTCCAGTTCTGTGGAAGGCTGAACTGGAACGGCTTAAAATTATATTTGAAAATGTTATTCGGCGGAACATCTTTGATTATAAAGGAGTTCTGCTATTTTTTATAAATATACAGAAAGCTATAAGCTGTAACTATAGCAGTGTATAGAAGAAGCTGTATAATGATTGTGAAACTTTTATAGTATTATTCGACATACTATGATATAATTCTTTTAATTTTACATTTTTTGAAAGAGGATAGTCTGGCGGCGCTGAAAACAAATATATGGGCAAATGTCAAATTATTCAGTCACAAGACAAACGATTGGATATAGTATCATTTATAAAGTTGTAAAGCAGTGTAAAAATAAGAAAGTGGTGATGTGCTTGGTATATTCTTTTGAAGAAATTATGGATTACCATCCTGACAATAAATATGTGTATAGTGAAATTAAAGAAAACCTGCCTAATTTAGTTCCTTTTGCTGGTGCCGGGCTTACACAGTTTGCTTATCCTTCTTGGAAACAGGCACTTATAGAATTAGCAGGTAAAATTACAAATAGGAATCATTTCAGACAGATTGAAAATCTGATAAAAAACGGATATTACCTGAGTGTAGCCCAGCGGTTAGAAGATTTACGGACACCTTCAAATTTGGCACGGGATATTGCAAATTTATTTTCATCAGACCATCTGAATGATAAAATGAGCATTATTTCTAAACAAGCAGTTTACATGCTGCCATGGCTGTTTCACGGTCTTGTCCTGACAACAAATTTTGATGAAACTTTAGAAACAGTCTATGGGGTATGCGATTGTCTTTTCGAAACAGTATCTCATCCAGGGCATCCAGTGCTGGAGCAATTCATAAGGAATCCTAAATATCACGGCTTGTTTAAGATGCATGGAACCGTTATCGGAAATTTGATTGAGTATGAAAATATTGTTTTTACTTCTGCACAGTATGACCGTCATTATGGAAAAGATTCACCGCTGATTCATGACTTAAAAGCGTGTTTTGGTAAAAGGATTATGTTTTTTTAGGATGCAGCCTTGAAAAAGACCGCACCATGGATATTCTTCATGATTCCATAATACAGGGGGTGAACCATTATACCGTTATTGGATGCCAGGAGTCTGAGAAAGATGAAAAAGTCAGAAGACTTGGTGAAAAAAATATACGTGCAATTTTATATAAACAGGGAAGACATGAAGCTGTGCGCGTAATATTGGAACATCTTCTGGAGGAAACCAATCCTGATTTATACCAGAAAATCAATCCTATCGCTGCAATGAAACCAGGCGGTTCTTTTGAGCAGTTTTCCTATAATGCAGAAATTGTACCGTTATCTGGACGTAAAAAAGAGATGAGTGAGCTGAATAGCTTTCTTCGGACTTCTGGCGGGCTATTTCAATGGTGGGCAATTGTAGGACCGAGTGGCTGTGGAAAAAGCCGGCTGGCATATGAATTTCAGAATCAGCTGCCGGCTGGCTGGATTGTCCACAAGCTGAAACGAAATGATTATAAAAATCTTAACGGGGTTACTGAACGTCTTACACAAAAAACACTGCTAGTTGCGGATTATGTGCAGGAACATGCAAGAGAACTTGGGGAATGGATGGAGTCATTGAATGAAAATGAGCAGCTTCGCAGCCAGCCGATACGGCTCCTGTTAGTAGAAAGAGATACTGACAGAGGATTAGAGGATTTTTTATGTCCGGTTGTGGATTATGTGCAGGAACACGCAGCGGAGATTGTGAAATGGATGGAGTCATTGAGTGAGCAGCCGGTACTGCTTTTGCCAGCATCAAGGGAAGCTGACAGGGGACCAGAGGATTATGCATGGACGAAACAATTGTATAGTAACGTCCGCAATGAAATGAAATTAAAGGAAGCCTGTTATCGAGAGTCATTTTTGAAACTGTCTCCGTTATCAGATGAGAATCTTATGGACATTATGGAAAATTATGCAAGAACTTTGCAATGGCACAAAAAGAAATCAGGCAGAGTATTGGAAGATAAAACCCGTCAAATATTATTACAGAAGCTGAAAATGATTGATCCATATTTGTGCCGTCCATTGTATGCAATGTTTCTGACGGTGGCATATATTGAGTGTAAGGACATTGAACAGTGGAAAAGGAATGATATGCTTAATTATGTAATCGGCGAGGAAGGAAAAAGAATTAAGTTTAGTATCAAAAATGTGATGTGTAAAGATACAGTGGATAAGATATACAATGCATGTATATATTTGAAATGTGCAGCTACAGCGCTCCAGGGAATACCTGTTGAAAACCTGCAGAAACTTTTTCCTGATATATGGAAGATTATAAAAGATAAATCTGAAGATTTTGAGTCACCTGAGGATTTCCTGTATCAGACAGGACTGACATTTAAGGACAAGCTGACGGCACTGCGTCCTGATGTAGTTGGGGAGTATTTCGTTTGTCGTTGGCTATTCGAACAAAATGAAAAAACAATCCATGATTTTGTTTCTGCTATATGGAAGGAGCCAGTTCCTGCGATTATTTTTTTTGATAGGTTAATCTGCAACTTTGGTGATTTATTAAATGAAAATCCCGAACGCTGGGATAGATTATATTCAGACAGAATTCTGCTGCCTGAAAATGCCTTAAAGTATTATCCGCAGCATGTATTAAATGCAGCTTATTACTGTAATAGTGCTGTGCAATGTGAAAAACTGGTTTGTTTATTGGAGATATTCGCAAATAAATACCCGGATGATTCGAAAATAGCGTTTGCGTTTGCAGGAGGCTTGTTCAATTTGAGTAACAAACAGGACAGGCGATATTCGGAAAGTACTGTCGGGCGTCTGGAAAAATATTCTGTTGATAATCCAGATGTGATAGAAATAGCTGTTGAACTTGCAAAAGCTCTGTTCAATTTGAGTAATAAACAAGATGTATTGAGTGCGGAGGCAAGCATCGCACGCTTGGAGAAGCTCTGTGCTGGTTACCCAGATGTGACGGAAATAGTAATTCTTTTTGCAAAAGGTTTGTTTAATCTTAGCTGTGAACAGGATGGGCAAGATGAAGAAAGGAATATCACACGCCTGGAGAAGCTTTGTGTCCGGTACCCAAATGTAACAGAAATTGCAGCTGAGTTCGCAAAAGGACTGTACAACCATAGTATTAAACAGGATGAACGAGGAGCGGAAAGGAGTATTGTGTATCTAGAGAAGCTCTGCGCTGCACATCCAGGTGTGATAGAAATCGTGGTCCATTTTGCAAAAGCACTGGTTAATCTGAGCAATAAACAGGACATGCAGGGAACAGGGCAGACTGTCAGGCGCTTGGAGAAGCTGTGTACAGAGCATTCAGATATGGCAGAACTAGAGATCCTTTTTGCAAAAGGGCTTTACAATCTGAGCATCCGGCAGGATACACAGGGGGTGAAAAGGACTGCTAAGTGCTTGAAGAAGCTCTATATCAAGCATTCAGATGCAGAAATAGCAGCTGTATTCGCAGGAGTCATGGTCAATCTGAGCAGCAAACAGGATGAACAGGGAGCGGAAAGGATTGCAAGGTGCCTGAAGAAGCTCTACGCTGAGCATTCAAATACAGAACAGGCTGAGTTTGCAAAAGGCTTGTTCAATTTAAGCGGCATACAGAATGGACAAGCTGCAGAAAGGACGATGGAACGTCTTCGGATGATTTTAATGCAAAACCAAAATGTATATTCCTGTTTTAACATGGCTATTCAGAAACTTTTATCAGAGAACCAATGCGAATAGGTTACCAGAACCGGACTGTTTTTGGATAGGCACAGGCTTCCGACAGCTTCATATCTGAGATGAAGCTGTCGCAGGTGCAGCCTTTGCAGTATGCCATCGGTTTTCGATTTTTTCCGTAGCTGTCTCAAGAGGAAAATTACCGATTGAGAAAAGAATGATATTGAGATATAATAAACGAAACGATGAGATGTTTTATCTTAAAAGAGAGGTGGTGTTTGCATGATTTCACTACAAGAGCAGGTGGTGCATAAAGTCAGTAATTTGTCTGAGGATAACCTGCAGTTTTTATTAGAGATTATAGACAGGTTTATGCTGACAGATACAGTTAAGAAAGGGGAAACTGTGGTTTCAAAAAGGATTGGGATTGCAAAAGGGCAGAAATTATATGATGATTCCTATGATTTTGATGAAATGAATCCTGAAATTGCCCGGATGTTTGGGGTGGCAGAATGAAGCTTTTACTAGATACGCATATTATTTTGTGGGCGCTGGATGATAATCCCAGATTACCCCTCGAAGCCAGAAGATTTATCATGGATGAAAAAAATGATATTTATTACAGCACGGCATCGGTTTGGGAGACAGCGATTAAATATATGTCAAGGCCTGATAAGATTTGGATTGGGGGCTCGAAGCTGTCTGAACTATGCAGGAAAATGGGATATAGGATGCTGCCGATCGAGGACAGGCATGTAATGGCGCTGGAAACGCTGGTCTGTCATAATCAGGATCATAATGACCCATTTGACAGGATGATGATAGCACAGGCAAAGGCGGATGGATTAAAGTTTGTTACACATGACTATAAAATTTCTTTTTATGAAGAACCCTGCGTTTTGTCTGTATAAATTTCTTCACAATAAATACTTTTGTTTAGAGCATGTATTTGTTGTGAAGATTTATTTTACCTTGTAATTATAATGGATGATGAAACATAGTCTAGATACGAAGATAGGGATGGGAATAGTGCTTTTATAGAACAACTGTTTGTGACATTAATTTACCACCAATTTTTCGCCGATTTAGCATTAATTTACCTCAACCCCAACGAAGTTATGCGGCCTGCAGCGATTTTTCATGAAAAAAAGTTGAAAAATTTTGTGACATTAACTTGACTCAATCGGGGTGGGGACAGTTGGATTTGTATAAGACGTTTGAGAATTTTAGGAATGTGTGATTATTGAAAAAATGCTCTTTTTTCAACAATCTATAAATGTTAGCAAGGTTGTGAATCAGCGGGATACCTGTAAAAGCAAGGTGTTCTGCTGATTTTATTATTTTACAGAGTATATTTTAGAGTCATTAGACGGTTTTATGTATTGTCTTATAATTGAATTTTCCATATGATATACTGGGTTTTGAAAAAAAGCTATGATGACGGCAGGCATATAGCGGGGCAGTCCTTGCGGGATGTGATATGATCGTCTCATGGAATTTTAAGCATATCGTAAATGTAAAGACAATCCAGGGAGTAAAAGCTGTTATGACATATGAGGGGGATAAAGACCTGATGATCTATCCGCCGTCAGCTTTATTGGAAGAGGAGGAATGATTATGGCAGTTGTGATAGAAGAACTTGAGATCAGTGAACGATTTGATCAGGATGATATCAGGAAGATACGGGAATATAATGCGGTGAGGTATGAGGGAATGACGCCAGCAGAGATTGTGGCTGATACGAAAGCAGGGGCAGCAGGTCTGCTCGAAATAATGAGAAAGCGGAAAATGGCAAAGATTTAAAAAGTTAATAAATTATGGAATAGTATAAAAAACGATTAAGGAAAAGACATTTACTGGAAGTGGTGAATGTCTTTTTTCATGCAGAGTATAAATTTTTTGCGTGTTATATGTATACAAATAGTTAGATGAAATATTTTGTTGTATTATGCATGGATAAAACAAAATATTTTATAAATTTATATTGAGGCAGTTAAAGGAAACTAAATGTGGTATTATTATAAGAAAAATATAACGTGAGGCAGTTAAATGGAATTGATATATATATAGGCGGTTCATTTGATGATTTTATCAGGAATCAGGGATTTAATTTTTCTTCTAATTATAATTTTTATGTATCATTTTGTAATGAAAGGTATGAGCTGAGACAAAAAGAATGCAGAAATATTTTGCCGAAGAATTTTTTTGACAGCAGTTCTTGCATAACAAATATAACGGCGATTGTTGGAGAAAACGGTTCAGGAAAAACGACACTGCTTAATAAACTGGCAAAGGATTATTTAGGAGTCAGAAAGATTAAGTGTGAACCGGAATATGAGACTTTTTTTGAAGAAGAATATGAAAAAAATATGTATATTGCCGTGTACATAGAAAATGGCGAATTAATATGTTATCGCAATATAGACAGATTTGCCAATTTTACTGGTGTTAAAGATATATATTTATTTGAAGGAGCAGAAAAATTGACTGAGATGGTTAGAAACAATACCGGGTTTAGAAATATCAGCAGAATATGTCTGACGAATGGCATGTATCCTGCATGGAACGGTATTGCTACGGATAAAAGTATTGATAAAATCCATCTTAATATGAATTCGTTAAATGTTTTAAAAAATATGTTTTATGAAAAGAAGTGTAAAAAAATAAAATCTGCTCGGTTTCTTCAGTATCAGGATATAATAAAAGAATGCCGTAAAACTCAGGATTTTCAGCAGGTATTGAATGTTATTTATTTGCAGTATATGAAAGAAAAAGAGAATGGTATTTTAACGCAGAATATTAATGGTAATTTAACCGTCAGATTTCTGATGTTTACTAAATATTTCTATGAGAAGTTCAAAGGAATTGAAAATTCAGGAGAACAGGGAAAAGACCTTAAAGAATGTAATGATAAAGTAAAAGCGCTTATGTCAAATTTTGATTCGCAGTTGTTGAAGCAGGATGTTTTTTGCAGTCTGTATATTGATTTATTATTTGAGCTTCATACATATGCTCAGGTTGTTGAAACTGATGAGGGCAAGAATATTAGAAATAAGCAGGCATTATTAAAATATTTGAAAGAATCCATAGATATACTGTCTGAAAGAAAAGATGAAAATGCTGAATTTTTTAATGAAGCACTAAATGAGATACAAGAATATGAGCAATGCCTTTCTTTATGCAGGATGCATCCGAATTCACTTCCGGTTTCTGATTCTGCATATGTTGCATACAAGGAAATTGAATACGAAAGCAGCAGCTATTATGGAATATTAAATCTGGTAAGGAAATCAGCGTTTGAGAGGAAGTTTTCATTTGTATTGAAATAATTTGTGCAGAGATTGTAGATAGAAAAGTGGTGATTGGAATATTTGAAAGACACCTATATAGTAAACATAGCGAATGAAGATATAGAGAAGAAGCGGGGATGATTTAGTAATGGATGATTCAGAGAGGCTAAGAATGTCAAAAAACGTGACCATAAGATAATGATTAAGGAAGAAGCAATTAGAAAAGTACCATTGATTCGTTACCGGGAAATACCAGAGGATGAATATGAAATTATTTACGAGCTTGCAAAGCAGGTTCTCCAGCTTTCAAAGAATGAAAATGAATCTAATAAGGTTGCAATTACATACAGTTTTAATTTGAAAAAATTTTATAACAGGAAAAGCTGGTAGGAGTTCAGTTTGGAGATGAACATTCGGTCAATCCAATGGCTGACACATTTTCATACCATTTGATTATGTCGTCAAAAGAATGCATGGTGGTGTCAATGCATAATCACCCGTCAGTATCACACATATCAGTAGCAGATATGCGTTTCTTCCTGCAATATGGAAGTATCCGTCTGCTTGTAATTGTTACAAATCTGGGAAGTATTTCTTATATGGTGAAAAGCAGGAGATATGATTATGTAAAAGCAGTAAGATTGTTAAATCAAACAATACAGTTACACAATAAAGCGTCTGACCTAAAGGAACATCAGAAAGCAGCCAGATATTTTATCAGCAACTGTTATAAAGCAGGTATTATATATGAAAATAGATAGAGGAGTGGTCTTATGATCTATAAACATGCAGTATTAGGGGAAACACCGGAATTATTTAAAGAAACAGCAGAATGGGTCCATGAGGAACTTGAACGGATTGAAAGAAATGAAAGAGCGGCAGGGAAAGTCATGGAATCTATTCAGCCTCTACTAGATAGAAAAAGGGAAAATCTTATAAGTGTGCAGGGGCACACGAAAATACTTCAAGGTATTCCAGAAATAAAAAAAGGCGATATTTAATAGATTTGAGTATAAAGGATATAGATTTTGAGGCTTACAATCAACAAATAAGGAATATAGCATTGAAAAAGAACCGTTAAGAATGAAAGGTTTATCAATCGATGTTTCAGTTGGCTTAAAATGGATGACTGCCATAAAATTGGTTGTTAAAAAGAGAAAGGGATGACATGTAATCCATTAACTATTATAAGATAATATATCAACTATAATGAATTTAAATAGTTGATATATTGAAAAATAATTGCTTTTTCAGTTGATTAATTGAAAGGTATATATATTTTTTTGAGAGTCATATGGATAAATTATACGATGCTATATGAAATTAAGGAACGCATGTTTGTGACACTAACTTATCACCAATTTTTATCCTATTTGGCATTAATTTACCTCAACCCCAACGAAGTTATGCAGCTTACCTTGTCTGTGACAGATATAGTTTAATTATTTCTAAAATGGGAGTAAGTTGGCTATACGAATTTGAACATCGTTTCACAGTGTAAGCGCGAAGAATTTTTCTTCGCTAAAAAGTATCACATGAAAAAGCCCTTGTTTCATTCAAGCATAGAACAATTTAGTGGAAGCCTCGCGGTCTCCGCCTCGGGGCCAGCGTTGTTACCGTCCAGCCGTATTTCTGGTGCTTTTCAATATGCAGGCCGTGGGACTCGGCGGTGGCCGGGCGGGTTAATTCATTGTCATAGAAATGCTCGTTAAACAGGTCAAACATTTCCTCGGTTTCTCTACGATTTCAGATATTTGCAGCATGTTTGCGTCTTCCTCAAAGATATGTTTTATTTCTGTGAGTGACAGCTTACGCATTTTCGATGTGACAGCAAGCCTTTTTTAAAGAAATTTCTTTTTACCAGATACAAAAGCAACGAAAAAGCAAATCGTAGTGTTTCGATTGGACGAATTGTGTTTCAAATTATGGAGATTGAAATGTTTATGCAAACAGAAAAACACAAGCCGCCTGCTGAGCAGACGGCTTGATACATAAAATTATTGTTGCTCTTGTAACTTCTCCAAAAATTTTTGAGCGGCTTTTGTGTGTACTTGATACCTTTTCCAAATGATGTGAGGCGTTGTTTCTAATGCAGGCAGAATTGGACGAAAACACAAATTGCTATCTTCATTTATATTTATCAGTCCGTCAAAGCAAATTGCATAGCCGAGGCCTTCTTCCACAAGCAAAGAACCGTTAAAAAATAAAGTGTAGGTTGCCACCACTTTCATTCTGGATATATCAGAAATAAGAGTCCCAAAAGTCGGCCAATGATCCCTTTCCTCTTGTGCCGAAACAATCAGAGGCTTGTCTAACAAATCCTCCGGTGTGATAAATTCCTTTTGAGCCAACTCCGAATCTTTACGCATAAATACACCGAATCTATCTGTAAAATTCGCTTTTATGGAATCATACTTTGAATGATTTACCTCGCCGTATAGATAACGCCAGTTCCAGCATATCTCGCGGTTATTTTGATACCTTGCGGTTCCGCTTCTCCATCCTTATATATAAGTACAATCAGCAATGCGGCCATTCAGCAGTCCGTTTTATTTTGCCAGATTCAGGTAACAAAAACAGCATTCTGGTACAAACAGCACATTTTTCGGTACAAAAATATTTGTTCGTAAAATCGGGCTGGATTTATAGGACAATCAGATATAAGAATATATGGAAGAAATACGATTATCTTCATATGATTAGGATGATGTATTTAGTTGGGATATTAGTTATTTTACTTGTGAAATATATAGAACAGAGATATAATATTGTTATTAGAAAAGATGTTTCATAGTTATGGAATGCGGAACAGTGGGCAATATTTTAATGGAGTTGCAGAGATTGATTTTGAAATTTTGTCAATCAAATCATAATTCATAAGTTTTTCCTTATATAAAGATGGGAAAATGATATAGCATCTGTTATAAAAAGATGAACATTTATGCTGGGAATTTGTTGATGAAGAAAAAGTTATATGATATGGAATAAAAGTATATTTTCCTGAATGAATGCGGATATTGATGATATGTGCGTTTGGCAGAAGGAATGAAGAGGATAGATAATAAACAAGCATAGATGAAAGGTGGATTTATAAATGTGTCCCAGATAGTGTGAAGCTTTATACAAAAGGAGGAGCTATGTCAGGTCGCTTAAGTTGTGCAAGAATTGAGATGAATTTTGAGTATGGTGCATTTGGACTCATATTTATCATAGTATTTGTACTTGTTATTGTAATTTTTATAGCAGCAGCGGTAAGAGGTGTAAGCGATTGGAACAAAAATAATCATTCTCCACAATTAACAGTAACAGCAAAAGTTGTGTCAAAAAGAACAAGTATTTCACACCATAGGCACGCAAATGCTGGTGATATCAGCGGTGCGCGTGGATTCAGTACGACTCCTTCAACAAGGTATTATGTAACATTTCAGGTAGATAACGGAGACAAAATGGAGTTTTCCGTTACGGGTTCGGAGTATGGCATGTTAGATGAAGGAGATACAGGAAAGCTATCGTTTCAGGGAACAAGGTATTTGTCTTTTGAAAAAATGGCTACCGCAATCCACTGGCTTTAGACGGTGGGTCAAGGTAGCCGAAAGTAACGGTTTATGCTATACTTATGACATGGGAAGGTGGAAATCAAAAAACAGGCATATCATACCCTTTGGGTACAAGTATTTATTACAGTATCACAAAATATTCGCGTGTAAATACAGGAAGAATACTGTGAAATAATCGGGCGTACCTTATTCTTTCATTTGGAAAATGGGATTGTTTTAGAAAGTAAGGGAAGTATGGACGAACTGTGTGGAAAGCTTGCGATGTATGAAAATTTCCTGCGGGTGCACCGTTCGTTTGTAATAAATATGGAATATATTTTAAATATTTCTTATAAGGCAATTACAATGGACAGCCTGGAAAAAATTCCCATTCCACATGGAAAGTGCTCTGAAATAAAGAACCGTTATCTGGAATATGCATTTAACAGAGGGCAGGTATTCATATCATGAGCAGCATTCATCTGCTCAGCTTTATCTCCGTAGGTGTTTTTGGCATGATTCTAGCTGCGGCGTTTTGCGATATTCATTGGACGCCGCGTAAACGGCTGGCTATGTTGGGCGGCATGGCTGTAATCTTAATATTTCAGGGAATATTTTATTGATACAGATTTTGTGGAGCTTATTTATCCGTTTATTACACATTTTCCGCTGGCGGTGCTGCTGTGTGTTTTGAATAAAAAATATTTTTGGCCGATGATTTCTCAGAATATCCATATATCTGAAAGTGATTTGTGTATTTTACTGTCTAATGTACTGGAAAATGCACTGCATGCCTGTCAAGGGTTAAAGGAGAAAGGGCGGTCTTGCTTTATAGAAGTTTCTGCATATGAAAAGAAGGGAAAGTTATTTCTGCAGTGTATGAATTCCTGTGGAGGGGATATTGTCTTTGAACAGGGGATACCGGTTACGGATAACCCGGGACATGGGATTGGGGTGCGCAGCATTTGTGCGATTGTAGAGCATTATGGCAGTATCTATTCTTTTTCCGTCCGTACAGGCAAGTTCATTTTACGAGTATCTCTTTGAAACGATTGCATGTGTCTGTAAAAATATGAGAAGATGCTGGTTTAATAAAATGGCTGTAATAGATTGTCGATTTGATGCAATGAAGCCTGCAAATAATTTTGGAAGTAGCGGTAAGAACTTATGAGAATGAAATGAGCATGAAAGGGTAAGCAGTAATTAGAAAAAAGGAGATTTTATTATGGGACTTATAAAAGCAGGAATGGGTGCGACGGGAGGAACGCTTGCAGATCAGTGGAAAGAGTTTTTCTACTGTGATGCGATGGAAAAAGATGTCATGGTTACAAAAGGCAGGAAGCGTACAGGTTCCCGTTCGTCTAATAAAAAAGGAAATGACAATATTATTTCTAATGGAAGCGGGATTGCGGTAGCAGACGGCCAGTGTATGATAATCGTAGAACAGGGAAAAGTGGTAGAGGTATGTGCGGAGCCTGGTGAATTTCGGTATGATACGTCTACAGAGCCAAGTATTTTTACAGGAGGGCTTGGGAAAGGCATTCTGGAGACTTTTAAGACGGTTGGCAAACGTTTTGCATTTGGCGGAGATACTGGCAAGGACCAGCGTGTGTATTATTTCAATACAAAGGAATTGGTGGACAATAAATTCGGGACGCCAAACCCGATTCCTTTCCGTGTCGTGGATGCAAAAATTGGCCTGGATGTGGATGTTTCCATTCGCTGTTCTGGTGTGTATTCATATAAAATTACGGATCCTTTGCTGTTTTATACGAATGTCTGCGGAAATGTGGAAGAGGATTATACACGTGAAGAATTAGACGGACAGCTGAAAACAGAATTTATCAGTGCGCTGCAGCCTGCATTTGGCAGGCTTTCGGATCTGGAAATGCGCCCGAATCAAATAGTTTCCCATACGACGGAACTGGAAAATGCGATGAACGCTGCGCTTTCGGCAAAGTGGGGAGAGCTGCGCGGCCTGAAAATTGTCAGCATTGCGCTTGGTTCTGTTACGCTGCCGGAAGAAGACGCGGAAATGATCAAACAGCTTCAGCGTACTGCCGTGCTGCAAAATCCAACGATGGCAGGAGCAGCGATGGCAGGAGCACAGGCAGATGCCATGAAAGCGGCAGCTTCTAATTCTGCCGGAGCTATGAACGGCTTTGTAGGCATGGGTATGGCGATGAATGCAGGAGGAGGCATGAATGCGCAGAACTTGTTTGCTATGGGGCATCATGCAGCGCAGCAGCAGGCAGCTCAAGCGGGTGTATGGAAATGCAGCTGTGGAGCAACGGCAAACGGTAAATTCTGCCCGGAATGCGGTTCGGCAAAACCTGTAACGGATGCTGGGTGGACTTGTTCCTGCGGTGCGGTGAATAAGGGGAAATTCTGTACAAACTGCGGTGCAAAGAAACCGTCCGGCGTTCCGTTATACAGATGTGACAAATGTGGATGGGAACCGCAGGATCCTTCGCATCCTCCAAAATTCTGTCCAGAATGCGGCGATATTTTTGATGAGCATGATGTGAAATAAGTAATGATAAGAGGGAGAAACATGGCAGGAATACAAGAATATAAATGTCCGTGCTGTGGTGGCGCCATTGCTTTTGACAGTACATTGCAAAAAATGAAGTGTCCATATTGTGATACGGAATTTGAAATGGAAACACTGGCAAGCTATGACAGCGAATGGAAAAACGACCAGGCGGATGATATGAGATGGGAGGAGACTGCCGGCGAAGAGTGGCAGGAGGGTGAAGCAGGCGGATTGTGTTCTTATGTCTGTAGATCCTGTGGCGGTGAAATTGCCTGTGATGAAAATACAGCGGCTTCATCCTGCCCATTCTGCGGGAATCCGGTTGTTATGACAGGGCGGCTTTCGGGCGCGCTAAAGCCGGATTATGTAATTCCGTTTCAGCTGGATAAAAAAGCAGCCAGGCAGGCGCTAAAAAATTTTTACGCTGGAAAGCGTCTGCTTCCAAAAGACTTTAAGGACAGGAACCATATCAATGAAGTAAAAGGTGTGTATGTCCCGTTTTGGCTGTTTGATGCCAAAGCGGATGTCACTATGCGTTATAAGGCGACAAAAGTTCGGACATGGAGTGATAGCAAATATTATTATACGGAAACAAATTACTTTCATGTCAGCAGAGGCGGAAACATGAAATTTATACGGGTTCCTGTAGATGGTTCTAAAAAAATGCCGGATGATATCATGGAGTCTTTGGAGCCGTTTGACTTTTCAGAGGCAGTGGATTTTCAGACTGCATATTTGGCGGGGTATCTCGCGGACAAATATGATGTGGATAGCAAAGAGAGTATTGGGCGTGCCAACGAACGGATTCGAAGAAGTGCGCAGGCAGCTTTTGACGCGACAGTGAAAGGATATACAACTGTTACGAAAGAGGCGGGAAGCATCCGATTGCGAAATGGAAAAGTAAAGTATGCCCTTTTTCCAGTCTGGCTTTTGAGCACGACATGGAACGGGCAGAATTACCTTTTTGCCATGAATGGACAGAATGGAAAGATGGCAGGAGATTTGCCGCTGGATAAAGCAGCGTACAGGAAATGGCTGTTTGGGCTAACAGGGCTGATAGGTGTTTCGTTGTATCTTTTTTCTTATCTGATATGGCTGTTATAGGAGGGAAGAGAATGCGAAGCATGAAAAAGAAATTTTATATTGCACTGTTGGCGCTGTTATTGGCTGTTGTTTCGATCTGCCCGGTATTTGCAGCAAAGGATCCTGCGCCAAGGCTGACAGATCAGGCAGATCTGCTTTCAGACGATGAGGAAACAGAGCTTTTACATAAACTGGATGAAATCAGTGAAAGGCAGCAGTCGGATATTGTAGTAGTTACGAGGAAATCGTTAAAAGGAAAATCTGCTATGGAATATGCCGACGATTTTTATGACAATAACGGTTACGGCTTTGGAGATGGAAAAGACGGAATACTGTTTCTTATAAGTATGGAAGAAAGAGACTGGTATATATCAACGAAAGGATTTGGGATTACGGCAGTTACGGATGCGGGTCTGGAATATATGTCGGAACAGTTTATAGACGATCTAAAAGAAGGCGAATATGCGGCAGCATTTACAAAGTTTGCAGAATTGTGCGATGATTATCTAACGCAGGCACACACAGGTACGCCGTATGACATCGACCATCTTCCAAGGGAACCGTTTGCGTTTATTGGAATGCTTATCCTGACGCTTGGTATCGGATTTTTCATTTCATTGATAGTAACAGGTATTATGAGAAGCAAGTTAAAGTCGGTGTACAGTCAGTCAGCGGCTGACAGTTACGTGAAAAAGGGCAGTATGAAGCTGACAAAAGAGAGTGATTTGTTCCTGTATCGGCACATTGACCGAAGAGAAAAACCGAAAGAGAATGACAGTCCGTATAATACAAACCACGCTAGCCATTCAGGCGGTTCCAGCACACACACATCTTCTTCCGGTGCAACACATGGAGGTGGCGGAGGAAAATTTTAGAAATTTTATCCAATGGATTTTTAAAATATATATATATTCTTGTTGAAAATAGCAGATGTATATGTTATATTTATATATGTGTTGTCGATAATCTACAATTATGATTTAATTTGGCAGCAAGAATTATTACATTGGAGGAAATATTATGAAGGATTCAAAAAAGATGAACTGGTATACACTGGCGTTTATTGCTTTTTCAGGTGTATGGGGATTTGGAAATGTATTAAACGGCTTTGTATATTTTAATGGAATTCAGGTCATTTTCAGCTGGATTTTAATGTTTGCGCTTTATTTTATACCTTACACGCTGATGGTCGGAGAACTGGGTTCTGCGTTTAAGACGTCCGGCGGCGGTGTTAGTTCCTGGATTCATAATACGATGGGGCCAAAGCTTGCGTATTATGCTGGATGGACTTACTGGGCATGTCACATTACTTATATTGCAAGCAAGGGCAGCGGCGGACTCAAGGCTCTTAGCTGGGCAGTATTCCGTAACGCGGAAACATACGATACGTTTCCGACGATCGGTGTACAGCTGGCGACGCTGGCAGTATTTTTGTTTTTCTGCTGGGTAGCAAGCCGTGGGCTGAATCCGCTGAAAAAGCTTGCGTCCATTGCGGGGACCAGTATGTTTGTAATGTCAATCTTATACATTTTGCTGATGTTTGCGGCTCCGGCTATCAATCCGGGCGGCGGATATGTTTCCATGGATTTCAGCTTGAAGAACCTGATCCCTCAGTTTAATATCGGATATTTTACATCTTTGTCGATTCTTGTATTTGCTGTAGGAGGATGTGAGAAAATTTCTCCGTACGTTAATAAGGTAAAAGATCCGGCAAAAGGATTCCCGAAAGGTATGATCTGCCTGGCTGTTATGGTTGTGGCATGTGCGATTCTTGGGACAATCGCGATGGGAATGATGTTTGACCCGTCTGTGATCAACAGCAGCGATGAAGTGTTTAATTCCTATGTATCAAACGGCTCTTACTGGGCATTTCAAAAGCTTGGGCAATATTACGGGATGGGAGATATTTTGTTAGTGTTGTATGCGCTTTGTAATATGATAGGCCAGTTTGCAGTGCTGGTAGTTAGTATTGACGCACCGCTTCGTATGCTGCTTGATAACGAAGACTCCAAAGAATTTGTTCCGAGTGTGCTGCTTAAGAGAAATGAGCATGGGGCTTATGTGAATGGCATCAAGCTGATTATTGCATTATCAGGAAGTATTATTCTTGTTCAGTCATTTGTACCGGGAGCAGCAGCCGTATTGGCACAGCTGAACAAGCTGAATTCCGTATGTATGCCGCTTCGTTATTTATGGGTATTCGTAGGATATCTTGCGCTTAGAAAAGCGTATAATTCCATATCTGCAGAGTACCGTTTTGTGAAAAACCAGGCAGTCGCCAAATTTTTTGGAGCATGGTGCTTTGTGCTGACGGCAGCATGTTGTATCTTGGGCATGTATTCGAAAGATATATTTACGATGGCGTTAAATATTATTACTCCGATTGTGCTGACAGCATTAGGTATGATTATGCCGTATCTTGCAAAACGGGAGAGACAAAGAAAATTAATAAAATAGTATATGAGAGTATGGGGCTGTCTTATTTGTGACAGCCCTTTCTTAGGAACTGTTCCTTAAAAGAATGAATAGATAAGGAGATATAAAATATGTATAAGAAAATATCCGGGGAGCTGGCAACTTTTTTAAAGGAATGTCCGACTGCTTTTCATGCAGTGGAAACGATCGGAAAGGAACTTGCAAATAACGGTTATGAAAGATTGAGAGAGAACGAGAAATGGGAGATACAGCCGGGAGGAACCTATTATGTAACGAGAAATGATTCCAGTATGATTGCATTCCGTATCGGTACGAAGCTTACAGATTACAGCTTTCATATTGCGGCATCCCACAGTGATTTTCCGACTTTTAAAATCAAGGAGCATGCAGAGCTTGAGGTTAAGAAAAAGTATATGCAGTTAAATACAGAAGGATATGGGGGAATGCTTTGTGCTACATGGTTTGACCGTCCGCTTTCTGTGGCAGGCAGAGTCATTGTCAAAGAAAAAGATCGTTTGATTACGAAGCTTATCAATATTGACCGTGATCTGGTTATGATCCCAAGTGTGGCAATTCATATGAACCGGACAGTTAACGATGGCTATGCTTATAACAAACAAGTGGACACGCTTCCATTATTTGGGGGAGAGGAAAGCAAAAAAGGTGATTTTAAAAAACTCATTGCCAATGCAGCAGGAGTTTCAGAAGAATCTGTTTATGGTAGTGATCTTTATTTGTATAACAGGGAAGAACCGTCCGTGTGGGGTGCGCAGGAAGAATTTATATCTTCACAGCATTTGGACGATTTGCAGTGTGCTTATGCGTCTTTGAAAGGATTTATAGAAGGGCGGCAAGAGAACGACATTCATGTATATGCTTGTTTTGACAATGAAGAGGTAGGTTCCGGCACAAAGCAGGGGGCAGGCTCTACCTTTTTATATGATATTCTAAGAAGGATTCATTTGGGGCTTGGAATGCCAGAGGAGGATTACTACCGGGCAGTGGCAGGAAGCTTTATGATAAGTGCGGACAATGCCCATGCGGTGCATCCAAATCATCCAGAAAAAACGGATGTAGAAAATTGTGTGTATATGAATGAGGGAATTGTCATAAAATCACATGCAGGGCAGAAGTATACAAGTGATGCGGTAAGTATTGCTCTGTTTCGGGATATTTGTAAAAAAGCAGACGTCCCGGTACAGTTTTTTGCAAACCGTTCCGATGAAGCAGGCGGAAGCACGTTGGGCAATATTTCTTCTGGAAAGGTTTCCGTTAACGCCGTAGATATTGGTCTGCCGCAGCTTGCAATGCATTCTGCCTATGAGACGGCAGGAATAAAAGACACTTATTATATGATAAAAGCGATGAAGCAGTTTTTTTCTACACATTTTTATGAAAAAAACGGAAGCATTGTTTTGGAATAAAGAAAAAGCGGGCTGGCCCGCTTTTTCTTTATTTTTTTAAAGCTTCATAGTCTTTATCTTCATAATCTTTTTTTGCATCCCAGTTTGGAAATTCAAGATCGCTAAAATCCATGCCGACAGCTTCACATGCCCGTTTCCATTCCGCGGTAGATTCTTCTGCAAGCGTTTTTAATGAGGAATCATACTCGGTAATGCTTTTTGAAATAATACCTTGTACGATAGCGCCCAGACTCGGCTGCACATCTTTAATTTCAGCATAAAAGTCATTAGCTTTTACATTTCTTTTGACAAGTGTCGGAACGGTTTTGGAGGTTTCGGCTGCAATAGTATAGTAGTCCTTCATGATTTTATTGGACATATATTCTTCATTGATAGAAGGGATAACGGATACGAAAGTGCCGTCTGATACACATCCTGGCTGGTAGCCATATTCTTCGCTGTATAGAGCCATTAAATATTCTGCGGCTTCTTTTGGGTGCTTGGATTGCTTATAAATGCCCATCCATGGTGACAATTCACCTGCCTGTACATAGGTGTCGGATATGCCGTCAGGCACTGGTACAGGAATAACGCCATAGTTCATGTCTGGATAATCCATATCCCATTGTGAAATACACCACATGCCCTGGCAGAGGAAAGCGGCTTGTCCATGGGCAAACAGTTCTCTTGCTTCCGGTGCACTGATATTAATCGTGTCCGGGTGGATGCTTCCGTCATCGACCAGACCTTTGATTAGTTCCAAAGCCTGCTTCATTTCTTTTGTATCATAAGGTGCGGCGCTGTTATCGGTCAGTACCTTTGTCGTTGCAGCGATTTTGCCGCCTGCAGCTGCAGCGAGCGAACGAGCCAGAACATCCATGCGGTTTGTCTGTTTTCCGCCATCTACCAGGACGTATGTGTTACCCTTTCCGTTTTCAGTTACTTTTTTGCAGGCTTCTCTGAATTCGGAATATGTGGCAGGAATGTCGTTGACACCAGCATCGGTTAGAACGTCTTTGTTATAAAAGAACAGACATTGTATCGTCGGCATTACTTCGGTAATCGTATACCAATCTTCTCCGATATGCGTTACACCTTCTTCAAAGGAAAGCGGATCAAATTGTTTGGCAAAATCCTCCGTAACATAATCGTTCATTGGCTGGTACCAGCCTTCTGCAACGGCAGTATTTAAAGTAAGGCCGACAGGAATCGGAAACAGGTCCGGACCTTCACCGGATTTTATTATAGTAACAATCGTATTTTTGAACTGGTCAACGGTTAACATTGTATATTCGATATTGATATCTGGATGTTTTTCCATAAATTTTTTATGAAATTCTTCTCTTTGGCCGGCAGAACCATCACTCCAGTCTACTACGCGCAGTGTGATTTTACCTTCTTTGGAATCTGTGGAATCAGACGATGCAGTATCTTTCTTTTTTTCGTCAGGAGTGTCTTTGTCAGGAGTGTCTTTTTTATCTTCAAGGCTGTCTGATGCGTTTGTATCCGGCATTGCTCCACAGCCTGCGAGAGTGGATACAGCCAATGCGGCTGTTAACAGAAGTGTTGTGATCTTTCTTTTTTTCATAAATTTTTCCTCCAAAATGATAAATGGTTTTGTTGTATTTCCATCAGCTTTTCACAGCGCCAGCAATGCCTTCCACAAAATGTCTTTGCATAAATATAAACAAAATGATGACAGGGATAATGGCGATAGTTCCTCCTGCAGCGATGCCGGTCCAGTCAACGGTATTTTCTCCTTTGAATGCATAGAGTCCTACGGCCAGAGTTCTGGAAGCAGGAGAATTCAGCGTTAATACCAGCGGCAGCATAAATGCATTCCATGCCCATATAGTTTCCATTATAATGACCGTGGTAGCGACTGGTTTGCATAATGGCATAATCAGAGGAATATTTGCCACTTCCCGGTACACGGCCGCATTTTTGGAAAAAAGCCTGTGTGCTCCGAGCATATCACCATGGTCAGAAGTAAATATGACAAGTGCATTTGGACATTTTTTTTGAATGAGATCTAAAATACGTCCGATTTCATGATCTACAAAGGAGTTGCATCCTAAAAGCAGGGCAAGTGAATCTGAAGGCTTGTTGATACTGCTTTCGGGAGCGTATAAGTTACTGCCTGCCCAAAGCTGCTGCATCAATGGTTTGTTTTTTAGATCATCTTGAAATCTGGGTGAAGGATCAAATTTAAAATCCGCATACATCTTGTTATAGGGAGATGGGCACAGAGAGGGTGCGTGCGGTTCGTCATAAGAGACGGTAAGGAAAAAATCCTCTTCACCGTGTTGTTCAAGAAAACGGATTGCCCGGTTGGTGCAGCGGTGTGCGTATGTAAATTTTGGTCAATTGTTGTGGAAAACAGACTTTTTTGGAACAGGATTATTCTTTGAACCGTGAAAACGGACGGCTGGATTATCAGCTGATCTATATTTATAAAGGAGCGGGATATTTTTTTCTGGATCAGAGATGGACGGTGCTGCCTGCCGGTAATGTAGTCTTATATCGTCCGATGGAGCCGCAGCAGTATTCTTATTATGCAAAGGACAAGCCGGAAATTTATTGGATCCATTTTACAGGCAGCCAGTGTGAGGCCGCCTTGCACAAATATTCGATTGAAAATTGTTATATTGGGGAGAACCTTTCGGTGAAACTGCTCTTTCAATATATGATTACGGAACTGCAGCTTAAAAAGCTGCATTATGAGACGGTTGTTTTGGCTAATTTTTCAATACTGCTGAGTACGATTCGCAGGTCTGTGGAGCAGACTTTGCGACCATGCGAAAATAATTTCACGATTGACCGGCTGATTTGCGAGCTGAATTCTAAATATATGCAGGATTGGAGTATATCGTCAATGGATGATTGCTGCAAATTAAGCAACAGTTATTTTTCTCATATGTTCAAAGAACGGATGGGTGTGTCTCCGATACGGTATTTAAATCATTTGCGGATAGAAAAAGCAAAAGATTTTTTGATGACAAATTCCATGTCTGTCGCTACGGCTGCTCAGCTTGCGGGATTTGATGATCCGCTGTATTTTAGCCGTGTATTTAAGAAGGCTACCGGTATTGCTCCAAATGAATTTTACCATAGCGTTGCACACGGCAATACCCCATCCTGGTTTCAGGAAAAAGCGGATTAAAGCCAGCGGAAAATATTGTATAGATTGATAAAGATCATAAGGACCATAAGACCGGTAAATAATTGATCGACCATCTTGTGGTTCATTTTTCGGCTGATTGCGGAACCTGTCAAGCCGCCGGTTATCCCGCAGCCGATCATAAGGGCTAATATGCCGACAGAAAAAGGCGGGACATTTCCTGTGCATATGCTGTACAATAAGCTTGCTATTTGTGAAAAAAGGATGCTATAAATAGAATACAAAGCAGCTTCTTTTGTTCTCATGGAAAATAAGTAAAACAGTGCAATCAGATTGATCGGCCCTCCGCCGATTCCTAAAAAAGCAGATAAAATGCCTAAAATGCATCCAATGAAAAATACGACAAGCTTATTTTCTATATTTTTCGTTGTAATCGTTTCTTTTTTTAGCTCATAAGCCATCGTTCCAGCTGTAAGGAGTAATAAAACAGCTGCCTGTATAGCGCCTGCTTTGCTTCTTATTTCTGAAATGTCCAGAAGGAGCTGGAAGGCTGATTTTCCAATGATACCTCCAAGGATGCTTCCAACAGTCAGGATGGAAGCAAACATCTTATGGAAATCACTGTTATCCTTATTTTTCAGATTTTTATATAGGGATACCGCAGACATGGAAAGTACTGTGCATCCAGAAAGGAAGGATACAGATGCTACATCCATCATATGTGCAGCATCTAGCGTCGGCTTAATCATAACACCTCCGCCGATTCCGCAGATAGAACCAGCCACGGATGAGAAGAAACATACAAACAAAATGATAAATATTTTCATGATATAAAATCTCCTTTCTGAATACCAGTACTCTACCAGTATAAAAAAAGGAGATTTCAATACTATTTCATATTATGCTTTTTGTATGGATATTTTTGCTTTTTAACCATAAGGCAATTTTTTCCTTTCCGGAAGGCAGGCGTCAAAGAACATTTGATAAGATCTGCAGAAATAATTTTGACCATAAGCTGTTTCCGGCTGTTCTCTGTGCCTGCGGCATCCGCTGCGGCACAGGAAAAAATACTTACAGGCTGCGCATGTGTCAGAAGAATGTTTCAGTTGTTCGAAAAAACTGCTTTGCCGCTGCCGTTCTTCTATCATTGCAAAATCATCCGTTAAGAGATTTCCAAGCTTATATTCATCCAGAACATAAAAATCACATGGATACACACTTCCATCAGCTTCTACTACATTCTGGAAGCTGCATATGCCGCGCTGCTCACAGCATTCCGGTTCATATCCAAGCAGGATGCCGATATAGTTTTCGAACTGGCGGATGTATGGCTGACTGCCATTTTGCAGATCGATGCTCCATAGCCGGAACAGGTCGGTCAGAAACGTTCCATATATTTCCGGCGTCAGAGAATAGTCCATGCTGCCGGGCTGTGCGTGCAGCGGATCGAGACATGCAATATACTGCTGCCACACAAAGCCCTGATGTTTGTAAGATTCATAAATACGGTGAATTTTTGCTGCTGTTTTTTTCGTTACAACGGTGAGTACGTTAAAGTCTACACCAAAACTGCGTAGCCGCGCAGCGGCGTCCAGCGCTATGAAATAAGTATCCTCACCTTGCGGGCCTTTACGGAAGGCATTATGCGTAGCTTTGACCCCATCGATAGACAGACCGATTAAAAACTGATGTTTGGCAAAGAAACGGCACCAGTCTTCCTGGATGAGGTATCCGTTTGTTTGCAGCGCATGTGATATTTGTACATGGTTCTTGTTATATTTTTTTCATAAGACATCCATTTTTCATAAAAGGGCAGTCCGACCAAAGTAGGTTCGCCGCCCTGGAACAGAAACGTGCATTTTTTTGTCGCCTTTGCAAGCGCTTTTTTATAACCTGTTCCATAACCTTATCAGGCATCATTCCGTAAGATGCCTGCTTTCTGCTGTTCATCTCATCTGCATAAAAGCAATAATCGCATCTCAGATTGCATAGTCCGGAAACTGGTTTTATTAAAAAGTTCATCTCTGACATTTTATCATCTCCAGCAGCGGATATAGAAGGAGTATCCGCTGCGTGTGTTTATTTTTGGGGTTTATTTTTTGGGCTTTATTTTTTTTGTGTCGCTGTAAGCTCCATATATGTTATTTCCGGCAGAATCCTTTCGGAAAGCGCGGGCTCTGATATAATAAGTGCGCCCTATCCCAGTTCTTGGATAGGACGCATTATCCGAGATTTTTAAT
>CAJTZX010000041.1 GCA_910584345.1 uncultured Eubacterium sp. | reverse complement strand
CCTCATCCAGCGTCCGGGAGGCCCAAAAGCAACACTTTGTCTAAACTGTTGCTTTATTACTTGCCCCACCCCGTGAAAAGTAACGCCCTGCACGATCCGTACAGGGCGTTGATACAAATATTCATTTATTGCATAACCGTAGATGCGATCCATTCCATCTCACCTTGCAGTTTGGCTGTGCCATACCCTGCCGGAAGAATCAAATGATCTCCTTTATTCAGAGGATGTCCGTCGATTTGACCGTTTCCGTCCAAAACGCTTACGTTTAAAAACGGATATTTCTGTTCCAAAGAATAGCTTCCATTCAGATTCAGCTTAAATACTTTGTAATATGGACATGTAATCACCTCATGCCATTCATTTTCCGTAAGGTTCGACAGATTTTTTACACTGTCGCCAACGCTTTTGGCCGGAACTGTAATCACGTCTATGCTCTGTGCAATATGCAGCTGCCGCGGCTTTCCGTCTGTCAGGCGATCGTAATCATATACGCGGTAAGTAACATCGCTGCTCTGCTGTGTCTCTAAGATCAGGCAGCCGGATGTGATCGCATGTACTGTACCCGGGTCAATTTGAATAAAATCTCCTTTTTGAATCGGAATCTTGCGGATCAGCGCATCCCAGCGTCCTTGCAGAATCATATCTTCCAGCTCTTGTCTGGTACCGGCATTATGCCCGACAACTAACTGTGCTTCCTTGGGACAATCCAGAATATACCAGCACTCGGTCTTTCCAAGAGAACCATTTTCATTTGCCGCCGCATAGGTATCATTCGGATGTACCTGAATGCTCAGATCCTCTTTGGCATCGATAATCTTAACAAGCAGCGGAAACTGCTCCCCCTGCAGATCTCCAAACAGACTGCGATGCTCCTGCCACAGCTCGGATAATTTTTTTCCTGCGTAAATACCTTCTTTTATCGTATCATCTCCGTTTGGATGCGCGGATATGCCCCAGCATTCTCCGGTATGGCTGCTTGGAATATCATAACCATAATCTGTTTTTAACCTACTGCCACCCCAGATGTTTTCTTTTAACTGCGGCTGTAAAAATAAAATTGGCTGTTGTGTCTGTGCCATATACTACCTTCTTTCTCTCACAAATCATTTACGTTTATGCCGTAATCAGCGCCATCAGATAAAATGGTGCAGCATCCGCTGCCTGTATATCATCCGAAAGAATACAAATATCTACCGTATGCAGCGCTTTCTTTCCATGGTGAAGTACCGTTTCCAGATATAGACAATCTCCCCAGTTTTCTTCAAAATTTCCATCCAAAAGTACTGGATGTTGTTCATCTGCATCCAAAATCAACTGTGCACGCAATGCCGGCTTTTGGATTGTCTTGCGATATTGGACTGCAATACAGGATGCTTCTATTTCAAATCTTATGGAATCTCCTGGTTTTCTGCCAATCCATCCATTTTTAAAATGATCTAAATGTCCTGTCTTTTCTTCCGTATCCGCATGAAATCCATCCAGCTTCGGCGAAACTTCTCTGATTGTCAAGCGTCTGGCATGTTCATAGGCATTGGCAGTTAACGGCTTTGGCAATTTATACTCTGTATCTTCCTGATTTTTTTCCTGCTCCTTTACATGCTGCAAAAACGCTGTAATCTCTTCTGCTACGAGCTTATGTCCCTTGTCATTTGGATGCAGCCCGTCTTCTGTCAGTTCATCCATGGTATATTCTGCGGATTGCATTCTCTTATAAACAGTGTCTTTGATACTTACATACGGTATCTGATACCATTCACCGATTGCATTATGGTATTCCTGCGCATTTTTTCCCGTATCATAAAATACATTGTTCAAAAGCAAGACGGCTGGTTTTGAATCCCACAGCAACAGTCTGCGGATCATCCCTTCATACGTCTCTTCAAAAAATTCATCCGGTTCATCATTGACACTAAAATCTACAACAACGAAATCGGGCTGATACATCAAAATATCTGTAACAACTCTGGAAACTCCGTAATGGGAAGTTGTGCCACCAATTCCTCCATTTACATAATGTAAATCCGCTTTTGGAAATGTCTTTTTCCACCAGCTGAACACACGGTATGCATACGTATTTTCCGCTTTTGTAGCAAGACTTCCCTGCGTAATGGAACCACCCAGAAAAGCTATTACCAGTTCTTCCCCATCCTCTGCCCGCTGCATACACTTTTTCAGACGATTTAAATCTGCCTTCTGCATCATCTCAACTCCCAATCTGTTTATTTCCTCTATATTTATAATTTTAAGATTCCCACTCTGCGATAGGAAGGCTTTCAATATAAGCAGACAACTCATCTGCCATTTCCTCTGCCTCAGGAATGCGAAGATGACCTGGCGTTGCGTTTCCATTTCTACGGAACATAAAATGCGTCGTCTTTTCATCTTTTAATTCCCGGCATACCTGATCTATGGCGTCATCCCAGCTGCTATCATGCTCCAGCAGCGTCGTACAGCAGACAATATGTGCATCCGGGTATTTGCTGCGGATATTCTGCAAAAATGCCTGATAATGTCTGCGCCAAACCTCTGCTTTTTCGCCATTCGCGTTTTCTTTCATATAATCCTGCGGATTGCTGTCGTTTTGACCAATAGCCACTATCACAACATGCGGTGTATAACAGTCAAAATTCCACTTTGTTGCTGTTCCGAGCTGCGGATTATAATGCACTTTATCCCATACACTTTCCATTCCTATAAAATATGGATCACAAAACCAACCTGTCTGGTCCATAAGCGCAATGCCGCCCTGTGCAATATCATGAATTTGTGCATGAAGCTTTCGAGCTGTCATCCACGCATAGGAATACCAGCTGTTTGAGTATTCTCCCTGATGATCTGGATCTTCTTTTCCTGTATATGCAACGGCTTCTGATACTTCGCCTGCTGAGACAGAATCTCCGTATACTTCTATTCTGCGGGCCGGTTTTTCTTCTAAGTTTAAAATCTCTCCATCCTGTGCAATCTCAAATCCGCAGAAAGCCATCTCATGACAAGCATCCTGACGTTTGAATAACAGCACGTCATGCACGTTCTGTTCCATTTTTTCATGACCGGTCAGAATATCCAATACTGCCTCTCCGCTTTCCGGCAGACGGTAACAAGTCTGTTTTCCATCCAAAATGCATCCGATATAATTATCCCAGTAAGCATGAAAATTTTTAATATGCGCTTTCAGTGTGGCTCCTGTAAAGCGCATATGGACTGACGTACAGGGAAATACAAAAACAGGCGCTTTTGGTTCTGAAAAATCAATTCTTCCGCTGTACTGCAGCTCTTTATGATCGGCCTGTATGACCATTGCTTATGCCTCCTCACCAATAAAATCCGATGTACTTTTTATATAGTCGATAAACTGCTGGCATTCTGTTTCGTGTTTTCCGTTATTTGGAAATGCCAGCAGCAATTTTTTACGTTCCGTATTCCACAATGACGGAATCCGTTCCTGATCTGTTAACACAATTGCGGTACTTACACCGCCATCTTCATACAAAGGAAGTGTGCCTGTGTCAAATTCATCCAAATCCCGAAACGTCCCATCCATTTTTCTGCAGAATTTATAAAAATCTTCTTCCAATATGACCGCATCCAGTTCTGAATTGCTCCATCTGAGGAAAAATTTATCATAATAACTTTCATTTACACCCTGCATTCTGACACCCTTATAAGAAAAGATATAATTGGAATCTATAGAAATCCTATCCTGTGGTAATCCTGACTGTGCTGCAAATTCTTCTGCCATCTTGTCATCTCTGCTGTCATCCGTCACCCGATTGACAATCACACAGGAAAATAGCGGCCGTTTCTCACCAAACAAAAAGTGTCCGGCAAAAATAACAATCAACAAAACTGCAACCACCACTCCAAGTATATGGTACCAGTAATAAGTCAAAATATAATCTGCTTTTTCCCCTTTACTCATTCCCGCAGTTTTTTCTCTGATATCCTTTATATATCTGTTCATCATTCAGTGTCCTCTTTATACAGCTTTGTATTTACTCTGTTCAGTCATTACCCAAAAGCTTTAAATTTTTCTCGATCAATTCACATCTTTGTTTTACACAATCTGCTGACCGGTGAGGGTCCTGTGGTGTCTGAAACAAATAATCTTCCAATTTGTCAACGGTAGTTACTGCTACATGCATTCGTGTATCACAAGAAGCATAATAAATGTACACGTCACCATTTTCTCTCGCAATTGCTCCATTTGTAAATACTACATTGGAAACATCTCCAACACGTTCCTGTCCTAACGGAACAAGAAATACACCAGACGGCTCAGCAATTACTTTAGAAGGATCATGCAAGTCCGTACCGAAGACATATAGTACATACCGAAGACCTGCAGCCGTATTCCTTACCCCATGGGCAATGTGGATCCAACATTTTTTCCCTTTAATTGGTACTGCTCCTGCTCCATTTTTAGACTCTGTAAGCGTATGGTAGATCCGTCTGCTTATGATCTTTTCTTCATCAACCACTGCATGTTCTATATTTTCACACAGGCCAAATCCAATACCACCGCCGCTGCCAGTTTCAATAAATCCATCCATTGGTCTCGTATAAAAAGCATATTTTCCATCTACAAATTCCGGATGGAGCACAACATTTCTCTGCTGCGGAGAACGCAGTGTTTTTAAATTATCCAGACGCTCCCAGTTTTTCAGGTCTTTCGTTCTTACAATCCCTGCTTCTGCAACCGCTGCAGACAAGTCCGGATCGTTTTTATCTTTACTTTCAGAACAAAAGACGCCGTAAATCCATCCATCCTCATGTTTTGTCAAACGCATGTCATATACATTTGTCTCATCCGGACATGTATCCGGCAGCACAACCGGATAATCCCAAAAATGAAATCCATCCACACCGCTGTCACTTTCCGCTACTGCAAAAAAAGATTTCCGGTCATTTCCCTCTACCCGGACTACCAGATAGTATTTACCATTTAATTCAATGGCGCCAGAGTTCATAACTGCATTAATCCCCAACCGCTCCATAAAATAAGGATTTGTTTCTTTATCCAAGTCATATCTCCAATGTACCGGAGCAAAATCTCTTGTAAGTACCGGGTATTTATATCTGTCATAAATGCCATTATAAAATGCTATTTTCTGATTTTTACGTGCAACAAGCTTTTCTACTTTTTCCTGCTCCACATAATACTGTTTATGCAACATCCCGCATCCTCCTGATCACTTCTATACACATTCTTCCATTATGATATGGGCATTTCCAAGGCTCTACAATTGGATCCTCTACTGGTTTTTTATCCTCATCCAACGCCGCATACCATTCTGATCCTGCACGCTTGTCAATCATCCAGTCCCGAATATAGCTCCAAATATCCTCAGCCGCCTGTAAATATTCCACATGATCCGGTGATTTCTGATATCCATTTAAAAAACCAACAACTGCCTCTGCCTGCACCCACCAGACGCGAGTCGTATCTACCACACCGTTCTCCGCTTCATTCACCAATGAATGATCGATATATGCCCGTTTATATATGTTCTCTGTAATTGTTTTTGTAATAGGAGATAACTTTTCTGTATATGCTTCATCCCCCAGAACTTCCAGCCCCCTGTCAACCAGCCAGGCCGTTTCAATATCATGGCCATAAGAATACAGATCAATGAGCGTATGCCAGGTTTTATCAAAGAACACTTCCTGACGTCCTGCTTCTTTGTTATATACCTGATCGGAAAAAATATCCAGCATTTCCCGTATCTTTTGCGCGGTCTCTTCGTTCTTTGACACCCGATATAATTCTGTATATGCTTCAAATACATGCAACAGCGTATTCATTGTTTTTTCCGCCATTACACCATTTTCAGAAAGCTTATCATTATCTTCCGGTTCGAACCGGATATTAAAAGCTTCCATGTAGCCATATGCATCTTTACACTTATCCTCTACCACCAGATATAGATTTTCTGCCAGCGCAAGCGCCTGTGGATCTTTTGATGCATCGTAGTAAGAAGACAACGCATATATGGCAAACGCCTGATTATATGTATGCTTTGTTGTATCCTCCGGCTTGCCGTCATAGGTCAGCGACCAGTAAACCCCGCCGTTTTCTCTGTCTATACAGCGCTCCTTCAAGAACAAAAACGCGTGCTTTGCACATTCCAGCAGGCTTTCTTCTTGAAGAAGCAAGTAAGCGTTCGAAAAAAACCAGAGAATGCGGCTGTTTAATATGCATCCCTTCACTGCCTGTTTGTCCAATACCAGGTCATATCCCAGATATCCGTAAAATCCTCCATACACATCATCTTTCAGATTCATCCAAAACGGAATAATCTCTTTTACCAAATGTTCTTTTATTTCCTGTGCAAACATTTCTAACCTCCGATTAAAACTTACCTGCCGGCTTCCTTATCTTTTTCCAATTTCCGTATCTACCGTAGAAACAGAATTGTGTTCCTTTATATAAGAAACAACTTCATCAATGGTTGTAAACGCAAGACCTACATAAGTATCCGCACATCCATAATAAATCGCAATCTTACCGGTTGCCGCGTCATGAATCGTTGCACAAGGGAATGTAACGTTTGATACAAATCCTCTTTCCTCATACCACTCTTCAGGTGTTAACAGGAAAGTCCCACAGCGATATTTGACAACTGAAGGCTGATCCAGATCCAGAATTGCTCCACCGATACTATATACATAACCATTGCACGTTCCGGTTACTCCATGGTAAAACAGCAGCCATCCCTCGCTTGTTTCAATCGGAGCTGCTCCGCCTCCTATTTTCAAATTCTGCCACCATTCATCCGTCTTACCCATCACATGGCGATGTCTGCCCCAAAAAATCATATCCGGGCTTTCAGACAGGAAAATATCTCCAAACGGCGTATGTCCACTGTCACTAGGCCGGGAAAGCATGAGAAAGTTACCGTTTACTTTTCTTGGGAATAATACTGCATTTCTGTTAAACGGCAAAAACGGATTTTCAATTCTTGTAAACGTCTGGAAATCCGTAGTTTTGGCCATCCCAATGGAAGCCCCATAAAAATCCTGGCACCAGATAATATAATAGGTATCTTCTACTTTCACAAGTCTTGGATCATAAGCATAACCTGGCATAAACGCTTTTCCGTCTTCATCTTGAAACGGAATCTTGTCTTCTTCAAAATCCCAATGTATGGCATCCTTACTTCTTCCGAGGTAAATATAAGGAATCCCGTTCGTCTGCTCTCCACGGAACACACCAATAAATCCATCTCCATACGGCATAACTGCACTGTTGAATATGCGTGCTACCCCATTTAATGGATTGCGTCCAATAATCGGGTTTTCCTGATATCTCCATATTGGCAAATTAGAAGCTCCCTCTGGTCTGTCCTGCCATGGTACGTTTGGCACATCCGGTCCAATAATCTTTACATTACTCATAATCTGATCCTCCTGATCTTTCTTTTTTTTATTCATGAAAAGGGCTGCCGCATCCGACATTTCCATGTCGTATTCCCTGTTTCTTTTGCGACAGCCCCTTGCCCAGTTACTATATAAACAACTAACCTTTCACCGCACCTTGTGTCAAACCACTATAAATCTGTTTCTGACAGGATACGAAAATTATTAATGCTGGAATCATTGTAATAATTACCCCTGCACAAATATAATTGTACTGATTTCCTAATGGCCCGGTAAATTTAAACAGCGATGTTGCTACCGTAACCAGTTTATTTTTATTCTGTAAATATAAATTTGCCGTATAGTACTCATTATAAACGCCTACACCCTTTAAGATCATAACCGTTACAATCGCAGGCTTTAACAACGGAAACAAAATTCTGAAAAACACGCCGAAATATGTACATCCATCCATGATCGCGGACTCATCCAGCGCCGGAGAGATATTTTCAAAAAACTGAATAAAAATATAGATCGAAATAATATCTGTCCCACACATCATAATGATATAACCTGGCATAAAGTTAATCCATTTCAGTGTATACATGATCTGATATACCGATACCTGCATCGCAATGCCCGGCAGCAGCGATGCAAACAAGAACAAGCTTCGAATCAGTCCGTTTCCCATAAATTTGAAACGGCTGAGTACATATGCGATCATAGAACCTGTAAATACGGATCCGATCAATACAAACACAAGAATAACCAGGGAATTGCGGAATGCAAGGCCCATATTTGCCTGTTTCCATGCCTGTACAAAGTTTTCAAAATACAGCCAGCTTTTAGGCAGCGTCATAACATTCGTGGATGCATACTCTTCCGGTGTCTTAAATGCGGTAATCACACAGACTACAACCGGCAGCACAGAAATAAAAGCTCCAAGTATCAGTGATGCATATTTCACAACAATCCATAACGTTTCTTTTCCTTTTGCTCCTGTCATTACCTTGTACCTCCTTTTCCTTCTGCCGCAAGACGTTTCTGACGTTTACGCACGGTACGGATTGCCTCCTGATCGCCAACGCCAAGGAAATATCTTTCTACCCATTTCTGAATTGCAGTAGCTATCATAATCAGAATGAGCAAAACAACTGCCATTGCAGATGCAAGGCCAACTTTCTGGCTTTCATGCGCCAGCTTATCCATAATTACAAAATAAGTGCCGGTGCCAAAATTACCGCCTGTAATAACATAAGGTGGTTCGAATACGCTCAAAGAACCTGTGATTGAGAGAATCATATTAAGAACGATAATTGTCTTGATACTAGGGAAGATAATATAGCGGAACTTTTTCCATCCGTTTGCCCCATCAATTGCTGCAGCCTCATACAATTCTCCATCTACAGACATAATTGCACCGATAAAGAGCACCATATTTTGTCCCATATATCTCCAGACTGAAGTTGCTGCTACCGAAATATTATTGATTCTTGTATCTCTTAGCCAATATGGCAGATTATCCAATTGAAAGCCGCACCACTGCAGTACTGTATCCAATACGAATCCTCTCGTATAGAAAAATTTAAAAATAAAACCTACTGCAATACCGCATACCAGATAAGGGAAAAACATAAATCCTTTAAATACACCGCCTGCTTTTGTCTTAAAGCTTAAGATCGATGCAAAATACAGCGCCAGTGCAAGCTGAATAAATGATGCTACAAAATAATACAAACTGAGCTTTAATGCCTGAAAACAATCTTTTCTTGTAAATACTTCTACATAATTCTGCAGCCCGACAAACTCTCTGTCTCCGATGTATTTCATATCAAAAAAACTGTATCCGATCATCGTTCCAAACGGTATATAGGTAAACACAATCAGCAGCGTCAGCGGCACAAGCATAAAAGTAATGATGCAAAGCCTTTTATTGACTTCACCAGATTTGATCCAGTTTATAAATCCCATCGATTCTTTTCCCATAAGTCCACTCCTCTCTTCTGACAGCGAAAGGCAGGGTACCGTATACCTCCCTGCCTTTCAGAACACAATACGCACAGCTTTTACTGTGATGCCTACTCGTCTGATCCATCAAATGTAACACCATTTGACTCCTGTGCAGCTGTCCATTTTTCATTCCATTCTGCTGACATGTCTTCCATTGTCTTTGTACCTGAGGTTGCTTCTTCCACAATCTCAATTGCAATCGCACCAGATACATTGATACCAAGCTCAGATGCATTGTTCACGTCATTAAACAAAGTCTCTTCCCCTTCCGGAGCCGCATTGTTAACAACCAATTCAATACCTTCCAGATCTTTCAGTGCATCCGGGTATTCAGCTCCGGTCACGATAGAAAGGCCGCCTTCACCCTGTGCAAACCCGGATTCTTCTACCAGCCATTTTACATAACACATAGCTGCTTTCTTTTGATCGTCTGAGCTGTTTACGTTAATGCCGTAGCAGTAATCCGGACCTGCCGCTGCATACTGTTTGCCATCTACAGAAATTGGGAATGCCATGTATCCGATATCATCTGCATTTTCGCCTGCCTGCTGCATCTGTGTAACTGCCCAGGAGCCTAAAACCATACATCCGATCTTTCCGTTGTTAATCATTCCCTTGCTGCCTTCCCAGTCAGTCGTTGTCGGATCTTCCTCTGTCAATCCCTGTTTCACTGCTTCATATAAAATATTGTATACCGCATAAGGGCCGGTTCCATCTCCTCTGTCAGCAAACGGATTTTGTCCTTTGGTAAGTCCTTGATGAGAGAAATCCGGATCTCCGGTTGAACCGCCATCTATGTAAGCATCCCATGCACTCATTGTCCACTGTGCAGCAAAATTAGTATAAAGAGGCGCTTCTACATCCGTTTTCTCTTTGATTGCCTTTAACGCGGTAAGGAATTCCTCTGGTGTCTTTGGTAATGTTACAATACCTGCCTGTTCAAACACTTTCTTGTTGTAAACAACACCCTGTACATTTGCCATAGACGGGATTCCATATACATTTTCACCATATGCATAATTGTTCAGCATATTTGCTTCATATTTCTTAGACAGATCTGTCTTGGAACCAAAGTTTACAAAATAATTTTCCAGCTCGTCTTTATCTACCGTAGTAGGAACCATACAAATATCGCCCCAATCTCCAGTTGTAAGACGTGTCGTAATATCATTTGCATAATCTGTAATTCCTTCATATTCAATGTTCACATTCGGATACATCTTCTTGAATTCCTCAATATATTTTGCAAATGTTGTATCCACCACATCTGTTTTATGTGTCAGGAATTTCAAATCAGCTGAAACATCTGTATAATCTTTTCCCAGTTCAATCTCAGAATATGGCTTTATCTGTTCATCGCCACTGTTATCGCCGGAATCTTTCGTTTCCCCTTCGTTTCCATTTTCGTTTCCATTTCCGCTTCCACAAGCTGTAAGTGATACTGCCATCACTGTTGCAGTTGTCATTGCAAACAGTCTTTTTAATAATTTCTTTTTCATTTTTTTGCCTCCGTTTTTCTTATTTTTTAATGTAATTTAATATTACCATCAATTTACTTTTAATTCAATGTTTTTCTTGTCTAAATTGCACATTCTATGTTTTTCACATTTTTTGCACTATTTTTTTATGCATATTTTACAATTTTTAAAGAATTTTATCTATTTTTTTAATTGGTTAAACCCATCATTAATATTAAAATAATACATTTATTAATCTTTCTTTAAATTCCATATAGGATCATTTCCGTTTTATTTCAACACCGAATCTTTCATTAATTAAATTAGCCAAAACAATTCCAACAAAAAAACGCATACAAGCCAACTGAGTCCAGCGGCATGTATGCGGCTAAATAACTACCTCCATATTTTTCTATTCCAACGTACGTACACTGCTTCTTTCAATCACTGCACTATCAACAAACCGAATAACACAGCGTTTTTCACTCCCCTGTATTTTTCTGAGCAAAAATTTGACTGCTATTTCCGCCATTCCTTTCATATCGACATTATAAGTCGTCAGCTTTTCTGCTAAACTATGGCCGAACAAATAATTATCGTATCCCACAATCGATATATCTTCCGGAACGCGGTATCCCTTTTCTGCCAAAGCGTCATATATCCGACTGGCAGTCAGGTCACTATTACAAACAAATGCTGTTGGCAGACTCTTTGGAAGTTCAATGTGAAGCTCACCTGATATAATATCGCGGTCTTCCAGACACCATTCTTTTCTGATTTGAAGTCCGGCCTCAGACATACCCTTTTTGTAGCCATAATACCGGTCCATAATATTGCCATTCGCCATTATCGAACCTACAAACGCAATTTCACGGTGTCCCCGTTCCAAAAGATAACGTGTAACCTTATACATACCAACATAATTTCCAGACATAACAGCATCGCACGAAACACCCTGCATGTAGAAATCTAACAGTACAACCGGTACACCTGATTTCTTTACAAGCTTTTCTACATAAGTCTTTTTTACCCAGCCTATTACAATCAGTCCGTCTACCGTCTTTGCCTGTACCATCTGTGGAAGAATTCCCTGATCTTCATCAATTGCTCCCAGCACTTCCAGCATGGTAACTCCCTGTTTTTTAGAAACTGCATAAGCCACCTTCTGATACATTGCCCAATAAAAGGATATACCTACTTCCAGGTATTTTTTGGATACGATCACACCGATTTTTCTGCCTTTTTCTGATTTTTCATATCTCGAAAGATTATATCCCATTTCCCGGGCTGTTTTCAATATCATTTCTCTCACATCATCACTGACGCCTTTTTTTCCGGATAGAGCATTAGAAACGGTAACACTGCTGACATTCAGTGCATCCGCGATATCTTTTAGTTTAATGTCACCCATTTTGCACAAGTCCCTCCATTGATTTTACAGTATTTCCATGAACGATATTCCCTTCCACAAACCGAATTCCTGCCGCTTTCACCCCTGCAATTCTCTTTAAAATCGTATTCGTACTAATCAGTGCAATTGCCTTCTGGTCATTTTCATATGTCGTCAGCTGCATCCCTTCTCTCACATCAGAATAATAATGGTCAAAACCTACAACGGACACATCTTCCGGTATCCGGACCCCTCTTTCTATCAGCTTACCGATCAAAATATTCGCTGTTTTATCGCAATTACATACAAATCCTTCCGGCAGCGTTTCCGGCAGCTCTACCCGAAGATGATAATCATATCCATCCGAAATTCTGTCCATGATCACATCTTCTGGCCTTATCTCCAGACCTCTTTTTTCGAGAGCCTTACAGTAACCCATATAACGGTCCATAATGCTTCCGGTAGCTTTGGGATTGCCCACAAACATCAGTTTCATGCATCCGGCATTCAATAAAATTTCTGTCAGCCGTTCCGTACCACCAAAGCTATCACAGACAATATAATCCACATCAGTAAACACATCATAATAGTCAATGCATACAATCGGAACATGATATTCTTTTCTGACATTCAAAAAATAGTTTCTGTCCATCTCTCCAATAATAATAATACCATCCACTTCTTCGTTTAAAAACCCTGCAAATCCATGCAGCATTCGTTCCTTTCCTTCATCCACTACTTCCAAAAGCGAGACACTTCCTTTTTTATTGAGTTCCTGAGCCACTTTCATATAAATGTCCATGTAAAAAGATGGAAACTGCTTCACATACCGTTCCGCAACAACAACTCCAATCCTGTTCATTTTAGGCTTTTTCCGGCTCTCTGCCCTTGGTATATGATATCCCATGCTGACGGCAGTATCACGTATCTTCTCACGCAGTTCTTCACTGACGCCCTTTCTTCCATTCAGTGCATTGGATACTGTCACAATACTGACACCAACCGCTTCTGCAATATGCTCCAGTCTGACTTCTTTTCTACGCTCCATAAACGATCTCTCCCATTTTTACTGCTTAATTCTATATTAATATAATCATTTTACTTTAACTTGCTTAATTTTTCAATTTCTAAATACAAAAATATGAGATTTTTTAGCAAACACAAAAAACCGGTAATATCTTTTACTGATATTACCGGTTTATCATCCTTATCATATTACATCCAAATTATTTTACTTCTTTAAATGAAACCTCTTTATTCGAACTCTCAACAGCTGTTATCTGGTCATAATACAGCGTCCCGCTTACTCGTCCGTCCGAAACAGCATCAGAATCTGCAACAGCATTTACCCACAATCCAAACGACTGAATATTTTTGCTGTTATTGACAAGTCCGCCTTTTGGATTTCCTTCAGTATCCCTTTCACAAAATTCTGCGAATGGAATCGTCACTTTTATTGGTTTACTGCCATTTTTTGCAAATGCTTCATAAGTGTTCAGATATGTCTCGTAAGTAATCCCGCCCGCATTAATCTGGATCACTGTCTTTTGATTTTTGCCATCCGGCACCATATAAAACTGCAGTGCGTTACAGTCAGACCAGTCTACCTCTTTCGAAATAGTAGCTCCGCCCCATCCGTTTGCAGTCTCATCATACGTAAACTTCAATCCATAATCTCCATCGAATTTTTTATTCTTGGTCAGAGAAAGTGTCACTTTACAATCACTGTCTGCATTGGTTGTCCATGCTTTTGTCAGCTGATCGTCTACACCATAATAATTTTCAAACCCATCGATCAGAAATGGATCTTCTTTTGGAGCTTTTACATTATAAGTTACCGTAACCGACTGTACTTTATTATCATTCAAATATAAAGCAATTGTTCCCAAATTTTTGCCAAGCTTTTTCAATTTTTTTGCTGTTAGCTTTGCTGTATAAAAACCTTTGCCATCCGGCGCTGCCTGTAATGTCACTTTATTTTTTCCTGCCTTTAAGACAAACTTCGCTTTTGTTTTTGCTGTATTTCCTGTCACCTTTGCCTTAATAACAGACGCTTTTAATATCCTCTGTCCGGCAATCGGATTTGTCAGATATCCGCTTGCACCTGAAACAGCAGCCTTTGCTTTTACAAAATCAAATGCTTCTGATGAAAGCGCCTCTTTCTGATCTGCCGCAAAAATACTTCTGCCGTCATTATAAAAAGAAATAAAATAATCCAGCATCTCATGTCCTTGCAGACTGCCATCTTCATTTACCTGATCTACATACGGTGTATAAAAACCATCTTTCTTTGAAAAATTAGCCCAAAGCAGATAATAGGACGCCTCAGATTCTGATACGATATCCAGCATTTGCTGATACCAGTCTTTGTTGCCATTGCCTGTTTTCAGCAATGCTGTCTGATTGTCACCTGGAGCTGGATCATTTGCAGCTCCCGTTTCTGTTACAGCAAGCAGTTTTCCATGCTGCTTCGCAAAGCTTTCCACAACCTTTAGCTGTTTTTGAAATTGTTGCATAAAGTTACCGTCATCCGAAGGCTTCTGGTCATACATATCGAATCCTACAAGGTCTACATAGTCATCTCCAGGATATCGCAGTCCATACTCTTTTACGCTTCCCGTACCTGTATTGCTCGGACCGTATTCATACAGCATATTATGTACATTTTTCGTATCCCGCAGATATTCTACTGTATAACGAAATACATTTTTGTAAGTTTCCGCATCGCAAAATGCAGCTCCCCACCAAAACCAGCTTCCGGTATTTTCATGAAACGGGCGGAAAAGAATCGCGCCTTCCACCTGCTTTGCGTAATCTGCAATCATATCCAGATATGCTGTATAGACTTTATGATATGCTCCGCCCGGAAGAATCTGATTAACCGGATCATTTGATGTGTCATTGGGTGTATATCCGGAAAAATCATATTTGGCATAAGTAGGATCTCCCTTTTGATAATCCGGATTTTCCACAACATTGGCAAAATTAGGCATATGTGCAGATAATGTGACAATCGCTCCTTCTTCGATTGCCTTATTCGTCAATATTGCTGCAGCTTTTACATTGTTTTGAGGCGTCTCTTCCAAGGTAACGCCATACTCTTCCTGACATCGTTTTGCACTATACTCATTTCCAGTCAAAGAAAGCGTATCTATTCCAAAAACCCCTGCGATCGACCCTGTTACATCTTTTGTATCTGAATAAGACAGATTTTCATTTCCCGCTTTATGTGAAATATCATTTTGATGACCATAAATCACACTATCCGACGCACCGACCGCCTGTAAATATGCATATACCTTTTTTACAGATGCATCTGCTTTTTTATCCGCCAGTTTAATTTCAGAAGGGATCGCTGTTTCTTGCCTGCTGCCATCCTTTTTATAAGTCGTTAGTTTTTTATTCGAAGCTTGTATTTTCTGTGTATCTGCTTCTCTCACTGCAACGGTAGAACTTACGGTTGTATCCGGCAGTGCATCTTTTGCAAACTGTATGTCGTCAAACCAGACAGCACCCTTATAATCCGTATTTTTTCCTATGATCTGAACAGCCAATTTTTTCACGTTTGATGCCGAAGCCCCAAGCGCTTCAAATGTGATCTTAACAGGTACACGCATCAACGTTCCCGATACCGCCTGCGCTTTGGTAACATCTGCATCCGCATAGGCATCCAGCCCCTCATCGCAAAACATCTTTACTGCAAAAGCTCCTGTTGTCAGCTTTGACGAATCATAGACAAAGTTTAACGTCACACTTGTAGCCCCCGATAAATTGATCCCCTGTCCATCTTCAGGCTCCCATACTGCAGTCGCCTGTGACCAATCTTTATCTTTATCCTTCGTATAATCAACATTCAATTTCATCTGCCCTTCCTCCGCCTCAACAGACGAGTCCTGTGCAGAATAATTATATGCCCAATCTTTACCATAATACCAGCCTCCGATGCCGGTATTAAAATCAAACGCAGCCAGCACATCCACTGTTTCCTCCGCAGCATCTTCACTTGCTGCATAAGTATGCATCACTGGCATAAATCCTGACGTCGGTACTCCCGCAGCTCCAAGCATAACTGCCAGCGAAAGTGAAATGCCTCGTTTAGCCATTGTTTTAAGATTCATTTTTAACCTCCATTTTAAGTTAATATAAAAGCTGTAATCCGTCAATTTATCCGTGCACAAAAAAATTGTATAATATTATTATATAAATTAATCTTTTTTTGTCAATATAAATATTGTTTTAAATATTTTTTAGTCAAATTTGCTTATTTTTTAATTGATTATTTAAATATAAAGACATATTTTTGTTCAACATTAACGATGCAAAGCTTTCTTTTTCGAATGTACATCAAAAAGTCAAAATATAATGAGCCGCCTAAAATCGGCAGCTCATCAATAAATACGGTACGATCAATCTGCAAAGGGAAATTAAGTTACTATGTACAAATTTATCTCTGTACTCTCATAAAAGGAAGGAAAGGTAATCTGTATAACACTTATTACCGTATTATAGTATACAATTGATCGCTTAATATTATACAAACTATTTAAGTTAAAAATATATTAATTTTCTCAAAATGTCAATGTTTTTTTGCTTAATTATATAGATTTTCAATTATCTAAACGACAGCTTTCAGCCGCGCTGACACTGAAACACCGTCATTTCCAGACCTGCTTTGCTGTTTTCTTTCGCCAGCCGCTCCAGGCAGCTGCTCATTTCTTTTAGATACTCCTCCGATCCGATATCTGTCGTCTTCGGAGTATTTTGCAAAAAATCGTCCATGCCGTATGTTACGTTTAAAATCAACTGATCTCTTTGACCAACTGTCAGTTTCGGATTTTTTATTTCATAATTTACATACCATTCAAAATGTAAATTTGTTCCCCTTTTTGGATACGCAAGATCAAAACTGCTGCCAAATCCCGCCGGGAACCTGCTCGCACGATCGCTCGGATATGTGGATTCGCTGGCTGTACAGGGCAGTGTTACGGTAAGAAACTCATAATCTTCTCTGGAAAGATTCTGGATTGTTTTTTCATCGAGCAACGTCCAATACCCCTGGCTTGCCTTCCATAAGGAATTGTCTGCTTCGTATCGTTGCGCGGTATAGTCTAAAAAATCTGAAAGCGTATCGTTTTTGTAATCTTTCACTTTTATGGTTAATATTTTTTTTATTTTTTCCGGAAGCTGATCTCGCTTCGTCGTGCCGCCCGGAGTTACTTTGTTTGGAATATCCAAAATATCGCCTTCTGGAAAGTAGCTGCACCAATTAACGGTTAAATTTATATTTCCTTTTTTACAAATGCGTTTCGCATATTTTTGCATGGCCATCAGAGCCTCTTTCGAGATCCGTTTCGTAGATTCCGCAGATGTATCCGAAAGCTCGGCATCTGTTTTTGATGTTAAAAATTCCATTGCCGCATCTGCCAGCTCGCGATAAGCAGCTTCGTATTCCGAAACTTTGATATCCGCGTTAAGCAGTCTGATTTGCGCTCTGAAATCCAGACTTGCCGTCTGTCCGTTTTTCAGCGGACGCTCTACGCCAACAGCAGATAAATTGTTTTTTCTCCATGAACCATTTGCGAGATAAAGCGTATTTTTAAGAAAAAATGCATCTTCGTTATCAAAAAGATGGCGATGGACTTCTTCATCTTTTAACATTTCGTCTAAAAGACGGATCCCTTTGGGTGTATCCAGCGCAAGTGTAACTTTTTCCCGAAATTGCGCAACTGTCAGGTTTCGGTAGGAATCTGTCCGAAACGCTAAGAGTTCTTGATACTTAGAAAATTTACTGCCAGAGGTAACCGTATGTTCCTTATCGGTCTGTCCATTTGTCAGCATACCTTTCATCAGATTCGCCTGCAGCTCTGCAAGCGCCGATATATTTGCGAAGCTTTGCGGCTGCGCGGCATACGCCGGTGCGATATGTGCACCGACGGCTGCAGAACCCGTAAAGATACAAACGGTAAGCGCTGCTGTCAGTATTTTCGTTTTCTTTGTTCTTTTTTTATCGTTCATAATTTCACCAAGCCTTTCTTTTAACTGCTCTGCTCCTTCTGTAAGCGCAAGAGATGAAACGGTATGTTTGAATGCTGCAGCTGTTTTGGAGCACAAAAGTAAAGTGTCCCCATAAGCTTTCTTTTCCGCCATATTCAAACAGCCAACGACTGCCTCATCACAGGCAAGCTCACAGGCATAATTCACTTCTTTTTGCAGCACGTATACAAACGGGTTGAACCAATGCACACAGACGACGATTTGAACAAGCCACTTATAAAACATGTCCAGCCGCTTCAAATGAACCAGCTCATGTGTAAAGATAAAAGACAGCTCTTCATCCGTAAGATTCGTATCCGGTATTACCATGTAAGGATGCAAAAATCCGGTCATAACAGGTGTTGCGAGCAATGGTCTGTAATATAATTCCACAGGTTTTCGGATACTGCATTTTTCTTCACACACAGCAAGAATATTTAATATTTTAAGATCAGAAACCTCCGCGCCTTTCGTTCTTATGTAACGCATAAACTTTCGATAAGCCAAAACCTTGCGCAACAAAATTACCAATGCCGGTACCAGCCAGATAAAAAATAGCAGCACAGACGCCTTTTCAAAATCCACAGAAACGAGTTCGCCTGCAGCGTCAGTTTTGTAAGCTTGTGCGTCATTGTCCGGCAAATCTTTGTCTGTCAGTAATTCAGAAGAATCCGGTTGTGTGCCGGATATATATGTGTCTTGCGCGTCAGATTTGAAACCGGTTGAAAATATGTCATTCATGACGCTTTTCTCAGGCTGTTCGACTGTCTGCAGCAGCGTCCTGGCAATCCTGATATCCGGTGCAAAGGGAATCAGAAACCGGAGCATGACTGCTAACCAGATATAATACTGCCAGCATTTGCTGAAACGTTTTTTATACAGCTTTTTCAGCAATAAAAGAACGAAAATCAGCAAGGTGCCGGATATTGTGAGTGAAAACAGCTGTTTGATCCATTCATTCATTTTTATTTTTCCAAAACCTTTCTATTTCCTTCCATTCCTGTTCTGTCAAAATATCCTGGCATAACAGGTTGTTTACAAGATTCTTCACATTGCCTGCATATACTTTGTCAATAAACCCATGTGTCTGTACTGTCTGGTATTCTGTCTCAGTTATCACGGCAATATATTCATTTCGTCTTCCTATTTTATGAACCTTTAAAAAGTTTTTCCCAATCAAGCGGGAGAGTAATGTAAGTACGGTGTTATTTTTCCATTCATTTTCCTCCTGTTCTAATTCCTCCATAATCTTGGAGAATAATGCACTGCCTCCATTTTTCCAGATAATTTTCATCAGAATAAACTCCGATTCAGAAATTTGCTGCATAACTGCCTCCTCTCTTATTAACATTTTGTAGGTATAAATATATTAACATAATGTAGGTTATAATGCAAGCATTAATTTTAAGAAGGGTGTCAGAGTTTTGATATAGACAGGAAAAACAATCAGAAATAAATAACTGCCTAAATAAAAAAAGTGTAAAGCATATTGGCAATTCAATAGGCTTTACACTCTGATTAGTGAGCTGGTATGTGGCTGTTAGTGATCTATCTATATATCTGGCATTAAATAATCGCCATCAATATAATATGTACTATGAAATCTTTTGCAATTTCTCACTGTGTTCTCTAACTACACTTTTTAATACATCAATATCCGCTTGCATTACTTCCATTTTTGCTGCTTCTTTTGTATATTTTTTAGCGGCTGGCATATAGTTTTCAGCAAGCATTTTAATGTCAGATCGAATTTCATTCTCTATTATGATATTAATTCTTCTTTGCTCATCTTTGATTGACTAAATTCAAATTTCTTTTCTTACTCCGTACGATCGGATACCTGATGCACTTCGATGACTTCCGCCTGAAAATCTCCATACATTCTCTCCCGCAGCAGCCCCGCGTACATCAGCGCAGCTCCCGTATATTGTCTGCCATCTACTTCATATACTGCGTGCTCTGACAACCCTTGCAGTTTGACTTTACGGCTCTTGGCACTTGGCTCATGCATCACCTGTACAAAGAATACCGCTGCCTGTGACCGGTCTTTCGACACGATCTCATAACAATCATACTTATGATTCTCCCGATAAGAAGCAATCCTGTAATAATCCCCTTCCCGAATGAGCGGTGCATACTTCTTGTAAGCCGCTATCTGTCCCGGCACCATATTACGCTCCTGCTCGCTGATCTTGGTAATATCCAGTTCATAGCCAAATGTTCCGGCAAGCGCAGTAATTCCACGTGTTTCAAACGGCGTCACCCGGCCAATCGCATGGTTTGGGCAGTCAGATACATGCGCTCCGATTGTAGACATCGGATACAATAGCTGCGTTCCTTCCTGTATCATCAAACGTTCAATCGCATCCGTATCATCGGAACACCAGATCTGCGGACTGTAATATAACATCCCAGGATCAAATCTTGCACCTCCGCTGGAACAGTTCTCCAGCAACAGATCCGGAAATTCTGTAATCAACCGTTCCTGAAGCTCATAGACAGCCAGCATATACCGATGCGACAACTCTCCCTGCTGGTCTGGAGCAAGTGCGTCACTGCCGATATCTGCCAGTGCACGGTTCATATCCCATTTGACATATTCGATATTTGCTGAACGCAGAATATTGCTGATACTGTCATAAATATAATCAACAACTTCCGGCCTGCTTAAGTCAAGCACAAGCTGTTCTCTCGCGCGGGAAGGCGCGCGGCCTTTCAAATGCAGCGCCCAGTCTGGATGTTCTTCATACAGTTTCGAATCCGGCGAAATCATCTCCGGTTCAAACCAAATGCCAAATTTCATCCCGAGTTTATTCACTTCATCTACAAGATATTTTAAACCTCCCGGCAGCTTTTCCTCATTTACAATCCAGTCTCCCAAGCTGCTGTCGTCGTTTTCTCTGTGTCCAAACCAACCGTCGTCCATCACGAGCATTTCAATCCCAAGCGCTGCCGACTGTTTTGCAATCTCAATTAGCTTTTCCGTATGAAAATCAAAATACGTCGCTTCCCAGTTATTAATCAAAACCGGACGTTCTTTATCTTTATAACTGCTGCGAATCAGATGATTCCTATACAAGTCATGCAACGTACGAGACATTTTGCCAAGCCCCGCATCCGAATACACCAGTACTGCTTCTGGCGCCTGAAATGACTCACCCGCTCCCAGCTTCCAGCAAAACCGGTCCGGATGGATGCCAAGCACCATACGAAGCGAATCAAACTGCGTACGCTGTGCTTTTGCAAGAAAGTTTCCAGAATATACAAAGTGCATTGCATATACGTCTCCGCAGGTCTGCGTACAGTTTTGTGAAACTGCTGCCAAAAACGGATGATCCTGGTGGGAAGATTCTCCTCTCACGGATTCTGTTACAAAGCTTCCGGACAATAGCGGCTGTCTTTTGATATGCCGCTCTCTCGCCCACGCTCCTGATAAGGAAATTATTTCAAAATCCTCATCATCCATTTCCAGACAAGCGGACAGCACCCGTTCCAAATAAACCGCATCTGTTCCGATATTTTCCACTTTTACACTTCGCATGAGAGCATCGCAGTCTTCAAACACACTATAAGACAACCGCACACGTATGCCAGCACAAACATCTTCCAGTGCAATTTCCAATGTCTGGCATCCTTCTCCCCAGACGGCAGGAAGTCCCTGCAGTTTATCTTTTCCATCATATATCCGATGCCCGGCATACAAAAGCTCCAGGCCGGACTGGCCGTTTTTATCCCTGATATCTATACAGCTTTCCCGAAAATCACCGGTACCGCTAAAAGGATACTCCATCGGAAAGCTGTCCAAAAAGGACAGCTTTTCTCTTGAAAGCTTTGATGGCACGAAAGGGTGCTCCTGCGTACGAAGCATATAACTTAGATCCTGGTATTCCAGTTTTTTTCCATAATATATATGCCCCAAATATTTGTTATCTGCAATCCCCATCATATAAGTTGTTGTTTGGGTATCCAGTTTAAAAATTTTTGTCTCCTGATGATAACTAATCATACTATTTGTTCCTGCGCTTTCTTTTTGTGTTCTAGTACACCTTAAAATAAATATCTGGTTATATTGCGTTGGATAAATCTTCATGAGTGCATGGCAAAAACCGGAGGTGTACTAGTACATCGGTCACAAAATAACACATAGGTATGCGCAGGATATTTTTTCGAGCGTGCATGGCAAAAACCGGAGGTGTACCGGGGTACATTGAGGATTTTTGCCATGTACGATCGGAAAAATAGACAAGCATAACTATGGGTTATTTTGTGATCGATGTACTAGTATTAGCGTGAACTGCTACTTGATTACCTGAAAGGACACTTCTTTCTCATTATTCTTTACAGCTGTAATATTATCATAATACAGTGTTCCAGTCACTCTTCCATCTGTAATCGCCTCTGAATCTGTAATCGCATTAATCCACAATCCAAATGTCTCTATCTGCTTGCTGTCTTCCACAAGACCGCCTTTCGGATTGCCCTGTGTATCTCTTTGTCCAAACTCAGAAAATGGAATCGTTACAAGCATCGGCTTTTTGCCATTGCCTGTGCTTCATCAGCTGCATATACATTTTGTACCGGTAAAAAGCCTACGGTCGGTATTCCCGTCGCCCCGATCATAGCAGCCATGGAAAATGCCAGTCCCTTCTTCTTTAAATTCACACCTTTTTTCATATATGACCTCCATATGATTGCCAAATTAATAATTTAAGTTAATTTTTTCTATGCGTAGATATTTTTTACTTAATTCGATTATATATTTTAACTACTAATTAGTCAATATATGGTTTCATATTCGTTATTTTTTTGCCATATTTACTTAATTTTAACCTTTTTTAGCCAAAAGAAGTTACTTTTTTGTTAAAACTGCTAATAAATGTTATTGTGCACTCCCAATGTCATTTACTTCACGGATTCCCGAACAACTCTGCACCTAGCACTTTCTCCAGCCTGCTTTTTCTATTATAATGTATTTAAAAACAAAACACAATCATTACAAAAATTACAGGAGACTCACTATGGAACATGCATTCGTATTAGAATTATCCGATTCCAAATTCAAAGATCTGTTTGTCTGTTTCTGCGGATATGCTCAGTGCGAACCGCTCCATGCATTCGGACCTGCCGTACGCCCTAACTATATTCTGCATTATATCATTGACGGAAAAGGATTTTACCAGACTGGAAATCATAAATTTTTTCTGGAAGCTGGAGAAGGGTTTTTAATCGAACCCGACACTCTTACCTACTATCAGGCAGATGAAAAATACCCGTGGAGTTACCTATGGATTGGTTTTTCCGGAAAACACGCCAAAATATATCTGGAAGATCTCGGTCTGAACAGTATGCAGCTTACGTTCCGTTCAAGCCATGGCAAAGAACTCAAACGTCTGATCCTGCAAATGCTCAAATGCTCCGACGGCTCTATAACGAGCCGATACCGGCTGCAAAGCCTTTTATATGCTTTTTTTGCCGTGTTATCCAAAGATACTGACGGTACTCCAGACGACGTAAATTCCAAAGACAATTTTTATGTGGAACGGGCGATCCACTTTATCCGTAACAATTATTCATCACAAATCAAAGTAAGTGATATTGCCAATTATTTATGCATCACCCGCAGCTACCTATATAAACTTTTTCAAAACAGTTTTCAAATGTCTGTACAGGAATTTTTAACGATGTTTCGGATTTCTCGCGCAAAAGAACTGCTGTCCACAACAACGCTTTCGATAGAACACGTTGCCGCATCCTGCGGTTATCAAAATACGCTTGTCTTTTCCAAAGCGTTTAAACGAAACATGGGCTGTACCCCGACTGTTTACCGTTACGAACACCGAAAAACTGCACAGGAGCATCTGGATAAAAATAATGACCTTTTGGAGAAGCTGATGGAAGACGATTCTTTGCGAAAATTAAAACAACGGTAACGTGCAAATTCATTTCTTATGATGAAAAAAGGAAAGGAACTGTAACGAAAAAAAACAAAAAAGAAACATTTTGACTGTTTTTTGAAACATAAATGACTACCAGCTTTTCTAAAACACCTTTATACTATGTACAAATCAAAAACAAACGCACCTGCATTGAGGCAGAAAGTGAGGTACCCATGAATATTATATATCATCCGTCCAGCAAAATCTTCCATCTGTACAACGACAGCATCAGCTATCTTATGATAATCTTGCGAAATGGACATCTGGGGCAACTGTATTTTGGAAAACGTATCCGTGACAAAGAAGATTTTTCCTACTTGCTGGAAACTTGTGAACGTCCTATGACTTCTTGTATTTATGAAGATGACAAATCGTTTTCACTGGAACATATCCGGCAGGAATATCCGGTTTTCGGCACGACAGATTACAGGCAGCCGGCCGTAGAAATACTGCAGGAAAACGGGAGCCGGATTTCTGATTTTAAATACTGCTCTTTCTGTATCACTGCAGGAAAACCCGCTCTGAATGGTCTTCCTGCCACTTATACAGAAAATGATGACGAAGCTTTAACGCTTTGCATTACATTAAAAGATGATGTTACATCTGTTCATGCAGAACTGCTTTATACGATTTTTGCAAAAGGTGGCATTCTGGCACGCAGCGTTCGGTTGTTTAACAATGGCACGCAGCCTGTTCATCTTAGCCGGGCAATGAGCCTTTGTCTGGACCTTCCTGACTGTAATTATGTCTGGCAGCAGCTATCCGGATGCTGGGCAAGAGAATGCCACATCCATACCCGCAGCCTTGCACCCGGCATCCAGGCCATCGGCAGTATGCGGGGAAATTCCTCCCACGAGCACAATCCATTTTTAGCGCTGAAACGTCCTGCCACTGACGAGCATCAGGGAGAAGCCATTGGACTGTCTTTGATCTATAGCGGCTGTTACCGCATACAGGCCGAAACGGACGCCCACGACACAGTTCGCCTTCTGGCCGGCATCGATCCTTTCACGTTTGACTGGAAGCTGGACTGTAAGGAATCCTTTCAGACACCGGAAGCTGTTCTCGTCTATACCGACCATGGACTAAATCATTTGAGCCAGACATTCCACAAACTGTATCAAAAACGTCTGGCAAGGGGCTATTGGCGCGACCGTCCAAGACCAATTTTAAATAATAACTGGGAAGCAACTTATTTTGACTTTACCGAAGACCGTCTGATCGAAATTGCTGCTAAAGCAAAAGAATGCGGCGTAGAACTATTTGTACTGGATGACGGCTGGTTTGGCGCTCGAAACAACGACAAAGCCGGACTTGGGGACTGGAAGCCAAATAAAGACCGTCTTCCAAATGGAATTACGGGACTGGCAAACCGCATAGAAGCGCTTGGCATGAAATTCGGCCTTTGGTTTGAACCTGAGATGACCAACAAAGACTCTGATTTTTACAGACAGCGCCCGGATTGGATACTGTCTGCCCCACAAAGAACAACCTCTCACGGCAGAAATCAATATGTTCTGGATTTTTCCAGAACAGAAGTGGTAGATGCAATTTATGAACAAATGGCAAGTCTTTTCAATGAAGCAAAAATATCATATGTCAAGTGGGATATGAACCGAAGCATTACCGAATGCTATTCCAGCGCATGGCCTTCTGACCGTCAGGGTGAAATTTACCACCGCTATATTCTTGGCGTTTACGATCTGTATGACCGGCTGACGACAGAGTATCCTCATATACTTTTTGAATCCTGCGCCAGCGGAGGCGGAAGGTTTGACCCAGGGATGCTTTACTATGCACCGCAAGGATGGGTAAGTGATAACAGCGATGCCATCGAACGGCTCAAGATCCAATACGGAACGTCTATGTGTTATCCTATCAGCAGTATGGGCACACATGTATCTGTATCGCCAAACCATCAGGTTTTCCGCTGCACACCACTGCACACCAGGGCAAATGTGGCATACTTTGGCACGTTTGGCTACGAACTGGATTTAAACAAACTGACAGCAGAGGAAACTGAAGAAGTAAAAGAACAGATCCGTTTTATGAAACAATACAGAGCAATTTTACAATTTGGTACGTTTTACCGCCTTAAGAGTCCGTTCGAACAAAATGAAGCTGCATGGATGACTGTCAGCGCAGATCAAAAAACAGCGTTGGTCGGCTGGTACCGCATTTTAAACTGTGTCAATGACCGTTATACAAGACTGCATCTGAAAGGTCTGAATCCTGACTTCCTTTACCGCAATTCCCAAACCGGAATGTGCCACTTTGGAGATGAGCTGATGTATGCGGGACTGATTACAAGCGATGAAACAGCAGGACAGGCTCCGTCTGATATCACGCCTTATACAGACTTTGAATCCCGCATCTATGTACTGGAGGTGATTCCTTCTTGAAAAAAACGAACGAATTTATATTAAAATTTACATTGAAACGAATGGTTCTGATGTTGACGGGTATTCTGCTGATTGGTATGTGTGTTGCCTCCTACCGTATGAGTGGTTTTGGCGTAGATCCGTTTTCTTGCATGAACTTAGGCATCAGCAGCAAAACTACAGTAACTTAACTGCCGCATACCTCACAGTCTGCTACACGTTCCGGCAATCGCACCGTACGAAACTGTGCACGCAAAGCATCATAAGTCAGCAGCTTGCCAGTCAGCAGTTCTCCCGTTCCGAGCAGATATTTTACCGCTTCCATCGCTTGAAGACTTCCGATCACACCACAGATCACACCCATAACTCCGGCTTCGCTGGCAGACGCAACCGCTCCTTTTGGAGGCGGCTCTTTGAAAATACAACGGTAGCATGGGCCTTGCCCGGGCACATAAGTCATCATCTGTCCCTGGAACCGGATGACCCCTGCATGTACAAAAGGTTTCCCTGACATCACACAGGCATCATTAATCAAAAACTTTGTTTCAAAATTGTCTGCTGCATCGATGACAAAATCATATTGGCTGATAATATCTCCAATATTGCCGGCATCAGCAAAAACCGGATACGTCTGTACAACCGTTTCCGCATTCAGACGCAGCAATGTCTCTTTTGCAGACAGCGCCTTCTTTTTCCCAATGTCGTCTGTGCCATGCAAAATCTGGCGCTGCAGATTTGAAAGCTCCACTTCATCTGCATCTGCTATCCCTATCGTTCCGACTCCGGCAGCAGCCAGATACATAGCTGCCGGAGATCCAAGACCTCCGGCTCCTATAATACATACTTTTGCGTTCATAAGCTTCTGCTGCCCCGCAATACCGACTTCATCCAAAGACAAATGTCTTTGATACCGTTTTTTTTGTTCCTCAGTAAGTTCTTTTCCTGAAAATTCCATATTTCACCTCATTCTGCAAGCTGCAGCAAATGAATCAGCAGCAGCCAAGTCATCCCATAATAGGTCACAACCGCAACCAGATCATTTACCGTTGTAATTAACGGCCCGGAAGCAACAGCCGGATCTATTTTTACTTTATGAAAAAACATCGGAATGACGGTTCCTGTAATGCTTGAAATAAGCATCGCAATGGTTAAGGAAAAACCGATGCATGCACTGACTGCAAACCCAAATCCAAACCCTCTGCCTTTGACCAGCGCAATATAACAGCCAATAAATACGAGTGAGAGCAGACCAAGCAAAAATCCATTCACCGCTCCGACCCGCATCTCTTTAAACATCAGACGCAGCTTCTGTCCGCCGGTCAGATTTTCATCCATCAGTACGCGAATCGTAACTGCAAGCGACTGCGTACCTGCATTTCCTGCCATTCCAAGAATGAGCGACTGAAAACATACCACGATCGTAAGCTGAGATACGACCTGCTCAAACACACCGACCACCGCAGAAACAATCATGCCGAGCACGAGCAGCACTGCAAGCCAGGGAATTCTTTTTTTCATACTTTCCAAAAGAGGTTCATTCAAATCCTCCTCCGCTGTCAGTCCGGCAAGTTTTGCATAATCTTCGCCCATCTCTTCATCGACAACTTCTACAATATCCTGAGCCGTAATAACTCCGAGTATCTTTTTATCATTATCCAATACCGGAATAGAATCCTCAGAATAGTCTTTGAGATCTTCAATACATTCATCAATGGACTCTTTTGCATATACATACGGATACGATGTGGTAATCACATCTTCCAGCGCTGTATATTTTCGGGCAATAATCAGATCTTTCAAATCAATCGCTCCGCAAAAGCTCTCATTTTCATCTATCACATAAAGTGTAGAAATATTATCATTATCCGCTGCCTGCGCTACCAACTCTTTCATTGCACCCGGTATCGTAAGTCCCCGCCTGATGACGATGAAATTCGTCGTCATCTTGCTCCCGATCTCATCATCTTCATAGGACTGAATCAGGTTAATATCATGTCTGGATTCTGCATCCATCAGCTGAATCAGCCGGTCAGACTTTTCATCTTCCATTTCATCCAATATATCTACCGCATCATCAGCATCCATCGATTCCAATATATCCGCTGCATTTTCCAGACCCAGTTCTTCTAAATAACGGCTGACATCATCCTCTAAATACGTAAAAATCTCTGATATTGTTTCATTGCCTAGCAGCTGATAAAATTTAATACGCTCTTCTTTCGTCAGCTCTTCCCAGACAGAAGCAATATCATTTTCATGATAGTCTTCCAGTTTCTTACGGATGACTTGAGGGGGTTCGCCGCTCTTAATAATAGCGATCAGTTCTTTTTCATAATCTCTTTTCTTCGGAACATCTGTTTGCTCCGTATTTATTTTCTTCTCTTCAAATTCACCCATAAGAAATCACCTCTCATTCACATCCAAGCAGATAATTAACAAACTGCTGCGCGGTTCGTCCCGATATTCCTCCGTGGCTTAATTCCCATCTGTTAGCCTCCATGCGCAGCTCGTCATCACTCATTGTCAGCCCCGCCCGTCTCGCCAGTCCGATAACGATATGGAAATATTCCTTCTGGCTTGGTTTCGAATAGTTAATCGTGACTCCAAACCGATTGACAAGAGAAAGCTTTTCTTCCATAGTATCTGACTGATGCATTCCGTTTTCAATCTTAATATCATCCCGGTCGTTCCAGGTTTCCTTGATAATATGCCGTCTGTTAGACGTCGCATAAATCAGAACATTTTCCGGCTTCGTCTCTACGCCGCCTTCAATCACTGCTTTCAAAAATTTATATTCAATTTCAAACTCTTCAAAAGAAAGATCATCCATATAAATAATGAAGCGGTAATTACGATTTTTAATCTGTGCGATCACATTCGATAAATCTTGAAACTGGTGCTTATAAATTTCAATCATACGAAGTCCCCGATCATAAAATTCATTCACAATCGCTTTGATACTCGTTGATTTTCCGGTGCCGCTGTCACCAAATAAAAGTACGTTGTTCGCCTTACGGCCTTCCACAAACGCCCTCGTATTATCTACCAGCTTTTTCTTCTGTATCTCATATCCGATCAGGTCATCCAGCATGACTTTGTCCATATTGTTGATCGGATGAAACACGATATTACGCCCTGTCTCATCCTGAGAAATACGAAACGCCTTATTCAGTCCAAACATCCCGACTCCATAAGCCTTGTAAAAACCAGTAACGTCAGTAAAAAACTGCTCCTGATCCGACGCTGCAGCAAGCCGGTCACTCAGCGCCCGTACTTTTTCGCTCACATTTTTGTTATACATAAGCTCCGGCTTTCCAATCGCCTTGTAATTTGACAGTTTTGTAAAACAATCAATACCAAGCTCCTGTTCCAGCCATCTAAAATCATAGTCAAACAACTCTTTAAACGCTTTAAAATCACTTTTTGCAAAATCATTGACACTGCCCTCATGGGCTCCTGTTTTTTCACATGTGATGCTGAATGGATTCTCGTTTGTAATCAATAAAAAAGTTAAATAATCGTGCCACAGATTTTTATCAAATCCGTAATCTGTGGCCACAATCAGCAAACGTTTCACTTCACGAAATACTCTTTTCGTCAATTCCTCCTTTGTCTGCTTATGCTCACGCAAATCAGCGCAGATCCCGCTTAATTGCATTAAAATCGAATCCTGTGGCATATCCCCGTACATTAATATTTTTGATACTATCTGATTCATACTGATGCCTCCGCTACTCTTTCTTTCGTCACAGCCTTTGCCAACATAAAAATACAGAAAAGAAAAATCAGGCAGTATTGACGAGAATACTACCCAACAAAATCAAATCTATATCTGATCACCGGACTTTCCCTGTTATGAGTCATTATATCAGTACCGGTTTACTTGTGCAACTTAAAAAATACTATTTTTCACATTTGTGATATACGATCCCTGGCAGACTAAACCGCAACAATAATGCCGCCATCGTTGGCATACATGCTGCTGACCCCTGCCGTATCCAGAATCAATATCTTTTTAAACTTCATAAGCTTTTCTATCTTTTCTTTGACATACTCTGCCCGCTTTGGACAATTACAGTGCGATATTGCAAGAATTTGTTTATCTTTGTCTTTTACATGCTGCATAATTTCCTGCACCATACGTTCCAGTGCTTTATTCATCCCCTGTGCCTGTGCCAGCTGGCAAATTTCCCCTTCCGGTGTCGAACCCATCACCGGCTTTATATTAAGAACGTTTGCCACAAATGCTTTCAGATTACTCAGCCGTCCATTTTTACGAAGCGTTTCCAATGTTTCCAATACAAAAAATGTCCGCTGGTCTGCGATATAGTTTTCTGTCTGCGCAACTGTCTGCTCAAACGTACATCCTGCCTCTTCCGATTCCTGTATTTTCATTGCAATCAAAGTCTCTCCGATAGAAGCCGAACAGGAATTAAATACATAGACTTTTTTATTTGGAAAGTCACTTACAAACATCTGCTTTGCAGTCTGCGCACTATTATATGACCCGCTCAGACGTTCGGATAATGTAACCACATAAATATGATCTGCTTCGCATTCATAAGCATCATAATATCTTTGCGGCGACGGACAAGCCGACTTGGGACAATTGGGACTTTCTTTTACTTTTCTTAAAAATTCCTCCTGACAAAAACTCTCATCGTCAATGACATGATAATCATCTACATCCAATTCTAACGGCACAGACTGAAAATGTACATCCTGCTTTAATTCTTGCGGAAGTTCTCCGCAGCTGTCCACAATAATCTTATAACTCATAACTTCCTCCTGATTATTTTTTGACTTTATTAACTCCTGTAATTATATATGTTATAATCTATTATTTATCTCATTTTTACATAGTATTCATTACTACATGATAATAACATCAAAATGATTTTTTGTAAATACATTTTGGAGGAATTTCAGTTAAGCGCAGTTATGGAAAGATTACAACAAAAATATTCATCTGCATATCTGTCTTATAATATACAGTTTCGAGTCCTTCGCAATAATCACTGATATGATATTCTGTCAAAAAATACTCCTTTGCCTGTGTACACAGCTCTCTGCTGCTGAACTTTATGGAAACATTACTTTTGCCTTTTTGATATGCCTGCCGGATAATTGCTCCAATTTTTGCTACAGACGTCTCATCCATAGATGTAAAGTATTTTTTTTCTTTTACAAAATAATTATGATTAAGAGCTGTGCAGTCAGGCAGATCAAACGTCACCTGCGGACTGTGATCCTGCATCATTTCTTCTGTCGTTATATTCAGATAATCGTATTCTACATATTTCACATCGTTTTGCTCATCATCATGATATTTGGAATTTCCCCATGTGACATCTACATAATACCATTCACCATCCATCTGTACCAGATTCCAGGCGTGAGGCCCTCCTTTCGCCATTCCGGTCACAATTACACAGGGAATGTCCAGCAGATCCATTAGATACTGCATAGCACTTGCATACCCCTGGCATACGGTTTCTTTTCCAAGAAAGACACTGATAATATTTTGATTATTTTCTGATTGCAAATTATAATCTACTTTCTGAATCAGCCTGCGGTACACGGTACGCACTTTTTCATAATCTGTCGCATCCGCAAGCCCTTTTAAATATTTTTTCACCTGCCTGTCTATTCTTTTTTGCGTAGAAGCCCTCTCTTTGGCCGTCATAATATAATTGGGTGCAAAAGACATGACCTCTGTCTTGCCATTGCGCTGGTATTGGGTATAGCGAAAGCTCTCCACCCAAAACAATCCGCCATGATCCGCCTTGATACAATTAAAAATATCTTCCAGATGCCGTCCATCTGATGTCGAAAGCGTCACTTCTTCTTCCTGATTCATAACAGCATCTAACATCTGATCGTAGATCTTTTTTTCTTCGTCCGACAGCGATTCATAGGCGTACCTGCCAGCTGAAATACTCTGAACATCCTTTGGAAGCTCCAGTGCATTCATCTGCTGTCTTAATTCCATATTCTGACGTACGGTACTTACGACTTCTTCTACCGGGCGAATCATTCCTGCAAAACTATCTGAAAGCGCACATCCGGACAACGTACCACTAAGCATCACAAACAACAGGCCGGTTGCCAGTTTCCTCTTTATGTATCTCCGATTTCGACTCATTTTTAATCCTCTCTCATTGCTGAAAACAAAATTATTCGTTTCGGTTAATAATTGTAACATCATTTCTGTTGTCTTCTATGATATCTTGATTTTGCAGGATTTTCAATGGTTTTTTCATGATTCGTGCGATTCTTGCATATTCTTTTGAATTTTATCAATTCTCTTTCAATCTACTTTATGAACTCCTTTCCATTACGGGAATCCAGATTTCACTAACATAGTCACTGGACCTGTTATCTCCCGGCAAATAATTTTCAATCTCATAATCCGGTATTAATTCATAATCTGATCCCGGAAGCCATTCCCGATAAATAGCTTCCCATGTTTTATGAATCGCATCCGGTGTAGGTCCTACGCATTTAAAAATTGCCCATGTATAAGCTGGAATACTAATAATCTGAAAGCCTTTTGGTATTTCTTTCACATCATCAGCATCGCATCCGATTCCATACATAAATTCCTTCGAATCTTCTTTTTACTGTGCACAAATTCCGAGATATCCCGGTGCTTTTTTGTACAGTTCATTTTTGTAATACTCCTCCCAAAGCGCAGAAATCCCTTTTTCACTGCTTTCATCTGTAAACATTTTAGCATATACAAGCAGTCTGAACGCTTCTTTCTTTTCCATACGATTATCCATGATATTACCTCCTACTGATTTTTAACAATTTTCATTCTTTTAACAGGGTATTGCCACAATAAATGCAATCTGTTTCGTACCCCTTGCCGGACTGAAATACACAGACTATATTTTGTTGATATCCATACTTAACCTGCCTCCCCCTATATTAAAACCCTTCCATTCTCCGCTGTTTTCTCATTTCACGTCTCTTCATCCCGGCTTCCCATTCTGCTTTTTCTGCCTCTGTTTCGATCATCAGACCAGGCACTTCTGCTGGATTTCCATCCGCATCCACCGCAACCAGTATTAAATAAGCCCTATTAATAGGCTTTCTGACTCCATCAAGGCCTTCCACATAAGTATCCACCCTCACTTCCATAGAAGTCCTGCCGACAAATGTCACTCTCCCAACCAGCACAATCAGATCTTTCAGATAGGCACCCCGAATAAATGTCAGGTTGTCTACGGAAGCTGTTATTACATCCTGCTGTGCATGCCTGATGCCGACGAGTCCTGCCAATTCATCAATCCATTCCATTAATTTTCCGCCAAATAACCTTCCGGCACCGTTTAAATGTCCCGGCCGCACCTGATATACCTGTTCTGTTCTGGATTCCGACACTGCTTTTTCCATATCATTTTCCTTTCCTTAACATTTTAATTTCTCATCAGAATAGTATAGGGTATACAACATTCGATATTTGACCTACAATATTCATTCGATATCCTCATAAATATTTTTCTATTGTCCCCTGCTCTACAACACGTTCGTTTTTCTCTATGGGACGTTTTAATGCCTTTTCATCAGCTATGCTATCTGGCATCTTCAAATGCAATCCACCTGTGATAATACCTGCATCCTTCGCTATATTTATGGCAACCACGCCATGGATTCCACCCTGCCATAATCAGGCACCTCCACTATTTGCAATTTTTTCCTCTATTTTCCAATCAATCCTTGATCGATGGCAATGCCTACCTATGGCTCATATTTTACCATTATTTTCCACAAAATGAAATAAATTTTATGCCGTGATTTCAGTCTTGATTTCAGTCTCAAGCGGAATAGCCACTTTCCATACAATCTCTATCCTAGAGCGTGTTTGAAAAATGCTTTCTGTGAAGCACATCTCACAGAAAGCATTTTTCAAACACGCTCTAAGTCTCTACATCAATTCTGTAACACTTTCTTTGCGTGTTCTGATTGTTACAGTTTTGTCATAACAAATTCCGAAAAACGTGTAAAACCTTTTTAATCGTCTATGTGACGGATTCTGTTTCATTGACAACCTCAATGACACTTTTTGCCGGAATATCCGTAACTATAATCTTGCCTGACTGCTGCAGATTCATGATCGCATCCTCTACTTCACTTTCTTTTATTTCCAGCTGTTGCGCTGTCTGCCTGACAGTTGGTGCAAATCCATTCTCATCTGATAATAATTTCATATAATTATAAACTTTTTGAGTAATATGATCCATAGAAATACCTTCTTTCTTTATTTCCTGATAAATAGTATCTCTTAGATTTTGTATATTACTATGCCAGTTTGAAGCAGCTAAGGAAGGTTTTGAGAATTGATAGTTATGCTCCTGCTGCTTCCAATATTCTTTCTCTCCCTATCTGTCTTTGTTCCTCCACATTTTCCTTCCAATGATCTGCTGCATACTGTTCGAATGGTTCCAGTGTCTCTTCCGGTTGTTCTGATGATTCAGAAATCTCATTGGATTCTTTTATGAACGGATAATATAAATGGTATCCCATCCTGTTTTCCATATCAAATTTTACAACAATGTCATGTGACAGTCTGTACGTTTTCCCATATTCAGGTTCCAGCTCTGCCAGCCAGCCCTGAATATATGTTTCAGCCGCTTCCTTTTGTGCATCCGTCACAAGCTTATCCTTTGCCTCGTACATTCCCTGAATTAGCGGATGGTCTTTTGGTTTTCGAACGCTTGTCTCATCTGACTCAAATACAGCTCGAACTGTCACTTCATTCCCTTTTCTTTCTTCTTTTAAAAATACGATTCTGCTGTTTTCAACTGTATAAATTCCTTTTCTTAGATCCTGCTTAAGTTTTAACACATCCTGATATATCTTTTCCGCCATTTCCTCAGTAATCTCAGAACATGCTTCCTGAATCCTCCAACCTTCATTTTTTATAACAGAATCATACGCTGTTGCAGTATCGGGCCGATCTGCGCCGCAGCCCGTCAAAAACAGCATTGCAAATACGCTTACGTATATTATTTGCTTTATTTTCGTCATAAATTCAGATCCCTTCATACATATTTTTCCAATCATTGATTTTCCAAATATCAGTGTATCATACCGCCGCCTACTATCATTCCTGCTATAGATTTTCTTCTATATAATTCCTGCCGTCTGAGATACGAGCACGTTCTAAATGTTCATTTTCCTCTATTGGAATAATCGATGCATCTTCACCAAGATAAAACAACTGGTACTTCACCGGGTTTTCTCCGTCTTTTGCATCTGATGCAGGCAAATGCACTTGATATGAAAAACCGGTTTCTTCCGGCTGCATATAATATGGAGTTACATCTTGCAGATAATCACGATACACCTTTTCTGCCATCTTTTTCTTTTTGGAATCTTTCATATGATCGATTGCCTCCCGCATTCCTGTCGCATAAGGACTATCCTTCGGGTGTTCCATCAACGTCATATCTGCCGACACTTCGATGTCTAAAGACAACATGTCATCTTTCATGGCTTCATTACAAAAAGTGACTGCAAAATTATTAAGGTCATACACTCCTTCATATTTTTTGCGCATATGCCCCACAAGTTTATCAGCTATTTCTTCTGCTCTGTGATTGCCAAGATTCAGGCTGATGTTCGTAATATTGGAATTCTCCCATTCTGAGGCATCTTCACGTTTCGCACTTTGTACTTTGGACTCCCATGGTGCTGTTGCAAATGCACATACCAGCATACAAATTAAAACTGCTGCTATGATTCCTGTTTTTATGGTTCTGTTTTTATATTTCATAATTGCTGTTATCCTTTCCTGCATGGCATTCGTATGAAAATTGTTGCAAAGTGGTGTCATTTTGCTCCTGTTTTCCTGCATGTAAATTAAAAGATGGGCATATTCTGATCTTTGAGCTTCTCCAAACATACGGATGACCGTCTCATCACAGGATAGCTCCAAATCGCGGTTGCACAAAACATACATCACCCATACCAAAGGATTCAGCCAGTGTATCGCCAATGCAGCAGCCAATACAAATTTTGTTATCATATCAAACCGTTTGATATGGATCCATTCATGCATTAAAATATACGATAACTGTTTTGTATTTGTCCAGTCTGTCGTTTCCGGCATCAATATCACAGGACGAAACAAACCGTAAGTTAACGGACTATTTACAAAACCAGACTGGCGTATGCGCACAGACCGGCTTTTGCAATGCTTCTGCAGCCACAGGTCTGCAAACTCACATTTTACAGAAACCGCTGTCAGAAAATGCACCCGGCATCTGATATAAACAGCTGCAAAAAACAGGAGACATAAGCCGCACCCAACTGCCCAGACTACACGCAGCAGATCCATATTCAGACCGAAAAACTGCTGCTGATCTGATGCAGAACCCGTATCTTCCATATTTAAAGGAGATGATTGTTTCTCATTCTCCGTCTGTTTCCCATCAGAGCTTTCACTCTGTCCAGACTGTTGACGCACATCCGCATTCTCATCTATGTATAACACGTATTCCGGGATCTTGGAATATACGCTAAAAATAGATGGAATACGAAAAGGAATCAATAATTGTACAAGCGCCATTCCCCATAAAATCAAAAATGTTTTCTTGGGCAGACGAGTAATTGTAACTGCTCTGACTAAAATTACCGCTAAAATAAAAACTGTTGCTGATAGACTCATTTGTATCATCTGCATAACATCCACCTCACTCACATACATAACTTGCCGTTCCATCTAACGAATCCCACAAAATAAGACTGTAGTAGTCCCCGTTATATGTAGACTACCACAGTCTCCTCAAATTGTCAACCTTATATTATACGTGCAGTCTTTCATAAAACTGTCTTACCTCCCAGGAAACCTGCAAATCCCTGCTCTGGATCTCTCTGGCCAGATGCAGTCTTTCTATCCTTGTAACTCTGGATAATGCAACATATAACTGCCCTACGTCAAAACAGTATGGATCCAGATTGACACTATCATATGTCTGCCCCTGCGATTTGTGTATGGTAACGGCAAACGCTACTCTTAACGGAAGCTGCGTAAACTTTCCGGTAACTACCTGTTTCAGAGAAGCCTTTTTTGTATTTTCATCAACAACGACCTGATATTCGATATCTTCCCATGTATATGGGCCAATTTCTGTACTACATCCATTGTCAAACTGCACCTGAACTGCATGTTCTTTCAGCTTTTTCACAGTGCCAAGCGAACCGTTTTGATAATCTCCTCCCGGCTCATTTAACAGGCTCATAACTCTTGCCCCTTCACATAAGACAAGAGATTGTTTCGTTGGAAGTGTATCTTTAAAATTCTCATTGATTCCTTCATACGTTCTTTTTTCCGCATGAAGATGATCCATCTTTTGCTGATTTTTTTCATCTACACGCTTATTCAGCGCAGACATAAAAATGCCAGGCTGCTCTTGTCCAGCTGCATTCTGATTAAACCAGTCGATTGCGCTTCCATCGCCATTTCGAATTTTATTTAAGTTTACTAAAAACCCGGCATCTTCTTTTTGGCGCATCACTTTCTTTAATGCAATCGTACAAAAATTCATTTTCTCCCATCCGGGCGCCAGAAACGCAAATCCCGCTGAAATATCCGGCACCTGTTCTTTCCAGCCTTCTTCCAGCACCTCACGGTCTTTCGCTATCACTGGCGGCAACTGACTAAAATCACCGACTACAATGACTTGTTTCCGCTTTTTTACCATTGTCTCTGCCTTATGTATATATCTGCACAAATAATCAAACAGATCAAATCTGCACATGCTGATCTCATCAATGACGATAATATCTGCTGCCTTTACTGAATCACGAATCTTTCCAAGCGGCTGATTGGGCAAGTATGGCTGTGGCTTTATTCGAAACACACGATGTATCGTTGCACCTCCAATCTGCAGCGCAGCAATTCCAGTAGGCGCACATACTAAAACATTTTTTCCACGCATCCGTTCTAAAAAAACATTCAGTAAAAATGATTTTCCTGTTCCGGCCTCTCCGGTAAGAAAAACATTTTCTCCCTGTAACAGAAATTGAAAAGCTTCCTTTTGTTCCTCATTCAGGCTGTCATAGCAGCTATTTGCCCGCTTTTCTTTTTTAGCATTCTTTTGTCCTTCAGGCTTTGGCGGTTTCTGTGTTTCCACATCGGATTTTGTACAATGATTCAGCCACATCTGCGCTTCATTCCTTGTAGCAAATCCCTTGAATTGACTTCCGGGATATCCGTCTACCTGCTGTCTGCATTCCTCCCAATTTGTAAATATCCCGGTAGTTTTTCCTGTTCGGACTGCATAAAAATTTTTTTTCGCCATTTTTCATCTTCCTTTTATTTGTAATGTTTCCACTATACATCGATGTTTTTTTTGTTTTTTATTATACTAAGGCTGTTCTCCACATTTTCCTCGACAACGCAGATCATATTTCCTGTTTCGAATCTGCAAAACAGCCTCTTGCGGTGTATGATCCACTTTTAATTCTAGAGCGTGTTTGAAAAATGCTTTCCGTGAGATGTGCTTCACAGTTTGTGGAG
>CAJTZX010000040.1 GCA_910584345.1 uncultured Eubacterium sp. | reverse complement strand
TATTTGTCAGAAGCAGATTTTAAATGGTGTTGTAAATGGTGCAGTAAAATAATATAATAATACGTAAAGGCCGGATGATTGTTGTTCACATCCAAATCTTGCAATTGCTGCAAGGTGATGGGCCAATTATGCTGAATAGTTAAAATCCGGCACATGCGCTGTAAGCGAATTTTCATTGTGCCGGATTTGCTGCTATGAACATTCGGCCATTTCATAGAATGAGTGAGAGGTGATTGAAATATGAAGCATATTACTTATGATGAACAGACGAAAGTATTTAAACTTCATACAAAAAACAGTGTGTATCAGATGCAGGTAAGAGATTATGATACGCTTGCACATTTGTATTATGGAGCGGATATCGGAGACAGCGATGCTTCGCACCGTATCATCAGCCTGGACCGTGGATTTTCAGGCAATCCGTATGAAGCTGGAGATGATCGTACCTTTTCTTTGGACGTGCTGCCGCAGGAATATTCCGGATATGGAAACGGGGATTACCGGATTAATGCAATGGAAGTAACCCATGAGGATGGAAGCGATGCCATTCATCTGCGGTATGAGTCTTATAGCATGACAGAAGGAAAATATTCTCTGAAAGGACTTCCATGCATGTTTGGAAATGCAGATGAGGCGGAGACTTTAGAGATCGTGCTGTATGACCGGATTACAAATCTTAAGGTACATCTTTTGTATGGTGTTTTTTATGATCTGGATGTCATTACAAGAGCTGTCAGGATGGAAAATAAAGGGGACAAGATTGTTACGATACAGCGCGCGATGTCTATGGAGATGGATTATCCGAATAAGCATATGGATCTCATTCATTTTTACGGAAGACATGCGATGGAACGTCTGACAGAACGTCTGCCGTTATATCATGGGGTACAGTCTGTAGAGAGCAAGCGCGGCATGTCCAGCCATCAGCACAATCCGTTTGTCATTCTCTGTGATCGGCCGACAAGTGAAAAGCATGGAGACTGTTACGGATTTGCGCTTGCATACAGCGGCAATTTCCGCTGTGAGATTGAAGTAGACCAGATGGAGCAGACGAGGCTTGTAATAGGCATTCATCCTTACCATTTTTCCTATCGCCTGAATACAGGAGATGTATTTGAAACGCCGGAAGTGATTATGGCTTATTCTGCAAAAGGATTGTCCGGGCTGTCCCATATTTATCACGATGCATACCGTTCCAATCTGATTCGAAGCAAATATGTCACAGCGCCAAGGCCGATACTTGTCAACAACTGGGAAGCTACGTATTTTAACTTTAATGAAGAAAAGCTGTTTAACATCGCTAAAAATGCGAAAGAAATCGGACTGGACATGTTTGTTTTAGACGATGGCTGGTTTGGCAAACGGGATACGGATTATTCCGGATTGGGCGATTGGGTTGTAAATGAATCTAAGATTAAAGGCGGTTTGCCGCAGCTTGTGAAGCGCATAAAAGCGCTGGGAATGAAATTTGGCCTGTGGATTGAACCGGAAATGGTATCAGAAGATAGTGATTTATATCGTAATCATCCGGACTGGATATTAAGAATTCCGCAGCGGCATATGACAAGGAGCCGCCATCAGCTGAATCTGGACATTACAAGAAAAGAAGTCCGTGATTACGTAATGGAGCAGATTTTCCAGGTATTGGACAGCTGTGAAGCGGACTATGTAAAATGGGATATGAACCGCAGCGTGGCAAATGTTTATTCGTCTGCACTTCCGGGTGAACGGCAGGGCGAAGTGTTCCATCGGTATATGCTTGGCGTATATGAAATGATGGAACGGCTGGTGACACGATATCCGAATCTGCTGTTTGAAAACTGTGCAGGCGGAGGCGGAAGATTTGATGCTGGTATGTTATATTATTCACCGCAGATTTGGTGCAGTGACAATACCGATGCGATTGACCGGTTGAAAATCCAATATGGGACTTCTTTTGGTTATCCGATCAGTACGATGGGAGCGCATGTCAGTGTTTGCCCGAACCACCAGACAGGCCGTACAACGCCATTTGAGACAAGAGCAGTTGTTGCAAGTGCAGGAACGTTTGGCTTCGAGCTGGATTTGGAACATCTGACGCCGAAAGAAAAAGAGATGGCAAAGAAACAGATTTTGGAATATAAGCAGATCGAACACTTGGTACAGACCGGGGACTATTACCGTTTGTCAAATCCGTTCCATAATGACGATTATGTACTCTGGCAGTTTGTATCAAAAGATAAAAAAGAGACGATTGTGAACGGCGTACAGCTGAGAAATGAACCAAACCCTCATATTCATCTGATTTATCCTGAAGGGCTGTTGGCGGAGGAGCACTATAAAGACACGGCAACAGGTGCAGTATATACGGGAGCAGCGCTTATGAAAGCAGGAATCCCGCTTCCGGTCGGTGAAGGAGATTACCAGCCGATCAAATATCATTTTGTTATGATTTGATTTTTTTGCGGATGGTTTGTAAATATAAGGATGAGTAACGAAGTTGTTTAAAATAATATTGTGATTTAAGAAACTGGAACTGTTGAAAACACATTGTTTTTGGCAGTTCCAAATTTATTGTTTTCTAATGCGGCTGTGTGCTAAGTACAGTAAATGAAATTTATCCAGCTATTGATTATAATCATATTTTATTTTTTTAAGTTCCCTGTGCATTGTTTTTGCCTCCTTGATCGACAATATTTTCATGGAACTATGATATCATACCGTTTATCGGAATGGAATAGCATTTGTAACTTACATAGAATGTGAAAGATTTGGAATCCCTCTTTCATATCCTCTTTCATATTGCCATCTTCCCGACGAATGTGCTATAATCTGCAACAGGACAAGGTTTTCGCAAATAGTAGTACGCCTGATAACAGGAAATATCAAAAGGAAGTGTAATCATGCAGTACCAGAAAAAAATACAGGAACTGGAAAGCGACAGGGTAATATAGATGGAAATGGAATATGAAAAAACAAAATCAGAAAGCAAACAGTATGAACGTGCACTGCTCGCAGGGGTTCATCTTGGAAATAATAGTCAGGAGGAGTTTGCCCGTTCTATGGAGGAACTAAAAAGTCTGGCAGCAGCCTGTTATATGGAACCGGTAGCTGTCGTGACGCAAAATCTGGATGATATCAATAAAGCATTATATTTGGGAAAAGGCAAAGTACAGGAAATAAAAGAAACGGCAGTATCTTTTCAGGCAGATGTCGTCGTGTTTGACGATGCGCTGACACCTTCTCAGCTGAGCAACCTGCAAAGAGAGCTTCGTATGCCTGTGTTAGACCGAACGACACTGATTCTGGATATTTTTGCTATTCGTGCCAGAACAAGAGAAGCAAAGCTGCAGGTTGAATCTGCAAGATTAAAATATCTGCTGCCAAGACTGGTAGGTATGCACGAAGCTCTGACCAGGCAGGGAGGTACGAGCGGCAGTATGAGCAGCCGTGGAGCAGGTGAGAAAAAGCTGGAGCTTGACCGCAGGAGAATAGAAAAAAGAATTGCACAATTAAATCGGGAATTAAAAGAAGTATCAGCAGAACGGGAAATACAGCGTAAAAAGCGGCAGGCGGCAAGGATACCGCTTGTTGCAATGGTCGGCTATACCAATGCCGGAAAGTCAACGATTATGAATGCAATGGTTGATAAATATGTGAAAGACGACGAAAAGAAAGTGCTGGAAAAAGATATGCTGTTTGCTACGCTGGATACTACGGTAAGGCAGATTTGCACTGGAAATAATCAGGATTTTTTATTATCAGATACGGTAGGGTTTATTCATAAGCTTCCGCATCATCTGGTCAAAGCATTTCATGCAACACTGGAAGAGGTGCAGAATGCAGATTTGCTTTTGCAGGTGGTAGATGTTTCGGATCCGCATCATAAAGAACAGATGGTAACGACACAGGAGCTATTGACACAACTCCATGCAGCGGATGTACCGATGATTACCGTTTATAATCAGGCAGATCGATGTGAACAGCCCGTGGAATATCCAAAGAGAAACGGAGCAGATAAAGTATGTATCTGTGCAAAGGAGGAGTCTTCTTTGAAGCTGCTTGTTCAGATGATCGTAGAACAGGTGTATAAAGACTATGTATCCGCAGAATTTTTAATACCATATGCAGACGGAGAAGTTACGTCTTATTTTATGGAACAGGCACAGGTGACAGACAGCGCTTATGAAGAAAACGGTACACGGATCAGGGTAAAGTGTCACAGAGCAGATAAAGATAAGTATCAAAAATATTTGCAGCCTTGATGGAACGGTGTATACTTATGTGATTGTCTATGAGGAGGAAAAAAGGAGCGGTTATGTCAGAAATTATGCGGAAAATGAAGCCTTGTGAGTTTGATCGGGTGTTTTCGATTATGGAACGCAGTTTCCCGAAAGATGAATATCGAACATATGAAGAACAAAAGCAACTGTTGCAGGAAGAACGATACAGTATCTATGTGGCGCATCATGAAGCAGAACAAAATCATGATAAAATCGATGCGTTTCTTGCCGTGTGGCAGTTTGAGGACTTTACATTTTTGGAGCATTTTGCAACAGAACCGGACGTTCGAGGGAAGGGACTTGGCAGTTTGATTCTTCAGGAAGCCGTTCAGTTATTTTCAAACCGGATTTGTCTGGAAGTAGAACCGCCGCAGACGGATCCTAATATTTCGAATGCTATTTCAACGAATGCTATTTCAACGAATGCTATTTCAACGAATGATACTTCAAATAGAAGGATTGCGTTTTATGAAAGAAACAACTTTTTTTTGAACGAATATCCATATATGCAGCCTCCGATTACAAAAGGAAGAAACGCATTGCCGCTGATGATTATGACATCTGGAACACGTATTATAAAAGAAAGATTTGAACAGATTCGTGAAAAGCTTTATCGGGAAGTCTATCAACAAGATGAAATTCTAACAACCGTCTATCAGGCACAGGAAACAGACGTCCGAAATTTTTTAATACGTATTTTGCGTGAAGATACAAAACTTTATTCCAGATTTAAATTGCTATCCAGTCAGGGTATGCTGCCGGAAGATATGGAAAGTTATCAGCAGCAGGTCAATCATATCATTGAAAAATACGCCGGAGATAAGCAGTTTATTTCTTATCATGATACATTTGGTTTTTGGCAGGAAATACAGGAGATTTTAGCAGAAGATGTACGTTTTCTGCTGCAGGAAGGACATTTTGCAGATGCTTTTATACTTGTCTGCCATATATTTACGAGTGTTGCGGCAGTAGATATGGATGATTCAGATGGTACAAAAGGTATGTTAGCGGCGCAGTGTATGGATCTTTGGAAAGAGATGGAGCAACATGCAGACGAACAGCTAAAGTGCCGGATGTATCGCTGGTTTACAAAGCAGCTGAACGATACAGCCTCAGATTATGTCGAAGAGTCGATGGAGCAGGTATGGATAGAGTTATTTACAGGCGATGAATTTATAAACAAAAAGCTTGCGTTTTCAAAGTGCAAAGCACAAGAACAAAAGGTGGATTCTGACAGCTGGAGTGCAAGATATCATGTGCAGAAATGGGCGCTGTATCATATAAGGCTGCTGGAAGCGTCCGGCTGTGCATTTGCAGATATTGTGGCTTACTGCAGAGAGTATTGGGAACACGCGGATATCAGAAAATATTTTATCGAGCGGTGTATTTTGCAAAAAGAGTATGCGCAGGCAGCCGATGCGCTTTTGGAAAGTATGAAAATGGATGCGGGAATGCCAGGACTTGTCCGGCAGTTTAGTACAAGATTAAAAGAAGTCTATCAAATGAGCGGCAATACAGAAGCATACAGAAAACAGCTTTGGCAGTTGGTAACAAAAGATTATGCGGGCAATCTGGAGGATTTTCGTGAGTTAAAAAGCCTGTATATAAAAGAAGAATGGCCGAAGGTGCGGGAGAAAATCTTTTTGGCGATTCCTGGCCATGTGCATATGGAACGATTGTATCAGGAAGAAAAACTGTATGACCGCCTGTTAGCATATGTGCTAGCGCAAAAAGGACTTTATGCTGTGCAGCAGTATGAGGGTGTGCTAAAAGAAATTTATCCGAAGCAGTTGCTTGTAAAATATGTACAGGAACTTGGGGATATGGTGCAGCGTGCGGCAGACCGCAGACATTATCAGGAGTGGGCGGCGCATCTTAAGAGAATGGCTCAGATACCGGGCGGGCAGGAAGAAGTGCAAAAGATAGTGGCAGACTGGAGAGTTCGATATAAAAACAGGCCGGCAATGATGGAAGAGTTAAAACAATTCTAAGATTCATAGTTGCATCCTATCTATAATATGTCTATAATAAATATGTCTGTCATAAATAAGTTTGTCATAAATAAGTTTGTCATAAATAGGTCTGTTATATGTCTGTCATAAATATGTTTGTTATGAATATGTCTGTCATAAATATGTTTGTTATGAATATGTCTGCTATAAATATATTTGTTATGAATATGTCTGTTATAAACATATTTGACATATAATAGAATGGTAGGCATGCCTGAAAATGTTGGAGGATGTCTGCAGCAAAGTTTCTGCTGTTTTACGCAAAACCATCATTTTTGAAGGGCGAAAATGGTTAAAAGGTAAAGAAGCTTGTAAAAAATGATGGTAACAGGTGATTGAAAGTAAATTCAAAGAAAGGATAAAATACATTGAACACAAGAATCAAAAACAAAACCTGCTATACGAAATGGAAACGTACGGCTGACATCGTATTGTCTGCTGTCGCATTGCTGCTCTTGTCGCCGCTTTTTATCGGTATCAGCATCGCGATTCAATTAGATTCCAAAGGGCCGGTCATTTTTCGTCAGAAACGTGTAGGTATACATAAAACTCATTTTGAAATATTGAAGTTCCGTACGATGTATGCGGATACGCCCAAAGATATGCCGACGCATTTGCTGAAAAATCCAGATGCGATGGTTACAAAGACAGGGGCAGTTTTACGCAAATACAGCCTGGATGAACTGCCGCAGCTTTTTAATATTTTACGCGGAGACATGAGCATTGTAGGACCTCGTCCGGCGCTGTGGAATCAATATGATTTAGTGTCGGAGCGTGAAAAGTACGGCGCTAACGATGTACTGCCGGGGCTGACCGGATGGGCGCAGATTAATGGAAGAGATGAGCTGGAAATACCGGTGAAGGCCAAACTGGACGGTGAATACGTAAAAAAGTACGGACTTTGGATGGACATTCGCTGTATTTTTGGAACGATATTTGCAGTTTTGGGACATAAAGGCGTCGTAGAAGGCGGTACCGGGATGATGCAGAAAAAGTATGAAAAGAAAGAAAGTAGCGGCAGAAAAAACATCGGGCCGCAACAAATATTATCCGGTGAAGAAATGGCCGCGCATATTTATAAAGCGCAAAAGGGGCAGCTTTTGGCAGAACCAAAGAAAGTGCTTATTACAGGAGCCGGAAGTTATATTGGAACGGCAGTCAGACAGTGGCTGACTGCATTTGGCGGTCATTATGAAGTAACAGAACTGGATATGCATGGTGACGCATGGAGATCGTATGATTTTTCCAAATATGATACGGTTTTTCATGTAGCAGGAATTGCACATGCAGATACAGGAAAAGTATCAAAAGAGCAAAAACAGCTATACTATGAAATAAACCGTGATCTTGCAGTGGAGACAGCGATAAAGGCAAAAAAATCCGGTGTAAAACAGTTTATTTATATGAGCAGCATGATTATTTATGGTGAAAGTATCAGGCCGTTTCATGGGCGTCGGCGGATTACTGCAATGACAAGGCCGCAGCCGTCTAATTTTTACGGCAACAGTAAATGGCAGGGGGATCGTGGCGTACGAGAGTTAGAGGATGCATCTTTTAAAGTGTGTGTACTGCGCCCGCCGATGATTTATGGCGCCGCAAGCAAAGGAAATTATCAAATGCTTGCAAAGCTGGCAGCATGTATGCCGGTATTTCCGCTTGTTCACAATGAGCGTTCTATCCTGCATATCGATCATTTATGCGAATTTGTACGTTTGATGATTGAAAATGAAGAAACCGGCGTATTTTTCCCACAGGATGCGTCTTATGCGGATACTTCCGGCCTCGTTGCCCTGATTGCAAAAGCGCATGGGAAAAAGATCAGGTTATGGAAATCACTGGCATCCTTTGTCCGGCTTGCGTCTTTGACTCCGGGGCGGATCGGACGGATGACGGATAAAGCGTTTGGCAGCTTTAGCTATGAAATGTCTTTGAGTGAATATACAAAAGGAAATTATCGGGTACACGATCTGAAACAGAGTATTTTGGTGACAGAGAAGGGTTCCCAAAAACAGTAATGGAGAAGAGCGAATGAAAAACATGGAATTGTGGATACGCAGGTTTTTTCTCATATGTTATGATATATGTGTGGTAGTGATTTCCTGTCTGCTGGCGCTGATGGCAAGATTTGACTTTCATTTTGAGTGGATACCGGCAAACTATCTGAACATGTGCGTGCAGATCATGTGGATTGCTTCTTTGATTACGATTATTAGTTTTACGATATTCAGACTATATTCAAGCTTGTGGTCTTATGCCGGGTCTACGGAGCTGATGTATATTTGCAGCGCTTGTTTTGTTGATGATATTGTGCTGACAGTCTATGTACATGTGCTGCACAGCAGCACGACATATCCGATGCCGCGCAGCTTTTATGTGTTTTATGGCTTGTTTTTAATGCTGCTTACGATTTTCGGGCGATATTTTTATCGTACGCTGCGTATGCTGCGGGCGAAAATTACCGGACAGAAAACAGACCGGAAAAATGTATTAATTGTCGGAGCCGGCAGTGCGGGAAACCTGTTAATCAAGGAGATTGTAGACAGTAAATATATCAATATGAATATTGTCGGGGCAGTCGACGATGATTTGATGAAAAAAGGCAGCTATATTCACGGAATCAGAGTATATGGGGATCGGCATATGATTCCAGAACTGGTAGATATCCTGCATGTCAATGAAATCATGATTGCAATTCCGTCAGCATCGCCAAAAAAAATGAAAGATCTTGTAGAAATCTGCAAAGAGACAGGATGTGAATTAAAACGTCTGCCAGGAATGTATCAGCTGGTCAATGGAGATGTCAGTGTAACGAAATTAAAAGACGTAGATGTTAATGACCTGCTTGGCCGCGATCCGGTAGAAGTGGATCTGGATTCTATTATGGGCTATGTGTCTGGACAAATCGTTATGGTAACAGGCGGCGGCGGTTCCATCGGCAGCGAGCTGTGCCGCCAGATTGCTTCACACAATCCCAAACAGCTGGTTATTGTAGATATTTACGAAAATTCTGCTTATGATATCCAGCAGGAATTAAAACATCGATTTCCAGATTTAAATCTCGTAACGCTCATTGCTTCGGTAAGAAATACCAAACGGATGGATGAAATTTTTGCAACCTATCAGCCCAGGATCGTATATCATGCAGCAGCACATAAGCACGTACCGTTAATGGAAGATAGTCCGAATGAGGCTGTAAAAAATAATGTTCTGGGCACGTGGAAAGTGGTACAGGCAGCAGATAAATACCATGCCCGCAGATTTGTCATGATATCTACGGACAAAGCTGTGAATCCGACGAATATTATGGGAGCTACAAAACGAATCTGTGAGATGATTATACAGACTTATAATAACCGTTCAAAGACAGAGTATGTTGCTGTACGGTTCGGAAACGTGATAGGCAGCAACGGCAGCGTCATTCCGTTGTTCCAAAAACAGATAGCAGCAGGAGGGCCGGTAACTGTCACGCATCCAGATATTATCCGGTATTTTATGACGATACCGGAAGCGGTATCGCTTGTCCTGCAGGCAGGCGCTTATGCAAAAGGCGGAGAAATCTTTATACTTGATATGGGAGAACCGGTTCGTATTTTGGATCTTGCGAAAAACCTGATCTTATTATCCGGGCATAAGCCGGGGGAAGATATTCGCATTGAATTTTCCGGTCTGCGTCCGGGGGAAAAATTATACGAAGAAATGCTTATGGAAGAAGAAGGAATGCAGGAAACCGCAAATAAGCTGATCCATATTGGAAAACCGATTCAGTTTGATGAAGAAGAATTTTTGCAGCGGTTGGCGCAGCTGCGTGATTATGTGGTCAATGAACCGGAGGATATCCGCTCGTTTGTTCAGCGCATCGTACCTACGTATTCCATTCAGGATCAGGAAGAAGGGAAACCATTATGATTCGGATTGTAAAAAAATTTGCAGGCATTATGACGCATGAACAGAAGGTGCGGGTAGTGATTCTTGCCGTTTTAATGGTAATCGGCGCTATGCTTGAGATGGTTGGAGTATCATTGGTATTTCCTCTTATGACAGCGGTCATGGACAAAAACTTTATGAAAAAGTGGTATGTGCAGATCGTTTGTGATTTTTTTCACATTTATACGTATCATGAAGTGATGATGCTTATTTTAGGCGCGCTTATTTTTATTTATATTGTTAAAAATGCATTTTTATTTATGGAATATTATTTGCAGTACCGTTTTGTATGTAATAATCGTTTTCTTGTACAAAGACAGCTGCTGCAGGTGTATATGTACCGTCCTTACGAATTTTATTTAAATGCGACGACTGCTGAAATTATGCGTATTATCAATACAGATGTGGTAAATGCATTCAATTTGCTGACGACCGTATTGAACTTTTTTACAGAGATTATTGTCAGTGCGGCGTTAATTATTATTATTTTTGTGATTGATCCTAAAATGGCCGCGCTGATCGGACTTGTGCTTGGGTTTATTATGCTGCTTATTTTTAAAGCGGTAAAACCTGTGTTGCGCAAAGCCAGCCAGAGGTTTATGAAAAACACTTCGCTGTCAAATAAATGGTTGCTGCAGTCCTTAAACGGAATCAAAGATGTGAAAGTCAGCCATAAGGAAGAGTATTTTATTGAAGAATATGCTGTTTATGGCAAAAAAGCGATTGATGCGGAAAAGATCAACAGTGTCGTAACGATGCTGCCGCGGCTTCTTATTGAAGCAGTCAGTATATCGGCCGTACTTGGCGTTATTATGGTATTGTTGGCAATGGGACAAAGCATTGACGAATTGCTGCCGCAGCTGACAGCTTTTGCTTTTGCAGCAGTCAGACTCCTCCCCAGTACGACAAGAATTAGCGGTGCAGTGAATTCGGCAGCGTTTCAGGAGCCTATGCTGGATAACCTGATGAAAAACTTAAATGCCGCAAAAGAATATGAGCAGCAAAAACAGCAGGAACAGGATTTGGAAGAAAAAAAACGAGAATCAGCAAAAAAATACGGCAGGAAGCTTACGTATGAAAAACAGTTTGAGCTTTCACAGATTCAGTATGCATATCCAAACGCTGATACGAAAGTGCTTGACAACGCAGATATGGTCATCCCGGTTGGCAGCTCTGTCGGCATTATTGGCGCTTCCGGTTCCGGGAAGACGACAGCAGTCGATCTTTTGCTTGGACTGTTAAAACCACAGTCCGGCGGAGTCTTTACAGACGGTATGGATATTCGGGAAGACTATGCCGGCTGGCTGTCTCATTTAAGCTATATTCCGCAGACGATCTATATGTTGGATGACACAATTCGTGCTAATATCGCATTTGGCCAGCAAAAAGACAGCATTGACCATGCAAAGGTGTGGAAAGCGGTAGAGGAGGCACAGCTAAAAGAGTTTATCGACAGTCTGCCGCAAGGGCTGGACACAAGAATCGGAGAGCGTGGTGTACGGCTTTCCGGGGGACAGCGTCAAAGAATCGGCATTGCAAGGGCATTATATACAGATCCAGAGCTTGTGATTTTCGATGAGGCGACCTCTGCACTGGATAATGAGACCGAGGCGGCCATTATGGAATCCATCAACAGCCTGCATGGGCATAAAACACTTGTGATTATTGCGCACAGACTGACGACGATTGAAGAATGTGATTATATTTTTAAGGTGGAGAATGGGAAGATTGTGTTGCTTAGCGGACAGTGTGTAACATAACTTTTGCAGTATAGCCCTTTCATAAGAACAGTTCCTAAGCCTGCCTAAACAACAGAGTGTAAAGCATATTGGCAATGCCACAGACTTTACACTCTGTTTTAGTGGGCTGCTTATTTGGTTGCTATTCTTTCACGATATCTAACTCAGAAAGATTAACACCAGATGTAGTAAGTATTACTTTTAATTCTATATAGCGTCCCTTCATTTCTTTATATGCTGCTGATTCCTTATCCGATGTCAGAAGCATATATTTTTGCAGTCTTGCAAATTCTTCTACTGATATTTTTATCATTTCTTCTTTGGTCATGTCTGATACTTCCATATGATCCACCGCCTTTGTGATTGCTGCAGCTTTTTAATGATATAGTTATTATAGTGTATATGAATGAGAGTGTAAAGGGGTACTGAATCAGTATTCTAATTGTGGCTTTTTTGGTTTATCTGTCAATTTTAGGAACTGTAAAGAAATAACTTGCAAATAGTCCGCAGGATTTTTTTTACAGTTCCTTATGTTTGAAATTTCTGTATTGCGTAGGAGAACATCCTTTTCGGCTACGAAAAACCTTAGAAAAATAGTTTGAATCATTGAATCCTGTTAATACAGCAATTTCTGTAATGGATAAGTTGGTGCTTGTGAGATATTCCATACTCTTTTCAATACGGTATTGGGTTATAAAATCAAAGAGGGATACCTGCATATATTTCTTAAATAATCTGGAACATTCACTGCGGCAGATATGTATAGATTCTGAAATATTTTCTAAAGTTAATCTGGAGGAGTAATTGCTCTCAATAAATGAAATAATATCACGTATTCTGTCGTATGATTTCTTGTCAAAAGGTATCTCAGACGTTGTTTTATGCGTGTTAAAAAAAAGCAGTTTCCAGAAACCTTCTAATTTTGTAAGAATATCTAATTCGTAGGTCATATATTTTTCCGAGTCAATTTGTATCATATCCTGAATGATGCAGATCATATCCTGATGCCATGCGGCAGATAAATCAAAATGAATGGCAGCCAGAGAAAAATTCTGAATAATTGGTTTGACATATTTTATATATATCATGCTGTTATCATAGCCATAGATCAGTTTTGGGTCAAAAGTGATGGAAATATATTCACAATCCTGATGATCGAACATACATCCGGCATGTAAAGCGCTGCTGTTTCCAAATAATGCCTGTCCATGGCGCAAAAAATAGGATTCTGTATTTACTTTGTACAGCATTTGTCCATTTGTGACAATGGTAAGTTCAATTTCCGGGTGCCAATGCCATAAAAATGAACCGGATTCATATTTGGATAATTTTTCATTGCTTACGAGAAATGGAAAATTATAGTTTCCATGTTCTTTTATTTCGTGTTTAAACTGGTCTGTTTTAATTTGCAAATATATGCATCTCCTTATGATTTCTTTCGCTGTAACAGTTCAGATAGTTCAGATAACCCATGGAACTGTTACCTTTCGCTCAATATGATACTATTTTACCCTCATATTTTAATACAATTGTTTGAATCAATCAATGATTTACCCTTTTTCTGCATGATTTTTAAGGAAAACGATCATCCAATCTGTATAATGATAATCAATTGTTTTTACAAAATAAAATCATAAGGAGTTAGCAAATGCAAATACCAAATCAATTAATTTTAAAGAAAGTATATGGTGAAACAGAAAAAAGCGTGATTCGTTTTCGTCGTTTAAGTCAAAAATATGCAGAAACTTTTGGTGTTTCTACAATGGAGTTTTTTACAGCTCCAGGCAGGACGGAGATTATTGGCAATCATCTGGATCATAATGGCGGAAAAGTTTTGGCAGCCAGTATTAATATGGATACGATTGGAGCTGCATATCCGAATGAATCAGAAATGATAGAAATTGTCAGTGAAGGATACGATGGGAAAATTGTGTTAGATCTGAATCATTTGGAACAGATTCCAATGAATCAGGGAACAATTTCACTGATTGCCGGAATGGTAAAAGCAGTCAGAACATTTGGCTATTCTGTATCAGGATTTCAGGCTTATATCTCTACAGAGGTTATTAGTTCTGCTGGCGTAAGTTCCTCTGCATCATTTGAAATGCTGCTTTGCACAATGATTAATTTTTTCTTTAATGAAAACAAGATGGATATCGTTACGTTCGCTAAAATCGGTCAATATGCAGAAAATCATTATTGGAGTAAAGCATCCGGATTGATGGATCAGATGGCATGTGCTGCCGGCGGGACGATTCTTCTTGATTTTCATGCGGGAGTTCATTTTCAAAAAATAGATTTTAATTTTAAGCAAATGGGTTATCAGCTTGTAATTGTAAATACTGGCAGGGGACATGCGGACTTAAGTCGGGAATATAGTGAAATTCCAGAGGAAATGAAGCAGGTGGCCAATGATATGGGCTGTACCCGGCTTTGTGAAACGAGCTTTGAAAACTTTGAAAAACAATTGCCTGAAATGATAGCAAATTTACAAAATGACCGGGCAATCTTGCGTGCTTTGCACTTTTTTGAGGAGAATCATCGTGTAGATAATATAATAGAAGCAATTTCAAAGATGGATCATACTGAAATAGTAAGAATACTTGCAGAAGCGGGAAGGTCTTCGTGTGAGCTGCTGCAAAATGGATATTCTATTAGGAATGATAAAGAGCAGAAGATTACTTTATGTCTGGCGTTAACAGAACTTTTTTTGAAAAAGATTCAGGCGGGTTGCTGCCGTATACATGGCGGCGGATTTGCAGGAGTAATTATGTGTGTGCTGCCAAAGCAATTTACCGGGGAATATGTGCGGTTTATGGAGCCATATGTAGGAAAGAATCAGATCTATCAGATGGAAATAAGGCAGGTTGGGGCAGTTCATTTAGAAAAATAGCGGAATGGTTGATGAGAAATATTTAGAAAGCAGGAGGAATATGGGATGTTAACTTCAACAACACCAATCATGAGTGTGCTTGTTGCAGCTTATAATGTGGAAAAGATGATAGATCGCTGTATGCAATCATTGATTTCTCAAAGTATGCAGGATATAGAGATTATTGTAGTTGATGATGGTTCTACAGATGAAACGGGAAATATATGCGAGAAATATTCAAAATTAGATAATAGAGTTAAAATTATTCATCATTCTAAAAACAAAGGATTGCCAATGGCAAGAAAGACTGGATTAAAATCTGCAAAAGGACATTTTATTAAATTTGTTGATAGTGATGACTGGTGTGAACCAAATATGTGTGAATGCTTATATAAAATAGCAGTAAAACAAAATGCAGATATTGTTTTTTGTTCAGCGTACAGACATAGGGAAGATGGAGTTGCAAAAATTTGTAACTTACCGCTTAATGAGGGATTGTATAGGAAGGAAGATCTGTATGATAATTATATTTTGCCATTATATGGAGATTTAAAAAACGATAAGCTGGTTACTACGGGATATGTATGGTGTTGTTTGTTTAAAAAAAAGTTAATTGAAAAAATTGATTTTTATCGAGCGATTAACTTGCATGAAGATGAAATTATAGTTATACAAGCCCTTATTTCTGCACAAATAGTCTATATAACGGATGAAATTTTGTATCATTACAATCGAGGTACAAATACTATGAGTAAAAGAAACAGTTATTGGGAAGGGTATTGGGACAATATGGTCGCTGTTTTTTTGGCAAAGAAGAAATATGGGAAAAAATTGTTCAAAACAGAACAAGAATATATGTATCGTTTAGTTACGACACTATATTTAAAGTTTTTTCGTTCTATTCGAAATGAAACACATTATGACTTTCCCTGCACAGACACAGCGGATATGTACTATGGGACACTGGCAGACAGGGTGAGATTTTTTCAAAGGGAGCAAGGAGGGAATCGAGATTATGTGCCGGGCTATAGAAGATATGAGGAATCAGACATTGAAAACGGACCAGAATATGTAAATGGCACTAATGAGTCAGGAATCTAAGAAACAGGTTCCTGGCTCTATTTTTTTGCCCAGAAATGTAAATTTTCTGTGAATATGATGAAAAAGTCTTTTACAAAACGTTACTGTTGACTTAATGGAAGCACTAATATTGGCTTTACGATATGTTTTGCAACAAATGGCAATTACCAAATAGGTAATAAAATATTCAAGTTTTACAAGAAAGTTGGACGAAACGTACAAAGAACATTTACTATGAAAAGATAAGGAGGATGAAAATATATGAAATCACAAAAGAGTGGAATTTCTTTTGAAAAAATATTATATGTGAAAGGCAGGAGAAAGATTGATAAAAGTAGGGTTATGTGATGATACGATAGATTACAATAAAAAAATGGAAAATCACATGGAGAGATACGGGAAGGAAAATCACATAGAAGTTAAATTTACTTCGTATGGAAGTGGATCGCAGCTATTGTTAAATTTCCAAAAAAGAAAATTTGATATTATTTTTTTGGATGTTTCCATGCCGGATTTAAGTGGTTTTGAAACGGCAGAACGGATTAGAAATGTGGATGAGAATGTATCCATTGTATTTTGTACTTCCTATTATACGATTTCTAATGTAAGCAAAGGTTTTGAAGTAGATGCAGACGATTTTTTATCGAAACCGTTGCTTTATAAAAAGGTAGAAAATATTTTGAATAAAATTTATAAAAAGAAATTATTATGTGCAGATGAAAAGTTATTTTTAAAATGCCAGGATGGGTTGATTACTCTCCAGCTTTCTGACATTATCTATATACATACGAGAAATAAATTATTGATACTTTATACAATCAATGGAGAGGTACAAAATAATCAAAGAATGAGTGAATTAGAAAAAAGGTTAAGTAAAAGAATGTTTTTTCGATGCCATAATAGTTATATGGTGAATTTTGATTATGTCGAAGGATTAAAAAATGATCATGTACTTGTGAAATGTAATAATCAGCAGTTAATAGAAATTCCAGTCAGCAAATATAAGAAAGAAGAATTCCTGCAAGCTTTCGCTGGATACGTTGGCTATCAGTCAAATTAAAAAAAGCAAAAAAATAGTCGATTTATGCAAAAAGTATTGCGATATGGAAGATGAAGGGATATAGTTTATTCGTACTTAGATCATGTTGGAAAGGAGGAATTATCATGCAGAAAAAGGAAACCGTAGAGGAATTTCTGAAAGAATTGGACATAACAGAAGAAGAAATTGAAAGTTATTCCGGATGTTCGGAAAGAACGCAGAGATGTTTGACAGATTGTCCATGGCCATTTCCAGGTGCATATTTATCTGAAAGCAGCTGACACAAACCGTATAGACTATCTGAATATGATAGTCTATACGGTTTCTTTTTAGGGGAAAGATGATGTATACAATAACTTTAGAAGTAAATCAGATATGTAATTTGCAGTGTGCCTATTGTTATCTTGGTGATAAAACAAACCAAAATATGTCAGAACAGGTGGCATATAGAGGTCTGGAAATCGCCTTTTTGAATGCAGAAAAGCATAAAGATCGAAAATTGTGGGTGGATTTTGTAGGAGGAGAGGCACTCATAAGTTTTCCATTTTTGCAGAAGCTTGTGGAATATACGGAAAAAGAAGCTCATAAAAGAAATATTTTGGTATCATATTCTATTACTACAAATGGAACGATTATGAATGATGAGATCTTAACATGGCTTATAAAATATAGAGTTCGATTAAAATTAAGTATTGATGGGGATAAAGAAACCCATGATAGAAACCGAAAAACGGCATTTGGTGCAGGAAGTTATATAAGTGTCATAAAGAACAGAGACTACTTTAGGAAATATGAAGAGGAAACAAAACGATTGATTCAAACAGCTCATGTAGTAACTCAAAACAATTATGGGGAAGCATTTCAATCTGTTCAGCATTTAGTGGAAAATCTGAATTTTCGAATGATAGATACATCGATAGATGTTTCTCATAGTTGGACTTTTGAACAATTGGACGAATTAGGAGAACAATGGGAAAATATTTTATGCTATTACATAAAAAGGAGAGAGGATCGAAAAGAATTTTTTTGGATTCCGGTGTTAGATTTAAAAAAATATGGAGAAAAGTTAGATGGCTCTGGTTTTTGTGGCGTTGGGTTAATCCAAATTTATGTTAAGACAAACGGAGGAATTTATGGCTGTGCTGCAAATTTGGGAGAGAGCGGGTATTTAGGAAATGTAGACAAGGGATTATTGGCGCATAAGATAAAGAAATATCGGGAGTTAGTTAAAGTTAGCACAATGTGTTCTGACTGCACGATTCATCAGAAGTGTCAAAGTAAAAAATGTATTATGAATAATCTGTCATACTGTGGGCTGTTAGATGGACATAATCCGGATATCTGTTATTTTGAGCGAAAAAAGATAAGGCTGTGGGAAAAACATCATATGAAAATATGATAAAAATAAAAGAAAAACTTGAAAAATGAGTGAGAATGTATTATTTTTATAATAGTATTTAAATAATAGGTGAGAACTGTGATAAAAATAGCGATATGTGACGATGAAAAATATTTTATTGATGTGATTGAGAAAATGCTAAAGATTTATGCAGAGCAAAATGGGCAGGATTTTTTGATAAAAAAATATACAAAGCCATTACAGCTTATGGGATCGTTAAAAGAAGAATTTCAGATTTTCCTTTTAGATATAGAAATGCCGGCTATGAATGGTATGGAACTGGTAAGTATCATTCGAAAGCACGATGAAAAATCGATTGTTCTTTTTATATCTTCTCATAGTGAATATTTGGGAGACGGATATCAATATGATATACAAAATTTTATTACGAAACCGATCACACAGGTACAGATAAATTGCGAGATGAATCGAGCAGTGAGAAAGTTAAATACATATGAACAAAAATATATTGCAGTAAAAAATGAAAATGGTTATTTTAAACTGTTTCTTTCGGATATCGAATATATTGAAACTATAAAGCGGAAAGTGTTATTTCATTTACGGAATGGCGAAAATGAAATGGGATATTTCAAGATTCGGGATTTGGAAGAGCGATTGGAGCAATATTTTTTTGTGCGCTGTCATAATGGTATCATTGTGAATGTGGACTGCATTGAATCGTTGCACGATCTTACAGTTACGCTTTATTCTGGAGATCAAATATACATTACACGTTCCAGAAAACAAAATCTTATGAAGAAAATGGCAGAACGGGGAGGATGTATATAGGGTGTACGGACAGATAGTACTGAAAGATGTCTTTTCACTGTTCAATATTTTGCTGATTGTTTATTTACTGGCAGACCGAAAACAAAATTTAGGTACAAAAAAAACAAATTGGTATTCCTTCCTTTTATGTATTGCAAGTATTTTTCTTGTACGGGTAATGGAAAATAGTATATCTTTGCATGTTGTGTATCACTATATTACGATATGGTTCAGTGTATTAATCATAGGGCATTTTTTGCTTGAAAAAAATGCAAAGTATTGTATTATTATTGGAAGTATTTTTTTATCTGTTGTTTTGTCTGGCCAGTTGTTAAGCTGTATATGTTTATATCCATACAGAAAAACAAGTATATTAGCTGAATTACCTGCTGTATATCAATTTAGAATGATTTTAATCGCAGAGACGGTGATAGTCATATGCAGTATAACTATGAAAAAAATTGTTGTAAAGATTCCAAGTATTCTTAATGGTTTAAATGTAGTTACTATTATGGTTCCTCTGCTTATTAATATTGTAGTTATGGCCATAGGAGCAGACCGGCTATATTACGAAAAAGAGGAATTTATGAATAATATCTATTCATTGCTAACAGTTATGGTAACGAGTATCGTTATGTTTGCCGGAATGCTTTGTAATATTGTGATTTTGGAAAATTATTTAAATGTTAAAAAGATTGAGAATGAAAAGAAGCTGCAGATTAGCGAAATGAGCCTGCAATATGATTACTATGTCAGGCAGTCGTATGATATGGAAAATGTTCGCAGACTTTCTCATGATATAAAAAATCATTTAGAAGCATTGAAAGAAAATGTAGATGATCAACAAAAGATGGAATATATTAACGGGATTGAGTGTAAACTGAATCGATACCAAAGTTATTATAAAACAGGAAATACGTTTATTGACAATTTATTGCATGCAAAAAAGCTGGAAGCGCTTGATAAAAAAATCGAATTTAAGATATTTGCAGATTTTACTCCGTTTAAACAAATAGAAAATGAAGATCTATGTGTGATTGTATCAAATACAGTGGACAATGCGTTGCGGGAATGCCTGTTAATGAAAGAGGAGGAGCCGGCAGCAGAGTGTTTGATTCAGCTTAAGGCCAGAAAAATAAAAGGATTTTTATCAATTCTGTGTGAAAACAGTTTGCGAGAAAGCCAGGCTGAGTTTCTTCAGGGAAATTTGACTTTGGAAACATCAAAAAAAGATAAAAAGAATCATGGATTTGGAGTGAAAAATATTAGGAGTGTCGTAAAGGATTATGGTGGAGAGGTGTCTTTTTGTGTAGTAGATCATATGTTTTCCGTATCAGTGATTATTCCTGTTGAAATATAAAAGAAAAAGGCGCTTACGATTGCAAGTGACTTTTGTACGTATCCAGATAGCGTGAAAAAATGATAATTTAGGCATATTTTGTTTTCTTTTTTATATTAAGAAGTAAAATATAGAAAAAAGAGGAGGCATAAATATGCGAAAAAGAATGAAACTATTTATTGCTATGGTATCAGTAGGGACGTTACTGGGAATTATGCCGGTTATGGCAGAAGAACAGCCTGAACTTCCAGCGAAAGTTCAGGACATCGCAAATGGTTCTGATGATATTTATGGTGAGGGGGCGCCTATTGAACATGGTGTAAATCCGAACGAGAGGTTTTCATCTGGTGGAGCAGACCATACACATCAGTATATTGTTGCAAATGCACTTACGATCTTAAGTAATGATAAGGGGAACAGTATTTTTCAAGGGGAGCTGAATGCATCCATTCTTATGGAAGCAACAGACTGGCCGGATAAATTTGGAAATGAAACAGATGCGGGTACTTTTGCAGGTCATTTTTACGATCCTGATGCAGGAAAGAACTGGTTGGGGCAGACTTCTCCTACTGCCAGGACAAGGGCTGAATCTTATTTTCAGACGGCAGTAAATGCATATCGTTCGGGTGACGTTCAGCTTGCTATGTCGAATTTAGGAAAAGGTACGCATTATGTATCGGACTTAAATGAACCGCATCATGCATCAAATCTGACAGCAGTAAATAGTAATCACTCAGATTTTGAAAAATATGTTGACAAGAACCGCAGATCATATACAATATCCGGAAATTCATTTAGTTCTTCCGTATATACGACAGCGCAAAATACAGCAACAGGAGACTTGATGTATTCCGCAGCTAAATATGCAAAAGGACTTGCGGCAGATGCACAGAATAAAAGCACGTACGATAGCGCGGCAAGGCAGTCTGTGCAGCATGCAATTTTGACCGTAACGCAATATATGTACAAGTTTGGTAAGGAAGTTGGAATTTACTAAAAGGAATTTTACAGACCATGGTATTGAAAAATCAATATCATGGTCTGTTTTTTACTGGTTAGACAGTGAAATAAGCAAAATAAACAAAATATATGGAAATCTATGACAAAAAGATTTAAATTATATTTAGCATACCAATGAAAGGGGTAGATAGTGATGTACAATTTTACGTTATATATGACAACGGACTGTAATTTCAAGTGTCAGTATTGCTATGAAGATTATCACAACCATTATCAGTTGAATGAACAAACACTGGTGGAATGTTTAAACTTCATTATGAATTATGGAAACAAAGAAAAAGTTAGTATTGATTTTTTGGGCGGAGAACCGCTGTTAAAAAAGGATCTGATTTATCAGGCAGTAAAGTATATGAAGACGAATGATCCGCAGAGAGAAGTGAAGTATTATATCACGACCAATTGTTCTTTGATGGATTTTTCATTTATTGAGTTTATGAAACAAAATAATTTTACAGTTCGGCTCAGTTTTGATGGAAACAAGGCAACTCATGATTTAAACAGAGTTGCGAAAGATGGAAGATCTTGTTATGACACAATATTTGAAAATATCATGAGAGTAAGAGACAGTGGATTAAGTTTTTCTGTAAGAATGACTGTAACGGAAAATACGATTTCTCATATGTATGAGAATATCTGCTATTTACATGAAAACGGTTTAGATCATATTTGTATGATTATGGATGTTTATCTGAAAATATCAGAAAAGCTCAAAATAGAGTTTGAAAAACAGGTGCAGTTAATTTTGAAGTATTATTTGGCTGAAGCAGCGGCGGGAAGAACATTTACGATAGATCAGTTTGATGGAAAAATGCTTCATATGCTCTGTAATTTTGGAAATTGTTTTGGGATGTGTGATGCCGGGGTTGGCAATTTTAAAATTTTTCCAAATGGCCAGATATATCCTTGTGGATTTCTTACAAATCATGAAAAATATTGTATCGGTAATATTTGGGAAGGCGTTGATATCCGAAAGGCAAAATTGATTGCCATATCTAATTACGATAAGGCCGATCCAAAGTGTAATGAGTGCACGATACGGGATTTTTGTCATGGTATGAAATGCGGATATATGAATTTTGTTAATACAGGAAAAATCAATGTGCCATCGGATGCGGAGTGTATCTTTGAGCATGTTTTTTATGAAGCAATGGTTCAGATTATGAAATATTATTTGGAGCAGCCGGTTGAAATATTAAGACAAAAATTAGGAATGTATGTGGATTATATACAGAAAGAACATTTAAAATTCAGTGGGTTTGGGGAGAAAATTGCACAGAGGTTAAAAGATGGGAAATAGCAAAAAGGAGTGGATATATATTGGTTTTTTAAAAGAATTTGCCATGAAACGAAAACTGGTCGCTTTCTATGTTATTACAATAGCAATTATTATATTGACAGCGGGACTTTCCTTGATTCGGCCAAAACTGCAGGGAAAGGTTATTGATGATTTAGGGAGTCCGCATAGTACAACTTTATCTGCTTTTATGATTCTGCTAGGCGTGTTTCTGGGAATGCTGCTGCTTAATTATCTTATGAATTATATACAGCGTTTTATGACCGCCGTCATATCAGAAGAAATTGCAGCAGATATGAGGCAGAAAGTAGAAGATAAATTAGCAACCGTTAAGGTGAGTTTTTTTGAACAGCTAAAATTAAGCGATATATTGCAGAAAGTGGATAAAGATGTTTCGGCAATAAAACAGTGTGGGATTACAAGTATCATTACACTGATATCCAATATTGCGATCCTGGCAGTTGTACCACCATATATGTTTTCTATCCATAAAGGAATAGCGGTATCAAATATCATTTTACTGGTTAGTGTCCCTTTTATCAGCGGGATTTTAGGAAAGCTGATACAGGAAACAAGTGAAAAGGTTTTAGAAGGCTATAACAGTACGACTAATGTTTTGACAAATACTTATGAGAACTGGTTTATGGTAAGAATCTTTCAGTGCAGGCAGTATGTGCATGAAAAGTATTTTGAGAAAAATCAGAAATATAAAAAAGAAACAAACCGGCAAAATCTGTTGTATATATTGAATACGTCTGCAATTCTTGTAATTCAGTTTTTGGGAACGGTTATTATATGGGTAGTTGGAGCACAAGAAGTCTTTAAGGGAAATATGACGATCGGTACGATTATGGCCTTGATGAATTACCAGACCATTATTTTGAATCCTATCATTGGAATTGCACAATTTGCAAATGAATATCATACAGCTATTGTTTCATTGAAAGATATCAATCAGCTGATTCGGTATCCAGATTATGCACTGAAAGATGGGAAAAAGGTAGCGACGCTTGAACGGATATCTTTGGAACAGTTAGGCTTTATATATCCAAATTCAAAGAAAAAGGTATTTGACGGAGTGAATATGAATTTTCAAAAAGGCTTTATTTATGGAATACATGGAAAAAGCGGACAAGGAAAAAGTACACTTTTCAAGATCATAACAGGCGTGTATCAGCCGACAGAGGGGAAAGTAGTGATAAATGATATCAATTTACAAACGGTGGATATGAACAGCTATTGGACAAATATCGGGTACGTTATGCAGCGTACGCACTTCTTTCAGGATACAGTACGGCAAAACATGGGGCCATTACAGGTTGTTTCTGAGGAGGAAATGGATGCTGTTGCAAAATACTTAGATTTATATGATGAAATCCATTCTTTAGAAAAGGCTTGGGATACAGAGTTATGTAATTTTTCAGAAGGCCAGATGAGGCGTTTGGACATTATGAGAAATATTCTGAAAAATGCACAAATTTTAATTTTTGATGAAGTAACAGCGAATATTGATGAAAAGCGGAGAGAACATTTTTATGAGACGCTGCACAAAATATCTGCAGGTAAGATTATTATTTTTTCCACTCATAATATGGAAGAATTGAAAGAAGCAGATTTTGTTGTGGATTTAGAGCAAATGTGTACGAGTAGGCAGGTGTATAAGAAATGAGAATAGGTGTTCTGGATTCAAATGGCGCTTTTGACAATCCCTTTTTTCGAGATAAAAAGATTACAAGAATAGATTGTAAATGGAAGCGTCAGGAATATAGGAAAGATGTCTTAGGATTTACGCATGCAGAATATGTTTGTTCTTTTATTTTAAAAGAAAATCCGGAGGCTGAAATAGTCCTGGCGCCTATTGTAAAGAAAAACAGAAAAAGTTCTGTATTGGATATGCTGGAAGGTATCGAACGATTAATAGAAGAACAGGTAGATATGATTAATATGAGCTTGGGGGATGAGTATAGATATTATGCAAGGCTTGAAGAATTATGCAAGTCTGCAGTGGAGAAAGGGATTTTGATAGTCGCGGCATATTCTAACAATAAGGCAGAAGCGACTTATCCGGCTTCTTTCCCATTTGTGATAGGAGTAAGATGCTTGGATACCAAGGAGCCTGTGCAGGTGTTTCAGTATCATAAAGCAGAAAACGATTTTGTATTTGCTGTCAGGCATTTTTCATTATATCATTTAGGGATTCCTAAATTTTATCAGGGGAATAGTTTTGCCTGCGCTGTGGTGACAGGTTTTTTAAGCAATTATAAAAAAGAATACAGGAAAGGAATAAAAGAATTTTCAGAAAGTGTTTTTAATTTGTACTATCCATGGAAGACATTGAAGCAAAAGAATTGTTATTTTTTATCGAATCGTGTAGAAGAACCTTTGGAACAACGTTTTATACGAGATGTTACGAAAACGGTTGTCTGTGAATCATTTGAAAGAGGAATAGAAAAATTGGCACAGACGCAAAAGTTGGAACCATGTCAGGTGCTTTTTATAGATCACAACGAATATCTGCAATTATGTAGATACAAAAAACAAATTAAGGAGTATGCGGCCAATCACTTGGAAACAGAAATTGTTTTACGATATCCCTTGTTTCACATATTTGACAGGATAAATATGCTGAAAGAAACCAATGCAATTTTAAATCAATTTTCAATCTAGTATTTCCGATCGAATGGAGGAGCGCTAGCAGGAGGTGAAAAAATGTATACATTATCGCTTGAGATCATTAATAAGTGTAATTTAAACTGCACTTATTGCTATTTAGGAGAAAAAAAGAATACATATATGAGTCTGGAAACAGCCCAAAAGGCAATTGATATTGCTGTTCATGAGGCCAATAAGCAATATGACCGAACCCTTACCGTGTACTTTATAGGCGGAGAACCGCTTATGGCGTTTGATACAATTTGCTCTGCAGTGGATTATACAAAGAAAAGATGCCGGGAAAAAGATTTAAAATATCAGTTCAGCACAACCATAAATGGAATGCTGGTAACAGAACAGATCATTGATTTTTTTGCAGAAAATCAATTTGATGTAAAAGTAAGCCTGGATGGCAAAAAAAAGGTTCATGATTTGAACAGAAAGGACTATGCAGGAAATGGGAGTTTTCATAAGATTATGGAAAAGCTTCCACTATTGAAAAGATATGAGCAGGAAAGCGGGAAACAAATATCTGTAGCAAGTGTGATAACAAGTAATAACTATCTTTATTTTGCAGAGAGTTTTCAATTTCTTTTAGATTTGGGAATTAAGAAATTAGAATCTGGAATTGACTATTATTGTACGTGGAGCAATGAGCAGTTAGAGGGGCTCCACGTACAACTAAAGAAAGTATTTTGTTTGTATAAAGAACATATACAGAAATATCAGGAAGTAATCTTTTGGAATATTTGGGAGCAATATGTTAAATCATATTTGATGCCATGCTCGTTTTATGCCTGTAAAGCAGGCTTAACGACTTGCTATGTGACAACGGATGGCGGTATTTATACATGTACAGAAATGCCGGAATTTAGAATTGGTTCAGTGGAGTCAGGACTGGATGTCCCTAGGATACGAGAAATTATTTATCTGGAGGATCAGGCAGATATGATTTGCAAAGAGTGTATATATATAAAACATTGTAAAACAAGGGGGTGCCAGGCAGCGAATTATGAAATAAATCACAATGTATATAAGCCAATAAAAGTAAATTGTGAAGTGACAAAATGGATGTACCATCTGATTCCATCAAATTTATCAGAAAAGCAGCTGGAAGAGTTGAAAGAGGAATACGAGAGGAGATATGTTCACCATGGAAAATAAGATGAATGATTTTATAATAATTACAGAAGGAGAAAAGGCGGCATTGATTGATCCTGTTGGGAAAGTCTGTTTAGGAATCAGTAAAAAACTGGCGGATCATTTGGATCAACCGGAAGTCCAGGAAAAGTTATATCCGATATGGAAACAACAGACAGAATTTATCAGGCAGATAGAGGAAGGCCGTGAGAAAATTAACACGGCGTATTTAATGGTGACCAGGAAATGCAATATGAATTGTGATTTTTGTGCAATCAGTGCAAATGACAAAATGCGTCCGGAAAAGGAGCTCCAGTTGGAGGATATCAAAGATAAGGTAGTGCCTTTTTTTCAGAAAAATAAGCCGCATAAGCTGATTCTTACGGGTGGAGAACCACTAATTAAGGATCAGATTGTAAATATTATAAAATCTCTTTATGATGGGATAGCATGTCCCATTACACTGCAGAGTAATGGGCTTGCGGTTACACCGGCTTTGATGGAACAATTATGTGGGTATCTGGATGAGATTGATTTTAGTACAAAACATATGTTTGAATCTCCGGAAAAGGAAAAACGATTAATGGAGCATGTTGAAATGTGTCAAAAAGCGGGGATTAAGGTAGCGCTTAGTTTTATTTACGAAAAAACAAATGAAGAGGATTTATATAAACTGATAGAGATAGCAGCAAAATATGATACGGATGTTCTTTTTAATATTATTTCACCGGTTGGACGTGCGAAAGATCATTCGGAAAGGCTGACAGATATGGAACATATCGACATGAATCTTAAGATAGCTAAATATATAGTGGAACATGGATATGAAAATAAAAAGATTGGTAACGGCTTCTATCAGCGGATACAGGTGAGAAATTCCTGCGGTGGATACGGAAAGGTTATGGCGATTTTTCCGGAAGGGGATATTTATATGTGTCAGTGTATGGAAAAAAATCAAGTCAGAATGGGAAACATATTAACGGATCAGCCACAAAAGATTATGGACGCTTTGGATCTTTTACTGAAAAAAGACAGCATCAGGCAGCTGTTTTGTGTAGAACATAAAGAAATATGTAAGGAATGTGATTACCGATATATTTGTGGCGGGCGCTGCCTGGCATCAGAGGATTCCTTTGATGATCGCTGCATTTTTACAAAAGCGATGTTGAATTATGTGTTGTTTCATTATAATACGCAGCATGATAGAAAGCAAAACCTGCAAACTTTTATGAAATACATGGAACAAACGAAAAAAAATATTTCATCCAATTAGGGCGAAAAAAAGGTGATCGATACAACAAATATAGAAAGTGAAATAGTAAAGGATTACTATGATATTACAAATACAGAGGAGGTGAGTCATATGAATGAACAAAGTAACAAAAAGCAGCCAAGCGAAAAAGCAGCTGAAGTTAATATTTACACTGAAGATTGTGGAATGGTAAGACTTGATTGCGTTACAGATTGTTTTTTAGCGTTTCCATTTTTGTCGTCGGTGGATTAAATTTGTAAAAGGAGAGTGTAAGTATGAATCATATTACATATGAACAAGAATTAAAAAATGAAGAAGTCAATGTTTATGAGCTGCCTGCATGTGGTGAGCTTCGCAAAAGATGTTTAAACGATTGTATTGGCGGCGGAGCATTTATCTCTACAACAGATTAGGCTCATTTGGATTTGGGTTGGTTTCAAACATAAACGAGGGAGGATGTTTAAATGAAAAATTTCATTGGATGTCCTCTTTGTTTATTTTGTCTTAAAAATAAATCAGTATTTAGTACAACGGATATATTTAATATCCGTTGTACCAGAAGAAGAGGAAGAGCTATGAGTATTGTAGAGACGAAAAATTTAAAAAAATATTATGGTATGGGTTCTAATATTACGAAAGCGCTTGATGGAGTTGATTTTAGAGTAGAAAAAGGAGAATTTGTAGCGGTTATAGGAGCATCCGGGTCAGGAAAATCAACATTATTGCATATGATAGGAGGTCTGGATATTCCTACATCCGGGTCTGTTAACATTTGCGGGCAAAATATAGAGCAAATGTCAGATGACCAATTGGCTGTATTTCGGCGTCAAAGAATAGGCTTTGTTTTTCAAAATTATAATTTGCTTCCAATGCTGAATGTATACGAGAATATAGTACTTTCTATCAATTTGGATGGAAAAGATGCGGATAAGAAATTTCTGAATGATATTATTCAAAACCTGAAAATAAAGGATAAGCTGTTTCATATGCCGAATCAGCTTTCAGGCGGACAACAGCAACGAGTGGCGATAGCGCGTGCATTAATTTCTAAACCGGCAATGATATTGGCAGATGAGCCTACGGGCAACTTAGATAGTAAAACTGGTTTGGATGTATTAGAGTTATTTCAAAAAACAATTAAAGAATATGAACAGACATTGGTAATGATTACACATAATGAAAAAATTGCTGAGTTAGCAGATCGTAAAGTACAAATTGCGGATGGTAAAATCAGATCATAGGTATTTACAGAACTTATAACAGAAAGGGGTTCTAATTGTATGAAAAGGAAAGGTGATTGTACAGATGAGATCATTAAGCAGTTGGTGAAAAGAAATTTGCAAAATGATAAACGCAAGAATATCATGATTATAGTTGCTGTTTCATTAGCTGCATTTCTAATTAGTTTTTTTGGAATTTTAATGTTTTCATTGGAAGAGATACAAAAAAATCAGGTTGTGGATACTTACGAAGCCGCATATTTAGATGTTTCAGAACATGATATAGAGAAATTGAGAGAAATATTGGAAATATCCCGAGTTGGTGAGTATTATTTTTCGGAAATAGAAAAGGATAAAAATGGATTTTATGGTTCATTTCTTTATATGGATGAAGCAATGATGTATATAGCCAGGCAGCAAGTACAATTTGAAGAAGGAAAATTGCCTGAAAAAGAAAATGAGGTGGTAGTTTCTCATGATTGGCTAAAAGAATATCGTTTACATAAAAAAGTAGGCGATAAAATTGAATTAAATACAGAAAGTTTTTGTGGACAATATACGATTTCAGGTATTATAGAAACAGCTGGAGATTTGAAGAGCAAAACCTATTCGTTTATGATATCAAAACAATCTCTGAAAAAATGTGCGTCATATGTTCCGAATCAGTACCGAGCGTATGTACATACGGATAAAGATATGTCAGCAGAAGAAATGAGGATGTATTTTAATCGCATTGCGAATGAGAACGGTTTATCTAAAATTAGTTTTAACAATCATTATTTTAATTATATAGAGAAAAATGCTTCACGGGAGCAAATAACCTTGTTTTTAGTGTTTTCGAATATTATTTTAGTGAGCGGCTGTATAGTGATACAGAGTATCTTCCAGATTTCAATTAAAGATAAGATACAAAATTATGGAAAATTAAGGACACTTGGAGCAACGAAAAGACAAATAAAGAAAATAGTAAAAAAGGAAGGACAGCGGTTGGCAGCAGTTGGAATCTCAGCCGGCAGTATCTTCGGATTTCTGATTTCGTTAGTAGTCATACCAAAAGGATTCAATCTATATCATTACGTGTCTATAGTAACCTTTACAGTTTTGGTATGTTGGGGTATGGTTCGTTTGTCGATGTATCAACCGATTAGAATTGCGGCAAGCGTGTCGCCGATGGAAGCAATACAATATACAAAGGGAAAAAATGATGTTTATAAGCGTACAAAAATGAAAAAAGTAACACCTGCTTTTTTAGGAATAATAAATTTTTATAGAGAAAAAAAGAAGGTGTTTTGCATTATTATATCTTTAAGCCTTGGAGGAATTATTCTATTAGTTGTATCTTCTATGTTATTACTGCAATCTCCCAATAAAATGGCAAGACAATATTTTCCGGATGGAGATTATAAAATATATATAAAATCTGATGACGATCATACGGATCTGTTGTATCAAGGAAATCCTTTAACAAAAGAACTTAGAGAAGAACTATTGAATGTGGAAGGAGTTACAGACGTTATTACAATGCGCAGGTCAGCTTCGTGTTCTTTTAAAACGAAAGATCAATTGCAGGCAGTAACATGTGATATGATCGGAAAGGATAATTACTCTGAAATTTCCAAAGCATTGTCTGCTGGAAATATGCCAGATAATTCTTATGAAGTGATCTTGGCAGATAAATATCCCGACCTGGTAAAAGGGACTAATATAGGAGATCAATTGGAAATGACGATGGGAAAAAGCAGTATTTCAGTAAAAGTTACAGGCTTATACGATTGTAAAAAGTTACCTGTTTCTTTTGGACATGGTGATTTGGGATTAGATGGGCCGATGGTATATGCAGATAAAAAATTATTTCAAAAGTTATTGCCCGATATTGAAAACTTTGATTATTCCTGGAGCATCGTGAATGATAAAAATAAGAATGCAGCTATAGAAAAAAAACTGGAAACGATAGTAGCTGCGCATCATAACACAGCAATAGACAGATTTGAATTATTAAAAGAACGGTTTAAAAAAGATAATTTTGCAATTTATGGAACATTTCAGGTTTTGTCAGTTTTCATTTTTCTGTTCGGAGTAATTAACCTTGTAAATACTACGATTGCTAACCAATGGTCCAGAAGTAAGGAATATAGTGCGCTGCGATCACTTGGAATCACACAAAAACAACTATATATAATGAATTTGTTTGAAGGGTTTGGATATGTAATATTTAGCGCCGGCCTTACCTTATTGATAGGCACACCAACTGCAATATTGATCTGTTATCAGGTTGGAATGATTTCTTACGGTAAAGATGTACCGTATGCATTTCCATATATACAGATGAGTGTTTATATAGGTGTTGTGATTATCATTGAGATGATATTATCATTTTGGTCAATAAAAAGGCAAAAGGCTTTATCATTAGTTGATGAATTAAGAAGCTGTTAAAATATGTAATCCAAGCAGGGCGAAAAAAATGTAAAGTAAGCAAAAAACATATGAATTTGCATTTTAAAGTAATATTCTGTACTTGTAAAGAACAGAGCAGGAAATGGATCAAAGCAAAAAGACAGGAGGTGATAAAAGTGGAGGAAATGAATGTAAAAGAGCTTGCCATACAAGAAGTAAATATCTATGAAGAGTCTTGTGGAGAAATTCAGTTTCATTGTTTAAATGACTGTTTTGGAGGCGGTGCGTGGCTTAGTGTTGAAAACTAGAATAATAGTTTAAAAAAGACTGAAATATGGAAGATAAGGAGAAAATGATATGGAAAATCGTGAAGAGTTAACCAAAGAGGAAATTAATGTTTATACAAGTAATTGCGGACAGTCAAGATTAAATTGTATGACGGATTGTGTAGGAGGCGGCCCGTTCATAAGCACCGCGAATTAATATTCCAGATAAAGATGAATGAAAGGAAGAAGTTATGATAGGCGAATTAAAAAATAAAGATGCTGAGTTATGTGTAGATGAGGTTAATGTATATTATGTAGAATGTGCAGAACCAAGATACATTTGTCAAAATGATTGTATCGGTGGATCAGGTTGTTTTATTACATGCGATAATTAGACACAGAAGTGAAAGAAGGCAGTATTATCCTTATTTGTAGGGGATACTGCCTTCTTTCTGATTTGACTCTTAGGAACTGTAAATAAATAACTTTTAAATAGTGCGCAGGATTTTTCTTTGAGAGCACTGTTCAAAAATCAGGCGCATAGTGGGCTATGTAACTGATTTTTGAACAGTGCTCTCAAAGAAAAAGACAAGTAATATTAAAAGTTATTTATTTACAGTTCCTTAGATAAGATGGAAATTACGCGTACTTGAGCAAAACTTTCATGGTCATCGTCATTTCATATAATTGCAGGAGTTAGGAGAAGGGAGATTCATGAAAGATGCAATCTATGGGGAAGTGGATGATTACCGGAATCGTATCGATGGGTGTGAGGAGTGTTAATTTTAAAAACCAGGTAGATTTTTTGTAGAGTTCGTAGTATATTTAATGGTAAGTAACTATAAATGAGCAAATAATTTTCCATCTGAAATGGAGGTTACTGACATGTGATATAGACAGGGGGATTAAATATTATGATTGATGATATTTCTAAAGCGGTAATAAGAATAATTGCAAAATATTCTATTAAAAAAGTGACCTTGTTTGGTTCAAGAGCAGAAGGAACAAACAATGATAACAGTGATGTGGATTTAATTATAGAATTTAAAAAACCGGTTTCATTGATTACCCTATCCATGGTGCAAATTGAATTAGAAGAAATGTTAGGAGTAAAAGTAGATGTGATTCATGGGCCGATTATGCCAGGTGATTTGATAGAAGTTCGTAAGGAAGTGGTATTATATGCAGCATAGGGATAAAATCACTATATGAAAGATTATTGAAGAAATAGATATAGGAGTTGAACTTTTGGGGAAAGTTTCGCTAGAACAGTTTTTGGAGAATGAGATGTTGAAACGCGCAATGGGAATGGCATGCATTAATATTGGAGAACTTGTTAAGGTTATTTCGGATGATTTAAGGAATGAATACAAGATGTTTCCATGGAAGGCAGTTGCAGGAATGAGAGATATTACGGCACATAGATATCAAACTATTCTTGAACGGGAACAAAACAGAGAATAAAACGCCCATACAGAGTTTTTCAATGAACTGTATAAACACCAAACCCTTGTTTAAAAAAAGCATAGATATAGAGCTTAGTAGCATTTCAGAAGTAAAAATGGAATGTTCAAAGCTATGGAAGAAAATTGCAAAGATGAAAAAGCATATAAAATAAAAAGAAAAGAAGAAAAAGAAAATGGCAGGATATGTTTCCATAAAAGGAATGTATCCTGCCTGTTTTTCGTAGGAAGGAGGGTTTTCCTGATGTGTGACTGAAATAAGAAAAATATGTTAGAGTGTCCTGTGATAACATTTCCTATAGGAAATGTTATGCATTTTGCAATCGCTTCTTTGCAGGTAAAAAATAAATGCAGGAAGGCACTGTGAGTCAGGAAGGAGTCTATCAGGATGAAGGAACTCAATTACGCAAAGGTAGGGGCAAGAATCCGTCAGGCACGCAAGGAAAAAGGCTGGTCAAGAGATGTGCTTGCCAAAAAAAGCGGTATCAGCCTTAATCATATAGGGCATATTGAACGCGGAACGCGCAGAATGAGTATGGATACTTTTGTAAATTTGTGTAGAGCGTTGGCGACGAATGCAGATGTACTTCTTTGGGGAAATATACAGAAAAAATTAACAGAGGAACAAAAGATTCAACGTCAAATGGAACAGGCTGACGATGAAAGTTATTCGATGTATATGCAAATGATAAGAGCTGTAGCTGATATTATGATAAATCAATCATAATCAGTAAACGATTTTGATAAAACAATTGCAATTAGAAATCGATGATATTCTATCTGCTATTATCAGAAACTCTTATGACCAATAGAGAAAAATCAAAAAATGATCAGGATGCATATGTCATAAATGAAGCAAATCAGAGTTTTTTGAAAAATAGTTTCAATTGTAATTGTTCAAGAATAGAATGAAAGAAAAATTTAGGTGTACAGAAAATGATGCTGGAAAGAGTAAGAGAGATTTATGCATATCGTGAAATGATATGTTCACTTGTGAAAAGGGATTTGAAAGGAAGATATAAAGGATCCGTACTTGGTTTTCTCTGGACGTTTTTAAATCCGCTGCTGCAGCTTGCGGTATATACAATGGTGTTTTCTACGATCATGCGCGCTGGCATAGAGGATTATTACCTGTTTCTGTTTGTTGCGCTTATTCCGTGGATCTTTTTCAGCACTTCATTGACGGGCGGTGCAGGATGTATTCTTGCACAGCAGGATATGGTGAAAAAGATTTATTTTCCAAGAGAAGTGCTGCCAATATCTTATGTTACAAGTCAGTTTGTAAATATGCTGCTTAGTTTTATTGTGATTTTTCTTGTACTGATTTTCGCGGGATATTCCTTACGGATAGATGCGGTTTTATGTCTGCCGTTGATTATGGTGGTGGAATATGTTCTTGCTATGGGATTTGCAATGATTATGAGCGCCGTAACGGTTTATATACGGGACCTGGAATATATACTGGGGATTATTGTATTAGCATGGCAGTTTTTGACACCAGTGATGTATTCTACAGAACAGGTGCCAGAGCAGGTAAGGTGGATTTTTGCACTGAATCCGATGAGTTATCTGATAACAGCATATAGAGACATTTTGTATTTTGGTAAAATGCCGAAGCTGGAGACGCTTTTGTCTGCGATATTGATTGGATTGACAATGCTAGCGGTCGGATGGTGTGTGTTTCAACATTTACAGAAGCGTTTTGTTGAGGAATTATGATGAAGCTGGAAAATACGATGAATATAATCAATGCAATAGAAGTGAAAAATGTAACAAAGAAATTCAGACTATATCCTGATAAAGGACATACTTTAAAAGAAAAGACATTATTTCGTAAGAGACGGTCATATGAAGAGCGCACCGTATTGGATGGAATTAGCTTTGAAGTAAAAAAAGGGGAAGCTGTCGGGCTGATCGGACATAATGGTTGTGGAAAAAGTACGACATTAAAGCTTTTAACTAAGATTATGTATCCGGATAGCGGTTTAATTGAAATGAATGGCAGAGTGTCAAGTCTGATTGAGCTTGGAGCAGGTTTTCATCCGGATATGAGCGGGCGGGAAAATATTTATATTAATGCTTCTATATTTGGTTTGACTAAAAAAGAGATTGAGGAGCGAATGGAGGATATCATTTCGTTTTCTGAATTGGAAGCATTTATGGATCAGCCTGTGAGGACGTATTCTTCAGGAATGTATATGAGGCTGGCATTTGCTGTGGCAATTAATGTAGATGCGGATATTTTGCTGATTGATGAAATTCTTGCAGTAGGAGATGCCAGTTTTCAGTCAAAATGTTTTCATAGACTGAGAGAAATAAAAGCAAAAGGGACAACGATTGTGATAGTTTCTCATGCGTTAAGTCAGATTGAAGATATTTGTGACAGAACGATCTGGATAGATAAAGGTAAAATATGTCAAGAAGGTATTCCCAGAAAAGTTCATCGTCTATACTCGGAATTTATGAGTGGTCATGTATTGAGTTCAGAACAAAAAGATCAGTGTATAAAAGATAAACGAAAAGAAAAAGCAGTTTGTCAAAAACCCGTTGTGATAAAAAATGTAAAGCTGAAAGATTCAAGTGGTATAGAAAAGAGAACATTTATTACAGGAGAATCGGCTGTGATAGAGTTTGACTTTGTATCTCAAAAGAAAGAAAAAGAATTTGTATCTATTGAACTTATAGTTTTGCGAAATGATGGTTTTGAATGTTATGAAACAAATACTTTTCGAGAAGGTATCGCATTAATGAATTTATCGGGAAGTGGAACAATACGTTGTATAGTGGATAAATTGAATTTAGTCACAGGAGAGTACTGGATTGAATTGGCAATTAGAGATCCGGATGCTGTGCCCTATGATTATAAAGAAAAAGCTGTAACATTTGCAATGAATTCATTGGATCGTGAACGAGGGGTAGCTAAAATAGAACATACATGGATATTTCCATGGAATTGTGGAGGAGAGAAATGACCAAAACTATGAAAAAAATTGAGGTGGCTTATATTTGTGATAAAAGCTATGCCTTGACAACACTGGTTTCTCTTCGATCGTTAAAAAAATACAGAGCCCCAAATATATATTATCTTGTGCATATGATTGTTGCTGGTTTCGAACAAAAGAAAGAAAAAGATATCATTCATATTTTTCAGAAAGAAGCAGTTGAACATGAGATTGATATTGTGATACATCAAATTCAACATGAGCAAAATGATGCTATATTTACGCATAGATATGTTTCCAAAGCTGCATTGATAAAATTCAGGTTGCCACACATATTGGAAAATGTAAACAGAATTTTATATTTAGATGGGGATACGTTGATTCGGTCAGGGTTAGAGGATATTTGTGAAGCGGATATAGAACAATGTTATGCAGCGGTTGTAGAAGACATGTCTGTATCTATGAGTGAACATAGGAGAGAACTGGGGCTAATTCATTATTTTAATTCAGGTGTTATGTATCTGAATCTTGAAAAAATGAGAACCGACCATGTAGAAAAAATGCTCATTCAACAAAAGAAAAAAGAGGAGCAACAGTTATATATGGATCAGGATGCGTTTAATGTTGTTTTAGGTCAAAATGTTATATATTTACATCCAAGATTTAATTTGATTTATGATATGTATCGAAAATATACATTATATGAAATTGCTTCTTTTTATAATATATCTGAGCATTCGGTGGATGAACTGGAACAGTCGGCGTGTATTTTGCATATGGCTGGTGATAGAAAACCATGGAAAGAACAGGAATCAGAGCAGTTGGTTGAATGGTTATCTTATATTAAAAGTTTTAAGGAATTTGCTGTTTGCGAAAAGGCATATTATAATAAACAGCTTGCGTTTGAAGTACAGCTACAAAAAGAAACTCATGAAAGGAAGAATGAACAGCAAAATTTGGAGAAGAGGATACTGGATTTTGCAGATCAGGAGGAGAATAAAATCGATAAACTCCAGGAGGAAACGATAGCATATAATAAAAAGATGCAAAAATGCATAGCTGAGTGGCAGGAAAGAACAATCGCATATAGCCAGGAACTGCAAAATAGGGTTACAGAATTAGAAAATAAATTACTGGTATATGAACAAGATATACATGAGATAACTACTGGATTGGATAAAAGGATATCATTTTTTGAATGTTCATTCATTGGGCGTATATGGAAGTATTTTGCAGGGAAAAAGAAAGATCTGCAATAGAATGAATGATCAGAAAGGGAATGAAAGATGGATAAAATTGCGTTTGTAAATCATAGATATGGATTAGAAGTAACAGGAGGGTCAGAATTACTCTGTAGAATGTTGGCGGAGCATATGAAAGACACATATCAGGTTGAGGTGCTGACGACATGTGCAATAGATGATACTACTTGGGTAAATTATTATAAGCCTGGCAAAGAGCAGATACATGGTGTTTGTGTACGTCGTTTTCAAGTACAAAAAACAAGGAATTGGGATATTTGCAATCAGCTTGATTCTTTATTAGAAAATAAACATACTTATGAGGCGGAAATTTCTTGGATTCAGGGACAGGGACCATATAGTCCGGAATTATTTACGTATATACATGGAAATTATGATGAATACAGAGCAGTAATTTTTATGACTTATTTATATTATACAACTGCGATGTGCATGCTTGGCATTCCAAATGCACTTTTTTTGCCTACAGCACATGATGAACCATCTATATATCTTCCACATTATAAGAGAGTATTTCGGGAACACTGTGGATTTATTTTTAATACAGTAGAAGAAAGAGATTTGACAGAACGTATATTTGGTATTGGAAATTTGCCATATGAAATATGCGGAATAGGTGTGTGTCTGCCTGATTTTAAGCAAATGTCGGACTGCAGGAATAAATTTGGAATTCAGTATCCATATCTTATTTATGCTAGAAGGATTGCTGAGGGAAAAGGGTGTGGAGAACTGTTCCAATATTTTCTTGAATATAAAAGTAAATATCAAGATGATCTTCATTTGGTGCTGATTGGAAACAAAGCAATGGAAATACCAAATTGTAAATATATAAAATATCTTGGATTTGTTGAAGAAGATGAAAAACTTTCATTGATGCATAATGCAGAGGCGTTAGTCATTGCATCCCGTTTTGAAAGCTTATCTATTGTAGCGTTGGAATCTATGGCTGCTGGAAGGCCAATTATTGTATCAGGACAATGTCCTGTATTAAAAGGACATTGTGTCAGAAGTGGAGCAGGATTCTGGTTTCATGATTATGATGAATTCGAAGATGCTTATCTATCTGTAAAACAGGATAAAAGGAAAGAAAATCTCTTTGGAAAAAAGGCAAGGATTTATGTTGAAGAAAATTATCAATGGGAAGTTATTGTTTCTAAAATAGAAAAAATGATAGGGTATGTTCCTCTGGTACAAAAAAATCTGCCGATTTTGTATGAAGAAAAATATGGGGTGTTTCACGAGGTAACACCGATTTTTGGAGTGAACAGTATAGCGGTTGTGTATGCTGCAGACGATAAATATACAGATATACTAAGTGTGTCAATTCAATCACTGCTCGATCATACTGATACGGATTGTAAATATGACATTGTAGTATTGTCTGATGGCATTAGTTTTAATCATCGCAGAATTTTGCTATCTATGATAGAGAATATGGATCACGTGTCCATTCGTTTTTTAGAAGTAGGGTATTTGTTAGATCAGTATGCTTTTCAATTTACAAATACACAATTATCCAGAGCAACTTTTTTACGGTTACTTTTACCGGATGTTATGAAAGAATATCAACGGATCTTATATCTGGATGGAGATACAGTTATTACGACAAACATTGCAGCGCTATTTCAGATTGATATGAAGGATCAATTAGTTGCTGCTGTTGAAGATCCGCATATTGCGGCAATTAGGAAATTTCGTGAAAATGTGCAGGAACATCTTCGAGCAGATATTGGGATAGATGATGAGGAAAGATATTTTAATGCAGGAGTATTATTGATAAATTTGCAAGCTTTGCGTAAGACGTATACAGTAAAAAATATGATGAAGCTGGCAGTTGAACGAAAGTGGATGTGGGAAGATCAGGACGTATTAAATAAATTATGCAAAAAGAGGATATATTGGTTGCCGGAAAACTGGAATGTTTTATGGGTTCCAGATCCTTATCTGCAGGAAATTATGATGACGAAAAGCAGTTATTTCAGAGCATTTTATCAACCATTTGTGATTCATTATGCAGCAGGAGGGATGCCTGTAAAGCGCTTGGATGGTGTTTACGCATATGAGTTTTGGAAAGCGGCGAAAAAGTCTCCTTTTTATGAAAGTCTGATCAATAAAATGCCACACCATTTTCAACCACAGCCTGTCGATATTGTAAAACAAAAAAAAGTGTTTCGGTATGTTTGGCAGAGGAAAATGAACAGTGCTTTTTTATACCTAAAAGCATATGGGTATAAATATACACTGAAGATGCTGTATTATAATTTGATTGGAGTATGCAAATATGGTTTTCGCAATGATATCGCATTAACACAGTATATAGATAAAAAAAAGCAGATACTTGGAAAATGAATGGAGGAGTAACAATGAAACAAGCGCTTATTACCGGCATTACCGGTCAGGACGGTTCTTATCTGGCCGAG
>CAJTZX010000039.1 GCA_910584345.1 uncultured Eubacterium sp. | reverse complement strand
GGTACAGAAGTAAATATAGGGTTGTCTAATTCCTCTAGTTGTTAATAGCCGCCTGCGCCGCAGCCAATCTCGCAATCGGCACACGGAACGGTGAGCAAGACACATAATCTAACCCAATCTTATGACAGAACTCAACCGAAGAAGGATCTCCACCATGCTCGCCGCAAATACCAACATGCAGCTTATCATTCACTGGCTTACCAAGCTTAATTGCTGTTTCCATAAGCTTACCAACACCTGTCTGATCCAGTTTTGCAAACGGATCATTTTCAAAAATCTTAGCGTCATAGTAAGCGTCCAGGAACTTACCGGAATCATCACGTGAGAAGCCAAATGTCATCTGTGTCAGGTCATTGGTACCGAAGCAGAAGAAATCAGCTTCAGATGCGATTTCGTCAGCAGTAAGAGCTGCTCTTGGGATCTCGATCATTGTACCTACTTCATATTCTAACTTCACGCCTGCTGCTGCGATTTCAGCGTCCGCTGTTTCTACAACAACTTTCTTTACATTCTTTAACTCTTTGATATCACAGATTAATGGAATCATGATTTCCGGTTTTACTGTCCAGTCAGCATGTGCTTTCTGAACGTTGATTGCTGCGCGGATAACAGCTTTTGTCTGCATCTTTGCAATTTCCGGATATGTTACCGCAAGACGGCAGCCACGATGACCCATCATCGGATTAAACTCATGCAGAGAATCAATCAGAGTCTTGATTTCTTCTACAGATTTATTCTGAGCATTTGCAAGCTTTTCGATATCTTCTTCTTCTGTTGGAACGAACTCATGAAGAGGCGGATCCAGGAAACGAATGGTTACTGGGCAGCCTTCCAAAGCTTCGTATAATTTTTCAAAATCGCCCTGCTGATATGGAAGAATCTTATCGAGCGCTGCTTCTCTTTCTTCTACTGTATCTGCACAGATCATTTCACGGAATGCAGCAATTCTGTCTTCTTCGAAGAACATATGCTCTGTACGGCAAAGACCAATACCTTCTGCTCCAAGCTCGCGCGCTTTTTTTGCATCTGCAGGTGTATCTGCATTTGTACGAACTTTTAATCTTCTGTATTTATCTGCCCAATCCATAATTCTTCCGAATTCTCCGGCGATCGTAGCATCTACGGTCTGGATTTCGCCATCATAAATGTTACCGGTAGAGCCATCAATAGAAATGAAGTCTCCTTCATGATATTCTTTGCCAGCCAGTGTAAATTTCTTGTTTTCTTCATCCATAGCGATGTCGCCGCATCCGGATACACAGCAGGTACCCATACCACGTGCAACAACTGCTGCGTGAGATGTCATACCACCGCGGACAGTTAAAATACCCTGAGATGCTTTCATACCGGTAATATCTTCAGGAGATGTCTCCAGACGTACCAGAACGACTTTTTCTCCTCTGTCATGCCATGCTACAGCATCTTCAGCAGAGAATACGATCTTACCACATGCAGCACCTGGAGAAGCGCCAAGACCTTTGCCTACCGGAGTAGCAGCCTTTAATGCCTTTGCGTCAAACTGTGGATGCAGTAATGTATCCAGGTTACGAGGATCGATCATTGCTACTGCTTCTTCTTCTGTTCTCATGCCTTCGTCTACAAGATCACATGCGATCTTTAAAGCAGCCTGAGCAGTTCTTTTGCCGTTTCTTGTCTGAAGCATGTAAAGCTTCTTATTTTCAACTGTAAATTCCATATCCTGCATATCTCTGTAATGATCTTCCAGAGTCTTGCATACTTCTGTAAATTGTTTGAATGCTTCTGGGAATTCTTGTTCCATTTTAGCGATTGGCATTGGTGTACGAACACCGGCAACAACGTCTTCGCCCTGTGCGTTTACAAGGAACTCGCCCATAAGTTTTCTTTCGCCGGTTGCAGGATCACGTGTAAATGCAACACCTGTACCACAGTCATCACCCATATTACCGAATGCCATTGACTGTACGTTTACAGCGGTACCCCAGGAATAAGGGATATCATTGTCGCGGCGGTATACGTTTGCACGAGGGTTGTCCCAAGAACGGAATACGGCTTTGATTGCGCCCATTAACTGTTCCTTCGGATCATCTGGGAAGTCGGAGCCGATCTTAGCTTTGTATTCATTCTTGAACTGAGAAGCTAATTCTTTTAAATCGTCAGCTGTTAAGTCTACGTCATAAGTAACGCCTTTTTTCTCTTTCATTTCGTCAATGAGCTGTTCGAAGTATTTTTTGCCTACTTCCATAACAACGTCAGAGTACATTTGGATAAATCTGCGGTAGCAGTCCCATGCCCAGCGTGCGTTGCCGGATTTCTCAGCGATAACTTCCACAACCGTCTCATTCAGACCAAGGTTTAAAATTGTATCCATCATACCAGGCATAGAAGCTCTTGCACCGGAACGTACAGATACGAGCAATGGATTTTCCTTATCACCAAATTTCTTGCCTGTGATCTCTTCCATCTTTACAATGTACTCATTGATCTGGCCCTGGATTTCTTCATTGATTTCACGGCCGTCTTCATAATACTGTGTACATGCTTCTGTTGTGATCGTAAATCCCTGCGGAACCGGAAGCCCGAGGTTTGTCATCTCTGCCAGGTTTGCGCCTTTGCCGCCAAGCAGCTCACGCATATCTGCCTTGCCTTCGCTGAACAAATATACCCATTTGTTTGCCATTTGCTAATTCCTCCTAAATAATACTTTGGTTTAATTATTTTTTTGTGAACTTTATACAGACATACTTGTCCGAAATCCATTCACATTGTTAACTTTGTTTGCGCCACTTCGCGCGCACACATCTATTTTAACATATTTTTCCACATTCGCAACCTCTTTTTCCAATAAATCAGAAAAAAATAGTTGTTTTGTTACTTTTCACAGCGCCGCTTTTGGGCTAAAATAAATATCCTGCGCCTGCCTATGAGTTATTTTGTGATCGATGTACGAGTCAACAATTAATTTTAAAAATCAAATTTATCTGCAAAATATGCATCCAAATCTGCAATCGCTATGCGCTCCTGTTCCATAGAATCCCTAAAGCGGATCGTAACTGCGTGATCTTGTTCCGAATCAAAATCATAAGTAACGCAAAACGGTGTGCCGATTTCATCCTGACGGCGGTATCTTTTGCCGATATTGCCTCTATCGTCAAATTCGCAGTTATATTTTCTGGACAGCTGTGCAAATACCTGCTCCGCTCCTTCATTGAGCTTTTTTGACAACGGCAGTACGCCGATCTTAACCGGAGCCAGAGCCGGATGGAAATGAAGAACCGTACGCATATCTGGTTTTTCCGGTGTGCCAATATTTTCCTCATCGTATGCTGCACATAAAAATGCAAGCACAACACGATCCGCTCCAAGTGATGGCTCGATGACATATGGCACATACTTTTCATTTTTTGTATCATCAAAATAAGAAAGATCCTGACCGGACGTATTTTGATGCTGGGTCAGGTCATAATCTGTGCGGTCTGCAATGCCCCACAGCTCGCCCCAGCCAAATGGGAATAAGAATTCAAAGTCTGTCGTTGCTTTGCTGTAAAACGCAAGTTCCGCCGGATCATGATCTCTTAACCGCAGTTCATCTTCTTTCATGCCAAGGCTTAACAGCCAGTCACGACAAAAGCTTCTCCAATAAGAAAACCACTCCAAATCCGTACCCGGTTCACAGAAAAATTCCAGTTCCATCTGCTCAAACTCTCTGGTACGAAACGTAAAATTGCCCGGTGTAATTTCATTTCGGAACGATTTGCCAATCTGGGCAATGCCGAACGGAATCTTTTTCCGAGACGTCCGCTGCACATTTTTAAAGTTGACAAAAATTCCCTGTGCTGTTTCCGGCCTTAAATATACGGTATTTTTCGCGTCCTCAGTTACCCCCTGAAACGTTTTAAACATCAGATTAAACTGACGGATATCTGTAAAATTATGCTTGCCGCAGCTTGGACAAGTAACCTGATGCTCTTCGATAAAGTTTACCATTGCTTCATTAGACCAGCCGTCTACGCTTTCTTCCAATGTAATGTCATGTTCAGCTGCATAATCTTCAATAATTTTATCTGCGCGGAACCGCTCATGACATTCTTTACAATCCATTAACGGATCGGAAAAACCACCGAGATGACCTGAAGCTACCCAAGTCTGCGGATTCATTAAGATAGCACAGTCCACACCGACATTATAAGGGTTTTCCTGCACAAACTTTTGCCACCATGCCTTTTTTACGTTGTTTTTCAGCTCCACGCCAAGATTGCCATAATCCCAGGTATTTGCCAGACCGCCATATATTTCTGACCCGGGATATACAAAACCTCTGGCTTTTGCCAATGCGACAATCTTTTCCATTGATTTTCCCATTCCTTTTTCCTCCCTATTTTATTCCATTATTATTTCATAACAGTTCCTTACTATTCCATTATTTATATAAAATATAGGCTGGCTGCGCTTTTTCGTCTTCCATATCATAGTGCACCCGCACTGTATGTTCACCAGCTGCTTCAGCATTGCCTATGGAAATGCACTGTATTTCTCCGTCCACGCGGACAACTGTCTCATCGCCAATAATTACGACTTTCATTTTTTCATCTTCCAGCAGTTCTTTGATATCCATACTCCCGGCTGCACTGCCCTCTTCTACTTTCTGAAATTCCTGGTCAAATGCATAGCCTTCCTGTTGTGCATCGGACACTGTCCCAGCAAACATTTGAATCTCATTAAACAATGCATAGTCAATATAGGTTGCATAATTTAAATATAGCTGTGCCGTAACGCCGTCTTCCTTTGATGATTCTGTCTGGAATTTTTGCAGTTCCAGACTTCCGTCTCCATTGGATTCCACATAATTTTCAATGGATTCTGTAATATACGCTTTCAGCTCTTCCTCATCATAGTAGTCTTTATTAAAATCCTCAATATCAGCACCGATCACGTTTCCGTCTTTTGTAATGTAAACCGTACTCTCATCAGCTTCAAATGAAGTCCCACAGGCTGTGGTCATGCCGGCTGCCGCCAAAACGATCAGCGCTGCATACAGCTTCCGTCTCATAGCTATTGCCTCCTCTGTTGTTCTATACCGTTCGTTTTATCCTCTGCCTGCGCATATCCATATTTACGCATGGATAATTCTAACAGAAAATATACATTATGACAACCATTAGTTTTTTAAATATGCTCAAGCATCTCTTGCGATTTAAAATGGCGATCATGATACTGGTGTATGTATCCTGATACGATTTCCTCCAGCCGTCCAAATACCGGTGCTGTTAGTGTAAACGAATACAGCTTTTGGTAAGGAGCCGTCATAATATACTGTAATGCATACAGCGTAGATTCATCCAATGGCACCGCATACTCACCTTTCAGACATTCCGGGCAGAGCGCGCCATGACATTTGACTGAAAAATAATACAACTCCTGCTTTCTGCCGCATTTTGCACACGAAAATACATCCGGGTATTCTCCAGACAAAACAAGCATACGCAGTTCGTAAACTCTGCGTACCAGACGGTTATCCAGCGCGGGCTTTAGCAACGCCTTTAACGATACATATAAAAGGTTTAAAAATTCTGTTCCATCCATATTTTCCTGTGTATAATACGCTGCCATTTCCAGAAAATAAAAACCATAAGATACCGCATCCAAATCTTGTGCCAGTTCTCTAAAATGATGAGATATCGACACTTTAGCTACATTATAAGAGCTTTTTCCCTCAAACACTTCAAACTGCCCAAAAGAAAAAGGATTGGATGCTGCCAGAAACGCACTGTTTGGACGTCTTGCGCCTCGCATAAAGGCTGCAATCTTTCCTCTTTCTCTTGTCAAAAGAAGTATCCTTTTGTCATAATCACCGACAGGAATTGCCGACAGCACCATTCCTGTCAGTTCGATCGTCTGTCCCATGTGTAACCCCATCTATCCATGCCGCATCGCCAGAGTGCCGCACCTTGTTGCACTCCTGTTCCCGGTATTTTAAATAATCACTGACTCTGCCGCTTACGGCAAATTCATTCCAGCAATCTCTTGTCATATGCATCCCCTCATTCCTGAAATTTTTTCATATCTGAAACTATTTCATTACATAGGTTCCGCATATTTATAAATTCTGATACAAGATAAAATCTGCCATTTTTCCATATTTTGTATCTGATTCGTCAGTCCACTTCTTTATATCCAAAATTTTTCAGCATCGTATCACTATCCCGCCAATTCTTTCTGACCTTAACCCAAAGCCGTAAATTTACTTTTTCCTCCAAAAGCTTCTCGATTTCAAACCGTGCATTGGATCCGATTTTTTTCAGCATTGCCCCGTTTTTACCGATAATGATACCTTTATGTGATTCCCTCTCACAGATGATAACCGCTTCAATATCTATAAGAGCTTTTTCTTTGCGCGGCTTCATGCGTTCAATCGTAACAGCAATGCCGTGGGGTACTTCTTCCTCTAGTGCATGCAATGCCTTCTCACGCACGATCTCTGCCACGATTTGCCGCTGCGGCTGATCCGTCACTGTATCTTCGTCATAGAACATTGGCCCATAAGGCAGATATTTAAAAATCATGTCCACCACATCTGATACGTTTTCCCCACGCAGCGCTGATGCCGGAACGATTTCGTCAAAATCATATACCTGACGATACGTATCGATAAAACGCAGCAGCTCCTCTTTTACGGCAACTGTATCAATCTTATTGATAACAAGTATCACCGGTATCTGTGCCTTTTGTAACATCTGGGCAATATGACGTTCACCGGCGCCTACAAAATCAGACGGTTCCACCAGCCACAAAACGACATCCACATCCTGCAGCGTATGCTCAGCCGTATTTACCATATACTCGCCTAATTTGTTTTTAGCCTTATGAATGCCGGGCGTATCTAAAAAGATAATCTGTCCGCGTTCTTTTTCTGTGTAGACCGTCTGAATACGGTTTCTTGTCGTCTGTGGTTTGTTCGAAGTAATCGCGATTTTTTGACCAATGATCTGATTCATTAACGTAGATTTTCCTACGTTCGGCCTGCCGATAATCGTTACAAATCCCGATTTAAATGTTGATGCAAAGCTTGTGCTGTTATCCATGGTATTCCTTTCCATATCTTATTTAGGAACTGTTCAAAAAGAACTTTTAAATAGTGCACAGGATTTAAAAGTTCTTTCCGAACAGTTCCTTATCGTTATTTAAAATAAATCTTCCAGTTTCAAAAACAGGCCGGCATCCTTTTCGAGTACTGTCTCATTACCAATCACACAAATATTTTCATCTGCTAATACAGCCGCTATCAAAGGTTCCAGCGCACGAATATCGTCTGGAACGGCTTTTAATACTTCGTCACGCTCTTTTTGAAGATCTGCTTCGGTTAAATGAGACAAATACGCCATCATGGAACGCGAACCCTTTGCCATTGGATTTAACGGCGCATCCATGCTGCTGATCGTCCCGATAATATATTTTGTCATATCCCTTTCACTGGCATCAAAATTTTCTAAATACTCCGCAATGCCGTCAAACACTTCGTTCGATTTTCGCAGATTCGGATCGCGGTATGTGGAAAAATACGTATCTCCATTTCTCCCAAATCCGCTCATACAGCCGTATGCGCCGCCTTTTACACGAATATTCAGCCATAAATAATCATAGTTTAGAATTACCTTTAAAATACGCAATGCACCTGTATAAGCAAATCCATGATTGCGAAAATTGCCGGCTCTTGATACATACTGCACCTGAGCTGCATTTTTAAATCCTTCGTTTTCCTGTTCACAGCATAGTTTTCCGCTCGCTTTTTCAAACGGCTGCATAAACAATGCCAACCGAAAATCTGCCAGCTCCGGCTCGAACGCTGCTAAGCCTTCTGCATCGCCTGTTAAACTGACTGTCAGGTTTTCCGGACGGAAAATCATACAAAACAGCTGTTTTAAAACAGCCTTTACATGCTCTTTCTCATTTTCAAAATCGCTCTCGGCCTTTGCAACAACCCGGTACAGGCCAATACCGCCGGATAGATCCGCAAAACGCCCGGATTCTGAAAAATAAGACATCGCACGCAGTGCAGATACCGAATGTCCCGCCTGCATAAACTGCATTTCCAGCCGTGACTTTGCCTGCGCGAGCACTTCGTACAACCGTTTGTCATCGTCTAATTTCGTCCGGCAAAGCATACTCTCCAGTAGCCGCATCGCGGTTCCTGTCTCTTGATGCAATGCTTTTATACCTACTTCGTATTTCTTTATGATCTGATGCCGGTCCGCTGCATCATTCGACGCAAGCACATTCACAAAAAAACCGCCGGTATGCAGATTAATCTCATTTGCCAGATCTTCATACGTATAATCCTGCGTATCCATATCCCCAAGCACCGCTTTTAACACGCCAAGATACGGAATCCATTCTTCTTTCATATCTGAAAGTTCAAAATACAAACTGATATAATTAATGCCATTCGAATAAATATCATGATGAATGACCGGAATATCTGACACCATTTTCTTTTGATTAAAAAGCGGTGCCGTTTCTTTTTTCATATCACTGCGTGAAAGCATAGGTATTTTCTCCATATCTTCTATGGAAGAAGGCTCCTGCTGATATGCTTTCAAATGAGCGGTATCTGCAATCAACTGCTTGATTTCTTCTTTGCTTAAGCTGTCTTTATAGGCAGCAAGCTTTTTTTCCAACGCTTTTTCCGTCTTTTCATGAAGTCCTTTTTCCGGTTCCACAACGACTATCATCTTGTGCGTATTATTCAATAAATAATCCTGTATCAAAGCTTCAAAATATCCCTGCCCTGCCTGTTGTTTTAATACCTTGAAAATATCCAGAATTTCCAGATAGGTAAACGGCTGTTTGTCGTCATACAACCAACTGTCCAAACACTGAAGCCCATAAATCAGCCCTTTTGGATAATTGCCAAAATCCGCTTCCCGGAACTTAAATTCACTGCTGTTAATTCCTGCCAGCAGCGCTTTTTGGTTCATTCCTTCTTTTACCAGTTTTTGAAGCGTAGCTTCTATCGTGTCTGTAAACTTTTGTTTCTGCGAAGCATTCGCATTTTTGGCCGTAACGGTAAATACTGGCTGATACGTAGAACTGTCAAAACCGCCAATCACATCCTTGCAAATCTTTGCGTCTAAAAGAGCCTGTTTTAACGGCGCTCCCGGCGCACTCAGCAATGCATAATCCAGCACATCGAACGCAAGTGCAAGCTGTGGATTTAGTGTCGTGCCAACGACCGCGCTATAAGATAAATAGGTATGATCCTTCTCGCTTTCAGAGCTTGCAATCGAATATCTCTTAACCACCTCTCCTTGTTTTTTAAATGAACGCTGCAGTTTTATAGAAGAATCCAGGTCTATGGAATCATAATGAGATAAATACATGCGATCCAGCCAGTCCAGCTTAGCGACAGCATCCATATCACCATAAAGGTAAATATAACTATTGCACGGATGATAGTATGTGCGGTGAAAATCCAGGAATTTCTCATATGTCAGATCCGGAATACAGGCCGGATCGCCTCCGGATTCATTCGCATATGTCGTATCCGGAAACAGTGCGTTTAATGTCACACGTTCCAGTACATCTTCTGGCGAAGAAAACGCACCTTTCATTTCATTATAAACAACACCGTTTAACGTCAACGGATCTTCTTCTGATTCCAGTTCATAATGCCATCCTTCCTGTTTAAATATTTCTTCCTGTTTATAAATATTCGGGTGAAAAACCGCGTCCAAATACACATGCATCAGATTTTGAAAATCTTTATCATTGCAGCTTGCAACCGGATATACCGTTTTATCTGGATATGTCATGGCATTTAAAAAGGTATTTAAAGAACCTTTCACAAGCTCCACAAACGGATCTTTTACTGGAAATTCATCAGAACCGCACAATACGGAATGTTCAATAATATGCGGCACACCTGTGCTGTCCCCTGCAGGCGTACGAAATCCGATATAAAACACCTTGTTTTCGTCATCATTGGAAATAATAGCAATTCTGGCACCGCTCTTTTTATGGCGCAAAAGATAACCGTCAGAACGGATATCTGCCAGCTCCTTTTGTTCAATCACTTCATATGCGGTCAGCTCTGATATTTTCAAATTGATATCCTCCTAATTTTATATTTTTGATTTTCATCAAATATGCCAATAGTATAGCTAATTTCTTGGAATTTTATCCCAATATCTTTTTTATTTCATATGTACATCCACCTGCGGAAACGGTATCTCAATGTCATTTTCATCAAATAACAGCTTCACTGCTTCCAGGATATCCCATCTTGTCTGCCAATAGTCCTCCGATTTTACCCAAAACCGACAGCCAAGTTCTACACTGCTTTCTGCCAGATTCGACACAAAAATATTTACCGGCTGGTCGCTTAGTTTTCTCGTTTCCTTTTCCACGAGATCGCTCAACAGCTTTTTCGCTTTCAACAAATCTGCACTGTAAGCAATGCCTACCACGATATCCATTCGTCTTGTCTGCTGGCCTGTGACATTTACGATTGCTCCGTCTGCAAGTTTCCCGTTTGGAATCATAACGGTCTGATTATCGGCTGTCTGTATTCTCGTATAAAAAGTCGATATTTCTTTGACGATTCCTTCATGCCCTGTCGCGCTAGATACAATATAATCCTCTACATGAAACGGACGCAGCAGTAAAATAAGCACGCCACCCGCAAAATTAGCAAGGCTGCCCTGCAAAGCCAGACCAAGCGTCAATCCTGCTGATCCAAGCAATGCGATTACAGAAGCAGTCGTAATTCCAAACAATGTTAAAATCATCAGCCATAATACAAAATACAAACTATATTTACCTACGGAATCCAAAAACTGCCGAACTTCAATATCTACATTTCTGCGTTCTAACGACTTACGCAAAAACTTTCTCAGAAAAGAAATCAAACGCTTTCCAATCAGATAAAGCAGCACTGCCAGTACAACCTGAACCGAAAAATTCAAAACATCTGGAACGAGATCTTCTAAAAATTCCTGAACGACATTCTTATCCACTTTTTGCAGATTTTCCAAACTTTCTGTAATAATCGATGATTCCTGCGCAGCCATGATACATCAACCTCCATTTTTTAAACAACGCATACAAGATACCATTCGTCAGGATTCCTCTAATCCGTGGATAAACAGTCCACTGCGCAGTTTCGGCTCAAACCACGTAGATTTTGGCGGCATGAGTAATCCTGCGTCTGCAACGGCAAACAGCTCTGAAATGTCTGTCGGATACATCGCAAATGCCACCGCACAATCCGTTTGCACTCTCCGCTCCAATTCTTCTAAGCCGCGAATTCCACCTACAAAGTCGATTCGTTCATCCGTCTTTGGATCGTGAATACCTAACACCGGCTCCAGTAAAAGATCCTGAAGCAGTGAAACATCCAGACCTTTCACCGGGTCTTTTGTCCTATCCGCCGCACGTATCGTGCATATATACCAGTTTCCATCCAGATATATGGAAAATTCTCCTTTTTTACGCGGCCTGCACTCACTGCGCGGGACTTTTTTCACATCGAAAGCCGCACAGACTTTTTCTAAAAACTGTAAGGCTGTCATACCTGCCAAATCTTTCACAATACGATTATAGTCCATAATCATCAGCTGGTCATCTGGAAATAATACTGACAGAAAATAATTAAATTCTTCTTCTCCCGTATATCCGCCTTGTGCTTTCCTGCGTTTTTGCCCGACTTTTACAGCGGACGCCGCACGGTGATGTCCATCTGCAATATAAATGGCTTTCATTGCAGTAAATGCCTGCCGGATGGCATGAATATCAGCATCCTGATCTATCCGAAATACTCGATGGCGAATCCCGTCTTCAGATATAAAATCATAAAGCGGCGTGTGTTTCTTTACCTGCTCTACAATCTCATTGATCGTCTGATTCGATCGGTATGCCAGAAAAATCGGCCCTGTCTGGGCATTGCACGTATCTACATGACGGATGCGGTCTGCTTCTTTTTCTGCACGAGTATTTTCATGCTTTTTAATTACCTGGTTTTCATAATCATCTATCGACGCACAGGCCACGATACCAGTCTGCGCCCTGCCATCCATCGTAAGTTCATATATATAGTAGCAGCGCTGTTTGTCCTTGATAAAAGTACCGTCTGCCACTTTTTCCCATAACAGGTCATGTGCCTTTTGGTAAACTCTTTCCTCATACATATCGGTGCCTTCCGGAAACTGTGTCTCCGGGCGGTCAATATTTAAAAACGAATCAGGATTCCCCGCTGTCTGCTGCCTGGCTTCTTCTCTGCTGTATACATCATAAGGAAGCGCCGCTATCTTATCTGCTTTTTCCCTGCATGGGCGAATACAGGAAAATGGTCTGATGTCTGCCATTCTTCTCTCCTTTCCATGTGTTCCAATCATTTCTCATCGTTTTCCATAATTTTCTATCATACCTGAGTGTTTCCATTATAGCGTTTCAAAACGCAAACGTCAAACAATGATTTCACGCCTTACAATCAGCCTCTTTTTGTTCCTGTATATACGTTTCCATAATTTCTGCAGCCAACCGGATCATTTTCGGACACGGACGCTTTTTATAATATTCCTGTGTTCGCTCGCTCGGCACAGGATTACGGTCTTTTCCTTCCAATCCGAGCAGTTCCCTGCAGACAATCGAGCCTGTCTCTGCCTGAAAACGTGCGGCAAGCTCTTGAATTCTTGCATAATGCTCTTTCTTCGCCTGCAGATCCTTTGGGTTATCATAGCCGTATAAGGCGCCTGCTACAAAAAACATCCCGCTGACAGCGCCGCACACTTCCCGCATTCTTCCCATTCCTCCGCCAAATGATGAAACTATACGCAGCAGCTTGCTTTTTTCTATTCCAATTTCCTCACAAAAAGCCAGCGCAAGAGACTGGGAACAGTTATACCCTTCCTTAAACAATTGTTCTGCTTGTTCTCCTTTTGAAATCTCGTTCATATTTTTATCCTTTCTGTTTTTATTTTTTCTTATTTCATCATAACAAAAAACAGTTTACTCTGCCATGCAGAGTAAACTGCCTGATACCATCTTTACTTCATGACAGCTCTATGTGAGTCCTTTCAAATCAAAATACACCCGGCTGCTGACAACATCATCCATCGCCTGAATCTGTGCCTTTGCCTGATCTGCCAGATCATGGTGCGTAACGATAATACACACTTCCTTCGCCCCTTCGTACTTTCTCCTGCGCAGCAGAGGCACTTTATGCCACTCTTCTGCATATGGAATCCTCTTTTGTATCATAGCGTTCATAACCTTTGATTTGATTCCTGCATCTGCGACAGCGCATAATGCAATATCACGTTCTGCTCTCATATTCGATAGATGCCCCCTAATTAAATCCTACTACTTTCTGCGCGATTTTATATGCCGCGATTGATATCCTCCTTCCGCTTTTTCCCGGAAGATTCATGGTATTGCCCATGATCCCATTTCGCAAATGATGGAACAGACGCAAATCCGCCTGCTTAATATAACTCCATAACTCCCTCTTTTTTTCCAGATTTTCCGGTGTCCCGGAACGGATCAGCAGCACCGTAGAGATCACGGTTATAATTTCCAGATAATTAAACATATATTTCCGCTGCTTCTTATTCGGTATTTTCCACAGATCATACGTATCAATCATGATCTTATTTACTTTAATCTGCTGGTCGATGCGCCGAATCATAATCTCCTCATTTACCGACTGATCTTCACGCCCGATATAATACCGGTAAAAATCCACATCCAGATAATACATCGTCTTTACATACGGAAGCGGTGTATACACATACAGATTATCTACATAAAATGTATGCTTCGGCAGCTTAAGTCCACAGTCACGCAGCAGCTTCGTCCGATAAATAACGGAATGCATCAAAAGGTACTGTCCTTTACGCATATGACGCACGTCACTCCATGTAAAAATTTTGTTCTGAACGAGCGCAGACGTATATTTCATTACTTTTTTATGCTTTGCGCCTTCTTTTTCATAGACAAAATTAGAAATGAGCATGTCAAGCGTCTGATCTGACCCTGCAATCTCACGAAGTGTTGCCAGTATCTTCTCATAAGCCTGTGCATCTACCCAGTCATCACTGTCTACCACTTTAAAAAACAGCCCGGATGCATTTGCTAATCCGGCATTAACTGCCTCTCCATGTCCGCCGTTTTCCTGATGAATCGCTTTTACAATGTTCGGATAACGTTTTTCATATGCATCTGCAATTTCCGATGTCAGATCATGCGAACCGTCGTCCACGATCAATATTTCCACATCCTCTCCGCCTGGCAGCAGTGAATGAATACACCGTTCCATATAATCCTGCGAATTATAACATGGTATTGCAATAGATAATAACTTCATTTTGTTCTCCTTTAACGCAGCTGCTTTTTGCTCTGACCGTCTGGCAGCGAGTCAGCAAGCTCCAACGCTTTTTTCGTCATGGCATCGATATTATAATACTTATACTCTGCCAGTCTGCCAAGCAGATACAGATTCGAATACTGCTGCGTTAGTTTTTTGTACTTTAGATATAATGCCTCATTTTCTGGATTCATAATCGCATAGTAAGGAATTTCTCCATCTGCTCCAGTATAGGCAAACGGATACTCTCTTATAATTGTCGTACCATCCGCATCCTTTTGCCTTGTCAGATACTTAAACTCCGTGATACGGGTAAAATCTTCACTCACCGTATAATTGACAACACTATGTCCATTTTGAAAATCATCCTGAGCCAGATGTTCAAATTCAAACCTTAACGACCGGTACGGCAGCCTTCCATATCTGCAGTCATACAGCTCATCCAGCGCTCCGGTAAAGATCACATTTCCTTCAAATTTCTGTCCATCCAGCAGAATTTCATTCTCCTGAAACTGTAGAAGCTCTCTTGCATCCGTGCCTGTTTGAACCGTAATATTTTCATGATCCAGCATACGAACAAACATCTCATGAAATCCATGTTTTGGCACACCCTGATAGTTATCCTGGAAATAGCGGTTGTCATAGGAAATAAGCACGGGCACTCTGCCTGTAACTTCCGGACTGATCTCCTCCGGCGTCTGTCCCCACTGTTTCATCGTATATTTCAAAAATACATTTTCATAAACGTACTGCGCGATCGCCTGTATCTGCGGATCCGGATTTTCTCTAAGCTTCATAATCGGAACTCTGCTGCCTTCGCCGTAAGCCCCGATTAATTTTTTTTCCAACGCATCTGCAGTCTCCTTATCATAAATCATATGCAGTGTGTTTAAATTAAACGGAATCGGAATCAGCCTTCCATCTACATTTGCAACTACCTGATGACCATTTTCATACAAGATCCATTCTGTGAATCTGGATAAATACGCAAATACATCTTCCATATTTGTATGAAAAATGTGCGGCCCATACTCATGAACTAAAATCCCATAATCATCCGGTCTGTCATAGCAGTTACCGCCGATATGATCCCGTTTTTCCACAACGAGTACTTTATGACCCTTTTTTTCAGCCAGCTGTCTGGCCACTGTGCTTCCCGCAATACCGGCTCCAATTACAATACTGTCGTACATAACTTTCTGCTGCAATGGAAACTGTAATTTTTTGCTCTGTTACATGCATTACAATTTGCCGAATTAACAGCTACTCCTTCCTCTAAATTGCCGTTCAAAAAGATTATACACAATTTTTCGCAAAAATCCAATGCTTTTACACAACTAAAAAATATTTATGAAAAAAGATCACGTTTTAAAAAGTTCACATTTTAAAAAGTTCACATTTTATTTACAATATCCTCATTTCTTTCACATACGCATTTCACAAATTACCTTTATGATAATTACAGTTGATACAAAACATCAATTACTAATTAATAATCATTTTCATATTTTAAACGCAGCTGCGCGTTGAGCAACAGCCGCGTTACCCTGCCGCAAACAGGCAGGGTTCCTCCCAAAGCTAATTACTTATTTTCTTTTTCATATAAAGCCGGTGTCCCCTAACACCGGCTTCCCCTTATGATATCTGCTCTTTTGAAATTCCTAAATGAATATTCATATATCTGGTATATCGTGCAAATGCAGAAGGAATTGCATATTTTTGCTCAGATACTTCTTTGTTCACAAATACGTATCCTTCTTTTTGTCCTGCCAGTTCTTCCAGCTGGGCGACTCTGACCATATATCCGCTCATCTGCCATTCCATATGAGAAAATATATGTCTGGCGTCTTCTAACGGTTCAATTTTTAGCGGCAAAAGCTCCAAACTTTCCACATATTTTGTTACTTCTTCCCGCGTCAGATGTCCTTCCAGATTTGGGAACTCGTACATACCGGCCAGCAATCCCCGTTTCGGACGTCGATGCAATAATACATTTTCTCCATCTCGAATGACAAGCACTGTCTTTTCTTCTATCTTTCTTGGCTTTGCTTTGCCTTTTTTTGGCAAGCCTGCATAACTCCCATTCTTGTATGCCAGACAAAATGGCTGCCATGGACATTGTGTACACTTTGGTTCACCGTTTGGCACACAGACAGTTGCTCCAAGCTCCATCATTGCCTGTGTAAACATTCCTGCCTGTTTTTTGGGAATCACAGGCTGCAGTAGCTTTTCTGCCTCTGTTTTCACAGACTGCTTTAAAATATCAGAATCATCCTCTGACACCCGCATTAAAATGCGCAGTACATTTCCGTCCACAGCAGGAACCGGAATGCCATAAGCAATCGAGGCAATCGCACCCGCTGTATAATGTCCGATTCCTTTTAGCTTTAACAGCGCTTCATAATCCGCAGGGAGTACGCCGCCGTATTCTTCCATCACGGTACAAGCCGCTTTTTGCATATTTCTGACACGGTTGTAATACCCAAGCCCTTCCCATAATTTTAATAAACGCTCTTGCGGACAGTTTGCCAGCAGCTCAATATTCGACAGTTCCCGCATAAAACGTTCAAAATACGGTTTTACTGCTTCTACACGCGTCTGCTGGAGCATAATCTCTGACACCCACACCCTGTATGGCGTAGGCTCTTCTCTCCATGGCAAAACCCTTGCATGATGGGGATACCATTCCAGCAAGGGCTGCACTAATTGTTTTAATGGATAATCTTTTAGCATTCTAAAACTCCTATATCATAACAAACGTGAAATGTTGCAATTATTTACGCACGCCTGTTACTCCTTTTGAAGACGGACTTTTTATGATTACTTTATTTTGCTGCATACCGTATTTTATCACATAATAATAGGTCTTGCCGCTTTTTGCAGTTTTATCCTCAAAACTTGTTTTTTTCATACTGGTGATTGTTTTGATACGCTTGTATGCACCTCCTTTTTCTTTCCGATAAATATAGACCCGGTTTGCCTTCGTATACTTTTTCCAGCTGATCGTATTTGCTTTCGAACTGCTCTTCATAACTGCTTCCGGTATCTTTGCCTGCACTGCGAGCATCTGTTTTAACATATCTTGCGTCTGATCTCCAACGATGCCATCTGCCACAATTCCGCATTTTTTCTGAAATGCAGTTACGATTTTCGTCATAGATTTATTCCAGCTGCCATTCACGGTAATCTGTGCTCCGTCCAAAGAGATAAGCGCGGCCTGCAACCACTGTACATGCTGCTGTTTCATTTTCTTTTCTGCATAAAGCGCCCCTGTCGGTTTCGGATAATCACCTGGATTCGTCGAATATACGGTTACCGGAATCGATAGCTGTGCCGCCTCATATTCGTCCGTCTCTCTTTGCTTTACAATAATCTCTGCTTTGCCCGCACCAGTAACCTTTACCATACCGGCTGCATCTACCGTTAATACGGAGCTTTCCGATGATCGAAACGTGATCTGATCGTCTCCCCGGCTGCTCGTTACTTCTATCTGAAATGGTTCACTTGTATCATTGACCGCATAACTTGTTTTCGTTGCTTTCAATGTTGTCGCTTCCAATGGTTTTACGACCGGAGGCTGTGGCTCTTGCACCGATGTGCCTGGATTTTGCGGTGTATCCGGCTCCGGCACTGATATCCCTGGGTTTTGCGGTGTATCCGGTTCCGATGTGCCCGGATTTTGCGGCAGATTTGGCTCTTGTGACGCAGAGCCATTTTGAAACAATTCCCTGATAAGCATAACAATTGTATCTTTTCCTGCATAACCATCTACCGTAAGCTTTTTTACAGACTGGAAATCTGATACCGCTGCTTTTGTAGCATCGTCATAGGTACTGGTAACCACAAGCCCCGCATTGATACATGTATTTAATGCCCGCTGTACCCATGCCGTACCAAACCCTATTGCTGATTCATAATCGCTTGGAATGTAAGAATCTGTCGCAGCACAATATGCCCATCCTAAATTTGTCGCATATTGGTAAGTCTCAAAACGCCTTTTTTGATATGCGCTGTTTCCCATTACGGAATCACAGATCGCAGCTTCGTGCAGCTCATTAAGCGTAACTGTTTCATAGCTTCCTGTATACCTGGATGCGGATAATGCTACCCGGCCCGAAGCTCCTGCCCCGCCCTGATTTGCCAAATCTGCAAAATAAACTAACGCCGGTTCGTTTGTAATTCCCAAACGTAATCCCTGTTCGATATATTCCGTAATATCTTTTACAGCCAAAACATCCTGAGCCGCTTTACTTTCCTGCGATGCCAACAGTTTTTTTACCGCAGAAGCTTCCTTTGACGTGAATTTTCTCGTACTCCATTTTGTCGTATCTGTCGTGGAAACAATTTCCTGATACAAAGTATCTCCCAGTAATTCCTGTGCCTGCTCCTCATCTGCCTTTGTAATCGTCTGAAGCAAAGAAAGCGCCCTCCAGCCGTGCCATTGCAGCTTTCCGACCGATACTGCCCCATTATCATTTGGATTTACAGAATTGTAACTGCCTTCATTATGATACAAAATCTGTGCCGCTGCAGACACAACCGCATCCAACTGCACCTGCGCCGCCTGCACCGGATGCGAAGGAATCAACAGCATCGCAAGCAGCATTCCAAGCAATGTTTTGGATGTCAGGCGTTTTCGCTGATTGATATATTTATTTGATTTTTCTGATTTTGATTTTTCTGTTCTAGATTTTTCTGTTCTGGATTTATCCACCATATGCCATTCCTTCCTCAATTACCAAATTCCACTAAAAAGCCCCACGCAATATAAATACGAAAGAATCCCAAAAAATATCGGTATCTTCCCTCATTTTTATTGACATCTCTTTCACAAAGTTATAAATTATAAAGTATGAAGCAACTTAATTACATATTTGTAGGAGGAAACAAACAATGAACAACTTAAAACTTGAAGTTGAAAATCAGATCGCGGTTCTTACTATTACAAGACCTGCAGCATTAAATGCTTTAAACAGTGAAACACTGGACGAATTAAACACTGTTTTGACAGAAATCGAAGCAAGAGACGATGTAAAAGTCGTAATCTTAACTGGCGGTCCTGACAAAAAAGGCAATGCGTTTAAATCATTCGTAGCCGGCGCTGATATCGCTGAAATGGTTAATTTTACCGCTGCACAGGCACGCGCTTTCGGTATGAGAGCTTCTGCTCCATTCTTTAAATTAATGAACATGCGCCAGGTAACTATCGCAGCAGTCAACGGCTTTGCACTTGGCGGCGGCTGCGAGATCTGCATGGCATGTGATATCCGCATCGCTTCTGATAACGCAACCTTTGCACAGCCAGAATGTGGTCTTGGAATTATCCCTGGTTTCGGCGGCACACAGCGTCTTGCCCGTCTCGTTGGTATGGGACGTGCAAAAGAAATGATCTTCACCTGCGACAACATCAATGCAGAAGAAGCATACCGCATCGGCCTTGTAAACAAAGTCGTTTCTACTGAAGAATTAATGCCGACAGCAAAAGCTATGGCTGAAAAAATCGCCTCCAAAGCAAGCTATGCTGTATCTATCGCAAAAGCAGCCATTAACAACGGTTACGATATGGATATTAAAAACGCTGTTGAAATGGAAGCAAATCTGTTTGGCGTAACCTGCTCTACACACGACAAGCAGGAAGGTATGACCGCATTCTTAGAAAAACGGAAAGCTGATCTGACTGACTTCTAAATTTATGTATTAAGTCTGTGACAGCGTATAAATTATGAAAAGAGTATATTATTTATACGCTATAAAAAAGAAGGAGCGCCCGCTCCTTCTTTTTTGATGCTAATCTGTTCTCTTATTCAGCAAAACAGCTGCCAGAGCACATAAAATCCCGCCTGCTACAAGTGGAATGGCAGTCACCACGGAACGGTTCAGCACCGTAATATCTTCATACTTCTTGAATTCCTTAATCCATTCCTGCCTGCTCCCCTTGTTGTTCTTCAACAGTTCCAATTCATGTTCATAGGACTGCAATGCCTGTTCCGATACTTCTATCTGACGATCATACTCCTGTTTCATCTGTACATACTCTTTTTCAATCCGCACCCACTCACTTTCTGGCTTCTTAATCCTTGTCTTAACCTTATAGTTTGGCGTTGTCTGCTTTCCCTGAACCTTTTCCCCTGTTTTCCTCACTGACAAGCTCTGCCAGTCCGTCAAAGAACTGAACCAGTTCCAATTTTGTAAAGCCCATCTCTACATGCTCCTTTCGTCCCGTAATCCCTCATCCAGCAATTTGTCTGAATGACATACACTATCCCACAACGGACAAATATGTAAACAGCCGGACATCTGCCCGGCTTTGTAATGATTTACCTTGTTTCTTAAATTTACCATCTTCTGTCATCGTTATCGTTCCAGCGCATACGCCCGTATGTCTTTCTCTTTGCGGAGACAACAATTCCTGAAACGGCAAGTACCGATAAAGCCAAAAACACGCCTGCATTTTATCATACCTGCCAAATTTGTTCCATGCTTTTTATTTCTAATTAATACAGAAAAGCTGTTGCACTAAGTAAAACATTCAGCAAAGAAGAAATAATAAATTCATGTCTGAATTGTTTATGCTTAATCCAACAGGTATTCATAAACCTTAATGAAAATACTGCGCATATTCTAACTTTATTTCAGAAAAAAGTTCCAATCCTAATAATGAGCCAAGCATTTTTACAAGAATGTCAATGGAAACACTTTCCTCATACTCAATTAAAATAAATTGAAAAATAACAACACTACTAAAATAACCAATACAATCCATTGTATTGTTGCCAAGTAAATTTGCTAACACTGTAAAACAATACTCTGGACAATCACCATTTATCCTCATTTCTAGTGCTATTTTTTCAAATTCATTTTGACTAATACTACATTCTTTTTCAAAAGGTTCAATCCCTAATGAACGATATTCAATTCCTAAATTTATGTATTTCTTTACCCATTGTATGCATTCATCTTTGTTTTCAGTAACAGCTTTTTTCATCATATTCCAGTCAATAGAAATAAAATCCTTTAACATCATCACTATATTTACGGAATATCTCTTTCGCCTTCATTTAAAGTACCTTTACCGCCATCTGTTACTGTTAATGCATAACTTATTTTTGTGAAGCCTGTTGCTGTTACAGTATCTGTATGAGCCCATCCATATACTAATCTACTCTCATCAACTTTATGTTTAATGATTTTCTGCCCTTTTGCATTGTAAAAGGTTATACTTCCTTTCACTGAATCAACAACATCAAACATAAATCCCACATTCATAAGCACTATCTTAGCTTTATTGGAATTGCTTGAATCCCTTGTTACTGTTAAAGCAACATAATCTGTAACCCAATTATCTCTCGCTGCTTTACCACCTGTTTCAATAAGATGGTTCATTTCTTCTTCTGTAACAAATACAATCGGCATCTCGGTAACCGCTCCATCCACTGTAACTTCAGCGTGAGCAACTATTTCGCCTGATTCCCATTCATTACTTTCTGCTGCATACACATTCAGATTCATACCACCTAATAGTGTGCAAACAAGCAATAGATACACAACGAATTTTCTTAAATGTTTCATAAAAATCATCCTCACTTAACTTTCTAAAAATTGAATATCATTCAAAACGAATGATATAATTATAACATATTTATGATTAGGGTGTCAAAAAAGTATTTATATTTTATCCTTTTGATGATAGGAACTTTATTTTTCCTGCTTAAAATTATGTATTTGTATGATTGGTTACACCCATTATCATACAGTTGCACCATGTAAATATCCAGAAACTTTGCGTTGCTTTTGCAGATTTTCATGTAAACTTACGGTTGCAGCCCGCTATTTATCGCTGTTTATCAAATTTTTGCCATCTGTATAAAAAATAAGCAGAGGACATTTCTGCCCTCTGCCAAACTGATATTTCCAAACGATCCTGTTCGTGCTGCCGGTATCTGCGGACATTACAGCTTTTGCAAAATCTCAAGCGCATCCTTGCGCAGCACACATGTTCCATGCTCTGCCAGATAAGCCGCCTTATGCATATCCGCAGAAGCATCTTTCATAAATTCGACTGAAGCACTGATTACTCTGCAAATTTCCTTGTCACCCAGTCCATTACGTTCAATCAGCAGATAATAATTCGATGCTCCCCGCTCCTGCATCCGAAAAACACTGCTGACTACAGGTTCTTCCAGTACGATTGATTTTGCATAAGTAATGATCTGATCCATATTCGGAAATTCCAGTATGTACAGCCGCTTATCACAGCCTTCCACCAACGTATCGCTGTCCTGCGTATCCTGCTCCACTTCCTCCGGTTTATTTCCCATGCCTGAAAGACTGTCCACTGCTGATTTCAGGTTCTGTAAAAGATTCAGGATATTGCTGTCCGGCCGTTCGGAAAATGTCAATGCCAGCAAATGCTCCGGCAATACTGCGACCTGCACGGATAAAGGGCCTCCCTGTACTTTAAAACCAACTTCCTCTTCTGCCATAGAAACGATTTTGCGTAAAAATTCTTCTGTTTTGCCGTCATTTTGCAAAAAATCATCCATTTGCAGGCCATTTTCAATCAATTCTGTCTCTGATACGATACAGCGCACCGTATCCACATTAATTCTCTTAAATCTCATTCTCCCTCACCCTATTTTCAACGCATATTCTGATTGTACAGCAAACAAGGATGGCACATTGTCCGTGACCGCCACAACCAAAGCTTTGCTGCATATGTTCTCTTATATAGTATACACCACTTATACCGAATTGTCTATTGGATTCTGCTGCCATAGCAATAAGTGCAAAAATAAATGATCGACGCAAGAATCACAATCACCGGCCCGGTAGCCATATTTGTAAAATAAGAAATCAGCAGCCCGAAGATTCCTGAAAACATAGAAAACAGAATCGAAAAAAAATGATATTCCCGTAGATTTTCTGAAATATTTCTGCTAGAAGCCGCCGGCAAAATCAACAGTGCGTTAATGATCAATATACCTATCCATTTAATCGAAACCATAACAATCAGCGCTGTCAATACCGCAAACAAGTTTTCCATCAGACGAACCCGAATACGCCTGCTTTTTGCCAATGTCCGATGAATACTGGCCGCATAAAGCCAATTATAGCAAACTATCCAAAACACAAGCGTAACTGCAAAAATAACTGCCAAATATATAATCTCTGTATAAGTAATGCTTAAAATATCTCCAACAAGCAAGCTGGAATATTGACTAAAATTTCCTCCCTTTGACAAAATAGCCAGTCCAAGGGCAATGCCGCAGCTGGAAACCACAGAAATTACTGTATCATTCGCTGCCATTCCCTTACTGCCCAGTTTATTTAACAATAAGGCAAATATGACTGCAAACAGCATCATAGATACATTTGTATTGGAAATACCGAGCACAACACCAATCGCAATGCCAGTCAATGCACAATGCCCAAGGGCATCTGAAAAATAGGCCATTTTACGATCCACAATCATCGTCCCAATCATTCCAAACAAAGGCGTTATAATTAAAATTGCAACAAATGCATGTTTCATAAATCCATACTGCAGCCACTCGGTAAAAAATTCAGTCATGCATATCCCCCTATCTTGCCAAAAACCTGACGAAACTCTCTGCTTTGATACACCTCTTTCACAGTTCCTTGTTTTAACACTGTCTTATCTAAAAGAATCACCTTATCTGCATATTTTTCTACATAATCCAAATCATGTGAAATCAATATTACTGCCAGATCAAAATTACGCTTTAAATAATCCATAAGCTTGTAAAACAGATCCATGCCGTTTTGATCGATACCGGATACCGGCTCATCCAGCAGCAGCAGATTCGGCTCGTCTAAAATTGCCAAGGACAACAAAACACGCTGCAGCTCTCCGCCAGAAAGATTGCATACCTGTTTATCCAGCAGCGCATCTGCTTCAAAAATTTTTAAGCTTTCTTTCACTTCCTGATACAGTTTCTTTTTTTTGCTCAAAAACACAGGAAAACGTGACTGATAGCACGCGATCAGATCATAAACACTGACAGGCGTATGCTTTTCAATATTTATGTTCTGCGGAACGTATCCGATTTTTAATTGCTGCAGCTTGCCGTCTTCACGATCTTTAAATTCAACACGTCCGGTATAAGGAACATCTCCAAGCATGGCTTTGACCAATGTAGATTTCCCGGCTCCGTTTTTCCCAATCACTGCATTCAGCGTACCGCAATGGATATGCAGATTAATATCTGTAAGTATATCCTGTGTTCCGATTGATACACTTAGATGTTGAATCTTCATGCAATGCAAACCGCATGGCTGAATAATTTTACGCATAGTTAACTCCTGTTAAAATTTATATCCTAATGGTAGAAAATAACATTAAGCATAAAATTTTATTAAGAAATGATTTTTATCTTATTAATTTCCATTGTCATTTGTCCAGATTTTCAAACATTCGTATCAAATAACCTGTGTTCTATAAAATTTCAAATTAGAATCTTCCGCCTTAGACGGTAATTATAATATAAAATTAGAATATAATCTCTAATCTTAATTTTATTTCTTATCTTGATTTCCTATTTTACTCAGCCTGGTAATGTTCTCTTTCATTGCTTTACAGTAACTATCCTCACTGTAATCTCCCCGCACACACGTATCCAAATAAATTACCTGAATATCAGCTTCTTGTTTCAGTGCTTCACACATTTGTCTGCCATACAATTCTTCCGCCAGAATCACGTCAACTTTTTGTTTTCTTATTTGATCTAACAACCCTGCTACCTCTCCGGCACTGATCTGGCGTTCTTCGTCCAGATCAATGCCGCCGGAAACAGTAAGCCCGTAATCTCTAGCGATATATGCAAAAGCTTCATGAAAAATCAGGACTCTTGCTGCTTTGGATTTTTGTGCAACTGGCTGCTGGCTGTGATGCACATCCTCCAGCCTGGCAAGATACTGCCTGCTGTTTTCTTTGTATACAGAGGCATGCGCTTTGTCTAACGCTGCAAGCTGCTTTGTAATTGTTTGTATCTGCGTCATATGGTCTGGAATGCTCATCCACACATGGGCGTTACCGTCTGTCAGCTGTATACCTTCACTCGCATTTATGATAGAAATATCTGGATATTGTCTCGCAACATCCGATAAAAAATTCTCTATACCGCCTCCGTTTACGAGAAAGGCATCTGCATAAGAAAGCTTTCTCATATCTTCGGTTGTCAATTGATAATCATGCATACAGCCGGTTTGCGGTTCACTTAAATTTTGCAGTATCACGCCTTCGCAGTCTCCAACAATATTTTTTGCAGCAATATATATCGGATAAAAAGAAGTCAAAATATAAAAATCCTGTTCAGATTGGTCCATTTGCGCATGGTCGCGTTCTTTATGAATATAAATATTCGTCAAAAGAACACTGGAAACCATCAGTACAAGCAGCATAGCTGCAACAAACATATATTTCTGCTTCATGCTTTTCCTTTCAACTCTTTTCTGATTCGCCCCAACCAACGAAATCATCCATGACCCGCCAAATTTCATCTCTGCCCTGTTTTGTCTGTGCTGAAAATGGAATCAAATAGTCATCCGACCGCAGTCCAAGCCCTTCACGTACTTCTTTGACAGCTCTTTGAACCTGACTTCGCTTTAGCTTATCTAATTTCGTTGCAATAATGATCGGCCGATAACCTTGGTATACAATCCACTCGTACATCGTTTTGTCATTCGCAGACGGCTTATGGCGAATATCTACCAGTAAAAATACTGCCTGCAGCTGTTTCGATGCATGTAAGTAGCGTTCTATCATTTTTCCCCATTTCACTCGTTCTGATTCCGGTACTTTTGCATAACCATAACCGGGAAGATCTACCAGATACATAGCGCTGTTAATATTATAAAAGTTAATGGTCTGTGTCTTTCCCGGCTGTGCCGATGTACGTGCCAAAGACTTGCGATTCATCAGCGCGTTAATTAACGACGACTTTCCAACATTTGATTTTCCGGCAAATGCAATTTCCGGCAATCGGTTATCAGGAATCCCACTTGTAATCCCGCACACAGTTTCTAATTCCACATTCCTTATAATCATGATCTTCTCCTAAACAAACGCAGCTTCTAATACTTCTTTGATCTGTTCTGCCAATATGATTTTCATCCCCTTTGTAATTTCATCATCAATCTCAGATAAATCTTTTTCATTTTTCTTTGGTATACACACAGTCTTTATACCGGCATTTTTTGCAGCCAAAAGCTTTTCCTTTAATCCGCCTATCGGAAGCACCCTCCCCCGCAGCGTAATTTCTCCGGTCATTGCCACATCTGCGCGCACCGGAATTTTCGCAACAGCTGATAAAAGCGCCACTGACATTGTAATTCCTGCTGACGGCCCATCTTTTGGCGTTGCTCCTTCTGGAATATGAATGTGAAAATCATGCTTCGTAAAATAATCGTCCTTAATATGATATTCTTCGCTTAAGGCACGAACACAACTTAATGCTGCCATCGCTGATTCTTTCATCACGTCGCCAAGCTTGCCGGTCAGCTTCATCTCGCCTTTTCCTGGCATACAATTGACCTCTACCTCCAGTGTAACACCGCCAACGCTTGTCCATGCCAGACCTCTGACAATACCAATATCGTCTTTTTCATTAATAGATTCCGGGGTATATCGAACGATGCCCAAATATTTTTCCAAATTACTGCCTGTAACACGAACGCTATCACGTTCTTTTTCATAGATCATCCTTGCCGCTTTCCGGCAAACTGCTCCAATTTTACGTTCCAGATTTCGCACTCCTGCTTCTTTTGTATACCCATTTATAATTTTCGCAAGCGCTTTATCACTCATACAGAGCTGATCTTTTTTCAGCCCGTTCTTTTTCATCTGTTTGGCCATCAGATGTTCTTTCGCAATGTGCAGCTTTTCATTTTCTGTATAACTGGATACTTCAATCAGCTCCATACGGTCTAACAACGGTCTTGGAATACCGCCTGCGTCATTGGCTGTCGCTATAAACAATACTTCCGACAGATCTACCGGCACCTCAATATAATGGTCGCAAAATCGGCTGTTTTGCTCGCTGTCCAAAACTTCCAGCAGCGCCGACGCCGGATCTCCTTTAAAATCACTGCCAAGCTTATCAATCTCATCTAACAACATCAGCGGGTTATTCACACCTGCACTTTTTAATCCTGTAATAATCCTCCCTGGCATAGCGCCTACATATGTCTTTCTATGGCCACGTATTTCTGCCTCGTCCCGAACACCGCCCAGACAAATGCGGACATATTTTTTATCTAAAGCAGTCGCCACCGACTTTGCGATGCTTGTCTTGCCTGTTCCCGGAGGACCTACGAGACAAATAATCGGACTGTCGCCCTTATTCGTCAGATTTCGTACTGCCAGAAACTCCAGCACACGTTCCTTTACTTTGTCCATGCCATAATGGTCTTCATTCAAAATCCGTTCTGCATTTTTAATATCCTTGTTATCTTTGGAGCCCTTTTTCCATGGCAAATCCAGCAACGCTTCGATATAACCGCGAATCACCGCACTTTCCGAAGAACTTGCCGGAAGATTCTGAAAACGCTGAATTTCTTCGTATAGTTTATCTTTAATTTCTTTATCTGCCTTTAATTTCTCCGTCTTCGCCCTGAACTTTTCCACATCGGTATCTGTATTCGTCTCTCCAAGTTCCTGGCGAATCAAATGCAGCTGTTCCCTCAAAATATATTCTCTTTGATTTTTATCGACTGCACTTTTCAGCTTTTTTTGAAAATCATTGCGGATAGCAATGACTTCCAGCTCATTTAACAAGATTCCCATAAACACTTCGTACCGCTGTGTTAAATTTACCGCAGATAAAATCTGCTGTTTATGTTCATAATACAGCGGCAGATTATTTGCTGCCAGATCAATCATCACTTCTACCTGTCTGGCTTCCTCAACCTGCTTTAAAAAATCACGCCCAGTACGCGGATTGAGCTGGCAATACTTATAAATCGTCTCTTTCATGCTCATCAGCATCGCTTCCTGCGCCTGAGGCATAATCTCACCCAAAGCTTCTTCATCAAAACGCTCCACCTGCATCATATAGTAATCCGTATGATCTACAATTTCTTGCAGTCCGGCACGCTCTAACCCTTCCACAAGCACCCTCACAATGTTGTTTGGCATCCGAATCAGCTGCTTGATCTTTGCGATCACACCGACTTCATAAAAATCTTCTTGCACCGGTTCGTCTGCATCACTGTTTTTTAAAGTTATGAGAAATATTTTTTCATCCTTCTGCATAGCTTCTTCTACCGCATGAATCGAATGCGGTTTACTAATATCAAAATGAATAATCATACCTGGAAGAATTACCATCCCTCGTAGGGATACCGCAGGCATTATTTTCATAATTTCACACATATTGTCTGTTCTCCTCATTTTTCGTTTCATGCTTTCGTTCGCAAAGCAAAAAAAGGAGACCCATTATGGTTCTCCTTCCGCTGCAGACAAATACGATTAAGCGCTTTTATATTCAATCAGAGGATCTCCGGTTTTGTCTACCGCATCTCTTGTGATTGTACACTTACGGATCGTATCATCCGATGGAATCCGATACATCAGGTCCATCAATGTACTTTCCATAATCGCACGCAGTCCTCTGGCGCCGGTCTTACGTTCCAGTGATTTGTCTGCAATCGCTTCTATTGCATCGTCTGCAAATTCCAATTCAATGCCGTCCAGTTCAAACAGTTTGCAGTACTGTTTAATCAGAGAGTTTTTCGGCTCTGTTAAAATCCGCTTTAACGCTGTTTTATCCAGCGAATCCAGAGAAACCATCACCGGTACACGTCCAACAAACTCAGGAATTAGTCCAAATTTCACCAAATCCTGCGGCATCGTCTGCTTTAAAGCTTCTCCAACGTTTCTTTTGGATATTTCTGAAATTTCCGCATTAAAACCAATGGATTTTTGATCCATTCGTGTTTCAATAATCTTTTCTAATCCGTCAAAAGCTCCACCGCAGAGGAAAAGTATATTCGTCGTATCAATCTGGATGAGTTCCTGCTGCGGATGTTTTCTGCCTCCCTGCGGAGGTACAGACGCATTGGTTCCTTCCAAAATCTTTAACAATGCCTGCTGAACCCCTTCCCCGGAAACGTCTCTCGTAATTGATACATTTTCTGATTTTTTTGTTATTTTGTCAATTTCATCAATGTAAATAATGCCATACTGCGCACGTTCAATATCATACTCTGCCGCCTGGATCAGTTTCAGCAAAATATTTTCCACATCTTCTCCCACGTATCCTGCTTCTGTCAATGTCGTTGCATCAGCGATAGCAAACGGTACGTTCAGAATTCTTGCCAATGTCTGTGCCAACAGCGTTTTTCCTGAACCGGTAGGCCCCAGCATTAAAATGTTGCTCTTTTGCAATTCTACATCATCCAGCTGCGCGTCTGCAAGAATCCGCTTATAATGGTTGTAAACCGCAACAGATAATACTTTTTTTGCCTCATCCTGACCGATTACATAATCATCCAGAAAAGCCTTGAGCTTTTCCGGTTTCTGAAGATTAATTTCAAACGGGGTTTCGATTTCCGCTTCGATATCCATATCCATCTCAGCCTCTTCCCTTGCAAATTCCTCTTCAATAATCTCAGAACAAATATCCACACATTCATCGCAGATATATGCTCCATTTGGTCCGGCAATCAGCTTCCGTACCTGCTCCTGCGGTTTTCCGCAGAAAGAACATCTAACCTTGCTGTCGCTGATTTTGCCTGGCATCATTTCACCCCTTCTTGATCTATACTTACTCACGATTCGTCACTATGCTGTCAATGAGACCGTAGTCCAACGCTTCCTGCGCATCCATGAAATGATCCCGTTCCGTATCCTGCGCAATAACTTCTACCGGCTTGCCAGTATTCGCTGCCAGCATCTCATTCAGCTTTTTCTTTGTTTTTAATATATTTTCAGCCACAATCTGAATCTCTGTCGCCTGTCCTCTGGCGCCGCCGGATGGCTGGTGAATCATAATCTCGGCATTTGGAAGCGCCATACGCTTTCCTTTTTTGCCTCCTGCCAGCAGAAAAGCTCCCATACTCGCTGCCAAACCGATACAAATTGTAGAGACATCACATTTAATATACTGCATCGTATCATAAATCGCCATTCCCGCAGTAACGCTTCCTCCCGGGGAATTGATATACAAATGAATATCTTTACCCGGATCTTCGGATTCCAGGAACAACAACTGCGCTACCGTAAGGCTTGCAGATACATCCGTTACCTCTTCTCCGAGAAATATAATCCTGTCTTTTAACAGACGGGAATAGATATCATAACTGCGTTCACCACGGCTTGTCTGCTCAATGACATAAGGTACCAGACTCATACTAATCCCTCCATCTTTCAATTATGCTTCTTCACTGCCCTCTTCTTTTTCTTCCGGCTCCTGTTCAACCGCATTTTGCATAATAATTTCCACAGCCTTTTCAATAGAAAGATTTCTCTCGATACTTTCCTTATCTTCTTCGCTTATAAATTCTTTCATTTTTTCGCCGGTCATGCCATATACAGATGCCATCTTCTCAATCTGGGCATTGATCTCTTCTTCAGTGATTTCAATATTTTCTTCTTTCGCAATCTTTTCCAACACAAGGCTGCTTTGGATCCGCTGAATTGCTTCTGGACGTACTTGCTCTTTCATCCGTTCAACATTGGAACCTGAAAACTGCATATACTGTTCTAGTGTCAGACCTTGCTGTGAAATACGGCCTTCAAATTCCTGAATCATATTTTCACACTGCATATCAATCATCGGTTCTGGAATATCCATCACAGATGCATCAATAATCTTTTGAATTGCTTCATCTTCCTTTGCGCCTTTAACAGAATCTTCTTTCCGCTTTAACAATTTTGCTCGTACATCTTCTTTGTATTCTTCTACTGTCTCAAATTCGGAAATATCAGAAATAAACTCATCGTTTAATTCCGGAACTTCTTTAGCCTTAATGGTATGAATCTTTACTTTGAATACTGCAGGCTTGCCGGCAAGCTCCTGTGCATGGTACTGTTCCGGGAATGTTACATGTACTTCAACATCATCTCCGGCATTTTTTCCAATCAACTGCTCTTCAAAATTATCTATAAAGGAATGAGAACCGATTTCCAATGAATGGTTCTCGCCTTTGCCGCCATCAAACGGCACGCCATCTACAAAACCTTCAAAATCGATGATAACCGTATCGCCATCCTCAACTGCACGGTCAGTTACGTCTATCGTACGCGCCTGCATATTTCTTGTGTTCTCAATTTCAGCGTCAACTTCTTCTTCAGTAATCACTGCTTCTGCCTTTGTAACGGTTACACCTTTATATTCTCCTAATGTAACATCCGGTTTTACCGCCACCTCAGCTGTAAATACAAATTCTTTGCCTTTTTCAATCTGGGTAACTTCAATCTCTGGACGAGACACTATCTCCAGTCCGCTTTCGTCCATTGCCTGCGGATATTCCTCATTGATTACAAAATTTGCCGCATCATCATAGAATACTTCTGGGCCATAAGCTTTTTCAATCATCGCTCTTGGCACTTTTCCTTTACGGAAACCAGGAATGTGAATCCTGCTCCTCTGCTTTTTATAAGCTTCCTGCATCGCCTTCTCAAACTTATCAGCGGAAACTGTAATGGTAAGCTTTGCCATATTTTTCTCTAAATTTTCCACCTGTACACTCATTCTTTTTATTTCCTCCTTAAAGCTTGTAAGAAACACACATATGCGGTTTCCTCAGCTGTTATTCCAGCTATTTACAGTCATTTATAGATTATAACACAGTGCTTTTTAAATTACCAGCATTTTTTCGGAAAAATATCATTTGCTTTTATTCAAAAAAACTACAAAAAAAGATGCCGGAACTTTCCCAGCATCTTTTTTCTATGCAGCCATTGAATACTGCATCTTTCAAAATATAAAACAGTTTTTCTTTATTACTGCTTCATCTGTTCTTCCTGTCTCATAATCATCTTCTTTACCATCTCACCACCGATAGATCCGGCTTCACGGGATGTCAGATCTCCGTTGTATCCATCTTTTAAGTTTACACCTAATTCAGACGCTACTTCTTCTTTGAACTGTCTCATTGCCTCTTTTGCTTCCGGCACAGCCATACCTGAATTTGAATTCTTTGAACTTGACATGTTTCTATACCTCCATATATTCGTCTTTAATTTAATAACAGAAATGTTCTTTCCGCTATCTGTTGTTAGTATGGAAGAATTTTATCTATTTATGAATGGTAAGTTTTGGCATTGTATGCTATACTCTTTGTATATGATACTTTTCCATGGAGGTAAATAATCAATATGAAAAATGAAAGAAAAAAAAGAATCTATTGTATTTTCGTACTGCTGTGTATGCTCACTGTGTCTCTCAGCGCAAGCTTACAAACCATTTATGCCCAAAAAAATGCTGAAAAAACAAGCTATACTGCTTTTGGAGACAGCATTGCCGCAGGCTATGGACTGGACGGCTATTCCGACGACCAGGCAAAAGCTCCCGCTGACAGCTACCAGACGCTTGTAGCCAAATTTTTACATACACAGTCAGTCAATTACGCCGTGACCGGAAATAACAGTGACGACTGCATACAATTGCTTCGTTCCGCAACGGCTGACGAAGCTCTTGCAGATACCGACATCATTACCCTTTCCATCGGATCGAATGACCTGCTGCTTCCTTTTATTCAGATTGTTATGGACGAGTTGCAAATTCAGCCGGAAACACTGGACCCGGCTTCCATCGAAGAACAGCTAAAAAACGGATTTACCATACCGTCGGCGGATCTCTCTGAAATGGCAGAATATTTGAAAAAAGCGGAACAGCTCATGGAACAATTGTCCGACAATGCCACCCTTCATGCACAGGCAGCTGCATTTGAAGAAAAATTTCAGACAATCCTTGCCATCCTGCATGAGAAAGCGCCAAACGCAGATATTTACGCAACAAACATATACAACCCATTTGCATCTGTTCCAAAAATCGGAGAATTGGCAGATATTTATATTCAGGAAATCAATCAGGCATTTTCAGACAAAGCAGCTGATTATACACTCATAGACGTCTATACTCCATTTCACGAAAAGGAACTGACAAATGTAAACATTGACTTCAAACAGCCTTACCGCCTGCAGTTAGACCCGCATCCTTCTGTGCAGGGACATGCTGCGATCGCAGAGCTTATCACCGAAGCCATAAAGCAAACCTATGCTCCAAATGCTGCCGTATTAAAATCCTTATCCTCCGGCAGCAAAAAGAAGTTGACCGTAAAAGCAACGCTGCCTTCCGACGCAGACGGATATCAGGTATTGTATGCCACATCCAAAAACGGCAATTACAAAACATTGGGAAATACGAACAAAAAGACCTTTCAGACAAATTCTAAAAAATTAAAATCAAAGAAGACTTATTATATAAAATTGCAAAGCTTTAAAGTCATAAATGATGTAACATATTTCGGAAAAGACAGTAAAGTGAAAAAAGTTATTATAAAATAGCAATAAATATAGCAATATAACAATAAGCAATATAACAAAAGATTCTATTAAAAGATTTTGTTATTGCATGGCTGTTCCTACCAATTACTTTGCATGAAGACCATCACGCTTGGTAGGAACAGCCATGTCCTACTGCACAAACTGACCCATCTATCTTTTATACAATTTCTGACCGGATGGAGCACTAAATACTAGCATCCATACACAATTCCTTTTTTTACATTTTCTATAACATCCTCATCTGCCATTTTTTGAATAATAGCCAATGAAAAATCAATCGAAGTTCCCATGCCGCGGCTCGTAATAATATGATCGTCTACAACTGCACGGTCTTCTAAAATAACTGCTCCGATCAGCTTATCTTCCCATCCCGGATGACAGGTTGCACGCTTTCCCTGTAAAATGCCGTTTGCCCCTAACACACTTGGGGCTGCACAAATTGCTGCAACCAGCTTTCCTTCTTCTGCAAATTTTTTTATCGTACTGACAACACCTTCGTGCGCACCCAAATTTGCGGTTCCTACAGCTCCTCCTGGAAGAACCACACCATCAAAGGTTTCCAAATCTAATGACACTTCCTCAAAAGTGGTATCCGCAAAAAAAGTGATATTATGAGAACCATGGATTTCCTTATTTCCAGTGATCGATATGCTGACGACATCCAGCTTTGCCCGGCGAAGCATATCCACTACAGTTAATCCTTCTATTTCTTCACAACCATCTGCAAAAAATACGGCTATTTTATTCATTTTGTAAATCCTCCTGTTTTTTCATTTATTTTTATATTCACAAACGATAAATTTTACTATATCGTTCCAGTGTGCCCATCCAGCCAGAAATTTTACTTTAAAATACCATATCCTGTACCACTTTGCAAACATGCATTGCTTTTTTTTCCCATATCCGTTATCTTTAATGATAGAAAAATATTCCAAAGGAGATTTTTATGCAAACTTCTATGTCAAAAACAAATCCATCCAATGCAGCAAATATGGAAATAGAACGTAAATTTATTCCAAAACGGATCCCTGAACATTTGGAACAATATACGTATCATGAAATTGAGCAAGGATACTTATGTACAAACCCTACCATACGGATACGAAAAATGGACGATACTTACTTTTTAACTTACAAAAGCTCCGGTCTGATGGCACATCTGGAGCAAGAAATGCCTCTCTCGAAAGAAGCATACGAACACCTGCGCAAAAAAACCGATGGTATTTTCATTACAAAGCGCAGATATTATATCCCATTAGATCATTCACATACTATCGAACTAGACATTTTCCACGGTAAACTGGAAGGCACCATTCTGGCAGAAGTTGAATTTGCTTCTATAGAAGAAGCAGATTCTTTTACCCCTCCGGACTGGTTTGGAAAAGACGTTACCTATGACAGCCGTTATCACAACAGCGAAATGAGCAAAGGCTCACTGACTTGACGTGGCTGTCACAGATTACTAACATAACATTTTAACGAAACCGATTTGTTTCATATTTCTGTCTGGTCAGTATAATATTGCGAAGCTGGTGAAACCGGTCATTTAACGCGCCTTCAGGAATGACCACATCCAGCACAACCGCAATATCATCGATCAGACGATCTGTGACATCGTTTTGTATTTCATTTAATACATGAAATTTTTCTTCATACGTATCAGCTTCCAAAAATTTAATCAGACACGGATTTGCACGTAATTCCTCAGTAGCGCTTTCGTTCCTTTCTGATTTACGAAACAACTCCCTGCGCTGCTCCCGCTCTTCCATTTGACGGCGGCGTTTTTCATAGTAGTATGTGCCTTCCCCAGACGATTCTGATACGTTCTGACGCAATGCACGTCTGGATTCAGCAGGTGATTGTGTACGTGGCCGAAACTCAGCCTTTGCACTCAAATCTGGATGATTTTCTTTCGATATTCCTTGTTCTTTTGACTTTCCTTGTTCCGACATCTCTATATTGGCATTTAAATGATGCTGTTCATACTCAGACATAAACTTCTGCACCTCTTTCGCATAAATACGAAATTCCCCAAACATTGCCTGGTATACTGCCATCCGTTCTCCTGTATCTGCATGAACGGCAACTGTAACAATCTGATAAACCTTATTTGAACCGTCTTTATAAATCTCTCCTGTTTTTGGTATCCTTTCCATCATCCTTCTCTGCTTCTTTCTCAAATATTTTGTTAAAATGCCGCAGCATTCTTCATCTTTCTATTTTTTTGCTTTCAGAATTTTAACCTTACATATCTCCTGAAGCTTTGTACCATCAATCGTAGATGCCTTAATTTTAACCGTTTTTCCAACTCCAGCCTTTTTCACCTTAACAACACCGTTGGCAGATACAGACGCATACGCCGGATTGCTGGTTGTCCATTTCACATCTGCATTCACAGCGTTTTTTGGCAATACCGTTGCAATCAACTGCAGCTTACTGCCATAACGTACATTAGCAGAAACCTTGTTCAGCCTTAATCCGGTTGCCTGCACTGCAATACCGGATAAATCCAGAATTCCTCCTGTAACACAGGCATTCTCCAGCGTTTCCACACTACGTGTACACTGCATCAGCAAACTTCGAATTTCTTCTGCACGCAAGGAAGGATTCACACTTCGTAAAACTGCCACCGCACCTGTCACTATCGGCGCAGCCATAGAAGAACCTGACATAATATCACACTTTTCAAACTGCTCCGTATCCGGATCCGCTACCGATACTGCAAAATTATCAAAATAATAAGTCGTCGGCCGTGTCTTCTGCGTCGTAATGCCAATCAGAGCAAGGTATGTTTTTCCTCCCGCCTGAATAAACCGGCAGTTTTTCGCCGTACTCACTTTTTCCACCGATTCCCAGGCCGGTACACCGTCGCCATCATTCTCAGCCATCATACAACTGATATAATACGTTTTATTCGTATCCAAATTCCAATCCGTAACATCCAAATAAATAAATCCGGCCTGTTCCGCACCGACTTCAAACAGTTCTTTTTCATCCGCCGTCATAGGAAACGCAAGCCTGCGGTTATATTTTACCGTATATTTCAAACATCCATCCGCCTGGTCTAAAAAACCTACTTTCGGTTCATAGCTCAACTGCACTGTGTAGTCAGTTCTAAGTCCCTGAATATCTGACGATGTATAAAAATCTTCAATCCCATTTACCGTATTATAATATGCTGTCATCTGCTGACGCTTCTCCTGTGTCCAAAGCTGCGGTAAAAACTTTCCCTTCTGCACCGTTGACACAATATTAGAACCAGGTGCAAACAAATCTACCTGTGTATTTCCATAATCCGAAAAATACACCCTATCATCATTTTCATCACTGGCGCCCACTACTACAATATATTTACTATCCATGTCATAAGGTACCGTCCGCATAGACATCGGTATCGTGTCCCAGTCTGTAGCATCATTTCCCGCTGCAAATACTGTCAACGCACCGTTTGCCCCCATTTTATCAATCAAAGTATTTAAAATAGCGCCCGAATCCCTGCTGCCTCCCCAGGAGCAATTAACCGCAGCAACCTGCACCCCCATCTCCTGCGCCCGGACAATATATTCAAAAGCTCTGACCGCCCCTGCAACATCAAAAACATCCGAATTATCCTTTACAACCTTTAGCGCCATAATCTTTGCATTACTAATGCCCGTAATGCCTGCCGCATTCTCCTGCTGCGCCGCGATCACACCTGCACAATGAGTCCCATGTCCATCCATATCCATCGGATCATCATCCCCATTTGCAAAATCATACCCATAAGTCCCCTCCAGCCCTCTCGACTGGTAAGGATTCACCCACATCGAATCTTTCAAATCTTCATTTGTATAATCTACCCCCGTATCAATCAAAGCCACTACCGGCTGCATTGACGGCTCCGCCGTCAAACCTGAGAACCTTACTCCTTTACTGCCTGTATAAAAGCTCCCAGCTCCGTCCAGATACCACTGATAATCCGACAGTGTATCTTTTCCAACGTCACATAAATGCGCATAACTATTCGGCGCTACCGCATCCACATAATACTTATCCGCGGCAATCTCCATTAATTCTTCCGTAGAATATGTATCCGAACTGACAAGAGCGACATAATCTTTAATCCGCTCAGACTGCGCATCCTGCGCCGTACCGAATTCCCAGCACTCTTCGACCTGAATATTTTTATCAAAGCTGGCAGTTCCCTCCCTGGTCAAAGCAGCTGCCTGCGTCGTCGTCATCGACACAAGCGCTTCTCCTTTCACATAAGTCCCTTCTTCCAGCTTCGGTATCTCCACTTCATCACTGTGCGCCTGCACCTGTACTACATTCGTACACATCGGTACTATCGACCAGAAAGCAGCTGTCGCTGCCAGAAACCATGCTGCTATTTTTCTCTTATTCATACCGTATTCCTTTCATTCTTATATTGTAAATAATCTTTTATTAACAGATTACAGGATATTGTTTAACTACCTGTCATTTATATGTATATGGGCACTTTACTACATTACATACTTGCTCTTCGATACAATTTTCTCCCGTTTTTCTCCCCTATATGCTTTCATCTTTCATGATTGTTTTATGATTGTTTACTATTCCCCTTTACTTACCCGTGATACTACTCTTTTATTTTATCCGAAATGAATACTGTATTTTTTTGGATATTAAGAAAAATTCATCTAAAGTTCACAATTTGGATACAGCCTGGTAAGCAGAGCACGGCATCCTTCCAAAATCTGATCGTATACCTCAGCAAATGCGCCTGTATACCATGGATCTTCTATATCTCCTGATATTCCTGCAAAGCTGCGCAGTTTACTGACCTTTCCCTGAGGATCACTACCTATGATCCTATTCAGATTTCGGATATTCATGCGGTCCATAACGATTAAATAATCATAGTAATCATAATCTGCTTTAACTACCTGTCTGGCACGGTGGCCTGTGCAGCTGATACCATGCCTGCGCAGCTCGTCCCTTGCAGGTGGATAGACCGGATTTCCGATTTCCTCTGTACTTGTAGCAGCTGAGGAAATTTCAAATTCAGCTGCTAAATTGTGTTTTTGGACTAGATCTTTCATTATGTATTCAGCAATTGGGCTGCGGCAGATGTTGCCGTGGCAAATGAATAATATTTTAATCATATCTTTTATATCCCTTCATAAGCCTTCAAACCTTGATATTTCAAGCTTTCCGGCGCTTTTTTCATTTTTGGTTTTTTACCCTTAATCTGCGTAATTCGTTATAAATCTACGCAAATTTACGGGCAAATGGTGTAGTAATTGGTGTAGTAGATTAGTGTACTTCTCAACCTGATTTTCTCTGTTTTCCATGCATATCCGCTTCTTTGAAGTCCAAGATTTTTGCCATCTGCTCCGCCGCACGGTCATAGCTGACATGGGTGTAGACATTCAGCGTAACGCCTACGTCCGAATGTCCCATTACATACTGTAAGGTCTTAATGTCCATACCTGCGTTTGCCATGTTGGTACAGAATGTGTGGCGTAATACATGGGGCGTAATATGTGGCAATGGATTGTCCGGATGCAGCTTCTTGTATTTCTTCATTGCCCAACGCATCTCATTTTCAATATGTAACGCCACTTTCGGTTTATCATCTTTGTCTAGCAGAAGAAAACTGCTGTAACCGTCTATGATTGCTTCTGTTTTCAATTTCGGACGGTTGGCAAGGATATTCTTCAAGCTGTGATACACTTCCTCTGTCATTGGGATAAAGCGGCATCCGCATTCAGTCTTTGTTTTCTCAACATAATACTTTCCACCCCGTTCCCTGACAAGCTGTTTGTCAACACGGATTTTTCGATTTTGAAAATCAAGGTCACTTTTCGTCAAACCGCAAAATTCACTGACACGCATTCCTGTTCCCAGCAGCACGACAAATTCATCATAATACTTTGCGTAGGTTTTATCTTCACGAATAAAATCCATCCAAAGTTCCTGCTGTTCCTCTGTCATGGCGATACGTTTCTGTGAATCGTTTGGCACAACATCAACTAGCTTAAAATCAAATGGATTCCTGCGAATAATGTCTTCATTATACGCCATTTGAAAAGCAGGCTTGACGACACCTCGGACACTTGTAATCGTGCTGTATCCCTTTCCGTCATTATGTAGCTTCATGATCCACTGCTGGGCATCCGACACCTTAATATCCCTTATTTGCCGACAGCCGAAATCCTCTTTCTTAATCAGATTCAGCACAAAATTGTACCCGACTTTGGTATTATAGCGCACACCCTGTTTCAAACTGATATAGCGTTCCAGTAAAGCGATAACCGTGACTTCTCCAGCGGCATAATCAATCCCTTCATCAATCTGCTTTTGAATTACCTTTTCTTTTTCCCGCAGTTCCTTCAAATCCGAAGAATAAACAGTCTGCCGCTTTCCGTGGATATCCGTATAGCGGTACTGATAAATCAGGTCTTTTCTCTGGCTCTCCCCTGTCTTTAAGATTCGTCCTTTATTGTCTTTCCGTTTCTCAGACATTTTCAAACTCCTTTCCGTGGTGGAAAGAGCCTTGATATGACTCATTCATTGTACCATATCAAAGCTGATTTTACACCATAAGATTCATAAAAACTACAAAAAATGAGATAATCTCCATTGTCAGATAGAATATTCCTGCTCAATATACTGATCGAACAGTCGGCGTTTGATTAACCGCTTATTGCCAACCCACAAAACAAAGCGACAGTTTTTCTCGTTGGTAAGCTCACGCAGTTTATTCATACCAATTCCGGAATAAGCGGCAGCTTCTTCCAGACTTAGATTACTCTTTTCCCAAATCGGAACTTCCTTCATTGGCTTTCGCCTCCCTCCATCAGCTTTTTAAGACGTTCCATTTTCTGCTGTGCCGTTATTTTGCGGAAATCGCCACCCGTAAAGCGGACAGGCACACACATTTCAAGCAGCCTGCCATAAATGCGTGCGT
>CAJTZX010000038.1 GCA_910584345.1 uncultured Eubacterium sp. | reverse complement strand
GTATTTTTTTGTGTCAATCTCTTGACCTATTTAAAGTATACAGGAAGCTTTCTGGCATTTTCTTTTACGATGCATTCGGAGCGGTCTGTAGAGCCATCATTGACACAGATGATTTCAATCTCCTTTAAAGACTGACGCATAACTGTATCGAGACATTCCTGCAAATACTTTTCCATATTATAAATGGGAATGATGACACTTATTTTTCTTTTCATAGACTACCTCTTTAAATATGCTTTTACTTTTCCCGGCAGCCAGGTAAGGCATCTTCCTACTCGAAAAGTAATGCTGTTTTCATAATAATTTTTATAATATTGTTCATAGTCTTGTTTTACAGACAGATTCTTTTTTCTTTCCGCGTCATATTTGGATGCTTTGATTCGAAATGCAGATTCCTGATATATGTAAATATAAAATTCCATTGCAACGTTTTTCGGATATTGTTCCAATTCCTGTTCCAGTTCATCCCTATCCAGATCTCTTACATAAGACACCGCATTATTTTTTATAGAACAGATAAATTGTTCTAAATAATTCCAGACTTTTGAATCAAAATCTTTGTCCTGTGCAAATTTTAGAAGTTCTCTCATACATATAAAATAGCCGACTGCATTTTGAAATCCTCTTTGTTTTGTCATAATGGAACCCGCCCGTATGCGTCTTTGATAATAACAACAGTCCGCATACATCACTCTTTTTGCCGTTAACATACACTGAATTGTAAATAAATTATCTTCATGTAAAATGCCATTAAAAAATCGAATCGAATACGCATCTAAGAATTCTTTTTTCAGCATTTGCAGACAGGCTGACGGCCGAAAATCTTTATGTTCCATACATGCTTTAAAATATTCACAACCGCTGTAAATGCCTGTATATTGCTGATTCCTTTTATAATAATTCAAATAATGGCTGTGTTTTATTTTTAACTGGTCACCATCAAAAAAACACTCTGCATTAAAATACAAATTGTCCAGTTCATGTTGTTCCGCTGTTTGATATAACTCTTCCAACGCCTGGGATAATATCCAGTCGTCACTATCCAAAAAGATAATGTATTTTCCTTTTGCGTGACAAAGCCCTGCATTTCTGGCAGCGGAAAGTCCTCCATTTTTTTGACTGATAAGTGAAAATCTCTGATCTGATAAAACATAATCTTGAATCATGGATTCTGACCTGTCTGTAGAACCATCATTGATGCAGATCACTTCTATCTCTTGTAATGTCTGGGCTTTTACACTGTCCAGGCATTGGCGTAAATATGCTTCTGCATTATAGACAGGAATAACAACTGATACCTTACACATGTTTTTTCTCCTGTTAGGTGTTGGAATCGATAGGTAATGTAAGCGCTTCCTGAAAAGATTTTTTATCTGATACAACAATATTCCAGCCGCTTCCATGATTCGCCTTTAATACAAATTGGTCCGGCAATGTCTGAATATCTATTTCATCAAAAGAATTCCAGACACCCAAACATGGGATTAAATAACGTTCACCAATTTTTTCTTTCACCCATTCCCTCACCGCTACTTTATCTGCAAGCCTTGTTTTTAAAGAAGTACTGTCAAACAGCTTGATCCATTGTATTTTTTCGTTGAATGTTTTCGGATGATCGAGATTCAGCCGTTTATGTCTGAATTCATAGTAAAATTCACACAAAGCCTCTTTATATCTTTCTGGTGCAAGTCCTCTAAAAAAATCATACCGCATCTGTTTCTTTATGCGATCCAGATCTTTTTGTGTCAAAGCTTCTTTCTCCAGCCGCCCGATTTCTGTTTTTAATATCTGATCCGTATTGCTTAATTCACCGCTTGTTTTTTCAAATGCTGCAAATTGTTTTTGAAACGTCTTATTTGTAATTTTTTGTCTGGAACAATCTTTTTTATTCTCATCATTTTCCTGTTCTAATCGGTTAACCAGATGGTACAGTCTGGCATTTTCCTGTTTTAGACTTTTGATAACTTTTTGCTGAGCCAGATTCTCTCTTTTTATTTCATCCACAAACAGATGCAATTCATGAATCTGCCGAATCAAAGGCATTTTGTAAATTAATTTATCCATTTTCCCGTACTTCACCCTCCGTACATCAATCCGCATACCTCGCTTTTACCCACCACACACATTCCCAAAATGCAAGCATTATGACAAATGACAAAAATACGGATATCATCGTTGCAATATCTGCTTTCCGATATTCAGACAGCTGTACTTCTTTTAAAACAATTTCAAACTGTTCGATCGTATCCTTTGGAATAACGACTTCTTCCCATATGTCAGCTGCGCTCCGTCCTTTCTTCTCTGCTCCTGAAAGTTTCGCAATGTCTAAACAATTCCATCCTTTCATTACCGGTGTTTGCACTTCCTGTATCTTCCCGTTTTCTGTACAGGCACATAAGCGCAGTTGAAGCGCATACTCCTTTGCTTCTATCCGAAAGGATAAAAATCCGGGCGACTTTCCCTCATCAGATGACAGTTGGATGACATATCCATCCTCCCGTTCGGATAACGGTATTTTTTCTGTCTGCATAAAAGAGCTTCGTATATAGTGCACAGGATTTACTACGCCATTGACACCCCAGGATGCAGCAATATAAATAAACACAAGATACAAGACTCTTTTAGCAAGCTTCTTTTTATCGATTTTTCTTTTTAATATCATCATTGTATCTTTCCAGTCCTTCTTCCACATCTCCATCAAATGCGATGGTACCGTCTTTTAGGTAAATCACTCTACTGCAAAACTCTTTTATCATTGCATCTGTATGTGAAGAAAATATCACTGATTTTCCCTCCTGAAACATACGCACTACCTTTTGTCTGGATTTTTGCTGAAAGCTTTTATCTCCTACGGCAAGCACTTCGTCAATAATAAGAATTTCCGGTCTGGAATAAACCGCTAATGCAAAGCCCAGTCTGGCAGCCATTCCTGAAGAATACATTCGCAGCGGGCGGTCAAAATATTCCCCAAGTTCCACAAATTCCTGAATATCTTCCATCACACGATCAATTTCTGCTCTTGGCATTCCCATGATGGTTCCTTTGTAATAAATATTTTTACGCCCGGTATAATCTGGATGAAATCCTGCAGACAAATTAATCAGTGAACCTACTTTCCCATCCACATAAATTTCTCCTTCAGACGGATACGTAATACCGGCAATCAGTTTCATTAGCGTAGACTTTCCTGCACCGTTCACCCCGATCAGCCCTACAATTTCCCCTTTTTCAACAGTAAAGGAAAGATGATTTAATACCTGCCGTTTCGTATCATATCCCTTCTTCGTAAATATCCATGGAAGGATTCGAAAATCCTGTTGAAACAAATAAAAATTTTTCGTAAGGTTTTTGACAACAATTGCCTGTTTTACCATTCCACACCATCTTTCTGATTCTGATAACGCCTCTCAAGCCAGTGATTATACAAAATCCGCATAATATTTTTTCAATCTGTCCTGTACATAGCTTCCTGCTGCAAACAGCACAATCACACAAGACCAGAAATAGATCGTATATCCTGGATTCTGGACATTTCCTGTGACAAAAGCTTCCCGAAATCCTTTAATAACATAAACCATCGGTTTGATAAGCTCCTCCCGGATGGCAGATATTGCACGCCAACAGCAATCCCACGATTTTTCACGCGTCACAGAAAGACTTGTGTTCAGATTCACTCTGTGATGTGCCAGCACTTCATCTATGATTGTGATTCTTTTTGCCTGCAGATTCATCAGAAATACAAAAAATGCATCATTAGTTGTTCGAAGCCCCTGAAAAGTCAGCCCGCTTTTTACAACAACCTCCCTTCGATACAGCTTATCCCATGACCATCCGTTAAATATCTGAAACAAATATAGATCAATATCTTGTGGCGAAAACGGAACATGCTCTGGCAGATATTTTTGCTGAATCGTCCATGGAATCGCTTCATATTTGCCTAATTGTGTGTCATAACGGTCCGAACGAAATACACAAATATCCGCATCGTCTTTTTTACACTGTCTGTACGCTTTTTGCAGCATATCCGGCTCAAAAAAATCATCCGAATCCAAAATAGACAAGTATTCTCCTTTCGCCGCCTTCATACCAGTATTACGTGCAATACCTGCACCTGAGTTTTTCTGCTGCAGCACAATCATGCGGCTGTTAATAGATTGCATAACAGCCAGGTGTTAACCGGACAGAGTATTTATTGCATGGTGAAATGTTTTCGGTTATATCCGGTATATCGATTTTAAGCGGAAGCTTTGCTCTATCTTGCATCATAAGCCCCTGGCCTAAAAATGTTGCCAATATTCTATTTTGCGGATAACCAGGAGGTCCTGCCGGCCCCTGTGCGCCTGCTTCTCCTTTCGGGCCCATTGGTCCTGTTACTCCCTGCGGGCCCTGTGGACCGGTAACTCCCTGTGGACCTGGTTCGCCTCGCTCACCAGGACAGCCGGGCGGTCCCGGTTCACCTCTTGGCCCCTGCTGGCCTGGTTCTCTGCATTCATCAATACTTTTTTCGGGCATTCTTCTCATTCCTGACGGATCTGGCGGATAAGTCATCCGGCCTGCATAATAATGATTCAATGGAAACCACCTCATTGCTATTTTATATTTCGTGAATATACATTTATTCCATACTAAATTATATGATTGTAGCGCCAAAATGGTAAAAAGACTTTTTCACCTGTTGTATTTTGCATTCGCACGTGTTATAATAAACAAAATTTGCACAGGTTTTCATTGCCGCCGGGTAACGCTGATTCCCATTCCGTTAGGCCATAGAAGGAATGGAGGAGCAGCGTTTTTTATTGTCCTTATCCGCCAATAAACCTGTCACAAACATACAGGGAGGATTTTTTATGTATCGCGAAATGAGAAGAAAAAATCAGAAGCTATCGAATTGCTTTCGTGAATTTGTCAGATATGTTTCCATGAACGTATTTGGAATGCTTGGCCTGTCCTGCTATATATTGGCGGACACTTATTTTGTCAGCAAAGGACTTGGTGCAGATGGGCTTACAGCCTTAAATCTTGCAATCCCAATTTATAGCTTTATACATGGAAGCGGACTAATGATTGGTATGGGCGGCGGCACAAAATATTCGATTCAAAAAAGCACGGGAAACTTAAGAGAAACCAATGAGCTGTTTACGAACGCGATTATGATCGCTGCAGTACTTGCTATGGCGTATTTATGTATCGGCATATTTTTTGTAGATGGACTTGTAACGTTATTAGGCGCTGACAAAGCCGTATATGAAATGACCAGAACATACTTGAAAATGATACTGCTGTTTTCTCCGTTATTTTTAATGAATAATGTTCTGCTGTGCTTTACGCGTAATGACGGAGCTCCACAGCTGTCAATGCGTGCCATGCTTGGCGGCAGCCTTTCAAACATAGTTTTGGATTATTTGTTTATCTTTCCCTGCCAGATGGGGATATTCGGAGCTGTATTTGCTACTTGCCTAGCCCCAGCAATCAGCATTTTTTTGCTGTTGCCACATTTTATGAAAAAGAACCATCAGTTTCATTTGATAAAATGCCGTCCCAAAAAGAAATGGATATCCGCTATCTTATCAAGCGGAGTACCTTCTCTTGTAACCGAAGTATCTTCCGGTATTGTCATGATCGTATTTAATGTTATGATTCTAAAACTTGCAGGCAATACAGGTGTTGCAGCCTACGGCATTATTGCCAATTTGTCTCTCGTCGTTATTGCAACTTACAACGGCATTGCGCAGGGAATCCAGCCGATGATAGGCAGCTATTTCGGAGAAGGCGCATATGACAACGTTCATGTTGTTATACAGTATGCAATGATTACTATGCTGTTGCTTTCCATACTGATCTATGCAGCAGTCTTTTTCTATGCACCGCAAATCAGCGCCATTTTTAATAAAGAGCAGAATCAAACGCTGCAGCATATTGCTGTGAACGGCTTAAAGCTGTATTTTACAGCATGCCCCTTTGTTGGGTTTAATATCATTATTTCCACCTATTTTACATCTACTGCATGTCCGCTGCCTGCAAATATCATTTCCGTACTGCGTGGATTTATTGTAATTCTGCCGCTTGCGTTACTTTTTTCTATGGTCTGGAAATTGACAGGCATTTGGTGTGTTTTTCCATGTACGGAATTCATCGTATCATTGTATGGTATTTTGTTTTTATCTAAAAAAAATCGTTCTTTCAAACCAATATAAAATCAAGCGCCAAGGCAATACAAGATATCCTGTATCGCCCTGGCGCTCGATTAAAATAAACTTTATTCATATCCATGATGTCCTCTGCGCCGTCTATGCCGGTGCCCTTCAGACTCCTCTTCCTTCTGTTGTTCCGTCTCCTGTTCTATTTCCTGCTCATGTTCTGTTTCTGTATTTATTCCCTGCTCATGCTTTGTTTCTGATACCGTTTCCTGTCCGTGCTCCGTATCGGATTCTGTTTCCTGTTCACCTTCCTGTTCCGTCTGATTCGTATCCTCGTAAGTATTATTTGTCCCTTTTCCATGTCCATGTCCGGTCCCATGCTCATGTTCTATAATCTGACTGTGAATCTGTGCCATACTCATTTTCTTACACTGATCTATCGTAACGCTGTCATCATATTGTGACAGCTGTAAATAGGCCGAATATTTGCCAACAGACAATCCGTTATCATGCGCCTTTTGTGCTACTTCTACATCCACGCTTACGCTTCGTGTTCCATGGCCGATATGGCTGCAGCATTGTTCCACACCCGCCTTTAATGCTGTCTTGCTGCTGTCTGCTGCAACCGTAAGCACCAGTTCTTCTTCCAATTGGAGATATTGCTTTAAACGATCGTTTTCTGTTATCATATAAATGGCCTGTATATATTTTTTGCCTTTTAGATGCAGATTTTTTATCAGCTCGTCTCCCTGCGGATTGTATGATGTTACTGACACCACACGATCCAAACGGTTCAGTGCCAATTCCATAGAAGGGTTAATATCAATGCTCACATAAGAAACAGGTGTCAACAGCCAGGAATAACCACCGATTCCGATCAAAATCAAAACCATTGCACAGACAGCGGCAACTGTTTTCCCAATCGGCACATATGAAAACATCGGCTGCTTTTTTTTGCGCTTTCCTTCTAAGAACTGTATGGTAGACTGTTTCAGCGCCGGATCTGCTTTTACATTTTCAAATGCGTCATGTATCTTATTTGCCAATGCCATCACCCCCGAGTTCTTTTTTCAGTATCCCACGTCCTCTGGAAAGCAGAGAATACACGGTATTTTCTTTTTTTCCGAGTATTGCTCCAATTTCAGATGCGGTATATCCTTCATAATAATGCAGATATATCACATCTTTATACTGTCCGGGCAGAGATAACACCGCTTCTAAAACCTCCCGGTGGTCATCCGGCATTTCCGTTTCAAGCTCCGCAACTGCCTGCAGAGGTACCATATTGCGTCGAAAAAAGCTTTTTAAAAAATCTTTGCATTCATTAATCGCCACGCGCAGCAACCACGCCTTTTCATGCTCCTCATCGTAAAAAACTTCTTCATGCAGCATATATTTTAAAAATACATTTTGAAACACATCTTCAGTATCCGCCTGATTTTTCAGATGATAAAGGCAAATGCGCCGTATCATATCTGCATATTTTTCTACTGCGCGACTTACCTCTGTTTCACTCCGCATCTGCCTGTTCCCCCTGCTTTATCTGTATGACAAAAACCAGTCTGTAAATCTTTGTATCCCTTCCGCAATCGGCGTGTCCGGCCGAAAACCAAAATCTTTTTCTAAATCTTTAATATCTGCATAAGTCTGGTAAACATCTCCCGGCTGCATAGCAAGAAATTCTTTTCTGGCAGTCTTGCCAAGACAACGCTCCAGCGTTTGTATAAAATCCATCAGCTTTACCGGATGATTGTTGCCAATATTGTATACTTTATGCCGGACTCCATCTATCTCTTTCGGAAGATTCGGCAAAATATTTACAATTCCTTTTACGACGTCGTCCACATACGTAAAATCACGCAGCATATCGCCATTGTTATATACCTGTATCGGCTCGCCCTTCATAATTTTTTCTGCAAACTTATAATATGCCATATCCGGTCTTCCCATTGGGCCATAGACTGTAAAAAAACGAAGTCCGGTTGCAGCAATTCCATACAATTTACTATAACAATAGGCCATCAGTTCATTGGATTTTTTCGTCGCTGCATAAAGGCTTACCGGATGATCCGTCTGGTCTTCGGCAGAAAACGGTACTTTTTTATTTGCACCATACACAGAGCTGGAAGATGCATACACAAGATGTGATACCAGGTGATTTCGGCAGCACTCCAATATATTGTAAAAACCAATGATATTTGACTGTATATAACAGTCTGGATGGTCTATGCTGTAACGAACGCCGGTCTGTGCAGCAAGGTTTACTACAATATCCGGCCGTTCCTTTAAAAAGATCTGTTCCAATGCCTGCCTGTTTGCCAAATCTTCCTGCAGAAACCGAAAGTGTTCGGACTGTTTTAGTATATGCAGACGGTCTTCTTTTAAAGAGACCTCATAATATGGATTCATATTGTCCAGCCCAACAACCTGACATCCATAGTCTAAAAGAGCTTTACTTAAATGATATCCGATAAATCCGGCGCTTCCGGTTACAAAAATTTTTGTCATCGGTATCAGTTTCTTAAAATCCTGACGCATGCAAATAGGCTCCTGCCTGTTACCGATAGATCTGTTCCAGCGCTTTACGGATTTCTTTAATAAATCCTTCGCTGTTTAAGACCGTCGGATGTTCCAGTTCTGTGATGAGTGCAAGGTCTTTTGTCATTTTTCCGGATTCAATCGTATCAATACATGCTTTCTCCAGATGATCCGCAAATGCTGTAAGCTCTGTAAGGCCGTCCATTTCTCCACGTTTGCGCAAAGCGCCTGTCCATGCAAAAATAGTAGCTACGGAATTCGTAGACGTCTCTTCTCCATTTAAGTGCTTGTAATAATGGCGCTGTACCGTTCCATGCGCTGCCTCATACTCGTAATAGCCTTCCGGTGATACAAGCACCGACGTCATCATTGCCAGAGATCCGAATGCCGATGAGATCATATCGCTCATAACATCCCCATCATAATTTTTACATGCCCAGATAAATCCGCCTTTGGATTTCATCACGCGTGCTACGGCATCATCAATCAGAGTGTAAAAATAAGTAATGCCTGCCGCATCAAATTTTTCTTTGTATTCTTTATCAAATATTTCCTGGAAAATATCTTTGAAAGAATGGTCGTATTGTTTGGAAATCGTATCTTTTGTCGCAAACCAAAGCTCCTGCTTACAATCCAGCGCATAAGTAAAACAGCTTCTTGCAAAGCTTTCGATCGATGCGTTCACATTGTGCTGCCCCTGAATAATCCCTGGGCCTTCAAAGTCAAAAACGGTTTCTCTTATCTGCGTACCATCTTCTCCTGTAAATACAAGTTCTGCTTTTCCTGCACCTGGCACTTTAATTTCTACGTTTTTATAAACATCGCCATATGCATGTCTTGCAATCGTAATCGGCATTTCCCAATTTTTCACACACGGCTCGATGCCCTTTACTTTAATCGGTGTCCGAAACACAGTTCCGTCTAAAATTGCACGAATTGTCCCATTCGGGCTTTTCCACATTTCCTTCAGATCGTATTCGCTCATACGTGCTGCATTTGGCGTAATCGTTGCACATTTTACAGCAACGCCATACTTTTTCGTAGCATTTGCAGAATCTATCGTTACCTGGTCATCCGTTTCATTTCTGCAGGCAAGGCCAAGATCATAATATTCTGTCTTTAAGTCTACAAATGGAAGCAGCAGTTCATCTTTAATCATCTTCCAGAGAATTCTGGTCATTTCATCTCCGTCCATCTCTACAAGTGGTGTCGTCATTTTAATCTTTTCCATTATCCATCCTCCTGATTGTATGCGTTTCCTATATTTCATGTCCAAATCATTTTTGCACAGACGTACCCGTTTGTCAATGCATGTACGATGGATTCTCTTATTTTTTTTGGAAACCTATACAAGCCGCCCTCATAAGATAAACCATAAAACAAATAAAAAAATGGAGGCAATCAATATGAGTGATTTAGCTGCTACAAACTGTGGATGTGGAGAAAACAATGGATGTGGATGCGGAAACAATTCCTTTATCTGGATTATCCTGCTGTTATTCTGCTGCTGTGGTAACAACGGCGGAGGTTCTTTCTTTGGCGGTAATGGCTGCGGCAATGGATGCGGCGGCGACAACAGCTGTATTTGGCTGATCTTATTGCTGCTTTGTGGCTGTGGCTGCGGCGGTAACGGATTCTTCTAATCCATTTATAAAATCTGCGGAAAGCATTTCGCTTTCCGCAGAAAAACACAAAAACTGATGCAACCCATCAGGAATCAAACGCAGGAACGTAAGAGTCTTACATTCCTGCGTTTTGCCATATCATCCGCTTATCATTCAATAGCAAGCGAAAATCCGGCACCGTATCCAGCCATGAACAATCACCTTGCTAGAGCGTGTTTGAAAAATCATTCCCGCGATCTGTACTCCCCACTTTGCGGAGAATTCATCCCAAATTTAGTCAACATAGCCCGCTATGCCTCCTAAATTTGGGATAAATTCTCCACAAACTGTGAAGCACATCTCACGGAAAGCATTTTTCAAACACGCTCTAGGACCGGATACTTCAGCCGTTATATTATCATACCGTCAGCGCTGTAAATACGAAGATCTGCCCAGACGGTTACGAGTTTTCATCTGTTTTTCACTTTCGCCTGTTTCTTTATGCTGAATCTGCGCAAGCGTCAGGTTCTTTTTCTTCATACAGGTTTCATCCACTGTATATACTTTATTTCCATCAATGACTAATTTTCCCATAATTGTCCTGTTTTCTATTTAAAAAATATTTGATTGCTATAACGATCATTTCTATATGAAATACCTCCTTGCTTTATTATATTGATTTTCTATAAAATTGTGTCATATTCGCTGACTTGCATACATACACTAAATAAAAAAGGATCTTTTATGGACAACAATTACATACCAACTGCGTTTGATGAAAAAACGCAAAACAAAGATTTACAAATCTTAAAAACAGCTCTTCCATATATGCGCGGCTCCCGTCAGAAAGAAATTCTAACACTGATTAAGGCAATCGAGCTGAAAAAATCCATAGACCTAATTGACAGCGACGATACTTCTCTATCCATCTGCTCCAATGAAAATCCTATGGAAAACACTTTGAATATGCTTGGTGATATCCGTCAGTTTTGCAGCGAAAAGGAACAAGAACACATTGATATGATCTTAAATATCTTTTCTATGTTTTCCACATATGAAACAATGTTCTCCTAAATATCATGCACATTTTTTGTATTTATCACATATGCTGATCTTAGATAAGGTTTTGCTATTACATTGATTATGGAGGACACTATGAATTTTGACGATGTATTTACCGCCCAGAACACAAATGGCATATCACCGGAAAAGCTGGCCTTTTTAAAAGCTATGTCTGCCAGACAGTCCGGCGGCAACGCGAAAGATATGATGGCTGCGCTTATGTCTGCTACGAACGCTGCACAAAAACAAGGTGTTTCGTTCAACGAATCGGAGCGTGATATGATGCTGGAAATTTTGCTGAAAAATCTTTCACCTGAAGAAAGCAAAAAAGCCCGCGGCATGATTCAAATGATGAAACGAATGAAAAAATGAGCAAAAAGATACCCAATGAGAAAATACCGGCGCCTGATGACTAGACGCCGGTACTGCATTGCCAGTAACCATTTGATTCCCTGACTATTCCAGAATCGTATAATTTTCAGCATCTTTTGGCTTTTCCATTCCACACTCGTAGCCGTAGTTTCCCGGTAGACCTTCCAGTTCATCTCCATCCTGAATTTTGAAGTATACCATTCTTCCTTCGTGCTCAAATGCAACCTTACAAATCCCGTCATCATCGAACAAATCCGTTATATTCTTCTTTTTATCATAATAATAAATCCAAACATTTCCATCCTGGTCCTTTTCCACTTCATTGCCTACATGCTCCATAAGTTCATCTGCTGTAAGCGGTATTTCATTTCCGTTATCATCGATTGCTACTCCTCCCCCGGAACCTTCATACGTCTGACCATTATCATCCACATACTTATAAGAATAACTGCCATCTCCGTTATCTGTTACATCCATCTGCGCCTGTTCTCCGTGAAACCATGCAGTAATTTTCTGCCGGATGCCGCCCAGATCGGATGCATATGCCACAGTCATACTGCCAAATACTACTGCCACTGCTGCACAAGCAGCTGCTACTTTTTTCATTCGATATAATTTTTTATTCTTTTCCATGATCTCTACCTCCAAAGAAATGTTGTCGGAGGCATGCAGAGTTGAAAACGCCTTTTGATACTTTTCTTTATTCGTCATCTTCCCAGTCCTCCTTTAATGCTTCTTTCAATAATTTGCGTCCGCGCGAAAGCCTGACTTTGACATTGCTCTGCGTCAGTTTCATTAGCTTTGCTATTTCAAGGACAGAATAATCCTCGTAATAAAACAAGTGTATGATAATCCTGTATTTTTCCGGCAGCTTCATCACCGTCTCAAACAACGTCTCTTCTTGCGGCGACTCAAAAGCAAGCGTTTCCATATACTCTTCTAACGGCACTTTATTCTGTCTCCAAAAAGAATGGTTCACGTTTTTTGCTTTATTAATTGCTACCCGAAGCAGCCATGCGCGAATATGCTCTTCACTTTCAAATTCTTTTTTTGCTACATAATACTGCAGGAACGTTTCTTGTACAATATCGTCTGCATCTGCTGCATTTTTACATATATTAAATGCTGCGGCAAACAAATTATCACGGTAACGCCCTGCCAGTTCCTCTACTGTTTGTTTCATGAGCGATCCCTCAGTTTCTTATTTCTTTGAAAGGTCCTTTCACTAATAATACAAATAAAACCAGGAAAAGGTTACAATTCATGTAAAAATTTTTATTTAAATCGTTATCGCTTCGTCTTACTTAATAAAAAACACCGCCTAATCAAGCATTAGACGATGTTTTTTATTAAGTAAGATATGTATCTTTCTCATTCTGTTATTTTCTAAAACATTTTTCTCATCTGGATATTTTTCTAAAATATCCGTCAATATTTTTCTTAATATCTTCTGGCTGCTGGCTCTTGAGCAGATATCCTTCAGGACGCAGAGGCATAACCCTTGCAACACTCCCCTTATCTACCCTTCCGGTCAGGAAAAAGACTGGAATTTTTGCAAAGTCTTCCTCTGCACGGATCATCTCCAATACCTGCACGCCGTCGCAAACCGGCATCTCATAATCGAGTAAAACAAGATCCGGCCGGTTCAGCGTCATACACCGAATACCTGCCAAGCCGGATTTCACTGACGTGACTTCATAATCTGCACCCAGCAACTCCTGCATCGCCAGACAAACGGTATCCGAATCATCAATAACGAGAATCTTCTTTTTAAAGTTTTCTTCATTTTGCTTTTCATTACTTAACAAATATTCGCTGACTTCTTTCACAGCATTTTCCGTTACGATAGAAGTTCCAGCCTTTTTTAATGCATGAGGCGCCATTGCACAATATGCAAAGTAACCGACACCCGTATCAAACAAAAGGCTGCACTGAGGCTTTGAAAATACTTTCTGAAACTGCTCATAAGATAACAGATTCTCATCCTGCAGTTCGAATCCTGCTGCCATCGGCAGATGCTCTAAAACACATTCGATAAACTGTCGAATCGTATATCTGGATGCATTCATCAGTACAACGTTCATTTTGTTTGACTTATGTCCCATCATCTTTCCAACTGTTTCGAGAAGCAGCTTTTCTTCAAATATCATATAAATTTCCCACTTCTCTTTTTTGTTGTTCGCGTAAATAAACCTGCAGTAAATACCTTTTCCAAATTTTTCTCCACTGTAACGGTCGCTAATCAAACGTGCATCTAACTGAAACATGTCTTTCACCATGCGAATCATCAGCTGTTTAGCGGCCAGCTCTTCTTCCTCCGGCAGCAGATTTTCCCACGTATTGGCTCCTTCCCCAACAATCGCACGATCTTCCGTTAGCGTATGGCCAATCAGCCACCCGGCACAAACACTTAAAAAATGACTAACTGCGTCCGGGGAATAGTTCGACCGTGACAGCTCCCGTTCCAGCGCCGGAAGTGTATTCTTCCGAAAGTTGTCATGTACACGCCTATGTGATTCGTACCCTTTATAGGAAATAGACGCCATATAGACTTCTTCCTCTGAAAAATGCTTCATTGCATGATCTTTAAAATACTTCAGTCCTTCCTGACAGACCCACTGACTCTTATCTTCCTGATCACTGAATATCAGCAGACGGTTCATAATGCTGAAAAGTTTTTTATGTTCTTTATCGATGATATCCACTCCGATATTAAACCGATCTTGCCATATGAATTGATTACCCATGATGTCCTCCTTTGCCACAGTGCAGTCTTATCACTGTAATTCCTCCTTTATATTATTTTGATCCCTCCGATTTGCTGTTCCATTGCAAAAAGTTAAGACTGTACAATAGACACAACTAATCGCTCTGCCACTTAAATACAATCTGCTGTCTTTGAACTGCTAAAAATAAAAGCTATATTACTTGCATTAAATGATACTTGTGAAGGGATGGAACAAATTTTCCTACGCGTTATCTTTGAAAAATTTATGATATTATTCAAAGATTTTTAGTAAGAATAACTAAAGCTGAAAAAGTATGTACTGTGATATATATACAATACTTACATATCTACTATACTTTTCTTTTGTTTAGAATCGAAAATATATAAATACAGTTTAGCATAAAATACCAAAATTGCAAGTAAAATACAAGCAATTTTCCATCTCTTTTTGCACATTTTGCAGTCATATTTACACATCAAAAACACGTTGCAAAACCATACGGTTTTACAACGCATTCCTGTTTCATTCATTCATGCATTTCAGTCATCTGCATTTTCACTTTGATCGTTGGAACCTGTTACTGCCACATTTTTATCCCGATAAAAAACGGTCAGTGCAGCATTTGCGCTAATATCAATATCTTTTAACGAATTTTCCTGACAAAACAGCGTTTCCAGTGCCGGATTTGCACGGATATCCAATGTTGTAAGCGCATTTGACTGGCATCCCAGCCTTTTCAGCATTGGATTTTCACGGATATCCAGCTCCGTAAGCTGATTGTAGGAACAGGTAAGCGCTTCCAGTGAAGGAACTGCCCGAACATCCAGTGATGTTAATGCATTGTGTGCACAATTCATAACTTTCAGCGCAGCATTTGTATTCACAACGAGCTCTGTTAACTGATTGTCTTCACAGCTGACTTTTACGAGTGAAGGATTATCACTGACATTCAGGTTTGTCAATGCATTCGACCCGCATTTTAAGTCTGTCAGAGCCGGATTTTCACTTACGTTCAAATCTGATAATTCATTTTCATTACAATGCAGACTAGTCAGAGCTTTATTCGTTCGAAGATCCAAATCTGAAAGACGGTTGCCGGCACAATGCAATACTTCCAGCAACGGACTTTTCCGAAGATCCAAATCAGACAGACGATTTTCATTGCAGATTAATTTCTTCAATGCCTGCGTCTTTTTTAAATTCAGCGCTGAAATTTTGTTTCTGCTGCAGTATATCTCTTCCAGCTTCTTTGTCCCACTCAGGTTTAACGTCTTTAGCGTATTAAAAGAGCAGTTCAAATACGTGAGTGCAGAATTTTTGGATGTTTCCAGCTTCGTCAACCGATTGTAAGAACAATCCAAAGATACCAATGTTTTCACATTGCCGATCTTTAGACTGGTAAGCTCATTCGATGGACAGCGCAGATCGGTCAGCTTAACATTGCTGCTGATATTCAGACTAGTAAGCTGATTTGCTCCGCAGCTTAGCTCCTTTAATGCCACATTTTTTTTCGTGTCCAGGCTGGTCAAACGATTCGTTTCACAGCTAAGTACCGTTAATGCAGTATTGTTCTGGATTTCCAGTTCTGTCAGACGATTTTCGTTGCAGCTTAATTCTGTCAAAGCTACAAGATCTTGTACTTGCAGCTGTGTGAAACGGTTCCGATCGCATTTTAATGTTTCCAACGCTTTGTTTTCACTTATATCCAGTGTTGTAAGCTCTTGATCTGAACAGTCCAAATATTTTAACGCCTTGTTTTTATGAACATCCAGATCGGTCAAATGACCGCCGCGAATATCCAAATACTCCAGCGCAGACAGTCCGTCAAAAGAAATCTCTCCCTGCAGTTGTTTATCCGGCCAGACAATTCTTGTCAGTCTGCGCTCTTTTCCTATATCTGTCCACGTATACTGATCCAAATCGTCTAATTGATTGCTGACAGATGCATCCTGCTGAGCATTTATCAATGCTTTTAAGGCAGCCACATCTTTCGCATTTTTCTTTTGTCCGGTCTTTTTTACTACATGAACCGTGCAAGACGCAGATTCTTTTGTTCCATCGATAGACGCTGTAATCTGTGCGCTACCTTCTTTTCCTGCTTTGATTGTGCCGGCGCCATTCACAGACACAACTTCTTTCTTGCTGCTTGTCCAGACAATTTTTTCCGACTGGTAGCGTTCGTCAGAAACAGACGCTTTTAGCTTTGTTTTTTTCCCCGTCTGCAACGTATATGTGGAATGATTCAACGTGATTACTGTTGATTTGCCGGCTGCAAAAACATGCATTCGAAAAACATGCATCAGCGAAACGATCCAACATACAGCCAAAAATATCACAAGCATTCTGTTAAAAATAAGGATATTAAAATTAAGGATATGTCTGTTTTCTTTTCCTATACTGCCCATAGTTTCCTTTCCTGTTGTACAGAAAGAACTGTTCAAAAATAACTTATGATTTCTTATCGTTCACTTTAAGCGCGCCCTTCAAAAATCAGGTGTTCGATTCAAAAGTTGTTTCGGGACAATTCCTTATTTTTGTACTAGATTCACAATTCTGCCAGGTACATAAATCTCTTTAATCATTGTTCCAGTAAGCTTATCTGCAACCGCTTCTTTTGCTTTAGCAATTACATCTTCTTTTGCAGCGTCTTTATCTATCTGAATCGTCGCTTTGAGTTTTCCGTTTATTTGAACTGCAATTTCAACCGTCGCCTCAACGGTCTTTTCTTCCTCATATTCTGGCCAGCTCTGCTCATAAATACGGCCGTCAAATCCCATAGCTTCCCATATCTCTTCTGTAATATGCGGCGCCGTTGGGTTCAGTAACAAGAGCAATGTCCGGTATTCCTCTCTGGTCAGGCTGCTCTTTTTATAAAAATCATTAATAAGAGCCATCATTGCAGCAATTGCAGTATTATACTTTAAATTTTCATAGTCACTGCTGACTTTTTTGATCGTCTGATGTATTTTTGTTTCTAAATCTTTTGAATATCCGCTGTCTGCTGTAACAAGATCCTGCAGCTTCCAGACACGCTCTAAAAATCTGCGGCAGCCTTTTACGCCGTCCTCAGACCATGAAGCAGACAAATCAAATGCACCGATAAACATTTCATACGTACGAAGCGTATCTGCGCCATACTCTTTTACGATGTCATCTGGATTAACGACATTGCCTCTGGACTTAGACATCTTCTCCCCGTTTTCTCCCAAAATCATTCCATGTGAAGTACGTTTTTGATACGGTTCCGCACATGGCACCTGTTTTTGGTCATAGAGGAATTTATGCCAAAATCTGGAATACAGCAAATGCAGTGTTGTATGCTCCATACCTCCATTATACCAATCTACCGGCATCCAGTAATCTAACGCTTCCTTACTGGCAAGCGCTTCTTGATTATGCGGATCTGTGTAACGCAAAAAATACCAGGAAGAACCGGCCCATTGCGGCATCGTATCTGTTTCCCGCTTTGCCGGCCCGCCGCAGCAAGGGCAGGTTGTATTTACCCAGTCTGTCATTGCAGCTAACGGAGATTCCCCATTATCTGTCGGCATATAGCTGTCTACCTCCGGCAGCTCCAGCGGAAGCTCGCTTTCTTCTATCGGCACATAACCACATGTTTCACAATGCACAATTGGAATTGGTTCGCCCCAATAACGCTGTCTTGAAAATACCCAGTCTCTTAATTTATAATTTGTCTTTGCTGTGCCAATTTGCTTTTCTTCCAAAAACGCAATCATTTTTTTCTGGGCGTCCTTGACATCCAGGCCATTTATAAAATCTGAATTTACAATCACTCCTGTTGCTACGTCTGTAAATGCCTCTTTTGAAATATCTGCTTCCTTTCCATTCTTCGATACGACTTGTATCATCGGCAAATCAAACTTCTTTGCAAATTCCCAGTCTCTTTGGTCATGTGCCGGAACTGCCATAATTGCGCCCGTCCCGTAGGACATTAATACATAGTCTGAAATCCAGATCGGTATCTCTTTTCCATTCACCGGATTTACAGCCGTCAAACCATCAATACATACGCCAGTTTTTTCTTTTGCCAGCTCTGCACGTTCAAAATCCGATTTATGAGCTGCCTGCTCCCGATATGCGTCAATTTCATCCCAATTTTTTAATTCATCCTTATATTTTTCAATCATCGGATGTTCTGGAGAAACTACCATATACGTAACACCAAACAACGTATCCGAACGTGTCGTATAAATCCGCAATTTTTCATCTTTATTTTTAATCGCAAAATCAACCTCTGCTCCGTTTGATTTTCCAATCCAATTTCTCTGCTGTGTTTTTACCCGTTCAATATAATCTACATCATTTAAGCCTTCGATCAGCTTTTCCGCATAATCTGTAATCTTTAGCATCCACTCGCTCTTTACTTTGCGGACCACCGGAGAACCGCAGCGTTCACAAACGCCGTTTACAACTTCTTCATTTGCAAGGCCAACTTTACAGCTCGTACACCAGTTAATCGGCATTTCTTTCTTATAAGCAAGATTTTCTTTAAATAATTTCAAAAAAATCCACTGTGTCCACTTATAATAATCCGGATCTGTCGTATTTACTTCCCGATCCCAGTCAAAAGAATACCCTAACGAATGCAGCTGTTCTTTAAACCGGACAATATTATTTTTTGTTACAATCTTTGGATGTATCTGATTCTTAATGGCATAATTTTCCGTCGGCAGTCCAAACGCATCCCATCCCATCGGGTACAATACATTATATCCCTGCATCCTGCGCTTACGCGCGACAATATCCAACGCCGTATATGGCCGCGGATGGCCAACATGCAGTCCTTGCCCGGACGGATACGGAAACTCCACCAACGCATAATATTTTGGCTTGGAATAGTCGTCGGATGCAGCAAACGCTTTCTCATCATCCCAGATTTTCTGCCATTTTTTCTCAACGACTTTGTGGTTGTATACTTCTGACATATTTTCCTCCATTTTCAGTTTTTATGAATGTGTACGAATTTGATATTTGTTTTTCTTTTTCTACGTATGGAACGATATGGAACCGGAAACACTTAAATTCTACCACATCATACCTATTTGTCAATAAAAACACAATTAAAAAGAATCCAGATGTATCGCCACCATATGATCTAACGGCGCCAGCGACTTCCCTTTTCCGTCTGTCCCTTCCATATATTTCTGCGCTCCTGATTCGAATAATACAAGCAGCTCGTCTCCTGCAATTGCCAATTCCTCGGAACAGGGAGGCATTTCCACACATTCTGCCGGTTTTTCCGGATGTTTGCTCAGGTCATAGGCAGATTGATAGACTTTAATGTAAGAAGACTTTTCCCTCCCAAACGAAGTGCTTAGATATACATGACCATCGTCGTCAAAGGCTACTCCTTGTACTTTATCCGGTATGGCAAATTCTTCGCATTCTTCCAGTGTACCTTCATGAAAGCGATATGATTTCATAACAGATTTAAAAAAACGTGTATGTGTGGCAATCCACAATTTTCCGCTAAAAAACGTGATGCATGACGGAGAATTTAATACACGGTACTCTTCGTGTTCCTGTGACAGTTCGATGGTTCTGCCCGGACTGTGTTTGGCAAGTTCTTTTATCAGCGCATAGTCCAGCCGTTCGATCGTTCGATAGTTGGAATGACAGACCCAAAGACTTTCTCCGTCATAGCAAATGCCTCCCAGGTGACTGCCCTGTTTCATAGAAAGTGTCATTAAATAATCACCTGTATCACGATCAAATACATACAGACATCCATAATTGTCGCTTCTGCCTGTGCTGTAAGAAGTTACAAGAATTAATTCTTCGGTTACGCATAAGCCTTGTGGACACTGGTCTACACTGAATAGTTTATTTTTAATATAATCCTCAAAACGAGTATTTGGCATTCCCGGAATATCCAGATCTTCCAGTATTCGATAGTTCATATCCGCCAGCTTTTTTTCTGGTGAACGTGTCAGGCTGGATGCCCCATAAGAATACAGCTGGATGTTCATGGAACCCGATATTTTTTTGGTCCACTTGGCATAAAGAATCAGATTGCCGTCTTTGCAATCTTCGATTTCTGTCAGTGGATGTTTATAGCTGCTGTCGGTATACCAGCCTGCAAAATTATAGCCTTCTCTTTGCGGCGGCATGAGTTTGAGCGGCAACAGCTGCTCATAATAGACAGAAGGATTCAGATAATGGTTTTCTCCAAGATTTAGGTTATAGATAATATCATAGACCGGAATGCTGCTGTTTACATTGCTTGCTTCATTTAACGTATATGCATAATCTAAGGAAGGAGAAAGCGGCCGTTCAATGACGCCGCGCCCCTTCGTCAACTGCGGCTGTTCCAACAGCAGAACAATTACCAGCAGAATGCAGAGCATCATTCGCGTCATTTCCCTTTGGCTCCTCCTTCCAAATGAAAAGTTTTTGATAAATCGTAACTGTTATTCTTCGATATCTACCAGCTTATTCGCACGAGCTTCGATCTCACGTTTTTGTACATCTTCTGGAGCCTGCTCATAACGGGCAAGTTCATAGCGGTAAGTGCCTTCGCCGCCGGTAATCGAACGCAGTACAGTCGTATAGCCATCCAGCTCTTTATATGGAATATCAGCAATGATTTCCTGTTTACCGCCTTCTACCGGATTCATTCCAAGCACACGTGCGCGGCGTTTATTCAAATCACCCATAATATCGCCTGTATATTTATCCGATGCTGTGACGGTCATAGATGCAATCGGCTCTAATAACACCGGAGATGCCTGTAAAAATCCTTTTTTGAATGCCTGTGCTGCAGCAACTTTAAATGCCAGCTCAGAAGAATCCACCGGATGATAAGAACCGTCATACAGATTTGCCTTGATGCCAACAACCGGATAAGCTGCCAGAGGCCCACTCTTTACAGATTCCTGAATTCCTTTTTCCACTGCCGGGAAATAATTTTTCGGAACTGCGCCGCCTACTACCGTTTGAGAAAATTCATAAGGTTCTTCCAGATTTCCGGATGGTTCAAACGTCATTTTAACATGTCCATACTGACCGTGTCCGCCTGATTGTTTCTTATATTTATATTCAACATCTGCTTTTTTTCGTATTGTCTCACGGAATGCAACTTTTGCTTTTCCAAGTTCTATCTCTACTTTATAACGGTTCAAAAGCTTGCTGACAACAACATCCAACTGCTGCTCACCGATCCCGTATAAAAGCGTCTGTCCATTCGCGCTGTCATTGACTACTTTTAAGGTCAGATCTTCATGCGTCAGCTTTGTAAGTGCCTGGGAAGCTTTATCAACATCTGCCTTATTTTTTACTTTATAACGCTTACAAGTATACGGCGTAGATAATGTCGTACGGATAAATAAAATCGGATTTGCTTTTGTGGAAAGGGAATCTGTCGTACGTGCCTTATTCAGTTTCGCAAGCGCACCGATATCTCCTGCATGAAGCTCTTTGACTTCTTCCGCTTTTGCACCTCTCATTACATAGAGTTTCCCGATTTTTTCTTCCGTATCCCTGTGATAATTTAACATTACATCATCGGTCTTCAAAACGCCCGAATTTACTTTAATTAAAGAATATTTGCCAATAAATGGATCTTGAATCGTTTTAAATATGTAAGCAGATTTCGGTTTCGAGAAGTCATAGTCCGCCTGGTAAACTTCGTTTGTTGTAGCATTGATGCCCGCACAGGTTCTTTTATCTGGACTCGGGAAATATTTTGTAATATCATCTAACAATGTATAAACACCTTGTGCCAGAATACAAGACCCCATAGAAACAGGCACGATACTGCCGTCTAATACGTTCACACGAAGTGCCTGGCGGATTTCATTTTCTGAAAATTCCTCACCGCTAAAATAACGGTCCATAAACTCTTCACTTGTCTCTGCAACCGCTTCTACAAGCGCTTCTCTGCATTTTTCCAGATTTGCAACAGAATAATCCGGCATATCCATTGGCACAACTTCCCCTTTATCATTCCAACGGTTTGCAGTCTGCGCCACAATATTTACATAGCCAACAAACTTTTCATTTTCGCGGATTGGCAGATGGAACGGAGCAATTTTTTTGCCATACAACGATTGCAAATCTTCCACTACCTGACGAAAACTTGCATTGTCAATATCCATATCTGTTACAAAAAACATCCTTGGAAGCTTATATCGTTCGCACATTTCCCAGGCTTTTCTCGTACCGACCTCAATGCCGGCTTTGCCGCTGACTACAATAATTGCGGCATCTGCCACACTGACAGCTTCTTCTGCTTCTCCAACAAAATCAAAATATCCCGGCGTATCTAAAATATTAATCTTTGTATTATCCCATAAAATAGGAACAACCGTTGTCTGAATAGAAAACGAACGTTTGATCTCCTCTTTATCAAAATCACTGACCGTATTTCCATCGCTGATCTTTCCCATACGACTTGTCTGACCGGACAGATACGCCATTGCCTCCACAAGACTGGTTTTCCCAGCTCCTCCGTGTCCCAAGAGTACTACGTTACGTATCTTGTCTGTTGTAAATACCTCCATGAATCTCTTACCTCCTGCACATATATTTGTTTTGTTACAAACACTATATTAATTCTAACAAAGTTCATGGTCAATTACAACAATTATTTCATTTTTTTTCATTATGTATCTAGCAGAATATACAATATATTGTTTTCACATAACGGCATTGACTTTCTAACTGCAAATCAGTAAAATATTTGTAGTATTCCAAACCAAAATTTCAAATCTAAACAGAAAACGAGGAACACTCTTATTATGGAAAAGAAGCATAGAAACAACATAAAAAAAATTAGTTTTATCGGTTTAGGTCTAATTGGCGGGTCGATCGCTAAGACATTAAAACGAGTTTCCCCGCAAATTAAGCTATATGCTGTCTCTGGACATCAATCTACCATTACACAGGCTTATCAAGCCGGAATCATTGAAAACAGCAAGATGTTAAGTCTGCATGAAATTTCTGATTCCGATTATATTTTTTTGTGCACACCGGTACAGCAAAACCTTTTTTATTTGACGCAGTTAAAAGAAATCATTGCTCCCCATACTGTTTTGACGGATGTTGGCAGTGTAAAAGGAGATATTCATCGTGCCGCAGTCAAAGCCGGATTAGAAGCGCATTTTATCGGCGGTCATCCAATGGCGGGATCGGAAAAAACAGGGTTTGCTGCTGCTACCCCATATTTGCTGGAAAATGCATATTATATCCTTACGCCATCTTCCAAAGCAGAAAAACAGCAAGTCAGCCGTTTACGTGACCTTGTATCCTCTCTTGGCGCTATCCCACTTGTACTGGATTACGACTTGCATGATTTTGCGACTGCCGCCATCAGCCATTTGCCGCATGTACTTGCCTATAGCCTGGTTAATCTGGTAAAAGAGATTGATGACTCTGAATATACAATGAAAACGATAGCTGCCGGAGGATTTCGGGATATGACACGTATCGCTGCATCGTCTCCCATCATGTGGCAGGATATTTGTCTTTCCAACAAAGAACAGGTCCTTCGTTTAATAGATTTGTTCGCAGCGCAGCTTACAAAGCTTCGTTCTTTTATTGAAGCAGAAAGCAAAGAAGATATGAACGCCTATTTTGCAAATGCAAAAGACTATCGTGATTCCTTAACGATCCGGCAGTCCGGTTCTATCCAACCGGTGTTTGAATTATATTGTGATTTAATAGACGAAGTCGGCGGTATTGCCACACTGGCGACACTGCTTGCCAGCAATGGGATTAATATTAAAAATATCGGCATCGTACATAACCGTGAATTTGAAGACGGTGTGCTGCATATCGAACTGTATGACCAAACTTCCCTAAATACTACCGCTGTTTTGCTTAAAAAATATCATTATACTGTTTATGAACGCTAATTATTTATATTATATTAAGAAAACAAACTGTTACTACAAAATCAGACAAAGGAGCTTTTATCATGTTTATAAAACCTTGTAGTTCTCTCAACGGAGAAATCCATATCCCAGGCGATAAATCCATATCCCATCGAAGCGTCATGTTCGGTGCACTGGCTGACGGCCTGACAGAAGTCACCCACTTTTTACAAGGTGCAGACTGTCTTTCTACCATATCTTGTTTTCAAAAATTGGGTATTACGATTGAAAATACGAAAGAATGTATCCGTATTTATGGCAAGGGGCTGCATGGTCTACGTCCGCCTGCCTCCATGCTAGATGCAGGCAACAGCGGTACAACCGTCCGTCTGCTTTCCGGCATCCTCGCAGGCCAGTCTTTTTCTTCCTCATTAACCGGAGATGCTTCGATCCAAAAACGCCCGATGAAGCGCATTATCACTCCGCTTAGGGAAATGGGCGCTGATATAAAAGGAATCAAAGGAACCGACTGCGCTCCGTTACAAATTAATGGCTCTCCTTTACATGGGATACATTACACTTCACCAGTCGCCTCCGCACAGGTAAAATCCTGCGTTCTGCTTGCCGGATTGTATGCAGATGATAAGACAAGCGTTACCGAACCGTCTCTATCCAGAAATCATACGGAACAAATGCTTGCTTCTTTTGGCGCCCGCATATCCACTCAGGATACAACAGCGCAAATTTGGCCCGACCCGGTATTAACCGGTCAAAAAATCGAAGTTCCCGGCGATATTTCTTCTGCTGCTTACTTTATTGCGGCTGCATTGCTCGTACCAAACGCACAAGTACTGATCCATAATGTAGGCGTTAACCCAACCAGAGATGGAATCTTGCGCGCAGCCAAAGCTATGCAGGGAAATATCACAAAATTAAATGAACACACAACATCCGGAGAGCCAGTATGTGATCTTCTGGTCAAAACAAGCAGCCTGAAAGGAACCATCATCGAAGGCGATCTTATTCCCGCGTTAATTGACGAAATTCCAGTTCTCGCCATTATGGCCGCTTTTGCGGATGGTACGACGATCATTAAAGATGCCGCAGAATTAAAAGTAAAAGAATCCAACCGCATCGACACAATTGTCTCTAACTTAAAGTCTATGGGCGCCAATGTAACAGCTACAGAAGACGGTATGGTGATTCATGGCGGCAAACCACTACATTATGCACAGATCCATCCGCAGGACGACCACCGGATTGCGATGGCCTTTGCGATTGCCGCGCTCTGTGCAGACGGAGGCGCTGAGATTGCAAATGCAGAATGTGTGAGCATATCCTATCCTAGATTTTATGAAGATTTAAATTCCTTATGTTCATGAAGAAGCTACATGATCCAAATAGGGTTCACTTTTGTTTTATCTAAAACAAAAACTATTTTTTAAGTTTTTTTAAATTTATATTCGCATCTAATTGCATCTTAGCAGACTTAGTGCTATAATTTTATCTGGTAACAATAATATCCACAAAAGGAAGGAGCATACATATGTCTGATACGACAACATGCCTGGAAAAACAGCCATTATCCGAAGAACTTCTTCAGAAAATGGATGCGTACTGGAGAGCAGCCAACTATCTCTCCGCAGGACAGCTTTATTTACTGGACAACCCTCTGTTAAAAGAGCCTCTCACGATGGATCATGTAAAGAAAAAAATCGTTGGACACTGGGGAACTGTTCCAGGACAGAACTTTATCTATGTACACTGTAATCGTGTCATCAAACGCTACGATCTCGATATGATCTACCTTTCCGGCCCTGGACATGGCGGAAACTTCATGATCGCAAATACCTACATGGAAGGTACTTACAGCAAAGTATATCCAAACATCAGCCAAGATGAGGAAGGCATGAAAAAAATGTTCAAGCAGTTCTCATTCCCGGGCGGCGTTCCAAGCCACTGTGCTCCGGAAACACCTGGATCTATCAATGAAGGCGGCGAACTTGGCTATTCCATTGCTCATGCTTTTGGCGCTGTTTTAGATAATCCAGAACTGATCGCAGTAGCAGTTGTAGGTGATGGTGAAGCAGAAACAGGACCGCTTGCTACCTCTTGGCACTCCAATAAATTCTTAAATCCGGTAACGGATGGAGCCGTACTGCCGATTCTTCATTTAAATGGATATAAAATCAGCAATCCAACCATCTTTTCACGTATTCCTCATGAAGAAATCGAAAGCTTCTTCAAAGGCTGCGGCTGGAAGCCTTACTTTGTAGAAGGCGATGAGCCGATGGATATGCACCGTAAGATGGCAGAAGCTATGGACAAAGCAATTGAAGAAATTAAAGCTATCCAAAGTCATGCCCGTACTGAAAATGATTCAGAAAGACCAGTCTGGCCAATGATCGTACTGCGTACACCAAAGGGATGGACAGGCCCGAAATTTGTAGATGGACAACAGATCGAAGGAACGTTCCGTGCACATCAGGTACCAATGTCTATGGAAAAACCGGAACATCTGGATCAATTAAAAGAATGGTTAGAAAGCTATCGTCCACAAGAACTGTTTGATGAAAACGGACGTCTGATTCCAGAACTGGAAGAACTTGCTCCAAAGGGCACTGCTCGCCTGGGCGACAACCCACATGCAAACGGCGGCTTGCTGTTAAAAGACCTGCGCCTGCCTGATTTCCGCAGCTACGGTATCGAAGTGGAGCCGGGACGTACAAAAGCGCAAGATATGATCGAGCTTGGCCGTTACATCCGTGATATTTTCAAACTAAACAAAGAAAACAAAAACTTCCGTATTTTCGGACCGGACGAAACGATGTCCAACCGCCTGTACCACGCATTCGAAGAAGAAAATCGTGATTGGAATGCAGCGCTTGTAGACAATGACGATTGCCTGGCAAGAGACGGACGTATTATGGACAGTATGCTTAGCGAACATATGTGTGAAGGCTGGCTGGAAGGCTATCTTCTTACCGGACGCCACGGCTTCTTTGCAAGCTATGAAGCATTTATCCGTATCGTAGATTCTATGGCTGCACAACATGCAAAATGGCTGAAAGTTACCAATCAGCTCTCTTGGAGACAGCCAATTGCTTCTTTAAACTTTATTTTGACTTCAAACGTATGGCAGCAGGACCACAATGGATTTACCCATCAGGATCCTGGATTTTTAGATCACATTACAAATAAAAAAGCAGACGTTGTACGCATGTATCTGCCACCAGATACAAACTGTCTGTTATCCTGCTTCGATCACTGCATCAAGAGCAAAAATTACGTAAATGCAATTGTAGCATCCAAACACCCAAGCTGCCAGTGGTTAACAATGGAGCAGGCTGTAAAACATTGTACACAAGGTATTAGTATCTGGGATTGGGCAAGCAGTGATGCAGGCGAAGAGCCAGACGTTGTTATGGCATGCTGCGGCGACACACCGACGTTAGAAACAATGGCAGCCGTTACGATTTTAAATGAAGAAATGCCTCAGCTGAAAGTCCGTGTCATCAATGTCGTTGACTTGTTCAAATTGGAATCTGACGCTACCCATCCGCATGGATTAAGCGACCGCGAATATGACGCACTGTTTACCAAAGACAAACCAATTATCTTCGCATTCCACGGATATCCGACACTGATACATGAATTAACCTACAATCGCCATAACCGCAGCCTTTCCGTACATGGCTATTTAGAAGAAGGTACGATTACAACACCATTCGATATGCGTGTACAAAATGAAATCGACCGTTTCAACCTTGTGAAAGATGCGATTATGCACTTGCCACAGCTTGGCAACAAAGGTGCACATCTGATTCAAAAGATGAATAACAAGCTGATCGAGCATAAACAGTACATTACAGAATACGGCCAGGATTTGGAAGAAATCCGCAACTGGGAATGGACTGCACCAAAAGGAATTTAAACAGTAAACGATCCAACACGATCAAATAATAGTAAATAAGAAAACCCTGCCGCGGTTTTAAAAGCCCGACAGGGTTTTCTTATTATAACATGATAGATGACGCGTCACATATTTAGTATCTTCTTTATATTCTCTATGCTTTGGCGCACGCCGATTCTGTATAAATACATCTAAATCGTCAATCCAATACGGCAACTGAGTAAATTGTCGGATCACATGGATGGAATTTAGTTTATCATGAATGGCAAAAGATGCAATCTCTACGTTTTTATTCATTAATACGTATTCAGGTACAAAATCGCCATCAAATACTGTGAAAGAACTTCCCTTCATAAACTTCCTCCTGCTACTGTTGTGATTCCATCCTGATTCTGACAGTTTTTACAGGAGCGTGCTATGCTTCATAATCCAGACACATTCTTGTTTTTGTATATGGCCGCACTTTACTGTCCGCCACTTTCACATGCTCTGGATGCTGTGCATAACTTTTCAGTGCCGCCTCGTCCTCAAACGTAGAATCCAACATTAAATCTGCATTCGAAGAACTTAATCCGTCCTTATTTACGTGAATTCCCAGCAATCCGGGAATCTTTCCTTTCAATCCTTCTAATCCATATTTTATTTCCTCTTTTATGCGTTCTTTTTCCTGTGCGGAAAGTTTATCGTCTAACTCCCACAATATGACATGTTTCACCAATGGTAATTCCTCCTTTTTTATTTTATCAGTCTAATAATTCTAATAATTGTCTAACCGAAGCATATGTGCAGGCATTCGGTCTACTAGTTCTGTCAGATGATGCTTCTGCTGTATTTCTTTTGAAAGCTTTGGATAAAATGTTACAGCGGCATATTCTGACACACGGTTTCCCCAAAGATTTCCTATGTTAAAAATATAATCACACATATCCGCATCATAATGAATATGACAGGATAACTCCCGGATCATATTTAAGCACAGTAAAAGCTCTGTGTTGCAATCGCAGTTTTTGAGAATCTTTTCATATTCTGACTTTAAAATCAGTTCTGAGGTTTCCGGCATTTCCCCCTCAATTATGAAATCCATTGCCAGATTCAGATAAGTGTGAACCGGTTCGGTAAAATTTTGTTTTAATGGCAATCTCTCAATACCACTTTCTTGTAAATGCAGGATTGTGCGCATAAAATATATAAAAATGTCATCCAGCATTTCCGATGCATACATGTCTCTGGTCCATCCCAATCTTATCCCCTGCCTTCTTTTTCTGTTTCATCGATCATCTGATAGGTATTATTTTCTGATGATTGCTCTCACTCATTCCTGATCTTTTTCCTTCTACATTATACTCCAGGATATCAGCAATTTCAATATTTGGATGAATTGTAATGCATGTTTTATAATTTTTAGTTTAAACGAGCGAACCAACAGATTAAAGCATAAAAATCCAGACGATACAACTACGGATTTTCAGGGAAATGGCTATCCGACGAATAAACAAAATGATTAAGAACTGTTACATGAACAGCAAATGGATTATGAAACTGCAACAAACGCCATGCTCTCAGCATAGCGTTTGTTATCCTTGAAGTTGCCGCTTCATAACTGTCCGGTGCAGACTTGAAAAGGGTTTTTACTCTTATACCGAAATTATCTGGTGTCAATTATATTATGATTCTGCTCTTTTTCGTATCAATTTCAGCAATATGCTCATCAAATTGTACTATACTTTCTAACTTAAAATTATATTTCAGCTGAGAACTTGGTTCATAGTAAAAATGTTCCATTATGAATTTCACAAATTGAATTGGTGATATCGGCCGGTCAGCCGGAATCCTGCAATTTTTATAATCTCCCAAGGTTATATGCGAATAAGGATGATGGATCTGACTTTTCACTTTCTTGCGGCTATAGTCAGCTCTAATAATAACCGGCAAAACATCTTTATTAAGAATATCTCCATACAAGTAATCAGCATCATATAATTCTGCATCATTTTGATAATTCTCATAAGAAGGTGATGGATAATATGCCAATCTATGAGATTCAAGCTCTGTACCATGGCTGTTAAACCGATACATTAACTGAAGAATTCCTCCATCAGGTAGTTTCACATTAAAATTGTGATTTTTCTCTATTTCACTATATATATTAGAATATTCCATATTTTTTAAATAGTATGAAATATCACTATATTTTTCCCAGACAACTTCCGCCTTTTGCATCATTGGAAAATTATACTCTTCTGCTAATCCACACCTGATTAACTCTTTTGTAACCTTCCTCACTTCTTTAAATACTTTTTCCTGGTTTTTCAACGAAATAACACATCCTTTAGCGTATTTAAAACAGACATATCCAAATCCTCTTTTCTGATTTCTCCCTTTTGAATTTTTGACGCAATGTCTTCTAAGCTGTAATTACTCTTCTTTATTTCCCTAAGCTCATTTTGAGTCATATCTCTATGAATAATTCTCATATTCTTTCTCTGCACTTCATTTGGATAGTCAAATTGTAATTGGAAATGATTTTCCTTTACTCTTTTATATTCATTTATTAAAATATCCATATCATTTCCCAAACCACTGACCCGTACCCATGCTTTGGACCTTGTAATCGCCGTAAATAGAATATTTCTTTTTCGTGATAAATTAATCCCTTTCGCACACAAATCGGCATTTATCAAGTAAACAACTGCAGCTTCATTTCCTTTGGCTCGATAAATTTGCGTAATTGCAATTGACTCTTCCTGAAAAAAATCATCGGGTGTCGTTTGAACACCAACAATATGCGACTTTATTTTTTTATCCATTAACATGATACGAATTTGCGAAACATAGCTTTTCGTAACTTTAGGATCGGGATGAATAATCATAATATCCTGGTACTTTAATTCCTCATTTTTTAAATTATTTTCGATATCTTCTACAATCCAATTTGCTTCTTGAATAATATTATCAAACTTTCTAAACTGAATAAGATCCTCTATCGATGAATGATTCTCCAAAAATCCCGGACTTGTTTCCTCTGTTCTATACAATGTAACTGTTTTTCCATCTTCTATAACACCATCTTTAATTGTATATCCTATATCCTCCCACAGTTTTTTATCCTCAAACAACTGAACCAATGGTGTTTGTTCTCGTTTTTGGAAGTGACATATAACACATCTGTAAAAAATATTTTGAAAAATCCTGTGCCTCGTCTACTAAAATCATATCATACAACGTCTTGGGACTGACCACCATTTCTACCGCTTCCTGACACACTTTATCAAAAGCATCCGCACTACGGCCATAAATAATTTTAATTCTGTCCCAATCCGGTTCTTCATTTGTATTTTCAATAATAAAATTTGTAATTAATTGAATAAATTGCCCCTTTAACGCACGACTATTAAAAGTAATTGCAATAACCTTATCTTCATACATCGTATATAAATACGCAACTTTCAAAGCCAGAACAATTGTTTTTCCCGAACCTGCTAATCCACGAATTCTTTGCACACCTTCAACAGTTTCAATAACCGCCTTACTTTGATATTTGTCGAGGCAAGATATTTGATTTTCAATTTCTTTCAATTTGGACCCTTTTGAAGTATCCTTTAAAAGATTCGCTCTGTTTCCACGCTTCTTTATTTTTGAAATCATTTGAATTGCTTCTAAAAGTTTTCCATAGTAATTCTCATGTTGCTCCCAATTCAAACACTCCAAATATTGTTTTAACTCTTCAAGGGAAATACAGATATCTTCATCACTTAATCTAGAACGTGGAGCATATGAAACAACATGAATAGGCACCTGCAGCTTTCTTCGATTTGATAAATAGCTATATCTCTTTAATCTTGCTTCCATATTATTATACAATTCATCTAATAATGTTATTTTATTTTCAATATCATCCCCGCATGACGTGTCCAAATCAAAAAGCACCACTCCGTATTGTTTACATACTAATAATGCATCGACTTTAATTTTTCCATCAATTCCTCCCAAAACAGGATAACCTAAATAGAAATAGCCGTCTAAATTTAACATATTTAACATAGCAACTACGTCATCTGCAAGTATCTGTTTTGATGTAACTCCATTTATAACCGTAATCATATAATCACCTTTCGTACTGACTTCTTTCTTAATTATTACTTAAAATATCCTATTTCAGGCTAATCTGCAAAAATCAATTTCAAAATCATCATATATCCCTGCTTTTACTTTGTCCAAAAAAGAATATTCTTGAAACGTATCATGTTCAAAATGAAAAACAGTAACCATTAAATTTATCGGATCAACAATCCAATATCCCCTTACACCTGCTGTTCGATATTTGAATAACTTTTTTCTATATAAATAATTTTCAATAATAGTTTCTAATTTGATCTCCATACCTTTACAATAATATATGATATGCTGATTTTGTACATTGTCTAATGATGTCTTACTATATTCTTCAAAATAAAATTTAAGATTTCTAATTGTAGAAGTTCCTGATTGCAAAGTATCAAATAGAAATACAATCTTTTCGATTTTCTGTTCTCTATATGTATATCCTTCTTGATTTATCCCTATTTCTGAAAAATAGAAATCATGATTCCGAACAGCATTCTTTTTTAAGTACATGTTAATTATAGAAGTCAAAGCACTATCTGACTCCTGTCTTTCTTTTGGAACTACTAAGATATTATTTCCTGGCCAATTTGTCTCTTTTGAAAAATCATATTTTAATTGCTGGTGTCCATTAAGCACTTCTATAAAATTTGTCCATTAATTATTATTCAATCATACTCTTATATTCATCCACCTCGATGATATCATGTTTTCCCACTTTCCAGCATTAAGGAACTCTAAATCGTTGCACAAGCATCCAATAATGTTATCTATATACTACCATATATCAAAAGCAAACTCAATGCATAGTCTTTACGTTGTTTTATGTTCTTACACATATTTCATGCATAAACTTATTTATAATCAGCAAATCAGGATTATTTGATAGTTTCTCTGTTACCAAAACAACAAACGCTATCGACTCCCCGTGTAACGTAATGATGTATTCTTTGCTCAAAACAACAAATTAATACCAGTACCCCAGCTGACAGTATCTATCTTGCTTCTTCACTAACTACTATAAGAAACTGCTTAGTTTAAAAAATTAAACATAACACAGGATTCTGATAGGTATATTCCTGCAGGAATGTTTTCAATACAATTATTTTCATTTATGAACCCAAAAGAAATCAAACCGCTGAAACGCAATTTTCCAACATTTCAGCGGTTTGATCCATTACATAACATGCATGATGCTCACCCAATATACATCGCATCCCCAAAACTAAAAAATCGATATCTCTCCTGTACTGCCTGCGCATATGCTTCCAGCACATGCTCCCTTCCGGCCAATGCGCTCACGAGCATAATCAGCGTAGATTCCGGAAGGTGAAAATTAGTAATCAGCCCATCAATACACCGAAAATGATAGCCTGGATAAATAAAAATCTGCGTCCATCCGCTGGCCGCCTTTACGTATCCGTCCGCATCTGCCACAGATTCCAGTGTCCTTGTGCTTGTTGTGCCTACAGCAATGATGCGGTGTCCGCCTGCTTTTGCCTGATTGATCTTTTCAGCCTGTGTCTGTTCCAGGCTATAAAATTCCGAATGCATATGATGATCTGATATCTGTTCTACTTTTACCGGGCGAAAGGTACCAAGCCCAACATGCAGCGTTACCTCTGCAATCTCTACTCCTTTTTTGCGAATCTGTTCTAACAAATGCGGTGTAAAATGCAGTCCGGCAGTTGGAGCCGCTGCTGATCCTTCCTGTTTGGCATAAACGGTCTGGTAACGCTGTTTGTCTTCCAGTCGATGCGTAATATAAGGAGGCAGCGGCATTTCTCCCAATTGATCTAAGATTTCTTCAAAAATACCTGTATAAGAAAACTGAATGATTCGGTTTCCCTCTTCTACGATATCTACAATTTCTCCGGTTAAGATTCCCTCACCAAACTGTATTTTTGTTCCTATTTTTGCCTTTTTACCAGGTTTTACAAGTGTCTCCCACCGATCGCCATCCAGCCGCTTTAGCAGCAGCAGCTCAATCCCCGCCTGTGTTCCTTCTTTGGTGCCAAATAACCGGGCCGGAATTACTTTTGTATTATTAATGACAAGACAATCTCCTGGGTACAGATAATCGATGATTTCCCGAAACACATGATGTTCAATGGATCCATCCGCACGCCCCAAAACCATAAGTCTGGAGCTTGAACGGTCTTTTAGCGGATCCTGGGCAATCAACTCCGGCGGCAATTCATAATAAAAATCTTTCACATCCATAATTTTATATCCATCTTAAATTGATAACAATCTCAATTATTTTTACCTTGTATTTCCATTTTCCTAAAATTTATATCAAGTTTAAATTTAAATTTTCCTTTATCTTTTGAATTTTTCATTTTCTGATTCAGGCAGCATTTTATTTACGAAGTTCAATGCCTTTTGCTTCTAATGCCTGAATGATTCGATTCAGTGGTTCGTTTACCGCTTCGTCATCCAGCGTACGGTCTGCTGCCCGGAACGTAATCGAATAGGCCATGGATTTGTATCCAAGCTTAATCTGATTTCCTTCGTAAATATCAAACAGCCGATAACTCTCCAAATAGCTGCCGCCTTTGCTTTCAATGATCTTTTCAATATCGCCGGCTAAAATCTGCTTCGGACATACCATACTAAGATCTCTTGTAACTGCAGGGAATTTGGCAATACCAGTATATTTGCGGTCAAAGCTTGCCATCTCTACGATCAAGGGCATGTCAATCACAGCTACGTATACACGTTCTTTGATAGAATAGTTCGCTGCTACCGTGGGATGTACTTCACCAAAATACCCAATGACTTTATGGTCATAACAGATTTCTGCCTGTCTTCCTGGATGCAAAAACGGCTTTTCCGCATTCGGATTGTATTCCGGTTTTTTGTCCATACCTGTTTGCTGCAAAAATTCTTCAATCACGCCTTTCATTGTAAAGAAATCGCCTTCTCCATACATGCCGAGCGTAAACTGCATTCTTTCATCCGGAAGTTCGCTTAGCGGAAGCTCCTTTGGAAGATAAATATTACCTAATTCATACAACCGTACATCTTTATTTCTTCTATTATAATTCATCGCCAAAGAAGTCAGCATCCCATTTAACGAAATCGTTCGCATAATACTAAAATCTTCACCCAGCGGATTCGCAATTGTGACTGCTTTGCGCAGGTTTGAATCCTTTGGAAGCAGCAATTTGTCGAACACTTTTGGACTTTCAAAAGAATATACCATCCCCTGGCTGAACCCGCAGTATTCAGCTACATCTCTTGCAACTGCCTCAATGCGCAGTTTAAAAGAGAGTTTTCCTGTCGTAGCCTCCCCGGACGGCAATGTTGTCTCGATTTTATCATAACCATAAAATCTGGCTACTTCTTCCGCCAAATCTGCACTACACTCCAAATCCTGCCGCCAGGAAGGAATCAGTACTTCATTTGACGCTTTATCATATCCTAATTCTATTTTTTCGAAATATTGGAGCATTGTTTCAGATTCAATGTCTGTTCCAAGCAGATGATTGTACTTTTCCGGTTCAAATGCAATCCGTCTGCCTTCTTTTTTTGCAGAATAGATGTCTACAACTCCTCCAACGACTTCACCAGCGCCAAGCTCTTCCATCAGCTGGCAGGCACGGTTCATAGCCTCGATCGCATTGTTTGGATCCAGCCCTTTTTCAAATTTGCCTGATGCATCTGTGCGCATACCGATTTTTTTAGCCGAACGGCGGATATTCGTCCCATCGAAACAAGCAGCTTCAAATAACATCGTTGTCACATTATCTGTAATCATAGAATTTTCGCCGCCCATAATCCCTGCAATGCCAACCGGTTTTTCGGCGTCGCAAATCATCAGAACCGTATCGTCTAATACGCGCTCTTGCCCATCTAAAGTTACAAACGTTTCATTTTTCTCTGCACGCCGTACAACAATCTGCTTTCCTGCAATCGTATCCAGATCATATGCATGCATCGGCTGGCCATATTCTTCCATTACATAGTTTGTAATATCTACAATATTGTTAATCGGCCGTATCCCCTGTGCCGCAAGCCTACGCTGCATCCATTCTGGAGACGGCGCAATATGAATATTTTTTACCACACGAGCCATATAACGCGGGCATAGTTTTGTATCCTCCACGCGTACTTTGATATAGTCATTGACATCTTCTTCATTTCCGGTTTCTTTTATAACCGGAGGCTCAAACGGCAGGCGAAAAGTTGCTGCTGCTTCTCTTGCAATGCCAATCACGCTAAAACAATCAACACGGTTTGATGTAATTTCATACTCTATGGATACATCATCCAGCCCCAACTGTTTGACTGCATCGGCGCCAACCGAAACAGAATCGTCAAAGATATAAATCCCCTCTTCCGGCGCCTTTGGATACATATCTTTGGAAGAACCGAGTTCTTCGATCGAACACATCATACCATTCGATACAACCCCCCTCAGCTTTCCTTTTTTAATTTTAATACCGCCATCTGTCTTTGAGCCGTCATGCCCGCCTGCCACACGTCCGCCATCTAATACAACAGGCACTTTCTGTCCTTCTTTGACATTCGGCGCTCCGGTTACGATCTGAACAGGTTCCGCTTCACCCACGTCCACCTGGCAAACGACAAGCTTATCTGCATCTGGATGTTTTTCTATTTTTTGAATTTGTCCGATGATAATTTTATCCAAATCTTTATCAAATGCTTCATATCCTTCTACCTTCGTGCCGGATAATGTCATTGCATCCGCATATTCCTGCGGAGCAGCTTCCAGTCCAGGCACCATATCTTTGATCCACTTTAAAGAAGTATTCATGCTGTTTCCTCCAAAATAATCTATTTACTCTATATGACCCTTTACTCTATGCAGAGTTGCCAAATCTAAAACTGCGATAAAAATCTGTCATCATTTTCATACAAAAGCCGCATATCATCAATCTCATACTTGAGCAATGCGATTCGTTCCAATCCAACGCCAAACGCAAATCCCGAGTATTCCTGCGGGTCAATGCCACTCATTTTCAACACTTTTGGATGAATCATCCCGCATCCTAAAATTTCAATCCAGCCGCTTCCCTTGCAAAACCGGCATCCACTGCCGCCGCATTTAAAGCAGGTAACGTCTACCTCTGCGCTAGGCTCTGTAAACGGAAAATGATGTGGCCGGAACTTCACTTTTGTATCTTTACCAAACAGCTCCTTCGCAAATTCAGCCAATGTTCCTTTCAAATCAGCAAATGTAATATGCTTGTCAATAACCATTCCTTCAATCTGATGGAAAGAAGGCGAATGCGTAGCGTCTACCTCATCTGAACGGAACACTCTGCCCGGTGCAATCATACGAATCGGCAATGGACGGCTTTCCATCGTACGTACCTGTACCGGAGAAGTCTGTGTACGCAGCAAAATGTTCTGATTAATATAAAATGTGTCCTGTTCGTCTTTTGCCGGATGGTCAGCAGGAATATTCAATGCTTCAAAATTATAATAATCATACTCTACCTCAGGCCCTTCCACAACTTCGTAACCCATACCTACAAAAATACGTTCCACTTCTTCTAACGCAATGGTATTTGGGTGCCGATGGCCGATACGGTTTTTCTTCGCCGGAAGCGTTACATCTATGACTTCCTGTTTCAGCCGGAAATTTAATTCTGCTTCTTCTAATTTCTTTTTTGTCTCTTCCAGCATATCTTCAATCGCAGCTCTTGTTTCATTTACAAGCTGCCCGACTGCCGGACGGTCTTGCGGCAGCACGTCCTTCATACTCTTTAATACTGCAGTAAGCTCCCCCTTTTTTCCAAGAAAAGCTACCCGGACTTCATTTAATTTGGACAGTTCTTGAGACGCCTGAATCTGACGCGTCGCTTCTTCCTTGATTTTTTGCAGTTTTTCTTTCATATACGAATTCTCCTTATCGAAAAAATAAAATAAAAAAACTCCATCCCAAAAAGGGACGGAGTTATCCGCGGTACCACCCTGTTTCCTGATCTTTATCCAAACGATCCAAAAGCGTTTACAAAATAAAAACGCCACACATTCAGATAAAATCAAGCGCTTGACATACGTAACGTGTATAAACGTTTCAGACTACACATGTATCAAAAAAACCTAAACACACTTCACCTAAACTGCTCCGGTGTGAAATCCGAAAACTGCCCATCCTGAAAAAAGCTCTCAGCGCCTCACTTTTTTTCTCTGTCAGCGGAATCAGTCATCGGCTGCTTTTACGCCACCTTCTTCGCATTTACATATTAGACTGCACCTATTATAGCGCAGAGTATTGTTTCGTGCAAGAAAAATTTCAAAAAAATGTCTTTTAAAAATTTTTATACTATAAGTACACAAATACTTCTTGCAGTATATATCCAATCGTGTATAATTTTAGTATCTCTTTAAGTAATAAATAATTCTTACAGTACACATTTTAAGGATACATAATAAAAGAAACACTTAGGAGGACACAACGATGAATGAACTGGATTACCAGAAAATCGGCCAGAAAATACGAGCTGCAAGACTTGCAAAAGGCTGGTCACAAGACAGGCTTTCAGAAAAATGCAACATCAGCCTTTCTTTTATGGGACATATTGAACGTGGTACACGTATTATGAGTATGGATACGTTTGTTGCTTTATGCAACGAATTGGAAATCAGCGCAGATTATGTGCTATGGGATATTATTCGGCCGTCAGATCCGATTTTGTTAAATATTTTAAATAGTGTTAAGACAAAAGACGCGGCCACTTATTCCAGATATGTGCAAATTATCCGGGCGATTGCAGAAATTATGAGCGTTGGCTGACCATTGCTATCTGTCAGCCTTTGCTCTTTGTCTCCAATAATCCAAAGTCTCTTCGACCGTCTGCTCCAGTCCGATCAACGGCTTCCAACCGGTAATCTTTTGCAGCTTATAGATATTTGCTTCTATTACCGGCAAATCAACCGGCCGCAGCCTGGACGGATCTGTCTCAACCATAATATTGGCCTTGGATTTATTCAGTATCATTTGTAATATATGTGCAATGCTGACAGCGCTGCCGCTGCCGACATTATAAGTCTCTCCTGACTCACCTGATTCGGCCAACATTGCATATGCACGCACAACGTCACGGACATCCGTAAAATCACGTTTTACCTCCAGATTTCCTACACGCATGTGCGCATCCTGTCTGCCGGCTTCAATCCACGCTACCTGCCTGCAAAAGTCCGCCACTACAAACAGAGGCTCCTGATTTGGCCCGATATGATTGAACGCACGCACCATAATTACTTCTAACCCATACGCTCTTGCATAGATTTTACCGAGCATATTTTGACATGCTTTTGTAGCTGCATAAATATTGCCAGGGCAAATTCTATTCTCTTCAGAAACAGGTATCTCATCCGGCTGCACCAATCCGTATTCTTCCCCCGAACCAACAAGCAAAATTCTCGTACGAAACTCCAGCTTGCGAACCGCTTCCAATACATTTACAACACCATGAATATTAATATCAACCGTGATACCAGGGTTTTTCCACGCTGCAGCTACAGAACTTTGCGCAGCCAAATGAAAAATATAATCTGGATGCACTTTCTGCAGCAATTGAAAAACCGCATCCGCATCTAAAATATCCAGATTATAAATATCCAAATCACAGCATTTTGACCGTATCTGTTCATGCGGCAGCTTTGTAACAGCTGTCTGATGTCCAAGCTCCTGATGCAAATGCCTGATTAAATAAGCTCCTACAAATCCGGCGGCTCCAATAATTAATGATCTCATCTTTCCCTCAGCATGTTCTTTGCGACTGCTTCCATATCGCTTTTTACCATTCGCTCCACTAATCCATCAAATGTGATTTCCCGTTTCCAGCCTAACTCTGCTTCTGCCTTAGCTGGATTTCCCCACAATAGCTCAACCTCTGCAGGACGGTAAAACTGCGGATTGATCTTTACTAAAACGCGGCCGCTGTCCTCGTCTTTTCCGACTTCATCCACACCCTGGCCTTCCCATACAATCCGAAATCCGGCGTATCGAAACGCTGCTTCTGCAAATTCTCGCACCGTCCTTGTTTCATTGGTAGCAATCACATAATCCTGCGGCATATCATTTTGCAGCAGCATCCACATTGCCCGGACATAATCTTTGGCATGTCCCCAGTCACGTTTTGCATCCAGGTTTCCTAACTCCACAAAATCTTGAAGTCCTTCTTTGATACAGGCAGCGGCATACGTAATTTTACGGGTTACAAATTCCTTGCCTCTGCGTTCGCTTTCATGATTAAACAAAATCCCGCTGCACGCAAACATACCATAACTTTCCCGATAATTTTTCGTAATCCAATACGCATACAGCTTTGCCACTCCATAAGGGCTTCTCGGATAAAACGGCGTCTTCTCTGTCTGAGGCATCTCCTGCACTTTACCGAACATTTCCGAAGTAGCCGCCTGATAAAAATGTGCCTCTGGTTTCACCATACGAATTGCTTCCAGCATATTTGTCACTCCAAGCGCGTCAATCTCAGCTGTCGCCAACGGCTGTTCCCAGCTTGTCCCTACAAAAGACTGCGCCGCCAGATTATATACCTCATCTGCCATCGAAACCTGCATCGCATGCACAAGAGATACGAAATCTGTCATATCTGCATAGATAAAATGAATCTTTTGTCTGATATGCCCGACATTCCCATAATCGACAACGCTCTTGCGGCGCATGATGCCATATACCTCATATCCTTTTTCCAGCAAAAGCTCTGCCAGATAGGAGCCATCCTGTCCCGTAATTCCGGTAATAAGTGCTCTCTTCATTATTTTCGCTCTACTCCTCTCAATGCTGTAATAACCAATTAAAACGGACACCTTGCCCATCGTAAGAAATATAGCACACTTATAGGTTCCAAAATATTTACTGCAAGAAGCAATTCACGCCAAAGAGTACTTGTATGTTACTGATTCATACCTTTATATATATAAAAATCCGCTATGCGGCAATATATTTACGCATAGCGGACAATCATCCTTATTTAACATGATTCATTTATTCAAGTCCCGTAGTTTCTTTCTAAAATTGCTAATGTGAACTCGTAAAGCTTTCCATACAATCCGGCGTATCTTCGCTGAATAGACATGAAAAACCTTGTATCTTTCCTGAAGCAAAACTTTTTCTAGTACATCAGTCACAAAATAACTCATAGGTAGGCGCAGGATATTTTTTCGAGAGTACATGGCAGAGTACTCTCGGAAACTCTTGAATAGTGGATTGAAAATTATACAAAAATGAA
>CAJTZX010000037.1 GCA_910584345.1 uncultured Eubacterium sp. | reverse complement strand
GGGGCACTATGGAATCACAGTATTTTCAAGGGCTGTGAGTTTCCGAGAGTACTCGTAGTAAAAACAGAGGTATTGCCATATGGCAGATACCTCTGTTTTTTTGTTGTAATGATCTTGCTTTATAATCTTAATTTTCAATGATGTTCTTTATCATGTGCTTTTAGCAGTAAATGTCAAAGGAGCGGATGGATTTAAAAAAATTATATAATTAATTAAAGTATATGTATTGACAATATATATTATATAACATATAATATATAAACATAAAAGATATAAACGAGAAAGGAGAATGATATGATTTATCCATTAAATCCAGTTTTGATGGAATTGCTTGTACTGGCAATGATTAGCAGGGAAGACAGTTACGGTTATCAGATCAGCCAGCAGATGAAAACAATTTCGAACCTGAAAGACTCTGCATTATATCCGGTATTGCGGCGTTTGGCACAAAATCATTATGTCGATATTTATGATCGGCAGTTTCAGGGCAGAAACAGGAAATACTATAGGATTACGGAGGTTGGAAGGCAGCAGAAAGAATTTTTAGAACAGGAATGGAAGATACATGTTCAATCGGTTCAGGAGATTTTAAACTGCGGTCGTAAGGCAGAAGTAGCAGAAAGAATGACGGATGCTGAAAAAGTGGAAACACCAGAAAAAACAGAGACAGTAAAAGGAGCAGAAGTAACAAAAATGGCCCAAGCAACGCAAAATGCAAAAGAACTGGAAAGAGCAGAAGCAGCAAAAGCAACAGGAGAATCAGAAAAAGCAGAAGCGGCGGAAAGGGGAAACGATGAATAAACAAGAATATATGAAACAGTTGAGAGAACGATTGAAGCGTCTGCCAAAAGAGGATTTTGCACGTGCTATTGAATACTATGAAGAATATTTTGCAGAGGCTGGAGAGGAAAATGAGGCAAAGGCGATTGAAGATCTCGGCAGTCCGAAAGAGACAGCAGATCAGATCATTTGCGACATGGCGCTGAACTATTCGAAAGAGCCTGTCAGAAATGTAAGAACTGGTATGAATGGATTATGGGTAGCTTTGCTTGCTTTATTCGCAGTACCGATTGCACTGCCGCTGCTGTTTTCCGGTGTAGTGCTTGTGATGGCGGCATTGGTTGCAGTGTGGGCGCTGCTTTTAGCTTTGCTTGTTATGGCAGGGTGTGTAGTGATTGCAGGTCCTTTGACAATGATAGCGGGATTTAGTGTTCTTGCAAAGAGTGTTCCGGTGTTCTTATGCTGTGTCGGAATGGGATTGCTGCAGGTCGGAATAGGAGCTGTGCTTACCTATGGTATTTATTTGCTGTGCAGACGTTTGATGGGATGGACGCTGCATGGCATAGCAAGAATGATTCGGAAGGAAGGCAAAAAACATGCGTAAAAATAAAAAATTTTTCATTATCTGTGCAGTTCTAGCAGGAATAGGGTTTGCACTAGCAGGCGCAGGGATAGCAATGGGTGGGATCGTATATGGGTTTCAGATTAATGCAGAAGGTATCCGGGTGTACGCGCCGCAGCTTGAGAAAAATAGTAAAAACGGTAAAATGAGAGCATATAAGTTCACAGAAGAGTCATTGGAAGCTTTTGACTGTATGGAAATTGATGTGGAATATGCCGATATCCGGGTAGAACAGTCTGATTCGGCAGTGTATACGTTAGCATATAACCTTTCGAACGACACAAGACTGCAGAAAGAAGTAAAAGATGGGAAGCTTATTTTAAAACATAAAGAAGAACCTTCTTATAACAATGGCTTTATCAATATGATGTGGTTTTTTAACGCAGATTATTTGACAAATAACGATGAAAAAGAGTATGTAACGATTGGCGTACCGCAGGATGCAGTATTTAAAGATATTCGATTAAATACGGAATCCGGAGATACGGTATGTGAAAATATGCAGGCGGACAGTTTACAAATTAAGGCAGAATATGGGGATGTCAGTTTGTCGAATGTAAAGGCTCAGGAAATGGAAATGAGTCTGGATTCCGGTAAGCTGCAGATGGAACAGGTGCAGGGCGGTTCGTGCAGCATTCAGGATGCATATGGAAGTGTATGCTTGGATCAGGTTTCTGTGTCAGGAGATACGACTGTTCATATGGAGAGCGGGGATCTTAGATTTCGGGATACCTCCATGCAGCAGATGTATCTTAAAAGTGAATATGGAAATGTCGATGGACAGCGTGCAGAATTTGCAGGCGTACGTATGGATCTGGAAAGTGGCGACTGCCGCATGCAGAATGTTTTATTTAACAATTGTACCATTCGTTCCATGTATGGTGATGTAGAGATAGAGCTGGAAAAAGATCTGGCTGACTATGCATATGATCTTGCTGCAGAATATGGTACGGTGAAAGTAGACGGACATAAAATGGGAGAATCCTATGTTTCGATTGGGAAAAATTCGGATGATCTTATAGAGATTCACTGTGAGTCGGGAGACATTCAAATCGATAAATAACGGTATAAATAACTGCGATAAGAATTGCGAAATGGCAATGACAATTCAGGAATTTTGTAGTAAAATGATTGCAGAAAGTAACAGATAATCGTAAGAACTGTTACGACATAAAATCTGCGGGAGGTGAAAAATTAAGTTCGTTTCGTTCTTGTAAAAAGGATAAGAACAAAAAGCAGTCGAAAAATGAATGAAAAGGAGAATATAAAGTATGAAAAAAATCTTAAGCACACAAAATGCTCCGCAGGCAATCGGACCATATTCGCAGGGGATTGATACAGGGAAATTATTGTTTCTTTCCGGCCAGATACCAATCGATCCATCCAAAGGAGAAATTGTAGCGTCAGATATTGAAGGTCAGACAAGGCAGGCGTTAGAAAATGTTAAGGCGATTTTAGAATCCGGAGATTGTACGATGGATCAGGTAGTTAAGACGACCGTTTATTTAAAAGACATTGCAGATTTCAGTAAAATGAACGATGTATATAAAGAATATTTTACCGAAGGAAGCTATCCAGCCAGATCAGCGGTACAAGTGGCGGCATTGCCAAAAGACGCATTGGTTGAAGTTGAAATCATTGCATTAAAATCATAGTAATTGAGTGAAAATAAACAGAATGCGAAATAAAGATTGACCTCACACATGGAAATAAAGTATAATGGAACCAATATACTGAAACTATACAAACGAATGAGTGGGGAAATAATTGTGAAACAGTTTTTTGGAATGAGTCAGAGCGGCGATTTGAAAGAAGCCGTAAGTGGATTGAGCAATCCACAGTTTATCATGCTGCTGTCGAACAGCGCACAGTTTGAATCGCATGTGAAGGCATTACAGGGGATGTATCCAAATGTACCAAGCATTGGATGTGCCGGAATGAGCTATAGTACGAAAGTTATAGAAAAAGGTGTCAGCGTTGTAGCTTTTTATGATGGTGTTACGGTAGCAGTGAATGTACTGGAACAGGCATCGGTGATGCCGGTGAAATATATCAGGCGTCTGGAGAAAGATGTAGAAACCGTCAATGCATCGTCCAATAATACAATATGCATTGACTTTTGTTCTGGAAATGACGCCTGTGTGCTGAATACATTCTATAGCGTATTAAAACGCAGCGGAATTTCTCTGGTTGGCGGTACGTCAGAAGATGGGAAAGTGTCAGTCAACGGCACAGTGTATCAGGATGCGGCAGTTTATGCATTGGTGAAAAACCAGAATGGACGAGTGAAGGCATATAAAGAAAATATATACCATCAAAAGGGAAATACTCGATTTGTGGCATCCAGGACAGATAAAGCAAACTATATCATTGGACAGTTAAATGGAAAACCGGCCAAACAGGTTTATCAGGATCTTCTACATATTTCCGAACAGCAGATTCAGTCTCAGACATTTAAAAATCCATTTGGGAAAATTAATGGTTCGGATACATGTATTATTTCAATAAAAGAAGTGAATGGCAGCGCATTAAGCTGCTATCGGCAGGTAAACGATTCGGATGTGCTGATTATGCTGGAGCTTGGAGACTATAGAGCAATTGTGAAACGTACGATACATATGATTCGTCAGGAATTTCCGAGAATTTCAGCTGTATTTTCTATCAATTGTCTGTTCAGGTATTTATTATTTACTGAAAATCACTATATGCAGGAATATTTGCAGGAAATGGCGGCCCTTGGCAATCATGTTGGTGTTGTAGGTTATGGGGAGCATTATAATAATCAGTTTGTAAACCAATCTATGACATGCGTAGTATTCGAGTAAAGAGATAAAGGGGAGGGACGTCATATGCTGTTTGGATCCAAAAATAAAAAAAAGCCGGCGGGCTTTGGTTTAGAACGCAGACAGGCAGTTTCCGATAAGGAAAGGCTCTATCCGATCCTGCACGCAACAGGCAGTGTCAAAGAGCGGCAGAAGGAAATTGTAGAAAAGGAAGTAGATGCTTTACAGCAGCTTAGCAGGGTCAATGAATCCTTTAATGGAGTACTGGATGAATCGGAAAAATTTCATCAGAAACTAGAAGATTTTGAGCAGACATTCTCCAGTATCGGTCAGGTTTCAGAGCAGTTTCAGACCGTGAAAGAAGAGATCAGCAATTCAGTAGCGACAGTGCAAAATGAAGTAGAATCGCTAAAAGACCAGACGGACGAGGTGGAAACACATTTTACGGAAATGGAACAGACGTTTGGTGTTTTTCTGGATTCTATCAAACAGATTAAAACTTGTACGAATCAAATTAAGGCGATTGCCGATCAGACGAATATTTTGGCGCTGAACGCTTCGATTGAGGCAGCGCGGGCGGGAGAGCATGGCAAGGGATTTGCTATTGTAGCTGTGGAAGTTAAAAATCTGGCTGACCAGATCAAAGAGCTTGTGTCTGCAGTTGACGATAGTATTGCGGATGTAGAAGGCGGTACAGACAGGCTGCATGAAAGCATCAGCAATTCCCAGGATGCATTGAATGAAAATATATTAAAAGTAAATGATACCTGTCAAATGTTCGATCATATTACACAAGCGGCAGAAGGTGCAACTACTGTGCAGACGGAAATATCTAATGTTATTTCAGATTCGAAAACGGCGCTGCAAAGTGTGCACGAATTCTTTTTCCGTACGAAAAAACAGTATGAGGAAGTTGTAAAAAATATTGAACAGGCAAATAAGCTTGGTACGACAAAGAGCGCTATGTTTGAGGACATGGACAATATGTTGTCTCAGATTTCGCCAATAGTAGAAGAGCTGTCCTAGTATCACCAACTTTTCAAACACACTCTGGCCAGTGAATACAGGAGGGAATATGGATAAAATCTTAATTGTTGTAGATATGCAGAATGATTTTGTAGATGGAGCGCTAGGTACCAAAGAGGCAGCTGAGATGGTAGATCGGGCAGCTGAGGTGATTGCACAGTTTGACGGCAAAATCTTAGTTACGATGGATACACATGAGCAGAATTATTTGGAAACTGCAGAGGGAAAGAAACTTCCTGTTCCACACTGTATACATAGGACGAAAGGGTGGCAGCTGCATGATAAAATACATCAGGCATTGGAAGAAAAAGACTATGAGATCATCCAAAAAGGAACCTTTGGTTCGGTAGAGCTTGTATCTGTACTCGGAAAGATGCTGGAGGAGAAGAAAGAGTCGGAAGTTAAACTGATAGGGCTTTGTACGGATATTTGTGTCGTATCGAATGCGCTGCTTTTAAAAGCCCATTTTCCGGATCTGAATATATATGTAGATGCGGATTGTTGTGCGGGTGTAACACCTGCTACGCATCTGGCAGCATTAGAAACGATGAAAATGTGTCAGATTGATGTTTTGAATGCATAAGTTTTCTGTTTTTTATGATAGTATCAATATAAAGTTGCTTTGGCAAAAGAGTCTGATTTTGTCAAAGCATTTTTGTCGTGCAATCGCTGCCTCCCATAAACGATATGAAACGTTTATTTAAATTTATTTTATGGATATTTATGAAAAGTTCATGATAATTTGGTGAATATTTAGCAGATATTGCCAGAGATATGTTATAATGTTGTCACAGTCTTAACAGTTTCGCGGGTTATTTGAACTGTTACTTGTAGTTTTGAAATTGGAGGAAGTAATAGATGGAAAAGATAGAAGAGGATGACATTCTCGGAGATGAACTGGCCGAAGGACTTAGTACACTGCTGGATACACCTGAAAAAGTGAGCCAGACAAGAAGATTTATGGACATGCTTGTAGGTTATCGGGAGTTGATGATGATGTATACATGTGCGCTGAAAGAAGTAAAAACGAAATTTGAAGTGCTGGACACAGAATTTAGCGTCCGCTATCAGCGTAATCCGATCAGTTCCGTTTCCACACGTTTAAAGCATACGAACAGTATTATGGCAAAGCTGGATCGATATGGTTATCGGTTTTCTCTGGATAATATTGAGAAATACATTCATGACGCTGCAGGGATCCGAGTCATTTGTTCTTATATTGATGATATTTACGGGATTGCAGATGCATTGCTTGGGCAGGATGATATCACATTGCTGACCAGAAAAGACTATATTATTAACCCAAAGCCAAATGGATACCGCAGTCTGCATTTGATCGTTGAAGTTCCGGTTTATTTTGCGGATTTTAAAAAGCAGATGAAGGTGGAAGTACAGATACGTACGATCGCAATGGATTTTTGGGCGAGTTTAGAGCATCAGTTAAAATACAAGCAAAACATTCCCAATCAGCAGATGATTGTGAAACAGCTGAAAGAATGCGCAGATGTGATTTCAATGACAGATCAGAAAATGATTGGCATCCGCCAGCAGATCGAGGCAGTATCGGATGCCCCGACGGAAGAGGAGATTCTGCTGGAAAAATTAAGTCGGATGGATATGAACATTGGATAATTAACCGAGCATGACATCCAGGAGCATCATAACAGCAAATCCAAGAACAATTCCCATAGTTGCAGAGTAAGGCTGGTTTTTTTGATTTCGCTGGCATTCCGGTATCAGCTCGTGAACGGCTACTAAAATCATGGCGCCTGCAGCAAAGGAAAGGGCAAACGGCAAGATGGCTTCTACATAAACGACAAGCATAGCTCCCGTTAATCCGGCAATTGGTTCTACAATGCCGGAAGCCTGCCCGAGCAAGAAACTTTTTGTTCTGGAAAAACCTTCTCGCCGCAGAGGGATGGATACGGCGGCGCCTTCTGGAAAATTTTGCAGGCCGATACCTACTGCAATTGTTATGGCACCCATCAAATTTTCTGGTGCGCAGTTGTTTTGGAGAGCACCGAAAGCCACACCGACTGCCAAACCTTCCGGTATATTGTGGAGTGTAATAGAAAGAATGAGCATGATGATTCGGTTCGTCCGATCATTTGTTATCTTTAACATATGGTCTGTCCGTTTTCTTGCATAGGAGACAGCTTTGTCTGATATCCACATAAATACTGCACCACAAAGAAATCCTGTGGTAGCGACCAGATAAGCCGGACTGCCGCCTCGGGCCTGTGCGCGTTCGATGGCAGGCTGAAGCAGAGACCAGAAGCTGGCAGCAATCATAACTCCAGAAGCGAATCCAAGCATCAGATTTAGCAGTCTGGTATTGGGAGATTTAAAAAATACGACAGTTGCAGCGCCTAATGCTGTTACAAACCACGTACCGATTGTTGCAAGAAGCGCCAGAAAAACAACAGGATACATGTTAGAGTACCTCCTTAAAAATAAATGATGATGAAGAAATACGTATAATTACAAAATATATAACAGTTCAGGAAAGCTAATCTGTTATGAAATTTTGTTTGGAAACTGTTAAGAAATAATTTTGCGTAAGCAGGCGGCAAATTGGTTCCTTTTCACACTCCAGCCAGAAAACGGCTGTGCTGTGAAAAGGATCGCAAACTGTTTCTTAACAGTTTCTTGCGTTACTATCAGTATATATAGATAAAGATGTAAAGGTGACAGAATATAAGCTGGATTGTGTATATTTGTTGGAATTTTCAGCCTTTTTATTTCTAATTTCCTGCCTGTGCGTGTAGTATAAAATCGTAGTTGATACAAAAATTTTGTAGTTTATGCAAAAAAATCGTAGTTTGTACAAAAAAGTTGATCTTTGTGTTCAAATAAAATATACTATAAATGAAGTCAATCTGCGTTATCTCGGCAAGATACGGAAAACGAAAGAGTCTTTTTGTTTGTATCATGCGAGAAAAGGACTTTAAATTAGTACACCGTAAAATGGGAGGACATGCGAAGTGATAAAAGTAGCAGTATGTGATGATGAAACGCATATTCGGGAAAAATTAACTTCCATTATAAAAGCTTATTTTTGCGAACAGCAAAGAGCGGTTTGGGTTGCAAGTTATCCATCAGGTTTGGGACTGTTGAAAGCCAATATACAGTTTGATATTATTTTTTTAGATATTGAAATGCCAGATATGAATGGAATAGAAACGGCAGAAAAATTGAGATGCTGGGACGTAAGCAGTAAAATTATTTATGTCACGAATTATGAAAAATATAAAAGTTGTGTATATAAGGTACATATATTTGATTATATTTGCAAACCGGTACAGGAAAATGTAATTTGTGAAGTGCTTAGTGAAGCGGTAAGATGTTTGGATCATGCGTTGGAACAGCAGAAATATGCTTTTATGACGCAGGAAGGTATTATTACATTAGAACCGGATGATATTTACTATTTTGAGTATCAGTCAAGGAAAGTAGTTATAAATAGTTCCCAGGGAAAGTATATCGCAGCATATAGTTTGAAAGAGTTGTATGAGAAATTTTCAAAATACCATTTTGAATCATCACATAAGAGCTTTATTCTTAATCTGATACATATTAAGAGTATCAAGGGGTTTGATATTTATATGAAAAATGGAGATGTAGTTCCTTTGGCACAGAAAAGGGCAGTTGATTTTAAAAAGAGATTTCATGATTTTCTTCAATCTGCTTTTGTAGAAATATAATAACAGTTCAATATTATCTGAACTGTTGCGACATATAGGAAAAGGAGTAAATATTTATTTTCTATATAGTTTTTATATAGTAATATTTTTGATGTTGTAATATTTTTAATAATGTAATATACTATATACGAAATTATAAAAAAGGAGGAATTGAAAAATTTATGTTAAGGAAAATGAGCAGTAAGTGGTTGGGAATGTTTGTACTGGCGCTGTGTGTGATATGGAGCATACCGGCAGCCGTATATGCAGAAAGTGGGAAAGACAGCGGCGGTCTGGAAAAGTACGTAACGATAGGTGGGAAACAGGTTAGAACGATATTATATGGAGATATGAATGCAAGCAAAGAAACATTTGCGGATGATGGCAAGCAGACTTTAGTAATGCTGCCGGCGTTAGCGGTACCTTCTCCGAATATTTATTTCAAGCCGTTGGCGCAGGCTTTGCAGGACAGATTCCATGTTATTGTTGTGGAGCCGTTGGGATATGGGCTGAGTGATCAGACCGCAAAGGAGAGGACTGTAGAAAATATCAATGAAGAAATATATGAAGTATTGGAACAGTTGGATGTTGAAAAATGTGTATTATTGACGCATTCTATATCCGGTATTTATGGACTTAATTTTGTAGAAACTTATCCGGAAAAGGTAGATGGATTTATTGCGATAGATAATACAGTATATGATGCGGGATTGGCAGAAGCGCTTAAAATGGAGCAGCAGTATATCCTGCAGGGGGCAGAAGAATTTGATGCATTGAGAAATACGTTTCCGTCTTTGCATGATTTTCAAAATGCAATTGCTTCGAATCCGGATGAGTATGGCGCTGCGTTACCGAAAATAGCAGGTTATACCTATACGGAGCAGGATAGAGAAGAATATTTGGAAGCGTATTCCCGCAGCAGTAACGAAACAGTGAGAAATGAAATCAGCCTGATGGAGCAGGCATCAAATACAATCATAGATAAAAAGTTTCCTTCTGATCTTTCTGTATTGATGATGATTTCATCTGATAATGTGGATGCGATGCCGGTATGGGAGACAGCACATTATAAACAATTGAATTTTGAAGGCGGCAATCATGAAATTCATATTGTTGAGGGCGGCCACTATATCTGGTATACAAATTTAACAGAAATCATACAGAAGATAAACAGCTGGCAGGAATCCTTAACGCAGAATTCCGAAAATAATTTTGTTCCAGAACTGGCAGTGGCAGCGTAAAATCAAATTCTAGTATCATCCGCTTTGAAATAGCTTGCTAGTTTGCTTGATAGTGACATTAAAGAATTAGAAGCTGAAATTATGCAACTGGTATAATCAACAACTTAATATCAAAATAATAGCGTAAAGGCGCATGGAACAGTAAATTGTAAACCATGCGTCTTTTTTGCGCTCAAAAGGAGGATCATTACCTGGATGCTGCAACAGCCTTTTCCAGCTGGCAAAACCATTCCGCCAGGTGCAGAGTTGTTCGGGAATCTGTTAAGTAAATGACATTGGGTGTGAAAAGTAACGTCGGAACTTATCAAAGGTTTTTATAAGCCAGAAATATATTGACAAATCAGAAAATGTGTTGTAATATGTACTAGTACAAATAATACACACAGTGCACACGATACAATGATTTAAAATGGCTTCTGAACAGTTAGAATCAGTGGGAAGGATGATAAAAGATGAAAAAGTTAAAAATTGCAGTTTTTTTTGGAGGCTGTTCTTCGGAATATGGAGTATCTTTACAATCTGCCGATGCGGTTATGCGTAATCTGGACTCACAGAAATATGAATTGATTCCGGTGGGAATCACAAAAGATGGAGATTGGTTTTATTTTACCGGAGATTTAGACAGGATTTTGGCAGATACGTGGCAGAACGAGAAAGATTGTATACCCGCAGCGATATCTCCCAATAAAAGTGATCGTTGTCTGCTTTGTTTTTGCCAGGATGGAGTTCAAAAAATGCCGATAGACGTAGCGTTTCCGATACTTCATGGAAAAAACGGAGAAGATGGAACGGTGCAGGGTGTCATAGAACTGGCTGGTATTCCTTTGGCAGGCTGTGGGACGCTCGCTTCTGCGCTTTGCATGGATAAATATCGTGCGCACCAGCTTGCGTCAGTCGCAGGCGTACGTGTACCAAAGGCTTGTGTATTAAAAACGGGAATGGATTTTCATAAGGCGCAGCAATTTGCGGATCAAATCGGGTATCCGTTGTTTGTCAAACCGGTAAAATCCGGTTCTTCTTATGGCATCTCTAAAGTGAGCGAATCACACAATTTATACAATGCCGTTGTACTTGCATTTCAGTATGACAGCGAAGTAATCATAGAAGAACAGATCGATGGATTTGAGGTAGGATGCGCGGTACTTGGAAACGATGAGCTGATGTTTGGCGAAGTAGATGAAATTGAATTATCCGGAGGATTTTTTGATTTTACAGAAAAATATACGCTGAAAACATCAGCGATCCATGTACCGGCGAGAATTCACCCAAAACAGGCAGAGCAAGTGAAACAAACGGCAGGAATGATTTATCAAGCGCTTGGATGCCGCGGTTTTGCAAGAGTAGATTTGTTTTTGACAGCGGATGGACAGATCGTGTTTAATGAAGTAAATACGATTCCGGGATTTACAGAGCATAGCCGTTATCCGGGTATGATGAAGGCTGCCGGATATTCCTTTGGGAAAATCTTAGATCAGATTATAGAATTGGCGTAACAGTTCCTTACGAATTGGTACTGGAAATGGAATGAGGTACGATATGAGACAGACAAAACGATATGATGGTTTGGATCGGTTCCGTCTTGTAGCGGCAGCCTTTGTTGTGGCGATTCATACTTCGCCGCTTGCATCTTTTAGTGAAGGGGCAGACTTTTTTTTGACAAGGGTGCTTGCAAGGGTAGCGGTTCCGTTCTTTTTGATGGTAACTGGACAGTTTGTTGCTGCCGGATGCTTACAGCATGGAGCCGGCCGATTGTTTCGATATCTGAAAAAGACTTTCCTCCTTTATGGGATGGGCACATTGTTGTATCTGCCGATTGGGATTTATGCCGGTCATTATGAAAAGCTTCGTCTGGCAGACATGGTTCGTATGCTTTTTTTTGATGGGACGTTCTACCATTTATGGTATTTTCCGGCGTGTATGACAGGTGTAGCAATTGTTTATTTTATGAGCAGGATACGAAATAGAAAGCAGATGTTTTTGTTGGCGGTTTTACTGTATATGATTGGATTGGGCGGCGATAGTTATTATGGGCTTATAGAAATGGTTCCTTATCTTGCAGACATTTATGAGGCCGGATTTTGTCTGTTTTCTTATACACGAAACGGTATTTTTATGGCGCCGTTATTTTTGCTGCTTGGAGTGCAGGCAGCAGAGAGCAGAATGAATGACCGTCGTATTTTATGGGCAGGGCTAGGGATTTCGTTTTTGGCAATGACTGAGGAGGCGTTTTTGCTCCGAACTTTCGAGCTGCAGCGACATGACAGTATGTATCTGCTGCTGCCGGTTGTGATGTTCTTTTTATATAAATTGTTGCTGACGCATGGAACGAGCATGGAGGGAGATGGGACAGGCAGAGAGGAAAGCAGAAGAAAAAGATGGACCGCATATGCAGTATCCGCATCTGCCTGGATTTATATTTTGCATCCGGCAATGATTGTAGCTGTGAGAGTCATTGCAAAAGCTGGGAAAGTAAATCTGCTGCTGGAAAACAGTTTGGTGCATTATCTTGCTGTACTTGTGCTGTCTTGTATGATTTCTTTTTTTATGGTTCTTATGTTACCTACTTTATATAAAAATAAGTACAAGCGCAGCTGCCTTCATATAAATAAAAAGAAGGAAAAAAGAATCACACAAAACCAAGAGACAGCAGTTTGCTGCGGACGTGCATGGCTGGAAGTGGATCGTAAAGCGCTGCATCACAATGTGCGGTTTTTGCAGAAAAGACTGCCAGATTCCTGTAAACTTATGCCAGCTGTGAAAGCGGATGCATATGGTCATGGAGATGTTCTTGTTGCAAAAGAATTGGAAAAAGTCGGTATCGATGCTTTTTGCGTGGCATGTGTACAAGAAGGTGTGAAGCTGCGTACACAAGGAATCAAAGGGATGATTTTAATATTAGGGTATACACATCCAAGTCAATTTTTTCTGATAGAAAAATACCATTTGACACAGACCGTGGTTGATTATTCTTATGCTTGTCAGTTAAACGATTATGGGAAGCTGATGCATGTACACATCGGGGTGGATACCGGAATGCATCGGATTGGCGTACGCAGTGAGCAGCTGGAACAGATTTTGGACATTTATCGAATGGAACATTTGGCGGTTGACGGTTTGTTTACGCATCTATGTGTGTCAGATACGATGAATGTTCGCGGTAAAAATTATACGGCTGCGCAGGCAGAAGCTTTTTACCATCTGGTCAGACAGATGAAAGAGCATGGATACGAATGCTCGGCGATACACATACAGGCAAGCTATGGAGTATTGAATTATCCAAAACTGCCAGGAGATTATGCGAGAGTTGGGATTGCTTTGTACGGCGTGCTGAGTACGAAAGAAGATACGGCAGCATGGAGCAATGATTTGAAACCGGTATTGTCTTTGAAGGCAAGAATTGCAGCTGTAAAAACACTGTATGAAGGAGAGTCGGCAGGATACGGGATACAGTATACAGCAAAACAAAATATGCAGATTGCTACACTTTCGATTGGATATGCAGATGGATTGCCAAGGGCACTTTCATGCGGAGCAGGAAGTGTACTGATCCATGGATGTCTTGCACCGGTGATCGGAAGAATCTGCATGGATCAGATGACAGTAGATATCAGCGGCATTGAAAACGTACAGGCCGGAGAAGAAGCGGTATTAATCGGTCATTCCGGTGCGATGGAAATATCTGTCTGTGATATTGCAAAGCAGTCAGGAACGATCGCAAATGAGATTTTAAGCCGTATGGGAGCGAGGCTTGAGAGGGTGCTGATTTAAGTCTGTTCCATAAATACCTGTGGATGATCGAAGCACCATTGCGCCCAGTCCCAGTTTGCTACTGCAAACCAGTCGGGCACATAGTCGGCACGTAAATTCTTATGTTTTAGATAATAGGCATGTTCCCATACATCGATGCATAAGACAGGCGCCAGATTTTGTTCGAGCGGAGTATCCTGATTGGCAGTTTGTATGATATGCAGGTTTTTCTGTGCATCTGCCGCCAGCCACGCATAGCCGGAGCCAAATACGGCAAGCGCAGCTTTCGTAAATTCTTTGCGGAATCCGGCAAAGCTGCCAAACTGCCAGTGGATGCTTTCTGCAAGTGTGCCTTCCGGTTTTTCATTTGGCTGGGGGCACAGGCCGTTAAAATAAAACCAGTGGTTAAACACGCCTCCGGCATTGTTTTTTACCTGTGTTCTTATATAGTCCGGCACAGCATCCAGATTGTTCAAAATTTGTTTTAACTGTGCAAATCCACAGGCAGTTTCTTCAGTAAATGTCATAGACTGAAGGGCAGGGCATTCCTGAATAAAATGATTTAATTTGACAATATAGGTCTGTAAATGTTTGTCATGGTGCAGATACATCGTCTGGATATCGATGTATGGCTCCATGGCTTTGTAGGAATAGGGCAGTGGTTCATTTACAAATTTACAGTAATCCGGCATAATGTCTCCTGCATACAATTGCTTTTCTTTATTATATGACACATGTGCCTGTAAGGATACAAATGGTGTTATGTTTGATTCCTTTTCGCAAGATTTTTCTGTGCGGTAGACAACATGAGTTTAATTCTGTTCAACTGGTTTACTTCACTGGCTCCCGGATCGTAGTCGATAGCAACAATGTTGGACAGCGGATATTTGTGCCGCAGCTGCTTGATGACGCCTTTGCCTACGATATGATTTGGAAGGCAGCCGAAAGGCTGTGTGCATACGATATTATTTGTACCGGAATGTATGAGTTCAAGCATTTCACCGGTTAAAAACCATCCTTCTCCGGTTTGGTTGCCTTCAGAAACAATCGGTGAGGCATATTCCGCCAGTTTTTCAATTCTGACAGGTGGGTCAAAGTGTTCGCTTTTTTCAAATTCTTCTCTTGCGGCAGCCCGCAGCCATTCTAACAGACGTATGCCAAGATGGGCTATGCGGATGTTTTTCTTAGGGTTGTTTAGCAACTCCGTTTTAAAATCCTGATTATAAAACGTATACAGCAAGAAGTCCATCAGATCCGGTACAACAGCCTCAGCGCCCTCTGCTTCTAATAGTTCTACAAGATAATTATTCGCTGCAGGCAGAAATTTTACTAAAATTTCTCCGACGATGCCGACACGCGGCTTTTGAATATCCCTTCTTGGCAGCTGGTCAAAATCTCTGATAATACTGCGGCACAATTGTTTAAACTTACGGTGCGATAATATGTGGTTTTGAGAGACAAATTCAATAACCTTTTGCTTCCATTTTTCATGCAGTGCGTCTGCAGATCCTTTTGCTGCTTCGTAAGGTCTTGTAGCATACAGACAGCGCATGAAAATATCGCCAAATTCCAATGCATACATTCCTCGCTGCAGCAGTGACGGCGAAAGCGTAAATCCCGGATTTTTTTCCAGACCGCTTAAATTGATGGAAATAACAGGTACATGACCGTATCCGATTTTTTCCAATGCACGCCGAATAAAGCCAATATAGTTGGATGCACGACAGCCACCCCCTGTCTGTGAGATAATAATGGCCGTTTGATTCATGTCGTATTTTCCAGAAGTTACTGCATCCATAATCTGTCCTACCACCATCAAAGAAGGGTAGCAGGCATCGTTGTTGACATATTTTAGTCCAACGTTTACGGAGGCACGGTTATCATTATCTAAAATAACAATTTTGTATCCGGCAGCCTGAAAAGCGGGTTCCAGCAGTTCAAAATGAATCGGCGACATCTGCGGGCAGAGAATGGTGTAGTTTTTACGCATCTCTTCGGTAAATATCGTCCGTTTAAAATCAGATGTCTGGATTTCCCGTTTTTTTGGATGTTTTTCCCGTACGCGTATGGCTGCCAGCAAGGAACGAATTCGGATTCTGGCTGCGCCAAGGTTGTTTACTTCATCAATTTTTAAACACGTATATATTTTGCCGGATTTGGTTAAAATATCATTTACACAGTCCGTTGTGATAGCATCCAGTCCGCATCCAAAAGAGTTTAGCTGAATCAGATCCAGATTTTCCGTCGTTTTCACATAATTTGCGGCAGCATACAGTCTGGAGTGGTACATCCACTGGTCCATAACAATGAGCGGACGTTCTACCGGTGTTAAATGGGAGACGGAATCTTCAGTTAATACGGCAATGCCGCAGGAATTTAACAATTCCGGGATCCCGTGATTGATTTCTGGGTCTACATGGTATGGACGGCCTGCCAGGACAATACCATGTCTGCCTGTTTTCTTTAAATACGCAAGCGCCTTTTCTCCTTGCTTTTGCATGTCCAGGCGGGCATTGAAAAGCTCTTCCCAGGCATCGTCTACCGCCTGGCAAAGTTCTTGCTCTAATATTTTAAAGCGGGGACAAAGCGCTTTCACAAGTCCGTTTTTTAATGTTTCCGAGTCTTTAAATGAGAGGAATGGATTTAAAAATTCTACTTTTCCGGTTGAAATCTCATCTACATTATTTTTAATATTTTCCGCATAAGAGGTAACGATCGGACAGTTATAATGGTTGTTTGCATCCGGAAATTCATCACGCTCAAACGGAATGCATGGGTAAAAAATGAAATCCGGTTTTTGTTCTATCAGCCATTTAATATGACCGTGCGCCAGCTTGGCCGGATAGCATTCGGATTCACTTGGAATGCTGTCAATGCCGAGTTCGTAAATCTGATGGGAAGACGGCGGAGAAAGCAATATCCGAAAATGCAGTTTTTTAAAAAACACGGCCCAGAATGGATAATTTTCATAAATATTTAATACACGCGGAATGCCTACCGTCCCGCGGATGGCCTCTTCTTTGGACAGAGGTTCATAGTCAAAAATCCGTTTGTTTTTATATTCATACAGGTTTGGAATGTGGTGTTTATTTTTTTCCTTGCCAAGACCACGTTCACATCGGTTGCCTGTAATAAAACGGCGGTTGCCGGAAAAAAGATTGATCGTCAACAGGCAGTGATTGGTACAGTGCTGACATCTGGCAAGCTTCGTATCAAAAGTAAGTGCGTTGATTTCTTCGATCGAAAGCATTTTTGATGCTGTTCCTTCTTCGTAGCGTTCTCTTGCAATTAAAGCTGCTCCGAATGCACCCATAATTCCTGCGATATCCGGCCGTATGACATGTACGCCGGAAATTTTTTCAAAACTGCGCAGCACCGCATCATTGTAAAAAGTACCGCCTTGCACGACTACTTTTTTGCCAAGCTGTGAGGCTTCTGTAAGCTTGATAACTTTAAATAGCGCGTTCTTTATGACGGAATAGGCAAGTCCGGCTGAAATATCAGCGACGGAGGCGCCTTCTTTTTGGGCTTGCTTTACTTTGGAATTCATAAATACCGTACAGCGTGTACCAAGGTCAATCGGATTTTTGGCAAACAGCGCTTCCTTTGCAAAGTCCTGTACGGAAAAGTTCAAGGATTTTGCGAAGGTTTCAATAAAAGAGCCGCAGCCGGAAGAGCAGGCTTCATTTAGTTGTACGCTGTCGACCGTCTGATGTTTGATTTTGATACACTTCATGTCCTGTCCGCCGATATCTAAAATACAATCTACGTCAGGAGCAAAAAAGGCGGCTGCATAATAGTGGGAAACGGTTTCCACTTCGCCTTCGTCCAGCTTTAATGCAGCTTTTATCAGCGCTTCGCCGTATCCGGTAGAACAGGAGTGGACAATATGAGCTTTTTCTGGCAGCTGTGCATAGATCTCCTGAATAGAACGGATGCAGGCAGCAAGAGGGCTTCCTTGATTGTTGGCATAAAAAGAGTATAAAAGGGAGCCGTCTTCTGCAATCAGGGCTGTTTTGGTTGTCGTAGAACCGGCATCAATGCCAAGGTAACAATTTCCTTCGTAGTCTATAAGACTGCGGGATGGAACTTTATTGCTGCGGTGCCCGGATAAAAATGCACGGTATTCCGCTTCAGATTGGAAGAGAGGTTCCAGCCGATCTACTTCAAATTCCATATGGATTTCACCGGAAAGTTTATTCAATATGGATTCCAGCGGCAATATGGTATCTTCTTTATAGTTTAATGCAGAGCCTATGGCTGCGAATAAATGTGAGTTTTCTGGAATAATCGTGTGATCCTCGTCCAGCTTTAGGGTACGGACAAATGCAGCGCGAAGTTCCGATAAAAAGTGCAACGGGCCTCCCAGAAACGCTACGTGGCCGCGAATCGGCTTTCCACAGGCAAGTCCGCTGATCGTTTGATTTACAACGGCCTGAAAGATTGAGGCGGAAAGGTCTTCTTTGGTAGCACCTTCATTTATTAGAGGCTGAATATCTGTTTTTGCAAAAACGCCGCAGCGGGCTGCAATCGGATAAATTTCCTGATAGTTTTTGGCATATTCATTCAGACCACAAGCATCTGTCTGTATCAGTGAAGCCATCTGGTCAATAAAAGAACCGGTTCCTCCGGCACAAATGCCATTCATGCGCTGTTCGACGTTTCCACCTTCAAAATAGATAATCTTGGCATCTTCTCCGCCTAACTCAATCGCAACGTCAGTTTGCGGCGCGGCAAATTCTAAAGCAGAGGCGACAGAGATGACTTCCTGTACAAATGGAATTTCCAGATGATTTGCAAGCGTCAGCCCACCGGAGCCGGTAATCATCGGAGCAACGGTAATATTTCCCAGTTTTTCATGCGCCTGCATAAGCAGGCTGGTTAAAGTTTCACGGATATTTGCATAATGTCTCTGATAATCTGCAAACAACAGATGGTCGGATGTATCTAAAACTGCAATTTTTACAGTTGTAGAACCGATATCAATTCCAAGTTTGCATTGTGTTTCTTTACTCATATTCCTCACCCATTTCTTTTAGATTTGACTACAGGAATGACTGTTATGCATTCGCTGGTCTTGCTTTAGATATGGAAAAAGTTCCTATTTCTTCTTATTAAAATATGATACGTTTCCTGAAAACATTCTACATTATACGACACTGTTTCCGAAAAGACAATTCCAAATTTAGAATTTTATAATCTTTTCATAATGTATGGCGACCAGTCATTGTTTGCTGAGTAAAGAAAAAGATAAGCTTATATATTCAGAGAAGAAAGGTTGATATGAAATTCAGGGTATATACATACCGGAATATCATCGGAAAAAGTGAAATTTGCTGCACTGTTATTTTGGAAATCGTAAACAATTACTAAATTTCGCTCATCATCCACGATCCAGTATTCTTTTACAGAGGCAGTTCGGTATTTAAAAAGCTTTGTATAATAATCCATGCGACGGTTTCCTGGTGACACGACTTCGATAATCCAGTCCGGTGCGCCAAAACAGCCTTTATCCGTGAGCTTGTCAGGGTCGCAGATAACGCATAGATCCGGTTCTACATAATTGGTATCATCTTCATTTAAAAATACGGCAAATGGGGAGATATTTATTTCACAAGTGCCACGGTTGCTGTTAATATATTCGCGGATGGTTGCAAACAATTCTCCTACAATGCGCTGGTGTTTTCTGGTTGGCGGCGCCATATAGTATATTCGGCCATCAATCAGCTCTGCACGTTCTTTGTCTGGCAGGGCATAAATATCGTTAATCGTATAGATTTTTTCCTGTTCTAATGCTGACATCACAACTTTTCCTTTCTTGGTTTATGATCGGTAAATGGGGTTCATTAATTCTCCTTTTTTTAAAATGATAGCATATAAATAAAGTAAACGCAATTTTTATATCGGAAAAATCAAAAAAAGCGATAAAGATATATAGAGAGATACAGTTGTAATGTAAATATACAATGAGAAAATTTTATAATAAGGAGATCAATCGTAGATGGAAGCGCTATGATTGGACAGATTTGAACGAAGTGTTCATCGATTTATAAACAGTTCCTTAATGAAAATAACGTTTGTTCTGAACAATTTATATAGAAATGTTATGCATGATATTTATAATTTTTATCTTCAAACCTTTTAAAATCAAGGGCTGCAGCGTTTTTGCCGCTAATTGATTAAAAATTTGATCTGAAATTCCCGTTCCATAAGATTTTGAGGATATTTTTTCGAAGAAAGCATAAGAATTTTTGTGAATTAATAATATTTTTTTAAAGAAATTCGCAAAAAACTTATGTATATTATACAATTTTTTGAATAATAGTTGCAAAATTAGAAAAAAACGAATAGAATGCTAATAGGCTATATAATCTTTATTTTCATTCACTATTAGTATTATTTTGTCATAACATTTCTATATAAAATGTTATGCATGATATTTACGATTCTGCTGCGTGTATTACAGGAGGTAAGGATATGCAGGCATTAGACTATTCGAAAATAGGAGAAAGGATTCGCCAGGTACGAAAAGCAAAGGGATGGTCACAGGAAACGCTGGCGAAAAAGTGTGGAATCAGTCTGAATTTTATGGGCAAGATTGAGCGCGGAGACAGGAAAATGAGTATGGATACGTTTGCCAGCCTTTGTATGCAGTTGGAGACAGATGCAGATGCGTTGTTGTGGGGCATTGTAAAAACGGAGGAACCGGCTGTCGGAAATATGTGGAGGCATTTAGTGAAAAAAGACTCGGACAGCTATTCGATGTATATCCGGATTATGAAATCAGTTGCAGATATTATCAATGAGACATAAACAAGGTAAGAATGGGGCGGCAATGAAGCGTAAAAACGAGAAAAAGAGAGTGCTTATGTTGGCTTCCGTAGCATCGATGATTGACCAGTTTAATATGCCGAATATCTGCCTGCTGCTGGAAATGGGGTATGAAGTACATACCATCTGTAATTTTAAAGAAGGGAATACCTGTGATGACAGACAGATCGTTCGTTTGCAAAAAAAGCTGATGCAGATGCGGGTCAGAATGCATCCATGGGATTGTCCAAGGTCTGTTTACGATGCGGGAAAATGTTATATGGCCTATTTGCAGCTGTGCAGGCTGCTGGAACAGGAAAGGTTTCTCTGGATCCATTGCCATTCTCCGGCAGGAAGCGTTTTGGCGAGAATGGCTGCCCACAAAAGAAGGATTCCGATTGTTTACACGGCGCATGGATTTCATTTTTATCAAGGCGCTCCTCTGAGAAACTGGCTGTTGTATTACCCGGTTGAAAAAGCGCTTTCCTATTGGACGGATGTTCTGATTACAGTCAATCAGGAAGATTACAGACTGGCAAGGAATCGGTTACAGGCAAGGAAAGTTTTTCGGATTCCCGGTGTGGGGATTGACATTGAAAAATTTGTGAGATGCAGCAGGCAGAGTGACCGGGCGGCGTTTTGCAGGAAATATCATATACCGCAGAACGCGGTTCTTTTACTGTCGGTTGGGGAATTAAGCAAAAGGAAGAATCATTGTCTGGCTATCCGGGCGATTGCTATGCTGCAAAGGACGGATGTGTATTATGTAATTTGCGGACAGGGGCCGCTCGAGCAAAAATTAATTCAGCTTGCCTTAAAATGTTCTGTGGCAGATAAAATCAGGCTGGTTGGATTTGAACAGGATACGGCGATGTTTTATCGAAATGCGGATATTTTTGTATTTCCATCTTTACAGGAAGGGATGCCTGCAGCGCTTATGGAAGCGATGGCGGCGGGGTTGCCTTGTATTGTATCGGATATACGGGGAAACAGGGAATTGATTCCGGCGTCGGGCGCTACGGTATTCCATCCGAAAAAACCAGATGAATTAAAGCGGGCGCTGGAACGAATGCTTGCAGACCGACAGAAGTGGAAGCAGTACCAGACATACAACAGGCACAAAATATGTGCATACAGCCGGCTTGTTGTACAAAAAAAGATGGCTGTTATTTATGAGCAGATGGAGGAGGTCTGTATACAATCTATGACAGGAAAAGGCGGAAGTAATGAAAAGAACAGATAATCAGAAAAGCAGTCAAAGGTTTCAGGCAATCAAAATGTTTTTCGTGCTGGAAGGCATAGTGCTTGCATTTTTAGCAATTTTTTATATATCATGCGGACAAGCGCTTTACAGCAGGGATTCTCTCGGCAATGAAGCAGGATTTTACGGGACAGATATGACCGGAGAGCTGACAAAGGGAATGGAAGTTACGCAGACTTATACATCACAAATGGACCGGATAGATGCAGTTGGAATTATGGTATCTGATTATGGAAAGGCGCTGACAAGCAAGCTGTATATACGCTGTGAAGATATTACAGATGGGCATCTGATTGCAGAGCAGGAATTTTTGGGATCGGAGCTTGGAACGAACGAGTATGTCTGGCTGAGACTGACGGAAGGGATGGAAGTTCAGCGCGGCAATCAGGTAAAGATCACATGCACGTCTGACGGAATGCCTGGAGATTCACCGACAATTTTATACAGCGGACAACCCAAAACGGAAAATAAGAAGCTATTGTCCGGCGCATTGTTTACCATTGACGGAGAATTGACTGAAGGGATGATGTGCCTAAGACTTGAGGGACGTGATGATGTATGGACGGGGCCCAATTATTGGAAGATCGTATGTCTGGCTTTGGTTTTTACAGCGGCCTTGTATGTGATAGAACTCAGGCGCAGGCATCATGGAAAGTGGAGTATTCTGTTTGGCACGATGGATGTTTTGAAAAAATATGGTTTTTTAATCCGTCAGCTGGTACAGCGAGATTTTAAAGTACGTTATAAACGCTCGATCTTAGGCGTGTTTTGGAGTCTTTTAAATCCGCTGCTTATGATGATTGTGCAGTATATGGTGTTTTCTCAGCTGTTTCAGTCGGATATTGACAATTATCCGGTATATTTGCTGAGTGGGCTGGTGGTGTTTAATTTTTTCAGTGAAGGCGTCGGACAGGCTCTTTCTTCGATTGTAGGCAATGCGTCTTTGATTACAAAAGTCTATATTCCTAAATATATTTATCCGGTTACGCGTGTGCTGCTAAGCGGCATTAATCTTATTATGTCGCTGGTTCCGCTTATGATTGCAGCATTGCTTACGGGAGAGCATATTACAAAAGCATATATCATGCTGCCGTATATTCTTTGCTGCGTTATGGTATTTACGATTGGATTTGGAATGGCGCTGGCAGCAGGCATGACGTTTTTCAGAGACATACAGTTTTTATGGGGCGTATTAAGTATGCTGTGGATGTATTTGACGCCGCTGTTTTACCCGGTTTCGATTCTCCCGGATCACTTTAAGCAGATTGTGCTTGCGAATCCAATGTACTGTTTTGTAGGCGCGGTGCGAAGCATTGTCATAGATGGCACAGCGCCGCAGCCAAGAGTTTTTTGTGCGTGTACGTTGGCTGCGCTTGCGATGCTGACAGTCGGCAGTGTGATTTTTAAAAAGACGCAGGATCAGTTTGTGTTTTATATTTAGGAGGCAGCAGTAAGATGCAGATGGTAGTTGTAGATGAGGTATCGCTTAGATTTAAAATAGACAAAAACCGGGCGAGTTCCCTGAAAGAGTATTTTGTCCGAAGACTTCGGCGTGATTTTGTCTCCGAAGATTTCTGGGCGCTTCAAAAAGTGTCTTTTGCTGTGGAAAAAGGAGATGTGGTCGGCATTGTCGGCCATAACGGGGCGGGAAAAAGCACTTTGCTGAAAGTGATTTCAGGAATTATGAAGCCAACTTATGGCTCGGTCAAAGTATACGGCAGTATCGTGCCTATGCTGGAGCTTGGTTCCGGCTTTGATCTGGAACTGTCCGGAAGGGAAAATATTTATTTAAACGGCGCCATTTTAGGATATTCCCAAAAGTTTTTAGAAGAGAAATATGAAAAGATTATACAATTTTCTGAACTGGGGGATTTTATCGAAGCGCCGCTTCGGACGTATTCTTCGGGAATGCTGGCAAGGCTGGCATTTTCGGTAGCATGTATTGTTGAGCCTGAAATATTGATTGTAGATGAGATTTTATCTGTCGGCGACGCAGATTTTCAGGAAAAAAGCCGCGCTCGCATGATGGAGCTGATGACAGGGGGCACAACGGTGTTTTTTGTATCACATTCTTTAAAGCAAATACGGCAAATGTGCAGCAAAGTAGTCTGGCTGGAACATGGGCAGGTACAGGCCATTGGAAAGACAGAGGATGTCTGCGACAGATATGAGGGAAAGCATGAATAATATACAAATATTAATAGCAGCGCATCAGGATGTGTATGTGCCCAAAAATCAATTGCTGCGGCCGATTCAGGTTGGAACAGCTCTGGCAGAAAACAAGCTGCCGGATATACTGCACGACGATCAGGGAGTGCATATATCAGAGAAAAATAAAACGTATTGTGAATTAACCGCACAGTATTGGGCCTGGAAAAATCTGGAAGCGGATTATTATGGATTTTTTCATTATAGAAGGTATCTGGATTTTTCAGGAAAGTACGAGCCGGACCGAAGGCATTTGACAGGGCCGCGAATGTCTCCATATAAAGAAGAGGGCAGCATACGGACAGATTTATCGAAGTTTGGGCTTCATGAAAAGCAGATGCGAAAAATCATAGAAGCATATGATGTGATTACTGTTTTAGGCGAATGGATGAATGTAACGGTCTATGAGCAGTACTGCCAGTTTCATCAGCAGGAGGATTTAGACTGTGCCATTCGAATTTTAAAAGAAACCTATCCGCAGTTTGCAAAAGCCTGCGACTGGTATATGAATTCCAAATATATTTATTTTTGTAACATGTACATTATGAAGCGGGAATATTTTTTTGCATATATGGAATGGCTGTTTCCGATTTTGGAGCAGTTTGAACAGGAAAAAGATTTTTCAGAATGCAGCGAGCGTGAGATGCGTGCAACCGGATTTTTGGCGGAGCGTTTGTTTGGTGTGTATTATACGCAGTTAAAGAGAATGGGAAAGGCAAGTTGCTGTGAACTTGGTTATATCATTTTTCATGATACACAGCCCGAACGGGTTATGAAACCATATTTTGGAACAGACAGCGTAAATCTGGTAACGGCAGCCAATCATGCGTTTGTCCCTTATTTGAGCGTTATGCTTGCGTCTGTAATCAAATATGCAGACAGCCGGACAAACTATGATATTGTCGTTATGCATACGGATGTCAGTATGGAATATCAGAAAATGACGGAAAAAATGGCAGATGGGAGGAAGAATATCTGCATCCGTTTTTTAGATGTATCCGAACGTGTAAAGGGGATAAAACTGCATGTTCACGATCATCTTACGCCGGAGACGTATTTTCGTTATTTTATGTTGGATTTGATGCCTGAATATGCGAAAGCGTTATGGCTGGATGCGGATTTGGTCGTATTAACAGATGTCGGGGAACTATACCATAAGGATCTTCACAGGCATTGTATATCTGCTGTGCGGGATTTGGATATGATTGGGACTTATCGGACGGATCCGCATGTGAAAAAGTATGCAGACAAAATGCTGAAGCTGAAACACCCATATGATTATTTTCAGGCCGGGGTTATGCTCTTAAATCTGAAAAAAATCAGGGAGAAATATACATCGGAAGATTTTATTCGGATTACAACGCAATATCGGTGGAGGATGATGGACCAGGACGTACTGAACAAGATGCTTCAGGGGGAATATCTGGTATTGGATCAGAAGTGGAATGTAATGATGGACTGGCAGGAAAATGGAAAGAAAAGGTCTGATATTTTAAAACATGCGCCATACCGGCTGTGGAAAGAGTATGAACAGGCAAGAGAAGCGCCTGCAGTGATCCATTATGCAGGCGGATGGAAGCCATGGAAAGTTCCGGACTGTGATTTTGCATCCTGTTTTTGGAGCTTTGCGAGGCGGTCGCCATTTTACGAGATCATTTTATATAACTGTATACCGCAGGCGCGTTTCCGATGCCGTACAAAAGACAATCCGATGCGGGTGTTTCGGTTAAGGCCGACGAATTTCAGAATTACCATAGATATGCAAAAAGTAAATCAACTGCTTCCGGCCGGATCTTTGCGAAGACGTCTGGTGCGGACGGTTTGTGGGAAATTTTTGTAAAAAAGAAACGAATCAGGAGGCAAGAGACAGGAAGGTGGAAGTAGGTTGAAAATCAAATGAAGGATAAGAAACCGCGCGGCGCTTTAAAAGCAGCAGCTTTGGTATTTGCCCTGGCCGGAATGACAGGAATCGGTGCACAGGCAGCGATTCTTACGCAAAACTTATTGATATACAGCGATGTGCTGCTGCTTGCAAGTTTTTATATATTATATCAGGCGTATGTAAAATGTTTGATGCATCGTAAGACGAGAGGATTTTATTTTCTGACAGTCGGACTTTCTGTTTGCTATTCATTTTTTCTCATATGGGGAGGTCTGCTTGATAAAGATTTGGAGCTGGAAGGCTGGAAATTTTTTTGCGCCGTTTTATTTCTTGCGGCAGCGCTTTATCCGGCGCTGGATCTTTTGACGGGATGGATCGATCAAAGAAAGGCAGAAAACGCCAGTGTCAAAAACAGAAAAAAGGCATTGGCAATCTGTTCCGTAATCGTAACAGTGGTATGGATGTGTGCTTATTTGGCGATGTTTCCGGGGGTATATGCAACGGATGCGCCGACCTGGTATTATGAATTTTCGAATCCGGATGTGCCGATAACGTCACAGTGGTCGCCGCTTTATTGTGCAGTATTTTATGGGCTTGTGAAAACAGGAGAGAATTTATTTGGAAATTATAATGCAGGATTTGCCTTATTTAGTTTTGTACAGATGATAGGTGTTTTAGCTGCAGTTATAAGAATGTTAAATTTTTTTTCCAAAAGATTCAGTATTTTTTCGGTGATCGCAGTAACGGTATTTTTTTTGGTAATTCCTACACATGTAATACTTGCGCTGACTTCTGCGCAGGATTCGGTATTTGCAGTCTGTATGTCAATGTGTCTCATTCATTTATGGGAAATGCTATGTGATACGCAGCTGTATTTTGCGAAAAAAAGAAATCTGTTTAAGCTTGCGTTATGGTTGGTTTTATTTTGTGCGGTCAGAAATAATGGATTATATGCGTTGTTAGTTATGAGTGTGTTTGCAGTTGCTTTTTTGAAAACATACAAAAAACAGCTGCTTGCTGTATTATGCTGTGTCATTGTAGCTGTAATGATTTATACGGGACCTGGTTATCATATGATGGGCGTAGAGAAAGGGACCGTCAATCGCTGGATGTTAAGCCTTCCGTTACAGCAAATGGCAAATGCATATAATTTCGGTCAAGACAGGCTGTCAGAAAAACAGATAAGTAATATGCAGAAATATTTAACGGATGAGGGATGGCGCAATTATCTGATTCATATTTCTTTATCTGATTACGTGGTAAAAGGGTTTGATTACGAAGCTTTTGCAAAAGATCCTTCAGCGTTTTTTGCATTGTATGCAGACATCTTTTTTTCTGTTCCGGATTGTTATTTCCAAGGGCTGGGACTACAGACCTTTGGTTTATGGTATCCAAATAAAACCTATACGGACGGTAGAATTTATCATCCATATATTTCTTACATGTGCTATGACGAAACGATGTCATTAAAAGAGGTCTATGGACTGGATTTTAGTGTGGAACGTTCCTCGCTTCTGCCGATATATGATAATTTTTTGGGATGGCTTTATGGAAAGGGGACAGACCAGTCCGGAGCCGGGGGTAATTTATTTATGGCTTTCACGAACATTCCTGGTTTGGGGACGTTCAGTAAAGCAGGTATTTATTGTTGGATGCTGATATATCTGTTCTTTTATTTTATATACAGACAAAAAAAAGAACCGCTTCTATTGGTTGGATTGGGTATAGGCGTATATCTGACGGTAGCGCTCAGTCCGATGATTGTATACAGATATTGCGCACCTGTGATATTTTCAGCGCCATTGCTTGTATCTGTATTATTTTGGCCATGGAAAGAAGATGTTTAGAAAAATGAATTGTAAAGGGGATCATAAAATGAACGGGAAGCTATTAATTTCTAAATTCAGGGTTATGCGTAATATGATGTTAAAAAGACCAATACTGGCGATCTTTGATGTCACAAAACTGTGTAATCAGCGCTGCCCCATGTGCAACATATGGAAAACAAAATCTGAGGATATGTCATTAGAAAACATTGAACGGAAAGCAAAGGAACTAAAAAAATTTGGAATTGGCTATGTTTTTTTACAGGGCGGAGATCCGCTCGTGCGAAAGGACATTATTGACATTGTGGATGTTTTTTTGAAAAACGGTATCCGGCCGACCATTATTACAAACGGCATTTTATTAAATCCGAAAACAGCGGAAGAAATCGCAAAAAGGGAATGCAATCTGGCAATCAGCATAGACTCCTTGATTCCGGAAAGATATGCGTTGCTGCGGGGAACGGATACGCTGCGCAGGGTTCAAAGAAATATTGCAGCGATCGATGATCTAAAGGGAAAGCATAAAGGAAACTGGTCCATTACTACGACAGTAACGAAAATGACCGAGTTAAAAGATGTGCAGGCCATTCGTAAATATGCGTACCGGCATGGCTTTATGTATGCCATAAGGCCCTATATTACCGTATCAGGAACAGCAGGGAAAAAAGATGAAAAATTAGTTTATGATTACCGCGACGTATTAAATATTTTTGAATATATGCTAAGGAAGGCTCGAAAAGAGAATTTATTTGCGGCGCTGATCTATGAGGAGCATATCAATTATATCATGGGCAAGGATATGCCGGAATGCGATGCGATGAACTATTCATTTTTGATGAAGGAAACAGGTGAAATTGCTCCGTGTATTGAGTTTCCAGATAAGAAAATCGATTTGAAAAAGTTTGGCAAAGAGAAGAAGAAATATAAAAAAATGCTGCATCAATGCAATTGTACGACACCTTGCTTTTATAATGACGCGAGGGAAATCGGTTATCTTTGGAGAAAAAAGTGGAAGATATTGTTTCATTTTCCTGATTTGGTCAGACAGATGAGAAGATATGGGAATTTCTTTTAGGAAAGGGTGACGGAATGAATTTTTTTCTGATTGGCGGTTCCAGTTTTTTAGGGCGATATGTTATACGTGAATTACTGCAAAAAGATAACGTGGATAAAATATACTGTTTGATTCATAAAACGGAGATTCCTGTACAAGATAGAAAAATTATAAAAATAAAGGGAAGCATAGAAACGATTGATTCTGTGCAGATTGCGGATCAAATGGACCAATGTGTTGTGCTCTCAGGCGTAAACAGCGACGAAGAGACAACTGTCAGGGTAAACTATGAGGGTGTAAAATCAGCTGTTTCATTTTGTAAAAAAAATCATATTCCCCGTATCTGCATAGTCAGTTCTGTCAATGTTAAGTTAGCCAGGCAGGGTGTTTATGCAAAAAGCAAACGGAAGGCTGAAAACACGGTAAAAGAAAGCGGCCTTTCCTACTTGATTTTCAGGCCGGCGCTGATTTTTGGACATGATTGCAACAAAGGATTAAAAGTAATAGAAAATTTTATTATGAAATGTGGCATCGTTCCGGTTTTTGGAAATGGCCGTAAATTAGAACAGCCGATATGGGTTGGCGAGTGTGCGGCTTTAATCGCTTATTATTTGCTGAAAGACTGCCGGAACAGAACGATAGAGCTGCATGGAAAGGATGCCATGACTTATAACCAAATGTGCCGTCTGATTGCAGAGGAGAAAGGAAAACGGATAGCGTTGTTTCATGTTCCTGTATGGATGTGTATACTTGGACTGTATGTCTTAGATGTGTTTCGTATAAAAATTCCGGTTTCCAGAGAGCAGATTTATCATATTGATACGGATTTAACTGGAGATATGGGTAATATATATCAGGAAACCGGCATACAAGGGGATTCTTTTCTAAATAATTTTAGGAAACGGGAATAGGTATTCGAGATAGAAGGGGCGCGAAAGAGGAGAAGCTGCATATGAGAGAATATTTGAAATTGATGCGTGTGAAGCACTATATGAAAAATTTGCTGATTTTTTTGCCTGCAGTCTTAACGCGAAAATTGTTTGAGGTTCAGATTCTCAAAGAAGTTGTGATCGGAGCGGTTATTTTTTCTTTCGCGTCTTCTGTGATATACATAATCAATGACATCAGAGACGTAGAGATGGATCGACAGCACCCGGTCAAATCCAAACGGCCGCTTGCATCTGGGAAAGTGTCTTTGCCGGCGGCAAAAACGATTGTCGTTTTTTTGACAGCCGCAGTTATTTGTATTTGGGGATATAAAAAGTTCGCATTTGAATATATTTTTATTCCGCTGCTGTATTTGGCATTGAATGTGGCTTACAGCCTGAAATTAAAAGAATACCCTCTGATAGACGTATTTATTTTAATGCTTGGATATGTCTTAAGGTTAATATATGGAGGACGACTGGCGGGCACAGGATTGTCCGCATGGATGTTTCTTACAATTACGGCGGCAGCGTTTTTTCTGGGATTTGGGAAGAGACGGAATGAGCTGCTGATGTATGGCAGCGTCGGACGGGCGAATCTAAAGGAATACACTTTGGATTTTTTGGACCGCGCATGTCAGATGTCGATGACGACGACCATTATATTTTATGCGTTAAGCTGCGCGGATGTGAACACGGCAGTGGCAGAGGCGGGAGTGAATCTGCTTTGGAGTGTGCCGGCGGTATTTATCATATGTTTAAGATACTTAATGATTTTAAATGATGGGAAAAGCGACGGCGATCCGGTTGAGGTAGTGTTCAGAGATAAATGGTTGATTCTTTTAGGCATTGTTTTTCTGGCGGTGTTAATGATCTTACTGTATGGATCGTAAAGGACAATGACGGATAGAGGAAATAGAGTGGGTAAAAAAGAAAAGGTCAGGAATGTATGCAGGCTGTTGCTTGTGTATGCGGGACTGTATTTGATTGGAACGTTTATATTTGTAAGATTGTTTCATACAAAATTATGCAAAAATACAGACGTTTTGTAGTATCGTTGAATATCATTTGTAGTTATTTCTGGCGTGCCTGTAATACTGGAGATGTATGGTTTCAAACATTTTGGAAGGATGTTGTTTATTTCTGTTCGGGATATATTTTGTATACCGATCAAAGGCTGGTTTATCCAAATGAAAATTGAGTTTCAGAAAAATGGGGGAATCTGCGGTGTTAAAGAAAAATAAGATGGTTCTTGTAACCGGAGGCGCTGGTTATATCGGAAGCCATACGAACAAAGCGCTTCATTTAAAAGGATATCAAACTGTTATTTATGATAACCTGGTTTATGGTCATAGAGAAAATGTGAAATGGGGTATTTTGGAATTAGGAGACCTATCGGATCAACAACGTTTGGAAGAAATATTTCAAAAATACTCGATGGAAGCGGTCATTCATTTTGCTGCTTATGCGTACGTGGGAGAATCCGTACATAATCCTTCTAAATATTATAGTAATAATGTGGTAAATACAATAAAGCTTCTTGATATGATGCAAAAATATAAAGTGAAAGATATTGTTTTCTCATCCTCCTGCGCCACTTACGGCATCCCGTCCCAGATGCCCATTACAGAGGACATACAGCAAAATCCTGTCAATCCATACGGACGCACGAAATGGATGGTGGAACAGATTTTGGAAGATTATAAAAAAGCTTACGGACTGCATTACTGCTGCCTGCGTTATTTCAATGCAGCCGGAGCGGATCCGGATGGGGAAATTGGAGAAAGCCATGATCCGGAAACGCATCTGATACCATTAATTTTAGATGCGGCAAGCGGGAAAACATCATCTGTCAGTATTTTGGGGACGGATTATCCGACAGAAGATGGAACCTGTATTCGTGATTATATCCATGTAAGCGATTTGGCCGATGCACATATAAGGGCGCTGGAATATTTAAATCATGGAGGAGCAAGTGCATGTTTTAATCTTGGAAACGGAAAAGGCGAATCGGTAAAGCATGTGATAGAAACCGTGAAGAAAGTTACCGGAAAAGATTTTTTGGTAAAAGAGGAACCGCGAAGACCGGGCGATCCTCCGATTTTAATCGGCAGTTCGCAAAAAGCGCAGCAGGCGCTCGGATGGCGGCCGCAGTACAGTGAGATAGAAACAATCATACAACATGCCTGGAACTGGCATCAAAAGAAAAAATTTTAGGGTGGTATAAAATGGCAAAAGTATCTGTGATTATTCCTGTATATAATGCTGAGAAATATTTGGCAGAATGTATGGAAAGTTTAATAAATCAGACATTGGAAGATTTGGAGATTATTGCGGTTGACGACGGATCGACCGACCGGTCTTATCCTATGCTTTGCAAATATGCACAAACCGACCACAGAATTCATATATATAAAAATAAGCGTAAAGGCGTAGGCGCGGCAAGAAATACAGGATTTGCTTATGCATCCGGAGAATACATAGGGTTTGTCGACAGCGATGATTATGTAGATACTGCAATGTATGAAAAGCTTTATCAAAAAGCGGCTGAAAATCATGCAGATATAGCAATCGGAGGAATATCGCTTGTTTTTATGGACAGCGGGAAAACGGAGTCGTTTCGTTCGCATGAGCTGTATGAAAAATATGCGGCATATCCATGGTTTAACGCAAAACGATTTCCGGAAATCATTCAAAATATAGGAATTTGGGACAGGATATATAAGAGGGAGTTTTTAATTCGAAATAAAATCTTAAATATTGAACAAATAAGCTTTGAAGATCATTTCTATTCGGTGCAGTCAACGGTGCTGGCAGAGCGGATTTGTGTGGTAAATGAAGATTTCTACAATTATAGAAAGAATGCAGGAACGTCTATTACAGACCAGGAAAAGAAAAATGATAAATACAAACTGGATATTTTTACACAAAAAAGAATCTGTAAGAAGTTTTTAAGAAAAGAAATGGTATATCCCATTTACAGAGAGGCGTTTTTATTCCATCAATTTAATGAGATGATCTATCATCTGGCATTTACAACATCATTTTCTGCGTTTCGTAAAATTTTTGAGTCCTTAAGAAAAGATACGTCAGGAGAAGATTACAGATTTCTTAAGACCGTAGAATACGGTGATATTTATGTGTTTGCAGGATATTTGCAGAAAAATCAGTTGCTTAGATGTTATTGCTGGTGTAAAAGCAGGAAAAGAAGCTTTTGAAAGCTTTCCGTATTATTCAAAGGGTAATAGGAGGACTGTATGAAAAATATAAAAATATATGCGACACAAAGCCAGTCATGCAGCAAAAATGATTTTATAAAAAATGAAGTGATTGTCCCGGTGCTTGGAGGCGCAGCCTGCAAGGAAAATATCGGCCGGATACAAGGAGATGATGAAGGGGAAAACATTTCAAAATATAATGACAGCTATTGTGAACTGACGACGCAGTATTGGGCGTGGAAAAATGTAAAAGCGGATTATTATGGATTTTGCCATTACAGAAGATTTTTTTCGTTCCATCCGGGAAAGTTAAAGTGCGATGATTGGAAGCTTGTGCATTTTAAGTATGCAAATGAAAAGACAAAAAAGAAGCTGTGTCTGGAAAATACGGAACGGATTCACCATGTTGTGGAAGGCTGTGACATATTGCTTCCATCCAGGGTGGATCTAAGGAAAGTTGGGTTTGGCTCTGTATATGAACAATTTAAAAAAATACCCCATTTAAGGATAGAAGCGCTGGATCTGGCAATTGCGGTTATTCAAAAAAAATATCCCAAATATAATAAAGCTGCAAAAAAATATTTGTACGGGCCGTATTTTTATCCCTACAATATGTTTATTATGTCTGGAAAGATCTTTCGCAATTACAGCGCCTGGCTTTTTGATATCTTGTCCCAGGTTGACGCAAAGCTAAATATGGATCCCTACAGTATACAGGGAAGGAGGATCATCGGGCATATTGGCGAAAGGCTGTTAGGCGTTTACATCACCTATCTGGAGGAAAAATTCCCGGCATTGAAAATCAGAGAATTGCAGGTAGGATTTATTCAAAACGCGGATATTACTTATAGAGATAAACTGCAGCCGGCCTTTTCGAAAAAAAATATACCGGTTGTTATGGCTGCAAATGAATTTTTTGTACCTATGATGGCCGCGGCGATCAACTCTATGATTTGCAGCAGCAGTGACGACTGGAATTATGATGTGGTTATTTTGGAGAGCGGAATATCGGAAAAGATAAAGCGAAGGCTTCACAGTATGGTGGAGGCAAAACAAAATTTTTCACTGCGATATTATAATGCCGGCCCGCTGATGGACGGATATGATCTGTTTACCAGTCATTTGATTACAGTTGAAACATATTATCGGTTTTTGATCCCGGAGCTGTTTGAAAAATTTCATAAAGTACTGTACCTGGACGGGGATATGATTATCAAACGGGATATTAAAGATTTGTTTCAGACGGATATTGGAAACAATCTGATAGGAGCCTGTCATGATGTAACCATTGCCGGTTCTGTAAACGGTGCTGAAGAAGAACATTACGTATACTGCCAAAATAAGTTAAAGCTGAAAGATCCTGTGCAGCAGTTTAACGCCGGGGTTATGGTTATGAATTTAGACGCGTTCCGAGCGTCTTTTACAACTGCTTATATGCTTGATTTTGCGGAAAAAGGGAAGTTCAAATACTGGGATCAGGATGCATTAAATATTCTCTGTGAAGGCAGGGTATATTGGCTTGACAGCGCATGGAATTATTTTGCGGATGAAAAAGACAAATGGCGCGGAAGAATCAATCAATTTGCTCCGCGAAATCTGTACAGGCAATATGAACAGGCAGCAAAACAACCTTATATTTATCATTTTGCAGGAAATGAGAAACCATGGTTCGACCCGAATTATGAATATGCGGAACAATTTTGGACTTATCTTAGAAATACGCCGTTTTATGAAACGATGCTCCAAAGACGCATGACAGATACTTCGTGCTATTTTATCGGACAGTATAAACAAGACATGCAGTATGAAAGTCTGCGTCATTTCGCAAGGCGGGTATTGGCTGCCTTATTTCCATCAAAGACATTTCGTGGAAAAGCAGCAAGGAAAGGATATCTGAAAATCAGAAAGATTCTGACAGACACAAAGAGATAAAAAGAACTTTGCCCGCATGTTGTCATAAAAACAATATATGAGGAAGGAATACAAAGATGAAAATAGCAGTAGTAGGAACCGGTTATGTAGGATTGGTTTCAGGCGCGTGTTTTGCGGATATGGGAAATGATGTTATCTGTGTGGATGTTGACGCAAAAAAAATTGAAAGCATCAAAAAGGGAGAGCTTCCGATTTATGAGCCGGGACTGGCGGAAATCGTGCAGAGGAATACGGAAGCAAAAAGGCTTTCTTTTACAACGAAATTAGAAGAGGCGTTAAAGACGGCACAGATATGTTTTATAGCGGTAGGAACGCCAATGGGAGAAGACGGCAGCGCAGATCTTCATTATGTGCTGGAAGTAGCGTCAGGCATCGGACGTCATATGATAAGACATATGTATGTCGTTGACAAGTCTACCGTTCCGGTTGGGACAGCGGTAAAAGTAAAAAAAACCATTCAAAAGGAACTGGATGAGAGGAAGAGCAGTCTGGAATTTGATGTTGTTTCCAATCCGGAATTTTTAAAAGAAGGAACAGCTGTACATGACTGCCTGACACCGGACAGGATTGTTATTGGCACAGATTCAAAACGGGCAGAAAAGAAAATGAGAGAGTTGTATACGCCGTTTGTGCGGACTACGGAAGCGCTGCTGTTTATGGACATTGCATCTGCAGAAATGACAAAGTATACAGCAAATTCTATGCTGGCTGCCAAAATCAGCTTTATGAATGAAATATCAAATATATGTGAACTTGTAGGCGCAGATGTGAACAAAGTCCGTATCGGGATCGGTTCGGATCATAGGATTGGCTATCATTTTATCTATCCCGGATGCGGTTACGGAGGAAGTTGTTTTCCAAAAGATGTGCAGGCATTGATTCGGACAAGCCAAAGCTACGGTTATGCTCCGCGCATCTTGCAGGCGGTAGAAGAGGTAAATATGCTGCAAAAGCAGGTAATACCGGATAAGGTTGTCAAAAAATATGGAGAGGATTTGACAGGGCATACGTTTGCGGCATGGGGGCTGTCCTTTAAGCCGGATACGGATGATATGAGACAGAGTGCGGCAATTGTAATTATCAATGAACTGACAAAGCGCGGCGCAGACATACATGCATACGATCCAAAAGCGGTAAAGGAAGCAAAACACTGTTATTTAAAAGGGAATACAAACGTTACGTATTTTGATGGAAAATACGATTCACTGAGTGGATGTGACGCTATGATTTTGATTACCGAATGGAAAGAATTTAGAAGCCCTGATTACGAACTGATGAAAGAGCTGATGAAAGAGCCTGTCATATTTGACGGGAGAAACCAATATGATGCAGGAGAATTGGCGGAACTTGGCTTTGAATACCATCAGATCGGAGTAGGCATGGAAAGTGTGGAATGGCCGCATGAAAATAAATGATAAAACAGATACGAGTGAGGAAATCAACATGAAAAATATATTAGTAACAGGCGGCGCCGGATTTTTAGGTTCGAATTTGTGCAGGAAGCTTCTTGCACAGGGGCATACGGTAACGGTTGTAGACAATCTTTATACAGGCAGAAAAGAGAATATAAAAGAATTGCTGGATCATCCGCGCTTCGCGTTTTTTGAGCATGATATTTCAGAGCCGTTTTTTGTGAAAGCGGATGAAATATATCATGCTGCCTGTCCGGCCAGTCCGCCTCATTATCAGAAATCACCGGTATCCACGATACGCACATGTGTGATTGGAATGATGAACCTGTTGGAATTAGCGGATAAAAACCATGCGCGTATTTTACAGTTTTCTACGAGTGAAGTGTATGGTGAGCCGTTGGTGCATCCACAGACAGAGCTTTACCGGGGAAATGTAAATCCGATCGGTCTGCGGGCATGTTATGACGAAGGGAAACGATGCGCTGAAACCTTGTGCTTTGATTATTACAGAGAACATGGGACAAAGATCAAAGTCATCCGTATTTTCAATACATATGGGCCATATATGCACGCGCAGGACGGACGTGTGGTTTCAAATTTTATTATTCAGGCGTTACAGAATAAAGATATTACCGTATATGGCGACGGAGGGCAGACGCGCAGCTTTTGTTATGTTGATGATCTGATTGACGGGATCATCCGTATGATGGAGAGTGGCGAAGATTTTATTGGGCCGGTCAATCTTGGAAATCCTTCTGAATTTACGGTTATGCAGCTGGCACAAAAAGTCATTGCGCTGACGGATTCCAAATCTAACATCATTCATCTGCCTTTGCCGTCAGACGATCCTACACAAAGAAAACCAGATATTGCATTAGCGGTGAAAGAATTAGGCTGGGAGCCAAAAATTGATCTGGAAACAGGGCTGTTGGCTACGATTCGGTATTTTTCAAAGGAGCTTTCTCATGGAGGCATATGATCTGAAATGGAACGGTACGAAAATAAACAGTTTTAATTATTTACGTGTATTAGCAATGTTCATGATCTTGTACGATCATCTTGGCTGACTTAGAAATCAAGAGTGGATGATAAAAAAAGCGGTTGATTTCTTTTTTTCAAATCCGCTTTTTATTATTCAGGACTTCGGGGCTTTTGGTGTGTCACTGTTTTTTTTAATTAGCGGATTTTTATTTGCGTGGAAGGGACAGTATGAGCATTTGACGAAAAAAACATGCCGGCGTCTCCTGAAAATATATTTGTCATTAATTGCTGCCTTTTTAGGATTTTGGCTCTGCCAGGCAATTTGCTGGAATTTTCAGGAGACCTATTGGCAGCAGTTTACGATTCGCCAATGGTTAGAAAGTATTACGCTTGTCGGGTATCTGACAGGAAACGGGGAAGTTATTAACGGCTCTACATGGTTTCTTGTGCCATTGTTTTTCTTTTATATCGTATCTGCATTTTATGCAGCCTTTAGCAGGCGCCTTTTTTGCAAGGGGGGGGGTATGTGGATCATAGAAGGATTTTTGGCGGCACTTTTTTATACGCTGGATCGGATGCATATCTATGCGCCGACAAATATGATGATTTTTGTGTACATGCCCTTGGCAGGGGTGATACTTGCTGAAATCTACCATGAAAAAAATATTGCTCTTGGAAACGGGCTGGTTTTACTGCTTGTCAATTATATGGCTATGGTATTTTATTTTAAAAAATTTCAATATGAGTTTTATGCTGAGAATTTGTACCTGATTTCTTTTCTTTATGCGGTGTTGTTTGTTGTCATCTGTCTGACATGGGAAAAGCGCTTTACGGCAAATAAATATGTTGATTTTTTATGCAGTATTAGTTTGTCTGTTTATCTGCTTCATATGACATGGGGCGGATTTTTGATGCAGGCTTTTACAGAAATGGGAATACCATTTACGGCAGCGTTTATTTTTACTGTGTTTTTGATTTTTGGTATTGCCTGTTTTCATACAAAGTATATTGAGAATGGGATTTTGAAGCGGCTTTTGAGCGGCAATTGAAAAGGAATATCAGTAATCTGCACATTTTAAAAAAAACAGAATACATTGATATATAAGAAGAATCAGATGAGGTATGACAAAAATGGATTATTTTTTAGGCAGAAATGACGAACAGATGCAGTGCCGTGGAATCCTTCATATCGTAGAGGCAGGGGATACGCTTTATAAAATAGGAAAAAAATATGGAGTTGCGGTATCACAAATTATGTATGCAAATCCTTATGTAAATGTATACAATTTGCAGATTGGTGATGAGATTTGTGTGCCTGTTATGGTGCCGCGGATGCCAATGGGGGAAGCCGGTGCAAATGGTTCTATGAACCGGATGCCTGTACGTGAGCGTCCCGCACAGGCGAATACAACTCCGGCGTTTGACAATTATTTAAAAGGAAATACGCAGCCGATTTATGAAAGTGATGCCAGGCGGTATATGATTCCTGCACAGGAACCGGCTGAGCGTGAACGTATCGTTCCAATGGCGGAAATGGAGCAGTCGAATCCAGCTGGAAGGGTTTCTACGCCATCTGACCAGATGGGATTTTCTGCCACAGTAAGAGACTATGATGATGTTAACCAGCAGGCGCCGGGCAATGTGTATATGGGAAACTGTATGACGCCGGCCAGGGAAATGATGAATAGCAGTATGTACGCAGGATTGGGAGAATCCGCAGAAAGCGGGATGCAGGAGATGCCTGAACAGTCCGACAGAACAGGCATAACACAGGAAATGGAAGAAAACGACAGAAACGAGATGTCACAAAGACCAGAAGAGGCGCCAGAACAACCATCAGAGCAAGCGGATCAGAGAGGTATATCAGAAACATTTGGCGAAATACCGGCAGAAAATCAAAGTATGCAGGGAACATACCCTTCAGATATGAATTTTTTATAAATAAGCAAGCGTGTGATTGACAAAATATGTCTGTATTTATATAATTCTTTCAAGAGAATAAAAATACATTGCTGCTTTTTACAGGCAAGGAGCCATATGGAGGGCCAAATGAATTTTATGAATAAACTGGAGCGTAAATTTTCAAGATACGCAATTTCCAATCTGACCATGTATCTGATTTTTGGATATGTGATTGGATATGTGCTGAGCAGATTATCACCGGAGATGTTAAACTATTTGACACTGGATCCATATCAGGTTTTGCATGGGCAGATCTGGCGTCTCGTTACCTGGGTGCTGATTCCACCATCTATGCAGAATATTTTGTTTTATGTCATTATGATGCTGTTTTATTATCAGCTTGGTACGAATCTGGAACGCACATGGGGTGTTTTCCGCTATAATGTCTATATTTTTGGAGGCATTTTGTATACGATAATCGGTGCAGTTGTAACATGGCTGATTATGACAGCCATGTATGGGAATCCGGGGATTACGGGTGCTATTGTCGGAACACAAATCAGTACGTATTATATTTGTATGTCTATCTTTCTGGCATTTGCTGTTTGTTATCCGAATATGCAAATATTGTTGTATTTTATTATACCGATTAAAATGAAGTGGATGGCATATGTATATGCTTTGCTGATGCTGGTAGATTTGGTGCAAAGTTCATGGCCACGCAGAGTGGTTATGATTATGTCATTGCTGAATTTTGTAATTTACTTTTTGTCAACAAGGGATTTGTACCGGTTTTCTCCAAAAGAAGTTCACAGGAGACAAGTATACCGTCAGGCAGTCAAACGGCCGCAAAGTGCGGGAATTACGAAGCATAAGTGTGCTGTCTGCGGAAGGACGGAACTGGATGACCCTGCGCTGGAGTTTCGGTTTTGTTCAAAATGCGCGGGCAATTATGAATATTGTCAGGAGCATTTATTTACGCATCAGCATGTGCAGTAGACAGTAAATCTTAGATGAGCGGAAGGGAGACCGGATAAATGGAGGTATTAAAAGCAATGACAGCAAGAGAAGTTCTTAATCTCATTGAATGGCTGAAATCCAAAAATTTCTCAAGTGATGATATTGTGGACTGTATCGAAGCAGTCGAAGGCAAAAAGAAGGAAGATACAAAAGAAGACGGGAAGTAAAGAAATGTTTTTCATTTTTTTTGAGATGGAACGAAAAAAGAGCGGCAATAAGGGAGGCACTTCGTAAGGAAGTTGTTTCCCTTTTGCTTTGTAATTAGCCAGAATGATTGAACTGTAGGAAAATTCAAATCATACGGAGGAATTACAAAATGGCAAAATCACTATTTGAACAGTTAGGCGGCACATATCACGAAGAAAACGGGTATCTTATCCCTGATTTGAGATTACCAGACGAGGAAGAACAGCCGATAGGCTTATTCGGGCAACAGCACTTGGACTATCTGAAACAGTACCGCAGAGGTACATATATCAATCTTCTCACAAGCCGGCGGATAAAAAAGAAATGGTCAGCCTGATGCAGCAGGCATATGACCTTGGCGTCACGCTGTTAGATACGGCGGAATGTTACACGGGAAAAAATCCGGATGGAAGCACTGCGTATAATGAGGAGCTTGTTCATCATCTTGTCGGCGGCGGTGGTGTCCTGTTTGAAATAGCCGGAAACTATAAGGACGGTGTTCCCTCTGCGTATCTTGCTCTAAGAAAGTGACGGATTCCGCTGTGTGGGCTTCCGCTGATACCCTCGACGGAGAGGGCGGGGCTTCTGCCAACTTTGCGGCAATATTTTTCCCGTCATTATTACTACGCACTGGAAGAAAAATATGGCAAAGTTCCCCGGAAAATCTTTTCGTGTTTTCGGAACAAGATTTGACAAAAACGGGCGTAAAAAACAGGAAACCTTTTCTGATTTCCTGCTTTCTGACTGCCTAAAATGGCGGCGGTTGATCGGTTGTTATTCCCCGGAAGCAAACTTGTAGCCTATGCCTAAAATGGTCTTTATGTAGGTGGGGTTTTTGCTGTCCGGCTCTATCTTTTTCCGCAAGTTGCATATCACGCTGGCAACGCTTGACTGGCAGCTTTCGCTTTCCATGCTCCACACGGATTCAAAGATTTGCGCCTTTGTGAATACCCGCCCCGGACTGGCGGCAAGGTAGCAGAGTGCGCCGTATTCCAAACGTGTGAGGTATATGTCTGCCCCGTCTTTTAATACCCGGCGTTGGTGCAGCCTTATTTCCAATCCCG
>CAJTZX010000036.1 GCA_910584345.1 uncultured Eubacterium sp. | reverse complement strand
GCGTTAAGCCAGGGCGAATTAGGTGCCGCGTCCGTCCGGTGCCACAACTTAAATGTAGAATGCTTAGGGATTCTTACGTTCTGGAAACCGGAACAATGAGACAGGGCCGATTCCCTCATCCAGCGTCCGGGAGGCCCAAAAGCAACACTTTGTCTAAACTGTTGCTTTGTTACTTGTCCACCCCCTGTGAATAGGAACTTTGATCCAACTGTTAAAAAAGGGATCAGGTGAAAAATAATGGCGCTGACAGTAAAAATATGATAAAATATAAAAAAGATATGCAGAAGGGAGATTCAGGCATGAATAGAGGAACCGTAAGTCATGTGCTTCAAATTTTAGGGTATGAAAAAGAAAATATTGCGGAAAACTATTTTGTTCAAATCGATGGAACTTCTGCAGTTAAATATGATGTAGTTGCATTTAGTGACAAATATTTGAAAGATATATCAACTTCCTGTATTGCTGTGCAGAATGTGACAGATGAGCATGAGGAAGGGCGATATATCGATGGAGCTAAATATTTGGCTGTACCCGTTTTAATTATTTCCATGAATGACCGTATGCGTGTGTGGAAGATAAAAGCCGATAAAAGTACGCTCTTAAAAGATGATAAGTCTAACATGATTCAGTTGTATTTTGAAAGAAATCGTTTTGAATTTATGTCAGATTCTTTAATGGCATCAAAAATGGGATATCGGCAGATCGATTTTTGTGAAGCGGCTGGCTTGATTGATTTTTCGAGAGAAGCTACATGCAACATGCTAAGTGAAGAATTTGAAAAAGGATTTCTTGCTGCAAAAGCATATTTGATATCAAAAAAGAAAATAAACGGACAGGATTTAAATAATATAACAAGTATTACAATGCATGTAATAGCTGCTCTGATTATAACAGCAAAGTTTCGGCAGTCGAAAAGCTGACGGATATCAGGATGCTAATTGACCGGCTATCACAGCGATATCAGGAATATTTTGATGCAGAAATTATGAACCGGTATGGAGAAGAGCTTCCGTACATAATATTTAACAGTTTAACTCACAGTATAAATTACCAAAGTGTGGATCATGAACTGTTAGGATATTTTTATGAATCTACATTGTTACAAATCAACAAAGTAAAAGCTGGAAATATTAGAAAAAAATTTGGGATTTTAGAGAAATACACAACAGGGTGTTTACGATATATCGAGGAATGGAAACGCATCCGGAGAACAAAAATAGATCAGAACAAAAATATTATAATGTTACGGGTGAGGTAATCAATATCATGACGAATCAGATGGTATGCAAAGTATTTCTAGCAGAACTTGGGGAATTAGAAATAAAGTTGTCTGATTCGATGCCAGGTTGGTTTTTAAGAGAAAAAGCTGAGTTTTCTGCAAAATTATGCAATGGCAATCTTTTCGATATAAAACCATTATTGTTTTCAGATTTAGACGATGATGACATTTATAATATGCTAAAAGCAGATATGATATAACAGGAGGAGCGCAATGGTAAAAACGGCACAAAAAATAAAATTTTTGGATGTTGAACATGGAGACAGTTCTGTCATATTCTTGAAAGATACAGGCTGGGAACTGCAAAAGCAGTAATTATTGATATTGTGGATGCAGATAAAGCAGCTGACGAATTAGCAAGAGAAAATATTCGAATACTGGAAATACTCATTATTTCACATTTTGATGCCGATCATTGTAAGGGTGTGAACGATTTTTTGGAAAAATTTTTAGCCAGAGGCAAAGTGAGGAGTATTTGCTATAATTTAGACAGGTGGAAGCAGAAGGATGGGACAGGCTGCTGAACCGATTGCCTGCATTAAAATGTGATATTTTAAAGATGTCGCATCACGGGGCATTTTATGCAGATGATAAAGCAGCTGGCACAAACCGAATAGTTAAAAGTTTGAAACCCAAAATGGCAGTTATTTCGACAAAAGAACATAAAAGATATCGGCATCCTGATTTAGAAACAATAAAAGTATTAAAAAAGAATGGGGTACGAATATATTGTACAGAGTATACCAATATGTGTCAATGCAGTACAATTGAACCGGAAAGAAAATGTTATGGAGATATAGAAATTATTGTAGACAAGTCTGGATATCAAATATTTACAGAAAAAAACATGACATTGTCTTTGCATCAACCTGCCTGCATTTGATACAAGAAAAATGGACAAGTTCGCAAAGCGGGCAAAAGTCGGGTATATCGTGGAGAAAATAAATGACGAAAAAAGAAGAGGTAATTGCTTATTGTCTGAAACTTGCAGACGTATATGAAGATTATCCGTTTCATGACCAAAACTGGTGCGTCATGCGGCATAAAAAAAATAAGAAAGTATTTGCATGGATTTTTCATAAAGATGGCAATGTCTGGGTAAATGTGAAATGTGACCCACAGTGGCGTGATTTTTGGAGGCAGGCATTTGTCTCTGTAGTGCCTGCATTTCATTTAAATAAAGAGCATTGGAACTCGATGATTCTGGATGGCAGTATTCCAAAGGAAGACATACAGCGAATGATTGTGGAAAGCTATGATCTGACCGGACCAAAATCCAAAAAATGAAGATGTCTGCCAGAGTTTGTAAAAACTCTGGCAGACATCTTCATTTACATATGGAAACAAAACAAAAATGGAATACAAAGCTGAAACCAGGACGTACGCTGGCAGCATCCATTGCTGCAGTTATAATTTTTAGTACAACAGTATTTGCAGGAGTCAGCATTTACCGGATGCAGCGTGAACCGGTTGGTAAATATGGTGTAGATGTAAAGGTTGTAAAAGATGCAGATTCTCAGACAGTTTCCAAATCTGCAGATGATACGGAGGATGGAACATCTGCGGCGATTGAGGATGTCAGGCTGCGGGTAGGGTATCTTCCGAAAGGAATGGTACAGACAGAAGAGGGTAAATATAGCTTTGAAGACCATCTGTATCAGGGAGGGGTATCGATTGTATTTTATCGAATGGATACAGGAGACAGTGCGTTTGACATGCTCCATGGCGATGTGCTTTCCAGTGAGAATGTGACGATTAATGGGCATGAAGGTGTTTACCTGGAATATCCGAATTTGTTTGGAGATGAGACAGCGTTTAATCAGCGGATTTACGTTGCATATCCGGATTTACACTATGTCATGCAGATGTTTGCAGCGGCAGATGTTTCAAAAGATGAGGCATTAAAGATTGCAGAAGGTATTCAGCTGTTACCTGCAAAAAATGCATCGGAAGAGGACATTGTTCATGCGTGGAACTGGAGCGATTATCTGGGCTCTTTAGAAGAGCAGAAGAAAGAAGAGCAGGCCGCAGAATCTTTCGAGGTGAAAGTCACAGCATCAAAACAGGAGATGAGTCATACACATGCAATTGGTGAAAGCTTTCCGCTTTTATCTTATGAGGAAGGCAAGGCAAGGGATTGCGGCCTTTCAGTAAAGGTATCTGATGTAAAAATTGCAGATGATTATAGTCTGCTGCAGACGACTGTTTTAGATGAAGATTTGCTGAAAGAAACAGATGAAAACGGCAAACTGCTTCCGGCAGAGATTCGCTATATTAAAGAAGGAAATACGGATGCGTTAAGTGAAGTAGTAAAAATACGCAAGGTTCCGCAAAAATTGATCTATGCAGCTGTGGAATATACAAATACAACGGATAAGGAGCTTACAGATGTATTGTTTTTTGGCACACTGCAGCGGATCAGTGAGAAAAACGGAGAAATGCATATGATGCAGGAATATGAGCGGCCGTCTAAGTCAGATCTATGGACACGGGTTGAAAATGCTGCGTTATCACGAACAGATGAAATGCAGTATTATGATGTACACGGAGGGGAGAGACAGAATAATTATATTACATCAATAAAACCGGGAGAGACAGTTACCGTACATATGGGGTGGCTTGTGACAGTGGAAGAGCTTGACAAATTGTATCTGAGTCTGGATACGTCTGCGGACTCTGATACATTTACAGAGTCCGCGTTTTTGACAGGATATGTAGATATCAGGAATGAAATGGGAAACGAGAACTATAAGTACAACAAATAACATGGATAGTTATGGTAATTTTAGATAAATTGATTATTGATTTTAAATATTTTTGTACGAAAAAGATACTGGACAAATCAGGTTCATTTGTGCTAGAATTAAGAAAATTAAGAATTTCATAAAAAACATTAAAAAACGAAGGCGTTTTGCAGTTTATGCAAGGCGTCTTTTTGCTTTTTTGGAGGAAAACAGTATGAAACGTACATTGGATTTTATCGATCATCAAATTATTAGTTTATTACAGGAAAATGCAAGAATGTCATTGAAGGACATTGCAGCCAGAGTGTTTTTATCTTCTCCGGCAGCGTCCGCGAGATTAGAAAAGCTGGAGAGGGAAGGATATATTACCGGATTCCATGCAAGCATTAATCATGAAATGATGGGATATCATATTAAAGCGTTTATTACACTGGCAGTCGATGCCAGACTCAAAGATGAATTTTTAGAGAATATGCGCCGATGCAGAAATGTCATTGAATGTAATTGTATTACCGGAGATTATGCGATGCTGTTAGAGGTCGTATATCCAAATACAGAAGCATTGGAGCGGTTTGTCGGTAAACTGCAAAAGTATGGCAAAACGCAGACACAGATTGTTTTTTCAACTGCGGTAGAGCATAGGGAACTGTCCCCTGAGGTAGAGATTGAGAGAGCCGGATAAATCCGGCTCTTTTTCTGTTGCTATGCGATGTCAGATCATTATTTGTTTACTATAGAAAAAAATATGTTAACATTTAACAGAGTTTCTATTGACAAATGGCGAAAATAGTTTATAATTAATACTGACAAATGGTTAAACAAAAGAAAGAAGAGGTTAACAATATGAACGAAAAAACAGTAAGCGTATTGCCGGTTCGACAATTATGTTTGATTGCATTAATGGCCGCATTGATGTGTCTGCTCGGTCCGTTGGCCGTTCCGATTGGCCCGGTGCCAATTTCGGTTATGACTTTTATTATTTATTTGACAATGTATTTGCTGGGAATGAAGATGGGGACTGTCAGCTGTATGATTTATTTACTTCTGGGATTTGTCGGCGTTCCGGTTTTTGCCGGGTATACAGGAGGCGCCGGAAAACTGCTTGGGCCAACAGGCGGATATTTAATAGGGTACCTATTTTTAACGCTTGTCGGTGGTTTTATAATGGAAAAAATGGCATTTAAGAGAATCTGGTGCATGGTGGGAACGATTGTTGGAACAGCAGTATTATACTTATTTGGAACGGTATGGTTTATGATTTTGATGAAATGTGAGTTTACATATGCGTTGTCCGCTTGCGTTATCCCATTTCTGATTGGAGATCTGACTAAAATTGTTTTGGCAGAGTTAGTCGGCCAGGAAATAAGGAAAAGGCTGAAATCGGCTCATCTAATTGGGTAGGAAGTATTCTTTTGCTTTTGGCCAAAATTGCCGCGAAATGATGGTACGTTATTTCGCGGCAGTTTTTATTAGCAGCATATGATAAATTCATTTTCTGGCATCCTTAGGAACTATTTAAAAGTTATTTCTGAACAGCTCCTTATTTTCGCATCATGTCATAAATCCATTTCCCAGTATCAGAAAGTTCAGAACGCTTCCAGTCGGAAGTTTTTGTGCAACTGCTTTTGATGAGAGCAGATGCTTCGTCTTTATTTGATAAATTCCATGCAACACAACTGATTTTATTTTGATCGAGCAGTTTCATCCACCGTTTGGCTTCTGCTTGATTGACAGAGCCGGAACCGGTAGCTTCGCAGATTCCAAATTCAGAGACGAATACTGCAAGTCCGCTGTCAATAGCTGTCTGAAGTTTTTTTCGAAAATCTTCCTTATGCGTCGATGCATAAAAGTGAAATGCATACATGAGGTTATTTCCCGAAATAGGAGAAGCGGCGGCAGTATCCACATCCTGAGACCAGGTTGGCGTACCAATAATAATGATAGCTTGTTCATCCTGTTTGCGAATCGTTTTGATGACAGATTTTGCATAAGCTTGAATCTCTTTCCAGGAAGTATTGCCGTTTGGTTCATTGCAGATTTCATAAATGACATTTTCATGTCCCTGGTATTTTTGAGCCATGGACTTAAAAAACGCTTTGGCTTGTTTTTTATATGTATTTGGATTGGAATCGCTTAAAATATGCCAGTCGATGATGACATACATACCAAGCTCATCACAATAAGAGACTGCTTTATCAATAATTGCTTTTAAATCTTTTTGATTTTGGGCAGAACCGGTACAGTATCCATTGTATTCAGCAGTATACATTGCAAGCCGTATGACCTGTGCGCCCCACCGATCGCGCAATGTTTGGAATGCTTTTTTATTTACATATTGCGGAAACCAGGACAGACCATGTGTGCTGACGCCTTTTAACTGAACCGGACGGTTCTTACTGTCCACAAGCTGAGCGCCGGACACTTTTAAACGGCCATAACGCTGCACAGGAGTTTTGGCAGCAGCTACAGACTGAGCAATACTTAACCGGATGCGGTTCGAAGCAGGCAGTGCAAAACAGCAAATCAGGAGGGACAGCAGAAAAAAGATTGCTTTTTTTAGAGTTAATTTATCGCTTCTTTCCATTTTTATCAAATACCTTTTTTAGTGTAATTTCTGTTGAAAAAATAGAACCGATCAAAAGAATGAGCTGTGCGCCACAGATGATCCCTCCTACGGTTCCCACATAATCCGTGTCTTTTCCAATTACCAAAAGCAAAAATATTACTGTTATTGGTAATAGAATCAATCCGCAGACATACCATAGTTTGCCGCAATATCTATGAGCAAACTCCCAGGTATCTTTGTTTTTCATAGATATGGATGTCCGATAGCCAAATACCGCATTTATTTCTTTTGGGGTATTTTTCATAAAGGATCTTCCAAAGCCAATCATTGTAAGTGGAATCATCAGATTCATAAGCAACATAAAAATCCAAAATCCCATAAGAACCTCCTTCTATGAATTTCTATTTGTTATTTCATTATAACACTTCCGTTTCTCATTTGCCACTTAAAAATAAGTGCATAGCATATTTGTGACAACTCCTTCTCGAAACATCACAAGTCCTTCTTGATAAAAATGCCATAGATTATTTCCGGTAACTATGATAAAATAAGTCAGATACAAATCAAACTTGGGAAAAAGAGGAAATGACTATGAAAATATTAATTATCAGACACGCAGATCCGGACTATGAAGCAGATTCTTTAACCGAACAGGGATGGAAAGAAGCGGGGCTTTTGGCGGAGCGCATCTCAGCTATGGATATTGCTCGTTTTTATGTGTCGCCATTAGGCAGGGCAAAGGATACGGCAAGTCTTACTTTGAAAAAAATGAAGCGGGAAGCGGAAGAATGCCAGTGGCTCAGAGAATTTGCTCCGGTCATTCGTCGGCCGGATAAGGAAGGCATGTCCATTACGTGGGACTGGCTGCCGCAAGACTGGACGATGGATGCGGATTTTTATGATAAACAGGCGTGGATGGAACATGCAGTGATGAAAGGTGGGAATGTGGCCGAGGAGTATACCTGGGTGGTGGACTCTTTGGATCAGCTGTTAGAACGACATGGATATGTGCGGGAAGGGAATTATTATCGTGTGCTGCACAGTAATATGGATACGATCGCATTTTTTTGCCATTTTGGACTGGAATGTGTGCTGCTGAGTCATTTGATCGGTGTTTCTCCAATGGTATTGTGGCACGGTACATGTGCGGCGCCGTCTTCGGTGACGACAATTGTGACAGAGGAGCGCAGACAGGGGATTGCGTCGTTTCGAATGAGCAGCTTTGGAGATGTTTCACATTTGATAATGGCAGGAGAACAGCCATCTTTTTCCGCACGTTTTTGTGAATGCTTTGAGAATGTACATGAGCGGCATGATTAAACGGAGAAAAATCAAACATGAACATAAAAATATCGGTAAGAAACCTCGTGGAATTTATTTTGCGCAGTGGAGATATTGATAACCGAGGCGCAGGTGGAATGCAGATGGAAGCGATGCAGAGGGGGAGCCGGATACACAGGAAGCTGCAAAAAAAAGCCGGCCCGCTGTATCATGCGGAAGTTCCGTTAAAAATGGAATTTACGGAAGAAGACTATACTGTAATTCTGGAAGGCAGGGCAGACGGCATTTTTGAATCGGATAACGGGATTGTGATTGATGAGATCAAAGGTGTATTTTTGGATGTGTCTAAAATGACACAACCGAGTGTGGTACATTTAGCGCAGGCAAAATGTTATGCTTTTATTTATGCGTTGCAAAACCACCTGGAAGAGATTGGAGTTCGCATGACGTATGTCAATCTGGATACAGAAGAGGTACGGTATTTTTTGGAACATGATTCTTTTCAAGATTTGGAAACCTGGTTTCAGGCATTGATGGCAGAATATAAAAAATGGGCGAAATTTCAATATGACTGGCATCTTATCAGGCAGGATTCCAGCAAAGGGCTGGAATTTCCGTTTTCCTACCGCAAAGGGCAGAAGGAGCTAGTCAGCGGTGTTTATCGGACGATGCTGCGTAAGAAAAATTTGTTTATTCAGGCGCCGACCGGTACCGGTAAGACTATTTCGACGTTGTTTCCTGCGGTAAAAGCAGTCGGGGAAGGACTGGGAGATAAGATTTTTTATTTAACTGCCAAGACGATTACGGCGGCAGTAGCAAAAGAAACGTTGGATTTATTTTATAAAAATGGTTATCGGGCAAAAACGGTGCAGATTACGGCAAAAGAAAAACTGTGCATGATGGAAGAGACGGAGTGCAATCCAGATGCATGTCCTTATGCAAAGGGGCATTTTGACCGCGTGAATGATGCCGTGTATGATTTGCTGTATCAGGCAGATGTCTTTACGAGGGAGGAAATGATCGGGCAGGCTGAAAAGTATCGGGTCTGTCCGTTTGAATTATGTTTGGATACGTCGTCTTGGGTAGATAATATTATTTGTGATTACAATTATGTATTCGACCCTAATGTATATTTGAAGCGATTTTTTGCAGAGGGAATCCGCGGAGATTATTTCTTTTTAGTGGATGAAGCACATAATCTGGTAGAGCGCGGCAGGGAAATGTACAGCGCTTGTTTATACAAGGAAGATTTTTTGGCCGTCAAAAAGCTTGTAAGTAAGTACAGTGTAAAGCTTGCAAAACAGCTGCAAAGATGCAATCAGATTTTATTAGGTTATAAGCGGGAGTGCGAGCAGTTTCAGTATCATGAAAATATTTCTGAGTTTGTATTCGCACTGATGCGGCTGGCAGGAGAATACGAGGTTTTTTTACAGAAAAACAGACAATTTGAAAATCGGGATATCGTGTTAGACTTGTATTTTCAGATACGAAGCTTTATAGAAACGAGCGAAGGGCTGGATGAAAATTATGTCATTTATTCGGAACAGGAAGGAGAGCGGTTTAAAATTCGGCTTTATTGTGTGGACCCTTCCGGAAATCTGCAGAAACGCCTAGACAAAGGACGCAGTACGATCTTTTTTTCAGCAACACTTTTGCCGATTCAGTATTATAAAAGCCTGCTAAGTACAAAAGAAGATAATTATGCAGTCTATGCAGAGACGGTGTTTCGTTCGAAACAGCAGCTTCTTTTAATTGGAAGTGATGTGACAAGTAGGTATACGCAGCGAAACGGTGAACAATATGAGCGTATGGCGGAGTATGTCTATCAGACCGGATTGCAGAAAAAGGGTAATTATACTGTATTCTTTCCTTCGTATAAGATGATGGAAGATGTGTATGACAAGTTTCTGGCCAAAAATCAGGAAGAAATGGATTGTATCCGACAAACAAGTGGGATGAAAGAAGCAGAACGAGAACAATTTCTGGGAGAATTTGCAGCTGTGCGTGACAAGTCTATGATCGCATTTTGTGTGATGGGCGGTATTTTTGGAGAAGGGATCGATCTAAAAGAAGAGCAGTTAATCGGGGCTGTCATCATAGGCACAGGATTGCCACAGATTGGAAATGAACGTGAGATATTAAAGCAGTTTTATGATAATCGATCCGGCAATGGATTTGATTATGCATATCGGTATCCGGGAATGAACAAAGTGCTGCAGGCGGCGGGACGGGTAATTCGTACCGTTTCGGATATTGGAGTCATTGAGCTGTTGGACGAACGGTTTTTGCGCCGCGAATATCGGGAGCTGTTTCCGCGGGAATGGCAAAGCTATGAAGTGTGTAATGTTGGCAATGTAGCGGAAAAGCTGCAGCAGTTTTGGAATTGCAGTGACAATGCATTGGCAAAATAAAAGGGCTGTCAAATATCAGGCAGCCCTTTTATTTTAGGAAAGATCTTCTAAATATTCTTCCAGGCAGATGCCACGCTCATGTATTTCTTGTGCGGCTGCTTGTCCTACATATCGGTAATGCCAAGGTTCATAAATAATTCCGGTAAGGTTGCTCTTCTGATTTGGATAGCGTAAAATAAATCCATATTTCCAGCTGTTTTCTAGCAGCCATTGCTGGACTGGTGTATCTTCCTGAGCGGCATCTAACGTCTGATGGCTTTTATCTACAATATCGACAGCAAGTCCGAGCTGATGTTCGCTCGTACCAGGGCGTGCAACAGAAGTAGCAGCTTTCGCTTTTGCATCTTTTTTTGAATATCCTTGCGCGCGCAATTCATCAATTCTTTCCTGAAACAGTGATTCCTGCTTTTCCTGAGAGCGGTACGAGGAGCAGATTAACGGCTGCAGACCGGCTTTGCGACAGTCGTTCATCATGGTTGTCAATGACGGATAGCATCGGCTGTCAATGGAGTGACCGTTTGGCAGCGGCGTCAGGGAAATTTCATAATCATCTGGAAGCTTATTCCAGGGATTGACTAAAATCAAATTCCAGTCACCGGATACATATGTAAACTGCGTTGTTTCATCATCACCTGCGGCTGCGTCGATCAGCGGTCCGGATGTAAAAGGTTCTGGGGCAGATGGTATGCTGCTGTCTGACTCAGCAGAAAATTGTAATTGATTGTCCGCATAAGAATAATAACTCTCGTGATCTGTTTCCTTATTTACAGTATAAAACGTCTGCTCATCTGTATTTTTCATCTGTTGCTGCTTAGCGGTATCTTTGTCAGAAGATTGTGCTTTGCGGTTTGCACCAGATTCCTTTTTCTGTCCAGGATTGGATGAATCGAGATCTGACGGAACCAGATGCTTGGAACGATTGTCTTTTTCCTGTGATGGAAGAGTATCGTCTGTTTTGGAACTGTCTTTGCGCGCTGCGTTCGCAGGAGATGTTTGATTCGCATTGACTGACTGCTGCGGAGCAGAAAGCTGTGCCATTGTTTTTTCTGAATGACGTTTCCAGCCGTACAGATCAAACTGTGGTTTTATTATATGCCACTGTGCATCGGCGAGTAATGTTATCGTAAACACAGAAGTGCAAAGTGCGCATTTGATACAAAGCCGGCGGATTCGGATATGTTTTTTATTTTTATCTTTATTCTTTTGTGTGATTTTTTTGCATTTGGAAGCATGTGCTGTATATTTGGAAGGCTTCTTTTGTGTATGCATGGCAGTACCTCACTTTCCTGTAAGGATAAATAAAACAAAATGAAATATAATATCCCATATAGTTATCGGAAGCTACATAATAATCATAATAGAAAAGCGCAAAGATTCGACATTATTTTAGCATCTAAACAGAGCGATTGTGCTGCTAATTTAGTATGATGCATTCCGGACGTATTTTAAAAGGAATCTGGATCAGTGTTCCGTTTTCTTCTTTCAGTTGTATCGTATAATATGCTTGTATAATACCGGCGTCTTTTTCAAATAGTGAACTGAAAGAGCGGACGATAGATGGTTCCAGCGCTGTTGCGGGAAGTTCGTAATAGTGTTCTGCAAATTTTGCAGCAGCATTTGCAAAGGTATCCAAGATATCTCGGTTGCCCGAAGAAGCCAGTTCCTGTGTCTGTTCTATAAACATGGAAAATGACACTGCTTTTCCGCTTTTATCGTCAATCCAAATGTCAATCCAATAGCCGGATTTAAAGTAGATGGAACATGACCAGACAACTGCTGTAGTAATATCTACAGAAGCTGGTTCCGATTCGTCTTGTGTGGATGATTCCGCATCAATCGCTGAGGAATACGGCTGGTCATTGATAAGATTGGTGTAATCGTTTCTTTCTGTAACAACAGCAAGCTGCAGACTTGTCGTATAGTTTGTAATGTCATTTTTAAGATCAGAGGAGATCACGTTATATTTTTGCAGCAGCTGGATCGATTCTGAAGCAATCGTATAAATTTCTTCATCTGTTCGTTTACTTCCGGTAGACGGATATTCTACAAAGTAGTGCGCCCTAGTAAACAGCCGAAGGGTATCATACAGGCTGGAACTATAGGTAAGTTCTGTCGGTTCTATTGCAGGATGTTCTATTTTGGCAAAAATCTGTCGATCCTGATAATTATTCAGTGCAGAAGGCAGTAAAAACCCAGCAGCGCAGACAGCAAGAGTAACAGACAGATAAAAACAGGTAATCAAAAACTTTTTCATGCAAGTCCCCCTTTCAGGTCCACGATGACGGTTGTACCACAGTTTTCTTTACTTTCAAAAGCAATCGTTCCGTGATGCATCTTTGCGATTTGTGCACAAAGGGTAAGGCCCAGCCCTGCGCCGCCTTCTGCTCGGGATCTGGATTTATCTACGCGGTAGAAAGCTTCGGTAATATGTGAGAGCGCCATGGTTGGAATGCCTCTGCCATTATCTGAGACTTTAATCTGACAGCCGTCTGCAGTCATCACGGAAGTTACCGTGATATCACCGCCTTCTGAAAGCGCTTTTCTGGCATTTTCGATCAGATTGACAAGCAAAGAACCAAAAAAATCAGTATCCAGCATACAATATCCCTGTTCACAAGCACAAGTAAGTGTGATATGCTCTCCCGCAAGCACAGGTTTCAGATGGTTTACGAGACTGGTAGTAATATCTGCCGGGGAGGCTTTTGCAAGTGTAAACGATTCGTTTTTTGACACAAAGATATCGAGTAATTTCAGCGACAGATGTTCCAGCCGCTTTCCTTCGGAAAAAATATACTTTGCAGCATCGATTTCGTCTTCTTTGGACAAAGACTGGCTCCTTAACAAGTCTGCATATCCGATAATAGATGTCATAGGAGTTTTCAGTTCATGTGTAAAATTTCCGATAAACAAATTTTGGCGTTCCATAGATTCTTGCAGATCTTCGATACTTTTTTGCAGGTGGTCAGCCATCAGATCAAAATCTCTGGAAACAGCGCCAACTTCATCGTTACTTTTCACTTTGCTGCGGAAGTCGTAATTACCAGATGCAATTTCACGGGACGCTTTTGACAGACGTGCTAATGGTCTGGTCAGGAAAAATGCAAGGATATACGATAAACAGGCGCATGCTACGATGAGAATCACAAAAATCTGCTGGTATAGATCCTGCTGGCGGGTGCGTGCTTCGTAAATCGAAGAAATATCATAAGCCGCATCCAGATAATATGCTTTTTTGCCGACAAAAAAAGAGCCGGAAAGCTGAAGGTAATAATGAAAATCCGGCGCGGAAAATATGGTACAGGCAAGGTGGGACGTGTCCATATGATCGGAAAGATTTTTAAAATGAGCAGCAATCGTCCCTTTGGAATATAACGTCTCAGTTTGTGAATGCAGCTGCAAAGCAGCGCCAAATGCATCCTGCGCAGAGAGCTGTTCTAATATTTGGGAGATATCTTTTTCATCTGTCCACTTGCCAATATTGTTTACAACCTGCAGTGTATTTAAGATCATGCGGTACGATTCCTGTGCCGCTATTTTTTCCTGCTGCAAAGATGTATGAAACGTAATAGAAATCAGGGCACTTCCGCCTGCTCCAAAACAGAGTGCCATTAAAGTAATCATACAGCAGGTAGCTTTGATTCGAAATTTCATGTTTTTACCTCAAGCCGATACCCGACCTTATTTACCGCAAGCAGTTCTTTTTCCAGATGTGCTTTGCGACGAAGACGTTGGATATGCAAATCCACAGTTTTACTTCCATAAATAAATTCTTTTTCCCAGATCCGTTCATAGATTGTTTCTCGATACAGAGCAGTATTTGGATTTTGCACAAATAACAATAACAGTTCATATTCTTTTGGTGTCAGTGCAATATCGACTCCATCGCGTGTCACTTTTCTTGAACGGGTATCAATCAAAAGTCCCGCAATGTTGATCGTTTCTTCTGTTTTATGATAACGGCGCAGTACGACATCTACACGTGCCAGCAGTTCCATAATTTCAAACGGCTTTACAATATAGTCTTCCGCGCCCATGCGCAGACCTTTCACTTTGTCTAATACCGAATTTTTAGCAGTAATAAAAATCACTGGGATTCCCAACGGGCGGATATATTCCATTAACTCAAAACCATCAATATCCGGCAGCATAATATCCAATAGAATAAGATCATAGCTTGTGGCATCGATAAGATCAGCAGCTTGCGTACCGCTGAATGCGCAATCGCACAAATACCCGGCATTTTTCAAGCTTAAACGAATCAGGTTGGAGATCGGTTTTTCATCTTCCGCGATCAGTATATGAATCAAGGCAAGTTCCTCCAAAATGAAGATTTTGGTAACAGTTCAGACAAGCTGGCCTGTTACAGACTTTGTAGAGTTTCTGCGCATTTACCTTACAACGCTAAAGCATCAAAATGGCAAATAAGAATAAGTAAATTGTATCAAAGAACTATGGAAAAAGCAAACAGAATGCGTTATACTCTCTATGTATATATTTATTGATGACACACAGGCTTTGCATTACAATGCAAGACTACACTAGAATTCAGGAGGAAATCAAAATGGGAAATGTAAGACGCGTATTTGCGGAAAAAAAGCCGCCCTTTGCCGTTGCTGCAAAGTCTTTAAAGCATGAGATCAGGCATTACCTGGGTATTACAGACGTTACAGATGTACGTGAGCTGATTCGCTATGATGTAGAAAATATTTCAGATAAAACCTTTGAGATAGCCAAAATCACAGTATTTTCAGAACCGCCTGTGGATGATATTTATGAAGAAACGTTTGATGCAAAAGGAGGCAGAGTATTTTCTGTGGAATATTTGCCGGGGCAGTTTGACCAGAGAGCGGACTCGGCGCAGCAGTGTATCCGGTTATTAAACAATACGGAAGAGCCGATGATTCGTACGGCAGTCACTTATGTGATTTCAGGACAGATGAGCGACCGTGATTTTGAGATGATTAAAAAACATTGTATCAATCCGGTTGATTCAAGAGAAACCGGGACGATGAAACCGGAAACACTCGTACAGAATTTTGATGAACCTAAAGATGTACTCATTTTTGATTCATTTATCACAATGCCGCCAGACGAGCTCAAGGAGTTGTATCAATCTTTAAACCTTGCAATGACGTTTAAAGATTTTCTTCATATTCAGAATTACTTTCAAAACGAAGAAAAACGCAATCCTTCGATGACGGAAATCCGGGTACTTGATACGTATTGGTCAGATCACTGCAGACATACGACGTTTTTAACAGAGCTTTCAGAGGTTACGTTTGCTGATGGCTATTATCGCAAACCAATCGAAGAGACGTATCAGGACTATCTGGCTTCCTTTCAAAACCTATATGAAGGACGCAGCGATAAGTTTGTTTGTCTGATGGATCTTGCGCTGATGGCTATGAAGCGGCTGAAAAAGGAAGGAAAACTGCGGGATCAGGAAGAATCGGATGAGATTAATGCCTGCTCGATTGTCGTTCCTGTGGAGATTGATGGAAAAACGGAAGAATGGCTTGTGAATTTTAAAAATGAGACACATAACCATCCTACGGAAATTGAACCTTTTGGTGGTGCGGCGACCTGTTTAGGCGGTGCAATTCGTGATCCGTTGTCCGGGCGTACGTATGTCTATCAGGCAATGCGTGTGACAGGAGCGGCAGACCCGACGGTTCCAGTCAGTGAGACATTAGAAGGAAAACTGCCGCAGAAAAATTTGACGCGAGGTGCAGCAAGAGGCTATTCTTCTTATGGAAATCAGATCGGACTTGCTACCGGATATGTGAAGGAAATATATCATCCGAACTATGTAGCCAAGCGAATGGAAATCGGAGCAGTTATGGGAGCAGCTCCAAGATCAGCGGTACAGCGTTTAACATCTGATCCGGGAGATATCATCGTATTGTTAGGCGGACGAACCGGGCGAGACGGATGCGGCGGAGCGACAGGATCTTCCAAAGCGCACACGACACAGTCTATTGATACGTGCGGCGCTGAGGTGCAGAAAGGAAACGCCCCTACCGAGCGTAAGCTGCAGCGCTTATTCCGCAGACCGGAAGTAGCGCATATTATTAAAAAATGTAATGATTTTGGTGCGGGAGGGGTATCCGTAGCGATTGGAGAGCTTGCGGACGGACTTCGGATCGAACTGGATAAAGTGCCGAAAAAGTATGCCGGATTAGATGGGACTGAGATCGCAATATCCGAATCACAGGAACGTATGGCGTGCGTGATTGCGCCACAGGATGTGGAGCGGTTTTTGGCATATGCCAAAGAAGAAAATCTGGAAGCGGTTTCGGTCGCTGTTGTGACAGAAGAACCAAGATTGGTGCTCGTATGGCGGGGCAGGGAAATCGTAAATATTTCCAGAGCATTTTTAAATACAAACGGCGCACACCAGGAAGCGTCCGTAGCAGTAGAGATGCCGAAAAAAGAAGAGAATTTCTTTGCAGATTTGGAGATTTTAAAAGTAAAAGAAGATCTTGCATCCCACAATGTAAAAGCTGCGTGGCTGGATACGCTCAAAGATCTGAATGTATGTTCGCAAAAAGGTCTGGTAGAGATGTTTGACGGCTCTATCGGTGCAGGAAGCGTTTTTATGCCTTATGGCGGGCGTTATCAATTGACGGAAACACAGTCTATGGTTGCAAAGCTTCCGGTATTAGAAGGACGGACAGATACCGTAACGATGATGGCTTATGGGTTTGATCCGTATTTGTCAAGCTGGTCGCCATATCATGGTGCAGTTTATGCGGTACTGGAATCTTTGTCCAGAATCGTTGCGGCCGGCGGTGATTATAAAAAAGTCCGGTTTACGTTTCAGGAGTATTTCCGCAGGATGAGTGAACAGCCGTCCAGATGGAGTCAGCCGTTTGTGTCTTTACTTGGCGCTTATGCAGCCCAGATTGGGTTTGGCCTTCCTTCCATCGGCGGAAAAGATTCTATGTCTGGTACGTTTAATGAGATCGATGTGCCTCCGACACTCGTATCGTTTGCTGTGGATATTGCAAAACAGCAGGATATGATTACGCCGGAATTAAAGACGGCAGGTAATCAGCTCATTCAGCTGTCCATAGAGACAGATGCATACGATCTGCCGGTTTATGAACGTGTAAAAGTATTATTTGATACGGTACATGCGCTGATTGGGAAAGGAGCTGTTGTTTCTGCATATGCTTTGGACGGAAAAGGAATTGCGGCGGCCGTCAGCAAAATGGCATTCGGAAATAAACTGGGCGTAACGCTGGATGCAGCAGTGTGTTCCTGCGAACAATTATTTGCACCGGCATTTGGAAGCTTTGTAGCAGAGGTTGTACCGGATAGGCTTTCGCAAGTGGAAGCAGCAGTACAGGCGGCAGGCTTGGAAAGTGCTTATGCAGTCATCGGTGTGGTCAATGATAACAGTAGCTTTTGCTATGGAGACGTAACGATTTCGATGGAAGAAGCGATAGCGGCATGGACCGGAACGCTAGAAAAGGTATTTCCAACGGTTGCTGTGGAAGGAAAAGAAGAAGTCAGCACAGATATTTACCATGCGGATTCTGTTTATGTATGCAGACATAAAACAGCGAAACCAACCGTATTTATTCCGGTATTTCCGGGAACAAACTGTGAATATGATTCTGCCAGAGCGTTTGAAAATGCAGGAGCGCAGGTCATTGTAAAAGTATTTCAAAATCTGGACGGAGAAGATATCGGCAGTTCAGCGGCAGCGTTTGAAAAAGCGATCAGCCAGTCGCAGATTTTAATGTTTCCGGGCGGATTTTCAGCAGGCGACGAACCGGAAGGTTCTGCGAAGTTTTTTGCAAATGCGTTTCGCAATGAGCGGGTAAAAAATGCAGTTATGAAATTGTTAAACGAAAGAGACGGGTTGGCGCTCGGTATTTGCAACGGATTTCAGGCGCTTATAAAACTGGGGCTGCTGCCTTATGGTGAGATTACAGAGCAGAAAGCAGATTCACCGACATTGACATATAATACGATTGGACGACATATTTCCAAGATGGTTTATACAAAAGTGGTATCCAATAAAAGTCCATGGCTGGCCCAGGCTGAGGCAGGCAGTATTTATACAAATCCGGCATCTCATGGAGAAGGAAGATTTGTAGCCGGCAAGGAATGGCTGGACAAGCTGTTTGCAAACGGACAGGTTGCGACTCAATATGTCAATGAAGCAGGCATACCGACGATGGATGAGACATGGAACGTAAATGGCTCCTATATGGCGATTGAGGGTATTACAAGTCCAGACGGCCGTGTGTTTGGAAAAATGGCTCACGCAGAGCGGCGCGGTGAGTCGGTTGCGGTTAATATTTATGGGGAACAGGATATGAAATTATTTGAGTCCGGTGTTGCTTATTTTCAATAACGATATCAAGATATCTAAATAAGGAAAGAAAAATGATAAACAAACAGGAAACAAGTATTTATACAATGGAAACGAGAGTTCGCTACAGTACATGCGGCGCAGACCGTCAGACTAGGCTTTCGGATATTCTGGATTATTTTCAAGATATCTGTACCTTTCAGGCGGAAGAACTGGGCGTTGGTCTTACCTATATGCATACACATCAAACCGCTTGGGTATTAAACAGCTGGCAAGCAGACATTATGCGCTATCCAAGTTTTGGAGAGAAGATTCGGATTACAACATGGCCTTATGATTTTCATGGTTTTTTAGGATTCCGTAATTTTAAGATTGAAGATGAAGCAGGCAAAAACATTGTACTTGCCAGTTCTGTTTGGGTGTTTATGGACATGCTGAAAAACAGACCGGTGCGTATTACGCCGGAGGTTGCCAGTGCGTATCATGTTCAGCCTAGGCTTGAGATGGAATATATGGATCGCAAAATTACGGATATGGAAACAAGTATGATGCAGGAAAGCGAACCGTTTCGAATCCCACGCTATTTTATTGATACGAATCAGCATGTCAATAATGCAAAATATATCCTGTTAGCTGAAGAACTGCTTCCAGTAGATATACAGCCGGTACGTATCCGTGCGGAATATAAAAAGCCGGCTGTATACCAGGACGAATTATATCCGCTGGTCTGTCATCAGCAAAATTGCTGGACGGTAAAACTAAACGGAGCAGACGAAAAGCCATATACGATGATGGAATTTTATACAAAAACAGCATAATAAATAAACTTTGCAAATGACATGCATATGAAAGGAGCCATCCTATGAAATTAGGAGAATACCAAATTTTGCAGGTAGTAAAGCTGGTTGATTTTGGTGTTTATCTCGCAGAACAAACAAATGACCAGACGCGGGTACTGCTTCCGAAAAAACAGGTGCCGCCAGATACACGAGTTGGTGATGAGCTGAGAGTTTTTTTATATAAAGATTCTAAAGACCGTTTGATTGCAACGACCAATCAGCCCAAACTGACCATTGGCAGCTATGCCGCATTAAAAGTGTTGTCTGTTGGCAATATTGGAGCATTTTTAGACTGGGGACTCGAAAAAGATCTGTTTCTTCCATATAAAGAAATGACGACACAGATTCACCCGGGCGATGAAATACTTGTAACGCTTTATATTGATAAAAGCCGCAGGCTTTGCGCCAGCATGAAAGATTTGTATTTGCTTTTGTCACAGGATTCTCCTTATCAAAAGGGGGATATCGTGAAGGGACGCATTTACGAATTCAGTGAGAATTTTGGAACGTTTGCAGCTGTGGACGATAAGTATTCTGCAATGTTTCCTTCGCATGAAGACTGTTCAATGCTAAAGATCGGAGATGTCATAGAAGCGAAAGTAACCAATGTAAAACCGGATGGAAAACTGGATTTGACGCGACGTGAAAAAGCGTATATACAGATGGATGCAGACGCAGAAAAAGTTATGCAGACGATCGAATCTTATGCAGGCGTTCTTCCGTTTAATGACAAAGCATCTCCTGAGGTTATAAAGCGAGAAATGAAAATGAGTAAAAATGCATTTAAGCGCGCGGTGGGACATTTATATAAGGAAAGAAAAATAGAAATTACAGAACATGCAATCCGGAAATTATAAGAAAGAGGCAGATGTAATATCTGCCTCTTTCGTAACAGTTTAGATAACCCATGGAACGGTTGCCATCCTTCTAATGAAAGGCTATGCATATACATCGATATTTCCGCCAATATTTGGCTGAACAGAATGCTCCATTGCTTTAATCATGTCCGCACCCATTTCCTGTGTCATATCCAATTGCTTGCTTAGCATAGCAATGGAAATATCGCTTGGTTTTGCTGTAGATAAAGCAGGCATCTGCGCAAGAGCGATATCCGCTAAAGAACCAATTTCCATAGAAACACCTCCTTCATATATAAAATGATATTGCCAATTCTTATTATACCTGCTGTATTCAAAAAATACAATTCAAAAATGTATAGTAAGCCATACAAAATAAACATAAAAAGGCAAAATTATAGTCCTAATTTGTAGAAATAACACATTTATTACAGATATGTTTCGTTTTTGGTATTTAAAAACTTCCTCTTATTTGTAAAATTGCATAAAAAACAACAAAATTTGCCCGATATATGTGCGACAAATCTGTTGACATAGCGGATGTGCTCTGCTATAATCAATATCGTAATAAATCTGTAATAAATATAGAATCAGCAGATTATCAGATAAAGACAATAAAGAAGAGATAGGTATCAATCATAAATATAGGAAAAATCAGGAGGAAAGTATGAAGAATCAACCACTGAAAATAGCAGCTTGCTGTCTCGCAGGTACTTTATTTACAACTTTACCGGCATACAATGTAATGGCAGCGCCTTCAGCAGGAATCTCACAATATGCAAGCGCTATTGTCAAAAGCGAGTTAAATACTTCATCAACAACAGCAGGAGTATCATCGGCAGTAGCAGATTATTTGGAAAAGAATTTGGTTTCACAGAATAAAAATGCCGCAGAAGCATCCGATGCAGATGCAAAGAAAGATACAAAAAATAGCAGTAAAAAAGAAAAAGTTCAAGTAGAAAATAAAAAAACGAGTGTAGATGATGTCGATTATGATAAAATGGCAGTCGCACAGGTAAACGATTATGTAAATATCCGCAAAAAACCAGACGAAAATTCTGAGCAGCTTGGTAAATTATATAGTAATTCCGTTGCGACAGTCATTCGTAAAAAAGGTGATTGGTACAAAGTAAAATCAGGTTCCGTAATTGGATATGTAAAGAGTGATTTTGTAGTTGTAGGTGATGAAGATCTTGTAAAATCAGTTGGCGTTCAAATTGCGAAAGTTAATACAACAACATTAAAAGTCAGAAGCAAGGCTTCTCAAAAATCCGAAGTGCTTACGCTTGTTCCAGATGGCGAAGAACTGGAAGTAGCAAGCATGAAAGCATATAAAGATGGTTGGGTAAAAGTAACAGTAGATGATGGCAAAGGATTTGTATCTTCTGATTATGTAGATATTACCCGAGAATATACATATGCAGAATCAAGGGCAGAAGAAGAGGCAAGACTTGCAATTGAGGAGCAGGCCAGATTAGAAGAAGAGGCACGCAGAGCACAGGAAGAAGCCGCAAACAATAGTTCGTCTGCAGGGACAAGCAATCAGAGCAGTTCTTCTACAGGATCAAGCAGCAGTTCTTCTACAGGGACAAGCAGTACTTCTTCCAGTACAGAGTCTGCGCCATCCACAAGCAGCTCCGGCCAGTCAGTGGTTAATTATGCGAGCCAGTTTTTAGGATATCCATATGTATATGGTGGCTCAAGTCTGACAGGCGGAACAGATTGCTCTGGATTTGTTATGAGTGTATATGCACATTTTGGCGTTTCACTGCCGCATTCTTCTAGTGCACTAAGAAGTGCCGGATATGGTGTAAGCTATGATAGTATGCAGCCAGGAGATATTCTTTGTTATGATGGACATGTAGCAATTTATGCAGGTGGTAATACTGTCATTCATGCCAGCAATCCTGCAGATGGTATTAAATATACATCGCCAGCAAATTATCGTCCGGTTGTAGCAGTACGAAGAATTTTTTAATAGTCAGATTTTTTAAACAATAAACAAGAATTTAAATAAAACAGGAAAATGACTTCTCGTAAAGAAGTATTTTCCTGTTTTTGTTATTTCTTTTTTGGATTCATTTTACACAAAACAGAATATAGGAATAAACAGGGGCATTTGATAAAAAGAAAGGGAATATACAAAATGACCAAAATAAAAAACATTTTCCAGCAAATGACAAAAAAAATGGGCGGTCGAAAAAAAGTTATCCACATCGAAAAATGAAGAAAATGTGAAAAAATAGAGTTATACACAGAGTTATGCACGTTATCCACAAAATTAGATGTGGAAAAGTCAGTGGATAGTTCCGTAAACCCGGAACATAAGTTTTGTGAAGCATTCATAAAGATGGCTTGTTTTGAAAATAGATGAATAAATCTATTGACTTTTGAATCATGAAGATAATAAGGAAAAAGGTCAAAATATGTCGAAATATTCATACAATTGTCACATATTTATAGGAAAATGATATTGCTTGAAAAAAACAAAAGGATTTGCTATACTACTGATTTATCATATAGCATGTGGTGATTCACGATAAAAGCGAGGTGTTTTATGGTAAAGAAAATCCGGCTGCTTGGAATGGAGATCGACAATTTTACGCTGCGGGAAGAGATGATGAAAAGTGAAACATTTTATCATAAACAGGAATTGAATATTATAAGGACAGTTTCGATAGAAATGCTTAGTATGGCAGCGGAAAACCAGACAGTACGGGATGGGATTAAACAGGCAGATCTGGTTGTCGTTGGTGACAGGGAAATATTGACAGAGGCGGGTATTTATTCTGCTCAGCGTTTGCATGAAGCCAGCGAGCATGGATTTATGAGTGAATTTTTAAAAGAAAGAATCCATAGCAACAGCAGTTTTTTTCTTGTGGCCCAAAGCCAGAGCGATTTCAACGCTTTTTTGCAATTTTTGAAATTAAAGTATGAAAATATAAGCATTGTGGGAAACTATGTTTTAGATACATGCAGTAGTGATTATGACATGATGATTAATGAGATTAATGCGGCTGCGCCGGACATTATCTTGTCTACGCTTGATTCTCCGCAGGAGGATGCATTTTTGATGCAGGAAAAGGCTAAAATCAGCGCTAGAGTCTGGTATTCTCTTAGTGCAGATTATGAAACAACGCAAAAAAAGCCGTCTTTTTTATTTTGGATACAACAGCTGATCCATAAGGGAAGGTTTAAAAACGTGATACACAATTATGAGGACAGACATGAATAAAAATAGCAGAATTATCCGTTCTTATTTGTTGATTGCAGCAGGAACGGGCATTATGGCATTTGCAATTAAAAGTACTTATGACCCAATCGGGCTGATTACCGGTGGATTTACCGGTATCGGGATTATGCTGCGCAGACTCACAATGGAATTTGTAAAAGGCGGTGTTCCTATCTGGCTTACGAATCTTGTATTAAACATACCTCTTTTTCTTGCGGCGTTTAAATTAAAAGGTGGCCGTTTTCTTGGACGCACGATGATTGCGTCGCTGTTGCTTTCTTTTTGGCTTGGGGTAATACCGGATTGTGATCTGGCAGGAGGAGATTACTTGCTTGCATCTGTCTATGGTGGAGTTATGACAGGCGCCGGTATTGGTCTGGTGCTGAGTGCGCAGGTTGCGACCGGTGGCACTGATTTGATTGCGACATTGCTTCATATGAAGTTTCGAGCCTATTCCATTGCACAGATTTTGCAGATAATTGACGGTGTAATTATCCTTGCAGGAATTTATGTGTGCGGGATTCGCGCGTCGCTATATGCAGTGTTTGCGGTATATATTACATCCAGGGTGTCGGATTTAATTACGGAGGGCGGCAAGTTTTCCAAAGCCGTCTATATTATATCCGATCAGTATGAACAGATCGCAGATGCAGTCATGCATCAGATGAACAGAGGTACTACATTGCTTCCAGCAGTAGGTATGTATCGAGGAGAAGAACGCAGTATGCTATTTTGCATTGTATCAAAAAAGGAGGTTGTAACGTTAAAGGAATATATTAAAAATATCGACGTTCATGCATTTGTAATCGTTACAGATGCACGAGAAGTGCTGGGGGAAGGTTTTTTGGAATATTAGCACAAAAAAATGTGACTTTCTACTTTATTTTTTTTACGTTTTGTATTATGATAATTAAAACTGCTTTTTTATACAAAAAGAAGTTAGATTTTTTGTGAAATTTTATACAAAAACAGAATACACAGCAGACGGTTACTGGAAGAGAAGGAGAAAAAATATGATATCAAACCAAATACTTCAGAATACAATAGATGGGTTAAAGGGGATAACTCGTACTGATTTATGTGTGATTGATACCGAGGGTAAAGTTTTGGCGTCGACATTTGCAGATAGCGAAAGATATAAGGATTCTGCACTTTTGTTTGTGGAATCTCCGGCTGACAGCCAGGTTATGCAGGGATGTCAGTTTTTTAAGGTATTTGATGAGCATCAATTGGAATATGTACTGCTTGCTTATGGAGAGAGCGATGACGTTTATATGATCGGCAAGATTGCCAGTTTTCAGATTCAGAATTTGTTAATCGCATACAAAGAAAGATTTGATAAAGATAACTTTATCAAAAATTTGTTGCTGGACAATTTGCTTTTGGTAGATATTTACAATCGTGCAAAGAAGCTCCATATTGAGGCGGATGTGCGAAGGGCGGTCTATATTATTGAAACAAACCGTGAAAAAGATGGCAATGAGCTGGAACGTGTCAGAAGCTTGTTTGGCGGAAAATCCAAAGATTTTGTTACAGCTGTAGATGAGAAAAACATTATTGTTGTGAAAGAACTGGCTGAAAATGAAGGCTATGATGATCTTGCAAAAACAGCAGAAGTCATCTGGAACTTGTTCACTTCGGATCTGACCGGCCAGGAGCATATTGCTTATGGTACGATCGTAGGAGAGATCAAAGAAGTATCCCGCTCTTATAAAGAAGCGCGTATGGCGTTGGATGTTGGTAAGATTTTCTTTGAAGATAAAGATATTATTGCTTATTCACAGCTTGGTATCGGACGTTTGATCTATCAGCTGCCGATTCCATTGTGCAAGATGTTTATCAAAGAGATTTTTGACGGCAAATCACCGGATGAATTTGATGAAGAAACATTAACGACAATCAATAAGTTTTTTGAAAACAGTCTGAATGTGTCTGAAACTTCCAGACAGCTTTATATTCATCGTAATACACTTGTATATCGGCTGGATAAGCTGCAGAAAAGTACGGGACTGGATCTCCGGGTGTTTGAAGATGCCATTACGTTTAAAATTGCACTTATGGTTGTAAAATATATGAAGTATATGGAAACACTGGACTATTAGGAGGATAATCAAATATATGATTCGGCTTGAACATGTAAGTAAATCATACGCAGAAGGGATTCCTGCACTGGATGATATTTCGATTCAGATCAAGGAAGGGGAGTTTGTGTTTGTTGTGGGCGACAGCGGATCAGGAAAATCAACTCTGATTAAGCTGCTGCTAAAGGAATTGGAGCCGACAAATGGAAAAATTTACATAAACGGTCAGGAAATTGGAGGTATCAGGCGCAGGCAAATACCGGTTTTTCGCCGCCAGATTGGGGTAGTTTTTCAGGATTTTCGTCTGTTAAAAGACCGAAATGTATACGATAATGTTAGTTTTGCAATGCACGTGATCGGTAGCTCTGGCAGAACGATCCGTAAAAAGGTGCCACAGATGTTATCGATGGTAGGACTTGCCGCGAAATACCGATCATATCCAAAGCAGCTGTCTGGAGGAGAGCAGCAGCGTGTGGCGATTGCGCGTGCATTGGTGAATCAGCCTAAAATATTGCTGGCAGATGAACCGACTGGAAATCTGGACAATAATAACGCTTGGGAAATCATGAATCTTCTGGAAGAAATTAACGCTCGGGGAACAACGGTAGTAGTAGTTACACATAATCTGGAGATCGTACGAATTATGAAAAAACGTGTCATTGAAATTGATAAAGGAATCATTGTCAATGACGGTGGTGCAGAAAGTACGGAATGGGAAAAAGCGATCACAGATAAAGCAAAAGGTGTTTATCTTACAGGCGATAAGGTAGCGGGAGGATTCTTCGATGAAGATTAGCGGGATTTTTTATTCTCTGAAACAGGGAATTATCAATATATGGAGAAATAAGTTGTTTTCCAGCGCATCTATTGCAACGATGACAGCATGTATTTTTTTGTTTGGAATTTTCTATTCGATTGTAGCAAATTTTCAATCTATGGTACAAAACGTAGAAGAAGGTGTGGCGATTACTGTCTTTTTTGAGGAGGATATTTCAGAAGAACAGATGAAAGCCATTGGGCAGGCGATCCAGGTGGCGCCAGGAGTCTTGGATAAAAACTACGTTTCTGCAGATGAGGCGTGGGAGGAATTTAAAAAGATTTATTTTGAAGGAGATGAAGAAGCAGCTGAGATATATGGAAAAGATAATCCGTTGGAGAAGCTTGCAAGTTATGAAGTATATTTGCGGGATGTGTCAGAACAGCAGGATTTGGTGAAATATTTGGAATCGCTTGCCGGTGTGCGCGAGGTGAAACAGTCAGAATCGCTTGCAAATATGCTTGCTGACTTTAATCGTCTGGTAGGCTATGTTTCGATGGGCATTATTTCGATCTTGTTTGCGGTTGCTATTTTTTTGATTAGCAATACGGTTTCGGTCGGTATTGCAGTCCGCAGAGAAGAGATTGCAATTATGAAATTGATTGGAGCTGCGGATTATTTTGTAAAGGCGCCGTTTTACGTGGAAGGAATCATGATTGGGCTGGTAGGATCTATATTGCCTATGATAATTTTATATAGTATATATGAGAGAATGATTGATTTTGTTGCTGATAAATTCAGTTTTTTGAATAATCTGATGACATTTTTATCGGTAGAAGAGGTATTTCAGACACTTGCTCCGGTTGCAATCATTCTTGGTATCGGTATCGGTTTTGCCGGAAGCGGACTGACCATTCGCAAACATTTAAAAGTATAGTATAAGTAAAGGAATTGGATATGGAACAGGGACAGGAAGACAGAGAAGATTTTCGAAAGACAGATACAGTTGTATTTAAATCAGATCATCAGTTTTCCAAAGGTTTTTTTTCAGGCGTTGCATTCATGATCTGTGTATTGGCACTGTTAGCTGCAGCAGCCGTATTTTGGCTGCATGGACGTATCAGTCCGGGTGGGAGCGCCAGTTATGAAGGGGTATCTGCAAATATAGTGGATAGCTCGGTACGGGCCAAAATCAATGATTTGACAGCGTTGATAAAGGCTTATTATTATGAAAATGTAGATGAAGAGGATCTTACGGAGGGGCTTTATAAAGGGTTGTTTGCAAGTCTCGGAGATCCTTATTCCGCTTATTATACGGAAGAAGAATATGAAGAAATGATGATTTCTGCCAGTGCACAGTATAATGGAATTGGAGCGGTCTTGCAGCAGGATCCTAAGACGATGCGTGTAAAAATCGTGAAAGTGTATGACGGTACGCCTGCACAGCAGGCAGGATTGAAAGCTGAAGATACCGTAGTGATGGTGGAAGAGATTGATGCACGTTCCATGGAGCTGTCAGAGCTGGTTACACATATTCGGGGAAAAGAAAACAGCAAAGTACGTTTGATTATCACAAGAGAAGGAGAATTTGAAGAACAGGAGTTCAAAGTAAAGCGTGCGCAGGTAGATGTTCCGACGGTAGAAGGCATGATGATGGACGATACGATTGGCTTAATCGTTATCAATGAATTTGGCAAAGCAACCGGTGCAGATTTTAAACAGACCGTTCAGCAGTTACAGGCAGAAGGAATGAAAAAACTGATTGTGGACCTGCGTGACAATCCGGGCGGAATGCTGGAAAGTGTAACGGAAGTCATGGATTATATATTGCCGGAAGGATTGATTGTATATATCGAAGACAAATACGGCAATCGTCAGGAAGAAAAGTCTGATGCAGAACATTATTTAGATTTGCCGCTGGCAGTACTTATCAATGGAAACAGCGCAAGCTGCTCAGAAATATTTGCAGGAGCCATCCGCGACTATGATTATGGTATTTTGATCGGAACGACAACATTTGGTAAAGGCGTTGTGCAGACGGTGCGTCCATTGGCAGATAACAGTGCGATTAAGCTGACGACAGCAAAATATTTTACACCAAAGGGAGAAAATATTCATGGTACAGGAATTGCACCGGATATAGAACTGAAATATAAATATACAGGAAAAATAAAAGCAGGCGCTTCCTATGATTATACAAAAGATAATCAGGTGAAACGGGCAATTAAGGAGTTAAAAAAGATGGATGAGACATATTTTGATTAGTCTCTTGACAGATACTAAGGACTTCTTTTATGATAGTAATGCTTTACATGCAAAAATATAAAGAAAGCTGGTGATAGAATGGTAGAATTTGATCAGTATCGATATACACTGAATACTTTTACAAAACCATTGCAAGAACTGAGGGATTCACTTTGACCTCGCTAATAAGAGCAAGAAGGTCGAAGAATTAGAGCGTGAAATGGAAGCGCCGGACTTTTGGAATGATGCGGAAGCATCCCAAAAGAAAATGAAAGAGCTAAAAAGTCTGAAAGATGATATGCAGACGTATACGGAACTGAAAACTAAATATGAAGATATTGAAACACTGCTTGAAATAGGGGAAGAAGAGGGAGATGTATCGCTGATTCCTGAGATTGAGCAGTCGGTGCAAGAGTATCAACAACAATTTGAAGCAATCCGAATTAAAACGCTACTCTCTGGTGAGTATGATGCAGATCATGCAATTGTTTCCCTGAATGCCGGAGCAGGCGGTACCGAATCCTGCGACTGGGCATCCATGTTGTATCGAATGTATACCAGATGGGCGGAAGACAAAGGATTTGAGCTGGAAGTGCTGGATTATCATGAAGGAGACGAAGCCGGTATTAAATCTGTGACGTTTCAGGTAAACGGGACAAATGCATACGGTTATCTGAAATCCGAAAAAGGTGTGCATCGGCTTGTCAGAATATCGCCTTTTAATGCAGCCGGAAAGCGCCAGACATCGTTTGTATCTTGTGATGTGATGCCGGATATTGAAGAAGATGTAGACATCGAGATCAAAGATGATGATATCCGTATCGATACGTATCGTTCGAGTGGGGCAGGCGGACAGCATATAAATAAAACTTCGTCTGCAATCCGTATTACCCACTTTCCGACAGGTATTGTCGTTACCTGTCAGAATGAGCGTTCGCAGCATATGAACAAGGATAAAGCGATGCAGATGTTAAAGTCTAAGCTGTATTTGTTAAAACAAGAAGAACAGGCGCAAAAAGAGGCAGGTATCCGTGGAGAAGTAACTGAGATCGGATGGGGCAATCAGATTCGGTCTTATGTGATGCAGCCTTATACGATGGTAAAAGATCACCGTACGAATGCAGAAAGCGGTAATGTTGGCGCTGTTATGGATGGAGAATTAGATCCATTTATTAACGCTTATTTAAAATGGATATCTTTGTCAAAATAAGTAAGGGAGTAGATAGATCATGATAAAAATTGCAGTAATGGGCTATGGAACGATCGGTTCGGGAGTAGTTCAGGTAATTGAAACAAATCAGGACAGTATATGCAGGAAAATCGGTGAAGGCATAGAAGTGAAATATATTCTTGATTTGCGGGATTTTGAGGGAGATCCTATGCAGAGCAGGGTAGTACACGATTACAAAACAATTGCAGAGGATCCGGAGGTTGCCATTGTAGTAGAGAGTATGGGAGGTGTAGAACCTGCTTATACATTTGTCAAAGCAATGCTGGAAGCGGGCAAGAGTGTGACAACTTCGAATAAGGCATTGGTGGCTGCTCATGGAGCGGATTTAATTGCTGCGGCAAAAAATAAAAATGTTAATTTTATGTTTGAAGCAAGCGTGGGCGGCGGTATTCCGATTATTCGTGCTTTAAATTCCTGCCTGACGGCCGACCGTATCGAAGAGATCAGTGGTATTGTAAATGGTACGACAAATTATATGATGACCAAAATGGCGGAGGAAGGCTGCGACTTTGAGGAAGTTTTAAAAGAAGCGCAGGAAAAAGGATATGCGGAAAAAGATCCCACAGCAGATATCGAAGGTCATGATGCCGGCCGGAAAATTGCAATTCTGACATCCTTAATAGCCGGACAGCAGGTTGATTTTGAAGATGTTTATACCGAAGGCATCAGCAGCATCACGGCAACAGATATTTTATACGCCAAAAAGATGGATCGTGTGATTAAACTGCTGGCAACGAGCCGACAGGTGGCAGATACTTATACGGTAATGGTTGCTCCGTTTCTGCTTCCGAAAGAGCATCCTTTGTATACGGTCAATGGTGTATTCAATGCGGTATTCGTAAGAGGGAATATGCTGGGTGATGCGATGTTTTATGGCAGTGGTGCAGGCAGCTTGCCAACAGCCAGTGCGGTAGTTGCAGACGTTGTGGAGCTGGCCAAACATATTGGAAAGCATATTGAACTGGAGTGGCGTCCTGAAAAATTGGAAATTGCTGATTATAGACAGCAATCTACAAGGTTTTTCGTACGTACGAATGCAGAAAAGCCGGAAATAGAGCGCATTTTTGATACCGTCCAGTACATAAATGTGCCGGAAGCAGCGGGAGAAATCGGATTTGTAACTTCTGAAATGAAAGAGGAAGATTACGAAAAGAAAGCGGCGCAGCTGGGCTCTGTGATACAGATGATTCGTTTTCATTAATAACAGTGAAATTTTTTCAGACGGAATGGTTTTTACAACATATGAAAAAGGAGGCTATTGAAAATGATAGAAAAATTTTCAATAACCTCTTTTTGTATGTTTTGCTTTAAATACCCTTCATCGTAAGCTGAATCCGTTTTTTTGCAATATCAACGCTTAAAACTTTTACATCAACAATATCTCCGACGCTGACTGCTTCCAGCGGATGCTTGATAAAGCGGTCGCATATCTGAGAAATATGTACAAGGCCGTCTTGATGCACACCGATATCGACAAACACCCCAAAATCTATCACATTGCGTACGGTACCTTTTAATATCATACCTTCTGTGAGATCTTTCATTTCTAATACATCGCTTCTTAAAATAGGCTTTGGCATATCCTCGCGTGGGTCTCTTGCCGGTTTTTCCAGTTCTTTTACGATATCCTGCAGCGTGATTTCACCAACGCCAAGTTCTTCAGCCAGCTTTTTATAATCGGTAATTTTTTTCGATATTCCTTTGAGACTGCCGGTTGTAATATCCTGCAGTTCATATCCGAGCTTTGCCAGCAGTTTTTTTGCGGCATCATAACTTTCTGGATGGACAGCAGTTGTGTCAAGTGGATTTTTACCATTGATAATGCGTGTAAAGCCTGCACATTGTTCATAAGCTTTTGGCCCGAGCTTAGCTACTTTTAAAAGCTGCGAACGAGATGTAAAACGTCCGTTTTCTTCCCGGTAAGCTACAATGTTTTTTGCAACGGCCTTACTGATTCCGGAAATATATTCCAGCAAGGAAGCAGATGCAGTGTTTAAATCGACGCCAACTTTATTCACACAGTCTTCTACAACACCAGATAGTGCTTCGCTCAGTTTTTTCTGGTTCATATCATGCTGGTACTGTCCGACACCTATCGATTTGGGATCGATTTTTACTAGTTCAGCCAATGGGTCTTGCAGACGTCTGGCCATAGATACTGCGCTGCGCTGCCCTACATCGAAGTTTGGAAATTCTTCTGTCGCAAGTTTACTGGCCGAATATACCGAAGCGCCTGCTTCGTTGACGATGACATATTGGATCGGGCGGTTTAGCTCCTTTAATAAATCTACAATAACAATTTCTGATTCCCTTGATGCAGTTCCGTTTCCAAGGGAAATTAAAGTAACATTGTATTTATCAATTAGTTTTTTAAGTGTGGACTTGGACTCTTCGACCTTATTTTGCGGCGCTGTTGGATAGATAACAGTAGTATCAAGTACTTTTCCGGTCGGGTCGACAACGGATATTTTACATCCGGTACGAAAAGCAGGATCCCAGCCGAGTACAACCTGATCTACAATCGGAGGCTGCATTAAAAGCTGCTCCAGGTTTTTGCCAAATACACGAATGGCGCCATCTTCTGCATGTTCTGTCAGACTGCTGCGAATTTCCCGTTCAATCGCTGGTGCGATCAGGCGTTGGTAACTGTCTGCGATAGCTGTCTGCAAAAAAGGCGTCGTATTAGGATTATTTTTTGTAATCACCTGTTTTTCCAGATAACGAAGAATATCCTCCTGCGGAGCTTCAATTTTTACGGTCAGAAATTTTTCCGCTTCCCCACGGTTCAGTGCGAGTATTCGATGTCCGGCGATTTTAGAGATCCCTTCTGAAAATGTATAGTACATTTCATAGACCGATGCAGTTTCAGCATCTTTTGCACTCGATAAGATCATTCCGTTTTTGGTGGTCATATCACGTATTCGAATGCGGTAGTCAGCTTCGTCGGAAATTGCTTCGGCGATAATGTCAGATGCGCCGTTCAGGGCATCTTCAACAGTGTTTACATCTTTTTCGGCATCCAAAAAAGCCTGTGCTTCTTCTTCCAGCGTCTTCTTTGTGAGCTGGAGCCTTATGAGACTGGCCAAAGGCTCCAGGCCTTTTTCTTTTGCTACTGTGGCGCGGGTTCTACGCTTTGGACGGTACGGGCGGTAAAGGTCGTCCACGACGACAAGCGTTTGTGCCGCTTCGATTTGGGATTTCAGTTCTTCAGTCAGTTTTCCCTGTTCTTCGATACTTGCAATTACCTGCTGCTTTTTCTCTTCTAAATTACGCAAATAATTCAGACGTTCCGAAAGCTGTCGCAGTACTTCGTCGTTCAAAGAGCCGGTTGCTTCTTTGCGATAACGTGCGATAAATGGAATAGTATTCCCTTCATCGATTAGTTTTACAGCAGCCTCAGCCTGTCCGGATTTGATTTGAAGTTCCTGTGCAAGAGTTTTTATAATATCCATGGATTATTTATAATTCCGCATGATTTCATGCGCCTTTCTATAGTATTTTTAAAACAGTAATCTCGGAGAGTTACTGTCTGTACCAATAGCCTTGTCTGTGATGCAAGGCTGTTGACCAATAACTATTATACGTAAAAGTATATATACTGTAAACTGCCAACATTGTTTTTTTTTTAAATTCATGTTATACTGGTACAAAGTTATTTTTGAACAGTTCCTTAGACTGATCGTAGTTAGATTTTACATTTATGGCCTGTGCGGGATCAACGGTGCAGGTTATGATTCTAGGAGGTATCTTTTATGGATTATGGCAATCTGGAGGACCCGATGCAGGCAGATAAGCGTTCGATGACAATGACGACAGCGGCAATAGCGTTAAGCATTTTGTCAGTGTGTACGATCTGTTGTATCTATGTATCTTTTTTATGCGCGATTTTGGGCATTATATTTGCACTGCTGTCAAAAGGCGGTGAAATGACAATGTCAAGGAACGCGAGAACTGCGTGCATGGTCAGCATTACTTCTATCGTACTCTCCGTCCTGCTTTTGATTAGTTCTTTTGTGGCTTTAATTATGCAATACGGCAGTATCGAACAATTCTGGAACGTATATATGGAAATGGTAGAGTCTTACAGTATGAGTCCATAAAAATAATGCAGCAGGTTTTTTAGGATAAAATTAACAATAATAAGAGCTACCGCTGTCCAGACAATATAGTTATGATAACGCATACCAATCGGGAATCTGCCATGGCTTAGATGTTCGATTGTCTGTGTTGCCATAAAATAAAGATAGATAACAGCTGCGTAAGGGACAAACGGGTGATACCATGCAGATAGCAGCAGACGTCCATGGAGAAGCGCGCGCAGAGCTCTTGTGCCCCCACACCCGGGACAGTAATAACCACTGATAAGATGGAACCAGCATGGTGGAAGCCGAAGCTGCAGTGGTAAGAACTGTGAAAGAAATATAAAAGCGCCTGCCACGACAGCAAATATCATTCCAAGGAAAAAGAATTGATCTTCTATTGTCCGGTGAGACCGGTTTGTATTGGTTTTGCAAAATTTATTATTATAAAATTTTTTCATAATTATGTTTCAATCCTGTTATTATGTGATATAATGTACAAATATATCATATCATATTTTTATTGGGTTTTGGAGGTGCTTTTTATGACAATAGGAGGAATTTCCGGTTCTTATCAGCCATATATGTATGCGGGTAGTTCGGGGACGGTGAGACAGACACAGGAAGATATCGGCCGTACACAAGACAGTCAGAATGAAAAAATGCAGGGAGCAGATGATTCACATAAAGTAAAAGGTGGATATAAATCTTCCCCAGCAGATTGTCAGACATGTAAAGAGCGAAAATACAAGGATGGCTCTAACGAGACGGATGTATCATTTAAGGCTCCCGGACATATAGATCCTAAGGCATCAGCATCTACCGTTATGGCGCATGAACAGCAGCATGTTTCGAATGCATATCAAAAGGCAGCGCAGGAGCAGGGAAAGGTTGTGTCCTGTAATGTGTCGCTGCATACGGCAGTGTGTCCGGAGTGTGGAACCGTGTATGTATCAGGAGGTACAACAAGTACGGCTATTTCTTATCCGGATGAATCAAATCCGTATCAAAAGGATAAAAAAGCACAAGATGGTATACGTCTTAGGGGAGCCAATATTGATTATGCAGCATAGTAACAAATTAGGAGAGAATTTTTATGAAAAAGAGAGCCACGAGTGAATTGAAACGGTATGCCCGTGAATGTCTATTGGGCAAATATCCGGCAGTTATGTTGGCTATGTTAATATCTTTTTTTCTGCCATCGATTTTAATAGTTCCGTATTCTATAGATTTACCAGAAAAATTAAATGTTGATTTTGTGATTTATGTGATAGCGTTAGTGATTATCCAAATATTGGGGCAACTTTTAGCTGCAGGGGTGCTTCGGATGCATTTGCTCTTGGCTCAAAATCAGCAGGTAGTTTTTCGAGATTTGTTTTGGATATTTCGAAACAGGCCGGACAGATTTATTCTAGCTACTGTTTTACTATATGCCATACTGGCTGTTCCGATAATTTTGACAGGTGTTATCATTTATTTTTTTATTCCTGATGAAGTGATGGAAAGAGCTGTATTTCTGTCAGCTGTAATATTATTAATGATAGCTGTAGAGTTATATCTGATCTACATGTTTGAATTCATCTATCCGTTGTATATGGAACATCCGGAAATGACCATATGGGAAGGATTCCAAACATCCAAAAGTCTGATGCATGGAAATAAAAAAAGGCTGTTTTTATTACAGCTTAGTTTTATCGGATGGCAGATACTTGGGTTTTGTTCAATGGGAATAGGATTTCTTTGGATAGGTCCGTATATGACACAGACGACTGCAAACTTTTATCTGGACATAACAGGTGGACTAGACCCAAAAGGAGTGCATATGGATGTTTCAATCGATGAAATGATATAACAGTTCTGATAACCTTTATAAATTTGATCTTATAATCTGGCCCTTCGTACTAAGCGAATTTATATTGGGGCTGGATTTTTTAACACAAATTTTATTACAGGAAGGATATTTTATAAAAATGAAAACAGAATTTGATATTCAGCTTCATACGATAGATATGTATCGTTATAACTTATATCATACATATACGACAGCGAGTGGTTATCTGGCAATACTGATTGCGGTTATAGCTCTGGCAGCTGCAGTCAGAAAGTGGGGAGAAGTTAGCTTGTCCAATTCCGTGATGTATGTCATGGTAGGTATTATTTTACTTATTTATACGCCGTTAACATTGTATCTTCGGTCGAAACAGCAGGTTCAGGGCTCGCCTGTACTGAAAAATATTTTGCATTATACGATAGATGATACCGGAATTACGACTTCACAAGGTGAGATGAGTTCGACGCTTGCATGGGAACAGGTTTATCGGGTTGTTGCAACAAGACATAATATTCTCATTTGTATCAATCCACGTAATGCATTTATTATACCAAAAGATCAGGCAGTGCAGCAATATGAAACGATACGCAGCATTGCGCAAAAGCACCTGGAAAAGTATCGATTGAAAATGAAATAAATAGATGCTAACACGTATAAAGGAGAGGCTTGTATGATATATGAGACGTATTCTGCGAAAGAAACGCAACAGCTTGGCAGAAAGTTTGCAGAACAAATAAAACCGGGGAATGTCTGCGCTCTGGTTGGAGATCTGGGCGTTGGAAAAACTGTATTTACACAGGGAATTGCACAGGGGCTTGGGATTAGAGAACCTATTTGCAGTCCGACCTTTACGATTGTGCAGGTATATGAAGAGGGGAGGATGCCGTTTTATCATTTTGACGTCTATCGGATTGGAGATCTGGAAGAAATGGAAGAGATTGGATATGAAGATTATTTTTATGGCGAAGGCTTTACAATGATAGAATGGGCAGACCTGATATTAGAAATGATGCCGGAACAATACCAAAAGATTACAATAGAAAAAAACCTGGAAAAAGGATTTGATTATCGTCGAATTACAATAGAACAAGTGGGATATTGAGTCGTGAAGATAAAGTCAAAATTGATACGGTTTCAGGAATGGAGAATGATTGATGAAAATATTAGCCATAGACAGTTCAGGTATAGTTGCGAGTGTAGCGGTTGTAGAAAATGACAATTTGCTTGGGGAATATACGATTAATTATAAAAAAACGCACTCACAGACATTGCTTCCGATGATCGACGAGGTGGTTCGGATGTTGGAATTAGACCTGCATACGATTGATGCGATTGCTGTTGCTGGTGGCCCTGGCTCTTTTACTGGATTGCGGATAGGGTCTGCGACGGCAAAAGGGCTAGGTTTTGCGCTGGATAAACCACTGATTCAAATTCCAACGGTAGATGGGCTGGCATATAATCTTGCCGGTAGCAGCATGCTTGTCTGCCCGCTGATGGATGCCAGAAGGAATCAGGTATATACAGGATTGTATCGGTTTGAAGGTTATCAAATGCATACGGTTGTGGAACAATGTGCTGTAGGAATTGATGAAATTGTAGGAAAGATGAATAAGATTGGACAGGCGGTTTCGTTTTTGGGAGATGGTGTTACAGTATTTGCAGCTTATATCGAAGAGCACTGTACGGTTCCTTATACATTTGCTCCTGCTCATTTAAATAAGCAACGGGCTTCCACAGTCGCCGTGTTAGCTATGGATTATTATCGTGCGGGCAGAGTTCAGTCAGCAGCCGAACATCGCCCGGATTATTTGCGTTTATCGCAGGCAGAACGAGAACGAATGGAGGAAAACATACGGACAGAAAGCTTGAAAAAATAAATGTAGATATAATAAGAATGAGGAAGGAACATATTTCCCATGTTGCAAAGATAGAAGCAGAAGTGTTTTCAACACCATGGTCTGAACAGGCGTTTGCTGATGCTTGTACGATGGAATATGCGTTTTTTTATGTGGCGGTAGTAGAGTCTCAGCTGGTTGGCTATTGTGGAAGTTATCTTGCAGCTGATGAAGGCGAAATTACGAATGTCGCGGTTGCGCCAGGCTGGAGACGGCATAATATTGCAAAACAGTTAGTGCAAAAAACAGTAACACAGATATTTGAAAAAGGCGCGCGTCGTATTTATTTGGAAGTCCGTAGTCTGAATGAGCCGGCGATCCAATTGTATCAGACGATAGGCTTTCAAACTGTCGGTATTCGTAAAAAATATTATCAATATCCACAGGATGATGCACTGGTGATGAAGTATGAATCTACCGATATTATAGATAAAATCAGGTAACAGTTAGATAAACAACCAGTCATTCCCGCTATATTCTTTTTGGCTATTCGATTATACTGTAATTATCCTGTATAAGAACAGTGAAAGATCAATCAAGCCAATACTTGTTGTTACAGATGGTCGGGAGGTAAGAAGATGAAAGTATATTGTAACTGCTGCGGAAAAGAAATTTTAATGAAAGAAAATTCCAGGATTGCATTGGAAGATTATGTTTTTATTGACAAGAGTTGGGGATATTTTTCAAAAAAGGATGGCATTCGCCAGAAAATGATAATTTGTGAATCCTGTTTTGAGAAGTGGACGGAGTCGTTTGTACAGCCTCCGCTGGAAACAGAAGAACAGGAGCTATTATAGAATGAAGGTGTAAATATGTTAGATGTTTGTCTGCTTGGAACGGCAGGAATGATGCCGTTGCCATATCGTTATCTGACGTCATTGATGACCAGATATAATGGAAGCAGCCTGATGGTTGACTGCGGAGAAGGTACGCAGATTGCTGTAAAGAAAGCAGGATGGAGTTTTCATCCGATAGATATCATTTGTTTTACGCATTATCACGCCGATCATATCAGCGGTCTTCCGGGAATGCTGTTAACGATGGGAAATGCGGAACGAAAAGAACCGCTGACGCTGATCGGTCCCAAAGGTCTTAAGAGAGTCGTATCCGCGCTTCGTGTCATAGCGCCGGAGCTGCCGTTTGAAATTGAGTGTATTGAGATACAGGAGCCTGAGCAAGTGTTTGAGATGCATGGTTATAAGATTACTGCATTTATGGTTAAGCATAATGTTCCATGTTATGGCTATACGATTGAGATACGGCGGCAAGGGCGATTTTTGGTAGAGCAGGCGATGCAGAAAGGGATTCCAAAAAATTATTGGGGGATCTTACAAAAGGGAGATACGGTAGAATATGAAGGCCATAAATATACACCGGATATGGTGATGGGAACTCCACGCAAAGGCATTAAGTTAACTTACTGCACAGACACTCGGCCTGCAGAACTGTTGGTAAAAAATGCCATTGGCTCTGATCTGCTGATTTGTGAAGGAATGTATGCAGAGCCGGAAAAGCTGGCGAAAGCCAAACAATATAAACATATGACTTTTTACGAGGCAGCGCAGGTAGCAAAAGCAGCACAGGTAAAAGAACTTTGGCTGACACATTTTTCACCTTCTTTGATACGAGCGGAAGACTATATGCCTAAAGTGCGGGAGATATTTCAAAATTCGCATCTGGGCAAAGATGGAAAAATGATAGAAATGAATTTTGAGCAGGACGAATGATAACGTTAAATACGGCAAAGGGCGAAAGGAGGGGGCTCTATGAAGAAATATGTAAAGATGGGGATTTCAGCTGTACTCGTAATCGCAGTAATTGTTGGATGTTATTATTATATGACGCATCGAAAGACGGTACCGGCAGAGGAGGCTGTAGAAATCACGCAGCTGCAGCAGGTATTATCCAAGCAGCTTGATCGTGCGTATCCGCCTACACCCAGAGAAGTCATTAAGTTCTATAACCGCATTATTGAATGCGCATATAGCAGTGAGTATGATAGCAATCAGTTTGACAAATTGATGGCGCAGGCAAGAATGTTAATGGATGAGGAACTGTTGGAAAATAATCCGCAAGATACTTATAAAGAGCAGCTGCAGCAAGAGATTACGTCTTATAAGGATGATTCTGTAAAGATTTTGCAGACAAGGGTCTGTGATTCAGACGAAGTACGTTTTCGAGAGATCGAAGGGCGTAAGTGTGCTTATGTACAGGCGATTTATTTTATGAAAAAGGGAAAAAGCGATTTTTCCAAAACTTATCAGAGCTATTTGTTGCGTCAGGATCAAAATAATGACTGGAAAATTTTAGCGTATCATCTTACTGACGCTTCTGAAATAGAAGAATAAAAATACATTTGTGACATGAATGAAAAGACTGGAGGTTAGTACGATTGAATAGCGGTCAGGAAGTAAATATACTGGCGATTGAAAGTTCCTGCGATGAGACAGCAGCAGCAGTTGTTGTCAATGGAAGAGATGTCAGATCAAATATTATATCTTCTCAAATAGATATTCATACATTATATGGCGGCGTAGTACCGGAAATTGCTTCGCGCAAACATATGGAACGAATCAACCAAGTCATAGCAAAAGCTTTAGATACGGCCAAAATGACATTGGATGATTTAGATGCTATAGCAGTTACTTACGGCCCAGGGTTGGTAGGAGCTCTTTTGGTAGGTGTTGCAGAGGCAAAAGCGATTGCATATGCGAGAAAGCTCCCATTCATCGGAGTACATCATATTGAAGGTCATATTAGCGCTAATTATATCGAAAACAAGGATTTAGAGCCTCCATTTTTCTGTCTGGTTGTTTCTGGAGGACATACACATCTTGTGAAAGTATTAGATTATGGTGTTTATGAAGTAATAGGAAAAACGAGAGATGATGCAGCAGGTGAAGCATTTGATAAAGCAGCTAGGGCGATTGGACTGGGGTATCCTGGTGGGCCAAAGATCGAAAAGGCGTCATATAAGGGGAATGAGGATGCAATTTTGTTTCCACGTGCAAAAGTAAGCGGCAGTGCATACGATTTTTCATTTAGTGGTCTGAAATCAGCAGTATTAAATTATCTGAACGGGTGTAAAATGAAAAATATACCGATTGTGCAGGAGGATGTAGCTGCATCATTTCAAAAGGCTGTTATCGATGTTCTTGTAGATCATGCAATGCGTGCAGTGGAGGAGTATCATATAGAAAAGTTTGCGATCGCAGGAGGAGTGGCTTCGAATACGGTATTGCGGCAGCGCATGGAATTTGCTTGCAAAGAACGTGGAGTGCGTTTTTATTATCCCTCTCCTGTTTTATGTACAGATAATGCTGCTATGATTGGAACAGCGGCATATTATGATTATCTTGCAGGCAAACGGGATGACTGGAGTCTGAATGCTGTTCCGAATTTAAAACTGACGAACCATCCAGTCAGAAATTAGAATGCGGTGTTGCATTTTAACTTTTGGTTGGATGGTGGGTCGCAAAGATATACTGATTTTATGTTAGGAACCGTATAGAAATAGCCTGTGACAGTTTCGATGGAGCATTGGCTTATATACAGTTCCTTTGTTTGCGGAAAGAGGGAAGTTCGTTATGAAATATACAGCAATTGTGTTGGCAGCAGGTAAAGGAAAACGGATGAACAGCAGTGTACAAAAGCAATTTATAGAATTAAACGGTTATCCGCTGATTTACTATGCATTATGTACATTTGAAAAAAGTATGGTGGATGAGATTATCCTTGTGACAGGAAAAGATGAGGCAGAATATTGTCGACGGGAAATTGTAGAGCGGTATCAGTTTCAAAAAGTGCGCAAAATTGTACATGGCGGAGCTGAGCGTTATTTGTCCGTATATGAAGGACTTTGTGCGATTAACAATACGGATGTTGTGCTTATTCATGATGGAGCAAGGCCATTTGTAACAGAGGACATCATTGAAAGAACGATTGATGCAGCTGTAAAATATGGTTCAGGGATAGCAGCTGTGCCTTCGAAAGATACTGTGAAAATTGTAGATGAAAATCATTTTGCTGTTCAGACTCCGTCACGTGATTGCGTGTGGATGATGCAAACCCCACAGACATTTAGATATCAGGATATTCGTCAGGCTTATGAAAAGGTATTGGAGCGTCAGATACAAAATATCACGGACGATGCTATGGTTCTTGAATTAGCTTTGCAAAAACCGGTGAAGATTGTTGAAGGCAGCTATTTTAATTTAAAAGTGACAACTCCTGAAGATTTGCTTATAGCTTCAACTTTTGTTAAGAATGGTTCGGATAACCCATGAAACGATTCTTTTTTGTTGTAACAGTTCAGATAACTTTGGGTCTATAAAAAAATGAAAAAAGTTAAAAAAAGGTATTGACAGAATATAGAAAGGATGATATTATCTGTTATGTTCTGGTTCGGCCGGAATACATGGAGAGGTATCGAAGTGGTCATAACGAGGCGGTCTTGAAAACCGTTTGTCCGCAAGGGCACATGGGTTCGAATCCCATCCTCTCCGCTAAGTGGAGACACTGAATCTTAGAAAAAGAATTCGTAAGAATTCTTTTTCTAATGTATACCTAAAGAAGCTGCATCTGATTGGATAGAAGGACATGCTAATTCGAAAGGGATACAGGATAAGAAAATATTGCTCGCATTCGAGCAGCTATGGAGAAGTACCCAAGCTGGCCGAAGGGACACCCCTGGAAAGGGTGCAGGTCGTTAATAGCGGCGCGAGGGTTCAAATCCCTCCTTCTCCGCTCGCTGGAAAATAAAGTAAAAAAGTTGTTGACAAATAACAATAAGTATGCTATTATAATCTAGCTGTCGCAGAAAAGCGACAAAAAACGATTCGGTAATCATACGAGATGTTAAGAAAAGGTCAAGAAAAAGAAATGAAAATAAAGTGAAAATAAAATAAAAAAGTTCTTGACAAATACCGAAAAGAGTGTTAAAATACAAAAGCTGCTGTTACAGTAAAGAAATGAATAGTCAGCTTTATAGTGAACATTGATAATTGAACAGTGAAATAACCTTGAAAGATTCAAAAAAGAATTTG
>CAJTZX010000035.1 GCA_910584345.1 uncultured Eubacterium sp. | reverse complement strand
TATTTATCGGGTATACGCCAGAAATTTGGTTAATAAGTTTTACGGATTAAGGTAAAGAAATAACAGAATCCGGTACTGCGGGAGTTTATTTATAGCATAGTGCCGGATTCTTATAGTAGAGTAACGATTTTCTTGAACTGCAAGATGAGCAGCTTTTAAGATATTACAAATCTTTGGTATGCTTGTTTCTGTTAAGATGTTTCTATTAAGATGTTTCTACAGACTGCGGGTCAGAATATCGCTGTTTTTTAGAAATTCTTCTATCGTAAAAAAACCAAGTCGGTGAATCAGATCAATCACATAAGGATTTTCAGCAGGTGTGTGATACGGAGCCTGGGCAGCATATTCGTTCACGAGCTGTGTGCCCTGTTCCATGGAGATCACACGTTTTGGCCCTCCGACGCAGCCACCGTCACATGCCATGCCTTCAAAGAAGTTTCCGGAAGCTTTTCCATTCAATATGTTATCTAACAGTTGTTTGCAGTTTGCGACTCCGTTTGCGCAGACAGGATCTACATGACAGCCGGAGTCAATATTTTTTACACATTCCGAAACGGCCTGGCTGACGCCGCCAGTTCTTGCATATAATCTGCCTGCTGCGGCTGAGTGTTCTTTTGTTTCGCCGTCGATTTCGGAAAAATCCACTTGAAATGTGTGGAATATATAGTCTAATTCTTCAAATGTCAGTACACAGTCAATAGCGCCGGCCAGTTCCGGTTCTTTTGCTTCTGCTTTTTTCGCAAGACAAGGGCCAACGAAAATGGTTCGGCAGCCTTTATGAAGCTGTTTTACGATGCGTCCGCAGGCGATCATTGGAGATACCGATGCGGGAAGGTGTTCTACGATTTTATTGAAGTCTTTTTGAATTAATTTGATCCAGATCGGACAGCAGCAGCTTGTAAGCTGGAATGCACCCGGCCGCTTCATATTATGCTGGAATTCCAGAGCTTCTTTTAAAGTTAGAATATCTGCAAAAGCAGCGACTTCAATCATCCCTGCAAATCCGATTTGCTTTAGCGCAGTACGGATACGGGAAGGGGTGCCGTCTTTGCCAAATTGTCCGATAAAGGCAGGCGCCATAAGTGCATATACAGGATGGCTGTCATCTTTTAGCAGTTCCAAAGCTTTTACAGAATCATGACTAAACGTAAGGTTTTGGTTTTGACAGGCTTCGATACATTTGGCACAGCCGGTGCATTTTTCCGGATCAAAGGTAACTTGTCCGTCTTTGATTTCCAGCGCGGCAAAAGTACAGGCTGCAGCGCATTTTCCATCTGTGCATTCACAGTTGCCGGTTTTCCAGACGAGCGGATGTTCGTCCGGATGAAGCAAGCAGTCCAGTTGATGCTGTTCTCGATCAGTCAGATTTTCAGGAAGAGGGGTGTTGTCTTTTTTAGCTTTTAAAACCGTACGATGCAATTCTTGAAAGGTCATAGTTTTCAGGCTCCTTCTTATGAAATAATAGGTTAATATGTTTCAAACGAATATGGAAATCAGTTTATGCAGGAGAATCGTAATTTATACAGAAATATCAGGTAAGCATGATTTTCTTGACATATGAAGCCTGCTATACTAAAATTACGATTGCTGGCAGGAATATCCAGGTACTTTTGTCAGCTTGAACATTTGGATATTACATTCTGAAAGAATTGGAGGAATATATCGTGGCAGATTTGCGTCAGGAAATAGAAAAAAGAAGAACGTTTGCAATCATATCCCATCCGGATGCAGGCAAGACAACATTAACAGAAAAGTTTTTGCTTTACGGAGGAGCAATTAATCTGGCTGGTTCGGTCAAAGGGAAAGCGACTGCAAGGCATGCGGTTTCGGACTGGATGGAGATTGAAAAGCAGAGAGGAATTTCTGTAACATCATCGGTATTGCAGTTTCATTACGACGGATATTGTATTAATATTTTGGATACGCCAGGACACCAGGATTTCTCGGAAGATACGTATCGTACACTGATGGCAGCGGATTCTGCAGTCATGGTCATTGATGGATCGAAAGGCGTAGAGGCGCAGACCAGAAAACTTTTCAAAGTCTGTGTGATGCGCCATATTCCTATTTTTACGTTTATTAATAAAATGGACCGAGATGCGAATGATACATTTGAATTGCTGGATGAGATTGAGAAAGAACTTGGTATTGCAACTTGTCCGATCAACTGGCCGATCGGATCTGGCAAAGAATTTAAAGGTGTCTATGACAGGAATACGAAAAAGGTCATGACTTTTTCAGATACGTTAAAAGGAACAAAAGAAGGGACAGAGCATGAGCTGTCTATCGATGATGTTTCATTGGAGCAGGAAATCGGTCTGGATGCCCGCAGTCAACTGATGGAAGAGATTGAACTGCTGGATGGTGCAAGTGCAGAATTTGATCAGGAGCTTGTTACAAAAGGTGAGCTGTCTCCGGTATTTTTTGGCTCGGCATTGACAAACTTTGGAGTAGAGACGTTTTTACATCATTTTTTACAGATGACGTATGAGCCGCTGCCAAGAAAAGCTGATATTGGGCAGATAAGTCCGTTTTCAGAAGATTTTTCGGCATTTGTTTTTAAAATACAGGCAAATATGAATAAAAACCATCGTGACCGTATTGCATTTATGCGTATTTGTTCCGGCAAATTTACGGCTGGTATGGAGGTTCAGCATATACAGGGCGGCAGGGCGGTCAAGCTGTCTCAGCCGCAGCAGTTAATGGCGCAAGAGCGCAAGATGATCGATGAAGCTTATGCCGGGGATATTATCGGTGTCTTTGATCCTGGTATTTTTTCGATTGGAGATACGCTTACGACCGCGAAAGAACATTTTATGTTTGAAGGAATTCCAACGTTTGCACCAGAGCACTTTGCACGTGTTCGCCAGGTTGATACCATGAAGCGTAAACAGTTTGTCAAGGGCGTTACGCAGATTGCACAGGAAGGAGCCATACAGATTTTTCAAGAGTACAAAGGCGGCATGGAAGAGATTATAGTTGGGGTAGTAGGCGTGCTTCAGTTTGATGTGCTTAAGTTCCGTCTGGAAAACGAATACAACGTGGAAATCCGGATGGAGAATCTTCCGTATGAACATATCCGCTGGATTGAAAATAAAGGTTTGGATTTGGATCAGCTGACAGGTACGTCGGATATGAAAAAAGTGGTGGATATGAAAGGCAGGCCGCTGCTTTTATTTGTCAATGCATGGAGCGTCGGTATGACGCTTGATCGAAATGAGGGACTTGAGCTTTCGGAATTTGGCAGGGAATAAGGAACTTAAAAACTGTATAAAAATTGCGTATAAAATTGTGTATAAAAATTGTATAGAAAAGGATTGACTTTTTTATTTGCGTGTGGTTCTGTTCTTAACAGAACAGGATAGTGATTGCACATAGCAAGCTAGACCTATATACAGAGATATATTTGAAGACAGATGTTTTCAGGATATTTGTGTATATAGGTTTTTTTATTAGTTTTTTTAGACAAGGGGGCAGCAAATGCAGATTTGCAAAATTCTCAACAATAATGCGGCAGTAGTCCGCGATCATGTAGGGCAGGAAAAAATTGTAATGGGAAAAGGTATTTGCTTTCAGAAAAAAGCAGGTGCAGAAATTGACTCTGCGGTAGACTTTATTTCGTTTTCGTATTATAACAGCAGGTGTATTGCCTCGCCAGACAGTGTGCAGGAAGAGGATGAGGGAAATTTGTTTCGTTCCGTGAAAAACCCTTATCTGAAATTTAGCGGCTGGGGCTGGCCAATTGACCCAATGGGGCTGCGTATTACGTTGAATGAAGTATATAACCGATACCAAAAGCCGCTGTTTGTCGTAGAAAATGGCCTGGGTGCACTGGATGAGCCAGATAGTAGCGGACGGATTATGGATGATTATCGAATAGATTATTTAAGAGAACACATTCGTGCAATGAAGGCGGCAGTAGAAGAAGATGGAGTAGATCTGATGGGGTATACGGCCTGGGGATGTCTGGATTTGGTCAGCGCTTCTTCAGGTGAGATGAAAAAGCGGTATGGATTTATTTATGTAGATAAACAAGATGATGGCAGCGGCACACTTGCACGCAGCAGAAAAAAATCTTTTGGGTGGTATCAGAAGGTGATTGCTTCGAATGGAGAAGATTTGGAGTAATAAGGAATGAGAGATAAAAAACGGCAGGCTCTTTCAAAAACGGAGAGATCCTGCCATTTTTTTGAAATTTTTATTGCGTTTTTCTTTTTAGATGTGTTAAAATACAAAAAAGCATGACGTGCCCATAAGGGCATATTTTCTAAAGTTTCATTGTTTCGGAAATTTATTTCCGATATTTCTATGACATTTCATTTCAAGGTGTGAATCCTTTGTCCTTTCAGAAAATCGTGCTTTTATCCCAATAAGCAGGAGATTTTCTGGAAATAAAAAGAGAATCTCCAAAAAACAGAATAAGGAGGTTTTCTATGGAGGATTGTTGAGTTATTTTGAGAAGATTACGAGGTAGATTGTCTGAACGGTTATCATATACGTGAAAGTTCAGATGGACCATTCTGAAAAAAGAAAGATATTCAAATTATTTATTGACAATACTTAAAAATTATTATAGTATAAAAATTGAGATCAAACATTTGTTCGGTGATGTATCAATGAAGGAGACGGATTATGGCAAGAGAATCAAAAGAAGTAAAAGAAGGCAGAGAAAGTAAGGAAGAAAAATTAAAAGCATTAGACGCAGCGATTCTTCAGATAGAAAAACAATATGGATCAGGTTCCGTTATGCGTTTAGGAGATCCGACCAGCAATATGAATATAGCAACAATACCGACAGGTTCGCTCAGCCTGGATCTTGCATTAGGGCTTGGAGGACTTCCAAAAGGCAGGATTATAGAGATTTATGGACCGGAATCAAGCGGTAAAACGACAGTTGCATTGCATGTAGTGGCCGAAGTGCAAAAAACAGGCGGAATAGCGGCATTTATTGATGCAGAACATGCACTAGATCCGGCATATGCACGCAAAATCGGCGTACAAATAGAAGATTTGTATATTTCACAGCCGGATAACGGGGAGCAGGCTTTAGAGATTACAGAGACAATGGTACGCTCAGGTGCAGTCGATGTGGTCATCGTGGATTCTGTTGCTGCGCTTGTGCCAAAGGCGGAAATAGATGGAGATATGGGTGATTCCCATGTAGGTCTGCAGGCCCGCTTAATGTCACAGGGACTTCGGAAACTGATTGGTATTATTAGCAAGACAGATTGTATTGTAATATTTATTAATCAGCTGCGTGAAAAGATTGGTGTTATGTTTGGCAATCCAGAGACGACGACTGGAGGACGTGCGCTGAAATTTTATTCTTCTGTCCGATTGGACGTTAGAAAGATAGAAACACTAAAACAAGGCGGCGTTATGGTAGGTAACCGGACACGTATCAAAGTGGTAAAAAATAAAATTGCTCCGCCGTTTAAAGAAGCTGAATTTGATATTATGTTTGGAGAAGGAATTTCCAGAGAAGGCGATATTTTGGACATAGCAGTTAATCTTGGAATTGTAAATAAATCAGGAGCCTGGTATGCCTATGAAGGCGAAAAGATTGGCCAGGGCAGAGAAAATGCGAAGCAGCTTTTAAGAGACAGGCCACAGCTTTGTGATGAAATTGATCAAAAGGTGCGGGCACATTATGAAAAGCAGCGCAAAGAAGAGGCGGAAAAGGCTGCAGAACAGGCTGCTGCGAAAGCATTTGCAAAACAGGCGGAAACTGAGCCGAAGACTTCAAAAAAATCAGAAAAATCAGAAACAATAGAAAAACCAGCATCGGAAAAATCAGCAGGAGCGCAGTCTTTTGAAGCAAAACCTTCCTCTGATTCCGCGCAGGAAGATAAGGAAAAATGATAATTACAGCAATTTCGCCATTGGATCATGGCAAAGGGAAAGCGCAGGTTTCTTTTGATGAGAAAGAGGCGTTGATTTTATACATATCAGAAATAAAAAAACTTGGCATGGAAGAGCAGATGTTTGTCAGTGAAGAATTGTATCACCGGCTGTTTTATGAAATTGTAGGTAAGCGTGCGATAAAAAGAGCGATGCATTTGCTGGAAAAGATGGATCGCACAGAACAGCAGCTTCGAAAGAAACTGTTAGAAGGCGGATATCCGAATGAACTTGTGGAAGAAGCAATAGCTTATGTAAAATCTTATCATTATATAGATGATGAACGGTATGCCCGCACTTTTATAAGGCTGAATCAAGACCGAAGAAGCATTGGACGTATGAAAATGGATTTATTTGCAAAGGGTATTTCATCGGATACGATTGACCGGGCGATCAACGAAGAGTATGAGACATTGCCGGAGACATTGATTCAAAAACTTATCGAAAAAAAGAATTTCGATCCGGATACGGCTACTAGACAGGAAACTGCAAAAATGTATCAATATTTATTTCGCAAAGGATTCAGCAGGGATGAGATTATGCATGTTTTAAAGTGGTAGTTTAAAAACGCAAAATAATAGGCTGCGTTTTCAGAAATTAGGAATCTACTTGACATAATGCAATGGAAAGTATAAAATCTAATTGTTGTTATTTATGACTTGAACGATAATATGCGGTTTTATAGATCAAAATCTGTGAAAACTGCAATTGAGTGATGTTATATGTACAATGAAAACTAAATAAGGAGGTGCTCCTGTGTCACCAATACCAATCATCATTGCTGTATTAATTACAATTGTGATTTCGGTGCCGGTTACTTACTTTGTTACATCTGCTTATCAGAAAAAAGTTGTAGAGGCTAAAATAGGCTCAGCGGATGATAAAGCAAGGGCGATCATTGATGAAGCGGTGAAGACGGCTGAGACGAAAAAGCGTGAATCTTTGCTCGAAGTGAAAGAAGAGTCTATTCGTACCAAGAATGAACTTGACCGTGAGATCAAAGAGCGGCGTGCGGAGATTCAGCGTAATGAGCGTAGGATTGAGCAAAAGGAATCGAATCTGGATAAAAAGCTGGATGCGATTGAAAAACGCGAAGCCGGATTTGCAGCGAAAGAAGAAGAGATTAACAGGCAAAAGGAAGAAGTCGCAAAGCTGAATGAGGAACGATTACAGGAACTGGAAAGAATCTCCGGACTTACCTCCGAACAGGCAAAAGAATATCTTTTAAAGACCGTAGAAGATGATGTAAAGCTTGATACTGCAAAAATGATCAAAGAAATGGAAACAAGGGCCAGGGAAGAAGCAGGAAAAAAAGCAAGAGATTATGTCGTTACCGCGATTCAAAAGTGTGCGGCAGATCATGTTGCTGAAACTTCTATTTCCGTTGTCCAGCTTCCGAATGACGAGATGAAAGGACGTATTATCGGTCGCGAAGGCCGGAATATCCGTACGCTGGAAACACTGACCGGAATTGATCTGATCATTGATGATACACCAGAAGCGGTCATTTTATCAGGTTTTGATCCAATCCGAAGAGAAGTAGCACGTATTGCATTGGAAAAATTGATTGTTGACGGCCGTATCCATCCGGCAAGAATTGAAGAAATGGTGGAAAAGGCGCAAAAAGAAGTAGAGAATATGATTCGGGAGGAAGGCGAAACGGCTACATTAGAAGCCGGGATTCATGGACTTCATCCAGAATTAGTGCGTTTGCTTGGCCGTATGAAGTTCAGAACCAGTTATGGACAGAATGCGTTAAAACATTCGATTGAAGTTGCGCAGTTAGCAGGTCTTTTGGCAGCAGAGATTGGTGTGGATGCCAGAACTGCAAAACGTGCAGGATTATTACATGATATCGGAAAATCAGTCGACCATGAAATGGAAGGCTCACATATTCAGATTGGAGTTGATATTTGTAAAAAATACAAAGAATCAGCGGTTATTATTAATGCAGTAGAAGCACATCATGGTGATGTAGAACCACAGTCTTTGGTTGCGTGTCTGGTACAGGCTGCTGATACGATAAGTGCAGCAAGACCAGGGGCAAGGAGAGAGACATTAGAAACATATTCGAACCGTCTTCAGCAGTTAGAGGATATTACAAACAGTTTTAAAGGTGTTGAGAAATCTTTTGCAATTCAGGCAGGCAGGGAGATTCGTATTATGGTTGTACCGGAGCAGGTAAGCGATGCAGATATGATATTACTCGCAAGAGATATATCAAAGCAGATTGAGGCGCAGTTACAGTATCCGGGACAGATTAAGGTGAATGTAATTCGCGAATCAAGAGTGATAGATTACGCGAAATAATCATGATTAAAAAATGAAAGAGCAAGATAAGCGTCAAGACCGTTTAATAAATGGTTTTGGCGCTTTTTTCAAAAGCAATTTAAAATAAAAAAGAAAGATATATCAAAAATGATTCCGTTCAGAAAGGAAAAATAGAATATGGATAACAAAATTATAAGGATTGACAGAAAGCTGGAGTTTCAAGGGGTGATTTTAGATTTTTATACAGATTATATGCAGATGCCGGACGGTAAAGTGGTAAAATGGGATTTTATCTCACATAGGAAAGGAGCGGCTGCGGTAGTTCCGGTCATGGATGATGGAAGGATTTTAATGGTTCACCAATATCGAAATGCATTAGAGCGTATGACCATTGAGATTCCGGCTGGTGCGAGAGATCAAACCACAGAGGATACAAAAGTCTGTGCGGCAAGGGAACTGGAAGAAGAAACGGGTTATCGCAGTGAAAATTTAGAGTTTTTGATTTCCTTAAAACCAACGGTAGCCTATGATAATGAATTTATTGATATTTATGTGGCAAGAGATTTAAAACCGGGTAGGCAGCATTTGGATCCTTATGAATTTATAGAATTGGAACCGATGGAATTAGACGTATTGTGTGAAAGAATCTATGCAGGCGAGATTCAGGATGGCAAAACGGTGGCTGCACTTATGGCATATAAAAATAAATACAGATAATTTTTGCATAAATATAGAAAATGTGCATAGATTAAATTAATTGGAAAAAGAAAAAGAGACATGTAGTGAGAATAAAACGTCGAACGATTCAAGTACCGCATTTTCATCTTCCGAAAATTCCATGGAAAGGATTTCTGGCCGGCTGTTTCTTGGTGTTGTTCTTTTTAGGAATATTGACTGCAAACTGGGTGGGAACTGAAAAAATGCTCCAGTATGGGATGTTAAATCAATATTATGTGGGGCAGCTGGCGTATCTGGAATTGGATGCCGGTGCGTATTTTCTGTTTTTATTGAAACGGAGGATTAAGGTGTTTGGTATGACAGCGTTGTTTGTATATACACGATTTGGCATTTTTGCGCTCCCGGGTGTGGTAGGATGGTATGCGTTTTCTCTTGGATATTTGTTTGTCAACGCACTTGTATGCATGAAATTTCAGGGGATGGTAATCGTGCTGTTATCCGTTTTTCCACAAGTTATCTGTTACGCAGCTGCATATTTTGGGCTGGGCAGGATTTTATTTGGTACCAAGACTGAACTTACGATGCCGATGGGTATTCAAAAGCTGTGGAAGAATCCAAATCTGTTTTTATTGTTATCAGCAATTCTTTGCATGATTGCAGGAGTTTGGCTGGAGAGTTATGTAAATCCGATTCTTTTAAAGAGCTACATAAGAAGAATGTGAGAAAAGTGAATGCGGCAAAGATCCAGTGGCCAGACCATAAGATGGATGGTACTGCTTTTTGCGTTTTGTGAGCATTGTTTACAGAGGGAAACCGTATCACAGATGAAGCAGGAGCACAGGCGGAATAGGAGTAGAAATGAGAGAAAAAATTTCTGAGTACATAGCGCAGTTACGTCTGCAGGGAATCTCGCAAAATACGGTAGTATCGTATCAACGTGATTTATATAAAATGGCAGATTTTCTGGAAGAGAAGAAGAAAGAGATGAATCTACTTGAAAGCTTTGACTGGGATCAGATTGATGGGAAGCAGCTGCAGGATTATTTACGGCAAATGGAGCATGAAAAAAAGCGTCCGTCTACAATTGCGAGATCCGTTGCATCTATAAAATCTTTTTTTCGATATTTGGAGCAGAATGGGAGTTTGTCTCAAAATCCTGCTGCACAGTTAAAGGCGCCAAAGGTTGAGAAAGAAATACCATATATTTTGACGCCGCAAGAGGTAGTCAGGCTTTTAAAGCAGCCGCAGGGGAATTCGCCAAAAGCAATACGGGACCGTGCTATGCTGGAAATGTTATATGCAACCGGAATCAGAGTCAGTGAGCTCGTAAAGATTCAGGCAGAAGACATTAATCTTACGATGGAGTATCTTCTATGCCGTCAGGGCATGAAAGAGCGGGTGATTCCATTTGGCAGAATGGCAAAGAATGCTTTAATCGAGTATTTGGATAAAGCAAGGCCGCTGCTTGTAAAAGATTCCCTATGCACAAATCTGTTTACAAATCTTGCCGGACAGGAAATGAGCCGACAGGGATTTTGGAAGCTGGTAAAACAATATGCAAAAGCAGCTGGAATTGAAGGCGAGATTACACCGCATACGCTCCGTCATTCATTTGCGGCGCATTTGGTGGATAACGGAGCGGATTTGTATGCGGTTCAGGAGATGATGGGGTATGCAGATCTGTCAGCGGCACAAGTTTACGCAAAAATGCATCATGTATCTGTGCGGGAAGTATATACAAAAGCTCATCCGAGGGAGAAAAATTCTGATTAATGATTCATTTCTGCAATGGTATAAATCAGCTTTTCAGAATCTTCCCAGCCAAGGCATGGATCAGTGATAGACTTTCCGTAAATGTGATCGCCAATTTTTTGTGAACCTTCTTCCAGATAGCTTTCCACCATAACGCCCTTTACGAGTGAATGAATATCTGGCGAGACAATTCGATTATGCATTACTTCTTTAACGATACGGATTTGTTCTTTAAATTGCTTGTTGGAATTGGAATGATTCGCATCAATAACAGCTGCCGGGTGTTTCAGGTGCATACTGTCATATCGGTCCAGCAGGCGCATAATATCTTCATAATGATAATTTTGTACGGTATTGCCATGCTTGCTGATGGCTCCGCGCAAAATCACATGCGTTAATGGATTGCCATCGGTATCTACCTCATAATTACGGTAAATAAAATGATGAGGGTGCTGTGCTGCATAGACGGAGTTTAACATGACGGAAAAGTCTCCGCTTGTTGGGTTTTTCATACCGGCTGCTACATCAAAACCACTGGCTGTTAAACGGTGCAGCTGGTCTTCTACCGAACGGGCGCCAATTGCTACATAGGAAAGTAAATCGTCTACAAAACTCCAGTTTTCACAATAAAGCATTTCATCTGCAGCAGTTAATCCGCTCTCTTGAATGGCACGAACGTGCATTTTACGCATAGCCATAAGGCCGTTTAGCATATTTGGCGCTTCTTCAGGATTTGGCTGTGATACAATTCCTTTATATCCTTCCCCGGTTGTACGCGGTTTGTTTGTATAGATTCTTGGAATAATCAAAACGCGGTCTTTTACTTTTTCCTGAATAGGCGCCAATCTGCTGACATATTCACAGACAGCATCTTCTCTGTCTGCGGAACATGGCCCGATGATTACAAGAAAACGGTCATCTTTTCCTAAAATAATATCAGAGATCATGCGGTCTCTTTCTTTTTTTATTTCAGCAAGCTCAGTTGGAACGGGATGCATTTCCTTTACGACAGCAGGAGTTGGAAGCTCCCTGACAAAATGAAAACTCATAAATATTCTCCTTTATATAAAATAAAATGAACAATTTTTAGACGCCATCTATTTTACATGAGGGGTTTTTATTTGTCAAACAGCATCTAAAAAATCTGAAAGAATTTCTAAAAATAACTTGTCGAACATATAAGAATCAGGTATAATAATGCTGCATTTAAAAAAGACAAGCATGAAAAACAGACAAGAAAAAATAGTCAAAAATATGAGAGGTGGCTTTCAGATATGTATTATGGAACGATCAAAACAACAGATATTGCGAATGGAATCGGAGTAAGGGTAACTTTGTTTGTATCTGGATGCACGCATCATTGTAAGGGGTGTTTTCAGCCTGAAACATGGGATTTTAAGTACGGAAGCCCTTATACAAAAGCTACGCAGCAACATATTTTAAATGCGCTGAATCATGACTATATCAAAGGTCTGACACTGCTTGGCGGTGAGCCGTTTGAACCGGAAAATCAAAGGGAATTAGTAAAGCTTTTGCGGCATGTCAAATCGCAGTTTCCTCAAAAAGATATTTGGTGCTATACCGGATATACTTATGAGACAGATTTAATCGAGGACAGTCGTGCCAGATGTGAGGTAACAGATGAAATGCTTTCTATGATAGACGTGTTGGTAGATGGTGAATTTCATGAGAGCGAGAAAAATATCAGCCTTCGTTTTCGTGGGTCTGAAAATCAACGATTGATCGATTTGCCGAAAACAAAGCAGCAGAAAAAAATAATATTGTTAGAAATTTAGTCTTTTCTTTTTGGAAAAAACGTGTTATAATATATATTAGCTTTTGCAACCGTAGTCTAACGGATAGAACGCAGGACTCCGACTCCTGTAATGTGGGTTCGATTCCCGCCGGTTGCATTTTTCTGACTAATCGACCGTTATACGGCGTCTTCGTATAGTTAATTACCTAATTTTAACAATTCAGAACAATTTCACGAAAATTTCAATAGACAGACAAGGAGGCAGTCAATGGCAGCCAAAAATTCAAATAAAAATGATAATAACTTAGGTTTTAATATAGATTCTATTAAAAATATCTGTTCCAAATATAAAAAATACATAGCGACAGGTGCAATGCTTATATTATTGGCAGTAGTAGTTTCGACATCGCAAAAAGCAAATGGGAGTAAGGATCCGGCAGAAACAAAAGTGACACAAGATACCGAATCAGATGATGCAAATAATACGCAGGAGGTTGAAGTTAACGCATATCCACAGATTAATGCGCTATTTGAAGAATATTATAAATCTTATGCAAAAGGAGATACGAAAGCAATTGAAAAAATCGCATTTCCTATTTCAGATACGGAAAAAAGCTATATCCAAAGCTATAGTAAATGTATAGAATCCTATGAAGATATTAATTGTTATACAAAAAATGGCGCTGCAGAAGGTGAATATGCAGTAATTGTAGTTACTCAGATGAAATTTCCGGATATTTCATCGACAGCACCGGAAATGGCGAGCTTTTATGTCCGCAGAGATGAAAAGGGGAATTTTTATATAGACAACGCGTACAGCTCTTTTAATCAGGATTATAAAGAAAATTTCATGGATGTCCAAATCAATACGCTGCTTACAGAGTTTGGCGAAAATGAGGATATCATTGCAATGCAAAAAGACGTCTGGAAAGAATTGGACAAAGCCGTTGAAAAAGATGAAGATTTGAATACCATGGTTTATACAACAATGCCGAATACACTTGCAGAATGGGTGGCTAGTTTTAGTCCGCAGACAACGGCAGATGATGAAAAGGATACTGGCGAAAAAGATGACAGTAAGAAGGACAATGAGCAAAACGATAATAATCAAAACGATGATAAGAATAAAGATCATGAACAGCCGGATGTAAATACAGATGATAACGAGCAAAAAGACGATAATACGGAAAACAATAGTAATCATGGATCAAAGGACGATACGAATACATCTGAAAAAACAAGAACCGCATATGCAAAGACAAAAGTAAATATGCGCGAGAAACGCAGTACAGAGAGTGAGATTTTACAGACATTAAACGCCGGCACAAAAGTTACGATTCACGGAACGAGCAAAGACGGATGGTTTAAAGTGACTTGCAAAGGCAAGACAGGATATATCAGCAAAGAGTATATTGTATCAGATCCATCCAAAGTTCAGGTACAGAAACGTACCGCATATGCAAAAACAAAAGTTAATATGCGTAAGAAACAGAGTACGGACAGTGATGTTGTACAGACATTAAAAGCCGGTACAAAAGTTATGATCTACGGAAAGAGCAAAGATGGCTGGTTCAGAGTCCGGAGCAAGGGTAAGTTTGGGTATGTGAAGAAAGAATACATTGTATCCAGCAAATCCAAAGTCGAAAAAGACGATACGTCACAGGATCGTCCAACATCGACTACTTATCTGAACGAGGGCGACAGGATTACGCTGACGGATTCTGTAAATATTCGTACCTCTATGAGTGAGACTGCAGACCGGGTAGGGCTTGCCTATCAGGGAGATGTTGTTACGGTTATTATGAGTTATGCAGAAGGCTGGACAAAAGTATCGTGGAATGGACAGACCGGATACGCGAAGACAGAGTATTTGCGGTAATGTAACATTGCGGTTTCATGCTTCATAATTTTATCAAGAATTTTAGATTTCAAAAGCGGTTGCTGTATTTGATAAAGCCGGTATCCGGCACGATGCGGCATCCGCTTTTTCCTTGTCATTATTTTGTTTGTAAATATTTGCCAGTGAATCATTAGATTACAAGCGATGACATCAAAAAAATGAATGAGGAAATACAAAATAAAATGTAAAAAGAGATATCATTATAATTATGGAAGAGTTTAATTTATGGAAGAAAAAGAAGAAGGAAAAATAAGAATCAATAAATATTTAAGCGCTGCCGGTGTCTGTTCCAGAAGAGAAGCAGACCGTCAGATTGTAGCCGGAAATGTACGGATTGGAGATGCGGTTGCTCAGATCGGAGATCTTGTAATGCCTGATATGCCGATCTATTATCAGGGCAGGCTGGTAGAAGCAGAAGAAGAACCTATTTTGCTCGTTGTGAACAAACCAAAAGGGATTGTCTGTACGGCACAAAAAAAAGAAAAAGATAATATTGTAGATTTTTTACATTATCCGAAACGGATTTATCCGATTGGCAGGTTAGATAAGCAGTCAGAAGGATTGATTTTAATGACGAACAAGGGTGATTTTGTAAATAAGATTATGAGGTCTGGCAATCGTCATGAAAAAGAATATCTTGTGACCGTTCATAAAACTGCATCCGATTCATTTTTGCGGGCATTGGCAGAAGGTGTTCCGATATTAGATACCATGACAAGAAAATGCAGGGTGGAACGAATCGGAAAAAGAAGCTTTCGCATGGTGCTCACACAAGGAATGAATCGGCAGATTCGCAGAATGTGTGAATATTTTGATTATCGTGTGGTTAGTCTAAAGAGAGTAAGAATTATGAATATCCGTTTGGGAGACCTTCCGACAGGAGCTTATCGGAAGGTCACACCCGAAGAGTTAAAGCGGCTGGAACAACTGCTCGAAAATTCTTCGAATGATACGGTAAGATTCGATAGCAGCGCAATAGACCAGCAGCTTTGGGAGGAAGAAGAATGAATCCAATGGACAGATACAAACAACTAACACAATTGATTCGCAAACATATGGAATATTATTACGATCAGGATGATCCACAGATTACAGATCACGAATATGATGAGCTGATGCAGGAACTAAAAGCGATCGAAAAGGAACATCCCGAGTTTGTAACGCCGGACTCGCCTTCCCAGCGGGTAGGCGGCAGTGCGAAGCGGGAGGCCGGAGTGCTTGTGCGTCATAATGTACCTATGCTGAGCCTGCAGGATGTATTTTCCAAAGAGGAAGTGTTTGAGTTCGTAGCTGATATGCAAAAGCAACTGCAAGATCCGGAGTTTGTAGTAGAATATAAAATAGACGGGCTTTCTCTTGTGCTGCGCTATGAAGATGGTCTGCTGAAGCTGGCAGAGACAAGAGGAGACGGCATTAATTTTGGAGAAGATGTAACGGCCAATGCAAGAGTGATAAAAGATGTGAAAAAGAAGCTGAAACAGCCCCTTCCGTATTTGGAAATTCGCGGTGAAGTTTATATGACAAATGCGGATTTTGAACGAGTAAACGAACGGCAGGAGCTTGCAGGAAAGCGTGTATTTGCCAATCCGAGAAACTGCGCCGCAGGAACGCTGCGTCAGTTAGATACAGCTGTGACAAAAGAGCGTGGACTTTCTATGTTTGTTTTTAATATCCAGCAGGAAAGCGGCGGTGATTTTAAGACACATACACAAGGATATGAATATCTGAAAAAACAGGGAATCCCGGTCATTCAGGATTATCGCATCTGCCATACTGCGCAGGAAGTATGGGAAGCAGTTTGCGCGATCGGAGAAAACCGTGGAAATCTGCCTTATGATATTGATGGGGCTGTTGTAAAGCTGAACAGTCTTGCAGACCGCAGGAAGCTTGGGGCAACGTCTAAGGTACCAAGATGGGCCGTTGCCTATAAATATCCGCCGGAAGAAAAAATAGCAAAAATACTAGATATCGAAGTATCAGTAGGGCGCACAGGAAGGATTACCCCGACAGCTATTTTTGAACCGGTGCGCTTATGTGGAACGACGGTTTCTCGGGCAACGCTTCATAATCAGGACTTTATTGACCAATTAGATGTTGGAATTGGTGATTATGTAAAAGTCTATAAGTCGGGAGAGATTATCCCAAAGATTCGGGAAGTGGTAAAAGAACGAAGAGACGATCATGTACAGAGGTTTCATTTACCGGAAATTTGCCCGGTCTGTGGTACAAAGACAGTCCGAGAAAAAGATACGGCAGATATCAAATGTCCGTCACCGAATTGTCCGTCTCAGGTTGAGCGTAGAATTATTAATTTTGTCAGCAGAGATGCTATGGATATCAAAGGATTTGGCAGCGTATATATTGAAGATTTGGTTAGACGCGGGTTTATCCGGGACATTGCAGATATTTTTGTGCTCAAAGAGCATCGGACGCAGATGATTGAAGAAGGATTGATTGGTAAAGAAAAAAATACGGATAAACTGCTGGATGCTATTGAAGGTGCAAAGCAGCGGGATGCATATCAGCTGTTAACAGGCTTTGGCATTCCAAACGTTGGCAAGGCCGCGGCAAAAGCGGTGATGAAACAGTTCGGTACGATAGAAAATCTGGCGGCAGCAAGTGTGGAACAGCTGGTAGAAGTACCGGATATCGGAGAGGTGAGCGCGGGCTGCATCCAAAGATTTTTTCAAGATGCGTCAAATCAGGAAATGATTCGCAGGTTAAAAGAAGAAGGAGTCAATATGGCATATATTCGGCAGGAAGGCGAGAGTGAACGATTCGCCGGGATGACGTTCGTAATTACTGGCACACTGCCAAATATGGAACGCAAGCAGGCTGCAGAGCTCATTGAACGTAACGGAGGGAAAGTGTCCGGTTCTGTGTCAAAGAAGACTACTTATTTGCTTGCAGGGGACAATGCTGGAAGCAAACTTACAAAAGCAGAAGCTTTGGGTGTTAACGTAATCAGTGAAGAAAAGCTGCTCGAAATGATAAAGGAGTAAAAAACAGTTGCCAGAGGGTGTTTCAGCAGCCGTATCAGCCGGAAAGAAGAGACTGATGTTTGTTCCAGTAATCTTCACGACTGATATACTGGTCATTGAGCCAGTCGGCAATGTTTGCAATACTGTCTTCTGTAAAAGCAAATGTTTTTGACTGTTTCAAATCGTCGGCTGTTTTTTCAAAACATAACGGGCCGGGAAAAATCCATACTTGAAAAATATCTGTATCATTTTCTTTTGCTTTTTCAATATAGAACCGCATTCCTTTTAAGCTGCCGGAATAAGGCGATTTTTGATAAAACGGAAGATGGAACAGGTCTGTGCTTTTTATCATAGTTTTTATCATAGTTAGCCTCCTGAATGATTTAAAATTTTTATTTATTATAGTGCGGGTAAGGATATTGTGCAAGGGTCAGAGATAAAAAGTTTTTGATGATAAAAAGTTTTTGATGATAAAAAGTTTTTGATGATAAAAAGTTTCTTTAGATGGTTGTGATTTTTTTACAACTCTGTTAGAATTAAGGTAACATTGTATATATTATTAACGGTTTCTATTAGGAGGAATATACATGGCAGAAGATAGAAAAGTATATAGCATTAAAGAAGACAATCTGGGTGAAGTAAATATCGCAGATGAAGTAGTTACGATTATAGCGGGTCTGGCTGCTACGGAAATTGAAGGCGTCAGCTCTATGGCAGGTAATATTACGAATGAACTGGTCAGTAAACTTGGCAGAAAAAATCTTGCAAAAGGGGTCAAGGTAGATGTCATTGACAACTGTGTGACGGTTGACGTAGCATTAAATATTGCTTATGGATATGCAATACCGGAAATTTCTGCAAAAGTCCAGGAGAAGATTAAAACAGCGATTGAAACGATGACAGGACTGGAAGTGAATGCTGTAAATGTACGGATTGCCAGTGTGGATATGAGCAGCAGCAGATAACTTTTGTAAGCCGGCTGGTACTGCAGTACCAGGCTGTATTTGGAGTGTCACGCGGCACTCCTTTTATCATATGTTCAATGTTACTATCATAGTAACGGTACAGACCGGCTTGCGAAACTGTGACAGAGAGGGAGTTATGAGCAGGAGAGAAATCAGAGAACAGGTTTTTAAAATGTTATTCCAGACAGAGTTTTATGACGAAGAAGAAATCGAAGAACAGATGCAACTTTTTATGCAGGAGCTAGAAGAGACAGATGAGGGAAAAAGAGCTTATTTAGAACAGAAGTTATGGGATATTTATCACAGACGGGAAGAGATTGATGCTGCAGTGAACGAAAAGGCTACCGGATGGAAGACGAATCGTATGGCGAAAGTCGATCTGGCATTGATCCGTCTGGCAGTATATGAAATCAAATATGAAGAAGATATACCTACAGGCGTAGCGATTAATGAAGCTGTAGAACTTGCAAAAGTTTATAGCAGTGACGGTGCGCCGTCATTTTTGAATGGAGTGCTGGCAAAACTTGTATGATGAAACATGTGTATAGTGTAGGACAGGTAAATACGTATATCAAAAATATGTTTGCGCAGGATTTTATGCTTCATAAGATCAGCGTAAAAGGTGAAATATCAAACTGTAAATATCATAGTTCTGGACATATTTACTTTTCATTAAAGGATGAGATAGGAACGATGGCGGCGGTAATGTTTGCAGGAAATCGTAAGTGCGGGCTGAAATTTCGAATGCAGGACGGGGATCATGTCGTTGTGACCGGTTCCGTGGAAGTCTACGAGAGGGACGGCCGTTATCAGCTGTATGCCAGAGAGATATCGCTTGATGGTGCAGGAGCGTTGTTTTTAAAATTTGAAGCATTGAAAAAAGAACTAGCGGAAATGGGCATGTTTGCTTCGGAATATAAACAGCCGATTCCAAAGTATATTCGCAGACTCGGGATAGTAACCGCGCCAACGGGAGCTGCCATACAAGATATCCGTAATATCAGTCACAGACGAAACCCTTATGTGCAGTTAATTTTATATCCGGCCCTCGTGCAGGGAGACGGCGCAGCGCAAAGTATTGTAAATGGAATTCATGCGTTGGAGTCCATTGGCGTCGATACGATGATCGTAGGACGTGGCGGCGGCTCGATCGAAGACTTGTGGGCATTTAACGAAGAGATTGTTGCAAGAGCGATCTTTGAATGTCAAGTACCAGTTATTTCAGCAGTCGGGCATGAGACAGATACGACAATTGCAGATTATGTGGCGGATTTACGTGCGCCTACACCATCGGCAGCTGCGGAACTGGCAGTATATGATTTCGGACAGTTTCAGGAAGCGGTGCGTCTTATGGATACAACGCTGCACTTACGGATGCGGGAACATATCCGTTTCGAACGGCAAAAACAGCAGCAGTTACAGCTGCGGCTGGGCTATTTGAGTCCGCAGGCAGTACTAAACAGTAAAAAACAATATCTTGTTGATTTGGAAGAAAAACTGATACAACGAATGGACTATAGACTGCAAATGGACAGGCATCGGCTGCAGTTGTTGGCCGGGCGTCTGGAGGCAGGTTCTCCAGTGAAAAAGCTAAGTCATGGATTTTCTTTTGTGACGGATGAAAAAGGGAAGCCTGTGACGCATAAGAAGCAGGTGCAGGCAGGAGATAAGATTACTGTACGTACCTTGGATGGGAAATTTTATGCCAGGGTGACAGAGCATGGTTGAAAATGAAACAGAGTATTTCATAAGTCTCAGGAGAGGGAAAAAGAGGATGGACACAATAAAAGAAGATTTGGAAACGGGGGACGCGCCGGATCAGGAGCTGCGTCTGGAGGATGTATTGGCACAAGTGGAACAGTGTATTGCACAGTTGGAAAATCCGCAGATTTCACTTGAAGATTCCTTTCGCTTTTACGAAGAAGGGATACGTAAGCTTAAGATATGCAATGAAAAAGTAGATCAGATTGAGAAAAAAATGCTGATGCTCAATGAGCATGGCGAGCTTGAGATGCAGGGAATGGAATAAAAATATGAATGATTTGGAATTAAAAAAAGAAATACAACAGCGGACGGAAGAAATCGAAAAAGTGCTGCATAACTATCTGCCAAAAGCAGAAGGATATCAGAAAATCATAATGGAAGCGATGGAATATAGTCTGCTGTCGGGAGGAAAACGTCTGCGGCCGATGCTGATGCTGGAAACGTATCGTATGTTTGGAGCTCATGGGCGTGTGATTGAGCCATTTTTAGCAGCGATAGAGATGATTCACACATATTCTTTAATTCATGATGATCTGCCGGCGATGGATGATGACAGCTACCGCCGTGGAAGAAAAACGACACATGTTGTTTATGGAGAAGCGATGGGGATATTGGCTGGAGACGCATTGTTAAATTTTGCTTTCGAAACAGCGTCACAAGCGTTTTTCTTTGAAGCAAACCCGCTTTGTACGGCAAGGGCGATGCAGATTTTATCAAAAAAATCCGGCATTTATGGTATGCTTGGCGGGCAGGTTGTAGATGTGCAAAATGAAGGCCGCAAAGAGGTGAATGCAGATACATTGGATTTTATTTATCGTCTTAAGACTGGAGCTTTGCTTGAATCATCGATGATGATCGGAGCTGTTTTAGCAGGTGCCAAGGATCAGGAAGTTTCTTTGCTGGAACAGGCGGCAGGCAAAGTGGGCGTTGCGTTTCAGATTCAGGATGATATTTTGGATGTGACAAGTACCTTGGAGGAACTTGGGAAGCCAGTTGGTTCGGATGAAAAAAATGAGAAAAATACGTATGTTTCTGTGTATGGAATGCAGGCAGCCCAAGATCAAGTGCGAAAGCTTACAAATGAAGCTGTCTGCTGCATGAAGAAGCTGCCTGTGAAAAGTGAATTTTTAAACGATCTTCTGATATATTTGGTAAGACGCCGCAGTTAGATAGTGCGGTAAAATAACGAATCAGGATGCGGGATGATAACATGGTACTAGATCAAATCAATCAGACAAATGATATAAAAAAATTAAATAAAGAAGAGTTAAAGCAGCTTCCGGAAGAAATTCGTCAGTTTTTGATTCAAAGCTTATCAGAAACCGGAGGACATCTGGCATCAAATCTTGGAGTGGTAGAGCTTACCATCGCACTTCATTTAACTTTTGACCTTCCAAAAGATAAAATTATCTGGGACGTTGGACATCAGTCTTATACGCATAAGCTCCTGACTGGGCGAAGAGAAGGGTTTGGCACCTTGCGTCAGTTTGGAGGCATGAGCGGATTTCCCAAGCGGGAGGAAAGCGACTGTGACTGTTTTAATACCGGACACAGTTCCACATCCATTTCAGCGGGATTGGGCCTTGCTGCAGCCAGAGACATGCAGGCAGACGGCGGCAAAGTGATATCTGTGATTGGAGATGGAGCACTGACGGGTGGAATGGCGTTTGAAGCGCTGAATAATGCATCCAAGCTGGACACGAATTTTATTATTGTATTAAATGATAATGATATGTCAATTTCTCCAAATGTCGGCGGATTGTCACAGTATCTTGGCGGTATCCGTACGGCTGCAGCTTATCAGGATTTGAAAAATGGTGTAATGGAATCGCTAAATAAGATTCCTGTATATGGAGAACGGATTGTCAAACGGATTCGAAGAACCAAAAGTGGGATTAAACAACTACTGATACCAGGAATGTTGTTTGAAGATATGGGTATATTGTATCTTGGCCCGGTGGATGGGCACGATATTGATAAAATGACTGCGATGTTTCAAAAAGCTTCCAGAGTGAACGGGCCAGTACTCGTGCATGTACTGACGGAAAAGGGAAGAGGCTATGAGCCTGCTGTGCGTCATCCGGCAAGATTTCATGGTACGGAACCTTTTGAAATCGAAACAGGGTTGGTCAGACAGAAAAAGAAAAAGGCAGCTTATACCGATATTTTTTCGACGGTTATGCGTAAGCTTGGGGACAGGGACGAAAGAGTTACGGCAGTAACGGCAGCTATGGAAATGGGAACGGGATTAAAACGCTTTCACAATATGTTTCCCAAACGATTCTTTGATGTTGGAATCGCAGAGGAACATGCGGTAACTTTTGCGGCAGGTCTTGCAGCAGGAGGAAGGCGTCCGGTGTTTGCGGTATATTCTTCCTTCCTGCAGCGTGCCTATGACCAGATTTTGCATGATGTCTGCTTACAGGATCTTCCGGTAGTTTTCGCAATTGACCGTGCCGGAATTGTGGGCAGTGACGGTGAGACTCATCAGGGAATTTTTGACATTTCTTATTTACGCACGATTCCCAATATGACGCTTTTGGCACCAAAAAATAAGTGGGAATTTTCGGATATGATAAAGTTTGCAATTGATTTTGGTCATCCGGCGGCAATTCGTTATCCGCGCGGAGAAGCGTATGATGGGCTGCAGCAATTTCGAGCGCCGATTGTATGTGGAAAGAGTGAAGCCCTTTATGAGACAGGAAGTGTTGTGCTGCTTGCTTATGGCAGCATGGTAAAGACAGCTAAGGAAGTACGGCGGCTTCTTTTGCAGGAAGGAATGGAATGTGCGCTGGTGAATATGCGTTTTGCAAAGCCGTTAGATACACAGATGCTTTTACAAGTGGCAGAAACTTATCAGCTGGCTGTAACAATGGAAGAAAACGTAATCACCGGAGGAATAGGTGAAGCCGTGTCAGAATATATGCGGCAGAATGGCTTCGGGATACCTGTTTTACAGGTCGCTGTTCCTGATATGTTTGTACCGCATGGAAATGTAGAAGTACTGAAACGCCAGATTGGATTGGATGCAGAAAGTATTGTGCATAAAATACAAACGTTTTTAAACAAGATATAAAGAAAGCAGTTCAGACAGATCAGGCGGTTTGGGCTGCTGCATAAAATATATGGTGGAATGATGAAAGAAAGATTAGATGTATTGCTTGTGAAGCGTGGATTAGCCCCTTCCAGGGAAAAGGCAAAGGTAATGATTATGGAAGGCAATGTCTATGTCAATGAGCAAAAAGAGGATAAAGCCGGTTCTATGTTTGCGCAGCCGGTTCAGATTGAAGTGCGTGGGAAGACATTAAAATATGTCAGCCGCGGAGGATTAAAACTGGAAAAGGCTATGCGGCAGTTCGGCATTCATTTAGATGATAAAATTTGTATGGACATTGGCGCTTCGACTGGAGGATTTACAGACTGTATGCTGCAAAACGGGGCAAAAAAAGTGTATGCGGTAGACGTTGGATACGGCCAGTTTGCTTGGCAGCTACGCCAGGATCCTCGTGTCGTCTGTATGGAAAAGACCAATATCCGATACGTAACACCAGAGGATCTTGCAGATGTATTGGATTTTGCATCTGTGGATGTTTCTTTTATTTCTTTGACAAAAGTATTGGGTCCGGCCAAAGAACTTTTGTCAGAACATGGGGAGCTTGTCTGTCTTATCAAGCCGCAGTTTGAGGCAGGCAGGGAAAATGTCGGCAAAAAAGGAGTTGTTCGGGACAAAAAGGTGCATCTGCAAGTCATTGAAAAAATATCTTCTTTTGCGAAAGAACTTGGGTTCCAAATATTGCATCTGGATTTTTCACCGATCAAGGGACCGGAAGGAAACATTGAATATTTAATACATCTGAGAAAAGAAAATAGAAAAGAAAATAGAAATGAAAATAAAAAAGAAAATAAGTGGGAACCTGAAAAAAAAGAACTAGAAAAAGAACATCATCAGATACCGGAACAAGATAAAAACAAAAAACAGGATAAAACCGGAGTACAGGAGGGCGCGGCAGACAGCAAAACAGTCGTTGAAGCTGCACATGCTGCATTAGATGCATGAAAAAATTTGTATTGATCGTGAATGCATGCAAAGACCGGAACTTGAAGGAAACACGCAGCTTATGCAGTTATATTAAAACACGAGGCGGAAGCTGCCGGTATATTGTCAGTGTCGATGAACAGGAAAAAATCCACAAAGTGCAGGCAAAAGATATTCCTGAGGAAACAGAGTGCATACTTGTGCTTGGAGGCGATGGGACACTCATACGTGCGGCGCGAGATACGGTGGAGTGCAAAGTCCCGCTGATCGGCGTAAATATGGGGACACTTGGCTATTTATGTGAATTGGAGATCGAAAATCTGGAGGAAGCATTGGAACTTATGCTTCATGATAAATATATGGTGGAAGAACGTATGATGATCTGCGGACAGAAAGAAATATCAATGAAGATGCAGAATACGAAATCAGCGGATAAGAAGGAAATAGGTGCAAAAGAAGGTCAGGTGTTTCGTGCGCTAAATGATATTGTCATCCATAGAACCGGTTCGCTGTCTTTGGTAAGCCTGACCGTTTATGTCAATGGACAGTATTTGCACACATGGAAAGGAGACGGCATTATTTTATCCACACCTACCGGATCTACCGGTTATAATATGTCGGCAGGGGGGCCGATCGTAGATCCAAAGGCACAGCTTCTTTTACTGACACCTATTAATTCTCATACGCTTACACAAAGAAGTATTGTGATCGATCCACAGGACGAGATTGTAATAGAAGTCGAAAGCTGGCGCAAGCAGCAGGAGGAAACGGTAGAAGTAAGTTTTGACGGAGATCATGGCTGCAGGCTTTGCACCGGAGAGCGCATTCACATTCAAAGAGCGCAGGAAAGCGCAAAAATACTAAAGCTTAGCAAAGTGAGCTTTCTGGAAATCTTACGAAAAAAAATGCAGACGTTTTGCTGATTGGTAACCTGAAGGAGCAGGATGAGACATGAAAACTTCACGACATGAAAAAATAAGACAAATTATCAACAGATATGATGTGGAAACGCAGGAAGAGCTGGCAGCAAGACTCGTTCAGGAAGGTTATCCAGTTACGCAGGCGACGGTATCCAGAGATATCCGTGAACTTCATTTGATGAAAGTATCAACCGGCAGCGGTAAACAAAAATATGTGGCAATTGCAGAACCGCAAAAAGATTTATCCAAATATATCCGTGTGTTCAAAGATGGATTTCGTTCTATGGATATGGCGCAGAATATACTGGTGATAAAAACTATATCAGGTATGGCTATGGCAGTTGCGGCTGCGTTGGACGCAATGGAATGCCATGAGATTGTAGGAAGTATTGCCGGAGATGATACGATTATGTGCGCAGTTCGTACGGTGGAAGATACGACTGTCTTAATGAAACGTTTAAGAAAACTAGTGGAAAGCAGATAAATGCGTAGGATCGTAAACGGATGCAAAAAAATGAGAAAGGAGAAAAGTTACTGGAAAAAATGAGTTTCCATAACAGAAAATAAAAGATTATGTTACATAATTTACATGTAAAAAATCTGGCGCTGATCGAAGAGGCTGAAGTTGATTTTTCAAAAGGGCTGAATATTCTCTCAGGAGAAACAGGCGCCGGAAAATCTATTATTATAGGATCGATCGGGGCAGCGATCGGGGAAAAGGTATCCAAAGATATGATACGCAAAGATGCAGACTATGCATTGGTAGAACTCGTATTTTCGGTCGATGAACAGGTACGGCGCAAGCTTGCTGCAATGGATATCCTTATGGAAGACGATCAGGTAATTCTCACAAGAAGAATTTCAGGAGGAAGATCTGTTGCAAAAATTAATTCTGAAAGTGTTTCTGCCTCAAAGCTCAGAGAGGCCGCATCGCTTTTGATTGATATCCATGGACAGCATGAGCATCAATCGCTCTTAAATGAAAAAAATCATCTGCAGATTTTAGACGCTTATGCAAAAAGAGAATATAAAGGGTTAAAAGAAAAATTATCGGATGCATATCACGAATATATCTGTGTGAAGCATGAATTCAACGAGGCTTCTTTGGATACGGAACAGCGGGCACGAGAGTTATCATTTTTACAATATGAAGCAGAAGAGATCGAACATGCGGCACTTACGGCCGGAGAAGATGAAGATTTGGAAATGCAGTATCGCCGTTTTGCGAATGGAAAGCAAATTATGGGAGGCATTGGGCAGGTCTATGAATTGACATCAGAAAACGGCGCTGCGCAGATGACCGGTCATGCAGTCTTAGAAATCGCAAAAATAAGCGCTTATGATGAAAAAGTCCGTCAGTTGGAAGAACAGCTGACAGAGATCGATAATTTATTAAACGATTTTAATCGGGAGCTGTCCGGTTATTTAGATGATGCAGATTTTGATGAAGAGCGTTTTTATGAAATTGAAAAACGATTGGATCTTATCAATGGATTGAAAGCCAAATATGGCGGCACAATCGAAAAAATCTTATCCGAATATGAACATAAATTAGAAAGAATTGAAAAATTAAGTGATTATGATGCATATTTATCCGGCCTTTCGCAAAAACTGGAAATGAAAGAAACAGAATTGGAAACACTCTGTAAACGACTATCCGCGATTCGTCAGAAACAGGCATCCGAACTGTCAAAAAAAATCAAATCGGCGTTGATTGACTTGAATTTTTTAGATGTACAATTTGAAATTTCACTTACAAGAAAAAAAGAATATACAGCATCCGGATATGATGAGGCTGAATTTTTGATTTCCACAAATCCGGGTGAACCGGTACAATCACTGACGAAAATAGCATCCGGCGGAGAACTGTCCAGAATCATGCTGGCGATTAAGGCAGTATTGGCAGATTGCGATGAGATCGGGACGTTAATTTTTGATGAGATTGATACAGGAATCAGCGGACGGACGGCGCAAATGGTATCCGAAAAGATGAATGTGATTTCCAGGGATCATCAAATTATCTGCATCACACATCTTCCGCAGATTGCCGCAATGGCAGATACGCATTTTTTAATTGAAAAACAGGCAATAAAAAATCATACGCATACTTCGATCCGTAAATTAGACAGCGGCGAAAGCATTACGGAGCTTGGGCGTATGCTGGGCGGTGTAAAAGTTACAAACACGGTTTTAAAAAGTGCAAAAGAAATGAAGGATCTGGCAGTCGCCACAAAAAATTCCCAGAGTGAAAACAACAGATAAAGACATACTAAAGCCGAAAGGATACAGTAAATATGTATCCGATAAAAAGGAATATCATAAGAAGCTGTCAGAAAAACGACAGACTGGCAGCTCTTATATTGTAACAATTCAGACAAGCCGGCTGTCTGAATTGTTATCCTTAATACGCAGGAAAAGGGATGGCTAATATGTTGCAAAGATTATGGGTTCAATTTCAAAGAAAAAGAAAGATCATAGGCTACACCGGAATCGCTGCCGGTATGATATTTGCATACGCACTGTTGATGTATTCCATACCGGATAAAATGTATGTGGAAAGTGGTGAACAGCCGAGTTACGCATTTGGTGTTCCAGTCACAGGGACAGTTGTAAAAAGCGCTGAAGTATTTGCCGGCAGGCAGACCATGCAAAACGATGCGATTCATATGACTCCTGACATATCGACACAAACCGCATCAGAGAAAGGCACCTATCAGGTGCTTTGCAGACTGTTTGGAACGATACCGGTGAAACGTATCTCCGTTTGTGAAGTCAGCAAAAAGCAGCTGCTTGCGGCAGGTACCAATATTGGTATTTACGTAAAAAATGAGCAGATTATGATAATAGGAACCGGAGAAGTAACAGATGAATCCGGTGTACGTAGTGAACCGGCAAAAAACGTAGTTCGCAGCGGAGATTATATTTTAGCTGTTAACGGAAAAAAAGTGGAATCCAAATCACAGCTTGTAAAAGAAATATCGTTTTGTAACGGTAAGAAGATCCGCCTGAAACTGCTGCGCGGTAAGGAAAAAATAGAGGTTTTGGTTCAGCCGGTGCGCTCCCAGGAAGGTATTTATCAAATCGGCGTTTGGGTTCGCGACGATATTGCTGGCGTCGGCACATTGACATATGTAACAAATGACAAAAAATACGGAGCGCTCGGACATGGCGTGACAGATGCGGATGTAGGCAGCTTGATCGATCTGGAAAAAGGTTCTATCTATGAGACAACCATTCTGGAAATCCGCAAAGGCCAGCGCGGCCAGCCGGGAGAAATGTCCGGCATGATTAATTACAACGATGAATATAAGCTTGGAACTGTAGAAGAGAATACAAATGTTGGAATCTATGGAACACTCACAAATTTGCCAAAAGAGTTAAGAGGGGTTTCATCAATGCCTGTGACTTATAAAGAAGGAATTAAAAAAGGAAAGGCACAGATTATCAGCTCTGTAGAAGGAAAAAGAAGAGAGTATGAAATTGAGATTGAACATACAAATTATCATAGCGATGGGAATAACAAAGGAATTCAGTTTCAGGTGACGGATGAAAGATTGTTGGAAGATACAGGGGGAATTATTCAAGGAATGAGCGGCAGCCCGATTGTCCAGGACGGGCATATAATTGGGGCGGTGACGCATGTGTTTATTTCGGATTCTACGCAGGGGTATGGGATATTTATTGAGAATATGCTGGAGCATTGAGTGAAAAATGATATGGTAAGTCAGACAAACGCTTCTGTCCGTTGAGGATGGAGGCGTTTTGGAGTGGAGAGCATTTATCCATTGAAGTTTGATGCAAAAACGGGTATGATTATCACAGCAGATACGTAAAAATTCCGGTTGGAATGAAAGTATGAAAGAAGGGTTACTATGAAAAAGGAGAATAAACTTGTGGATGATTTTGCAGTAGAAGCAGAACAGATGAAAGTATACGATGAAGAAAGTAATGAATCAGAAGATAGACATATGGCTGTTCAGTACTTTAATGATTCGAGCTGACCACATACGATGACATCTTTGAAACGGACGAGAGCCGTGCAGAAGCGTTCATCTGATGTTGTTGAGATTGGAATTGGAGGCGGACAGGCAACATTGCCAATTTTGAAAACCGGATGTACCTTGACGGCGATTGAATATGGAGAAAACTTTTCAAAATTGTGTGAGGAAAAGTTTAAGGAATATAAAAGTTTTTCTGTGATAACAAACAAATTTGAGAATGTTTCTTTTCCTGATTCTAAATATGATTTGGTTTATTCAGCTTCAGCGTTCCATTGGGTGCCGGAGGATATTGGATATCCAAAAGTTTATGCTATGTTGAAAAGTGGAGGCGCTTTTGCAAGATTTGAAAATCATCCATATCGTGATAAAGGTAATATCGTGCTTTCAGAAGAAATTGATAAACTGTATTCAAATTATTATTATAATTATTATGGCATAGATATAAAATCCGAAAAAGAATATAGTGAAGAACAAGCTGTGCAAAGCGCCCAGGTTGCTGAAAAATATGGGTTTACAGATATCAAGCACGCGCTGTTTCATCGAATGAGAACCTTTTCGGCAAAAGAGTATATCGAGCTGTTAGGTACATATTCAGACCATATTGCGATAGAAGAAACGATTAGAACTGAATTTTTTTCAAAAATAGAAGAAACAATCAATATGGCGGCTCATTTACACTTTATGATACGATTGATTTACAGCTTGCAAGAAAGCCTTGACTGGCATTTTTAAAATATTGATTCCTAAGTTATGTTCTTACGAAACAAAAAGTGTAAAGCATATTGGTAATGCAATAGTCTTTACACTTTGCTTGATGGTTCCTTCATTTGATTGTTAGTGGCTATTCCTTAATTCTGTCTATTGCGGCCATGTTAACACCCAGACTGTTAAGCAATGCTTTCAAAGAAATATACTGTCTTTGTAATTTCGCATATGTCTTTGGAGCATTTTCTTCTTTCGCAAGTATCATACAGTCTTGAACTTTTTCAAAATCTTCCAATGCGTTTTTTATGATTTCACCGTTATTCATCTCACTAATTTCCTCCATATTCTCACCGCCTTTATAATTGGTGCAGTTATTTACTGATATAATCATTATAGCGTATGTGGTTGAGGGTGTAAAGCCTGTTCCATTAACCACTGCATTTTCATTTAATATTCTAAAATTTGGATCTGTTTTGAAAAGTTCTTGCACATTTGCGTGCACATTGTTATAATAAACAGGAACATCAAATAAAAACGTGGGGAGTCCATACAAATGGGCTGAGAGTAAGCTGATAGTGCTTAGACCCGGAACCTGATTTGGATCATGCCAACGTAGGGAAGCAGAATAGCCATATGAATATGGCTGAAAGCGGGACGATACCAGGCAAATCCGGGTGTCGTTTTTTGTTGTATCAATCTTTTGACGAAATAACTTGAAAATAGTTTTGTTTACAGGGGGGCAGGAGATGAACTGCAGGAAAGAAGATCTGCTGTTGTATGCGGTCACAGACCGAAGCTGGCTGTCTGGCCATACGTTGTATGAACAGGTGGAAGAAGCGCTTCTAGGTGGTGTGACAATGGTGCAGCTTCGTGAAAAAAAACTTACGGAACATGAGTTTTTGAAAGAAGCAGTCAAGATGAAGGAGCTGTGTGCCAGATACCATGTGCCGCTTATTATTAACGATCGAGTGGATATTGCGCGCAAGGCGGATGCAGATGGCGTGCATATCGGACAGAAAGATATGGATTTATGTACAGCCCGCGCTGTGTTGGGGTCTGATAAAATCATCGGCGTATCTGCTAGGACGGTGGAACAGGCAAAGCTGGCATGTGAACAGGGAGCAGATTATTTGGGTATTGGCGCAGTCTTTCCAACAGGAACGAAGCAGGATGCAGAAGTGATTTCATATGAACGTTTAAGAGAAGTCTGTGAAGCAGCTTCCATTCCGGCAGTAGCGATTGGAGGCATTACAAAAGATAATTTGCATCGTCTTTTTGGAAGCGGTATCAGTGGAATTGCTGTCGTAAGCGCAGTATTTGCACAGCAGGATATCCGCAGCGCAGCGAGTGCATTGAGAGAAGAGCTGGCAAAATTATAAAAAAAGAAAATGATATAGTTAAGATGATGAGGGAATCAGATGAGCAAGTTTTATGAGCAGTTTTTGAAAAATGAATTTGTAACAGGTATGATTTTTGATGTGGATGGGACACTGTTAGATTCCATGCCGGCCTGGGCGCACAGTGGGGAGCGCTATCTGGCGACGCTTGGTGTTCATGCTCCCGCGTCATTGGGAAAGACACTGTTTTCGCTTACGATGCAGCAGGGGGCGCAGTATATAAAAAAGACATATGGGTTGTCCCAGACAGCAGAAGAGATCAGAGCCGGGATTATCCAGACGGTGTTAGAAGCTTACCGAAAGGAAACAGGCTTTAAGCCTTCGGCATTAGAATTTTTAAATGTGCTGCGTGCGGCAGCAATTCCGATGATCGTTGTAACATCGAATGATAAGCCGCTTGTAGAGGCTGCATTTGAACGACTTGGAATTCGATTGTATTTTAAAGATATTCTGACTTGCGGAGATTTTGGCAGCGGCAAAGACCAACCGGATATTTTTTATGCGGCAGCAGAGAGGATAAACAGCAAAGTTTCTGGCACATGGGTGGCAGAAGACGGTTTGTATGCGATACGCACTGCGAAAAAGGCCGGGTTTCGCACGATTGGCATAGCAGATGTGTCCAGTAGGGACGACGAGGATGACATAAAGCAGCTATCGGATTATTTTCTTTTCGATTATGCGGATGATGTGTAGTATCATAAACAAATTGAAATTGTAGAATTATAAATAGAAAAGAATAGAAAAGAGGATATTATAATGGGAAATTATGCAACACAAATGGAAGCAGCCCGCAAAGGTATTCAGACAGAAGAATTGAAAAAAGTAGCCGCAAAGGAACATATGACACCGGAAGAATTAATGCCGCTTGTGGCGGAGGGGAAAGTGGTGATTTGTGCAAATAAAAATCATACATGTATCGACCCGCAGGGCGTTGGCTCTATGCTGAGCACAAAAATTAATGTGAATCTGGGTATATCCAGAGATTGTAAAGACTATGATATTGAAATGAAAAAAGTGATGGAAGCTGTGAATCTGGGAGCTCATGCGATTATGGATTTGTCTTCTCATGGCGATACTATTCCATTTCGTAGAAAATTGACAGCAGAGTGTCCGGTTATGATTGGAACAGTACCAGTTTATGATTCTGTCATTCATTATCAGAGAGATTTAGATACGCTGACTGCACAGGATTTTATAGATGTTGTGCGGCTGCATGCACAGGATGGCGTGGATTTTGTAACGCTGCACTGTGGAATTACACGTAAGACGATCGATCAGATAAGAAACCATAAACGGAAAATGAATATTGTATCCCGTGGAGGTTCCCTCGTATTTGCATGGATGTGTATGACAGGGAATGAAAATCCGTTTTATGAGTATTATGATGAAATACTGGAAATTTGCAGGGAGTATGATGTAACGATATCACTTGGCGATGCATGCAGGCCGGGGTGTCTGGCGGATGCTTCAGATGTTTGTCAGATAGAAGAGTTGGTACGTCTGGGAGAGCTGACAAAACGTGCATGGGAGCGGGATGTACAGGTGATGGTAGAAGGGCCGGGACATATGCCGATGGACCAGATTGCGGCAAATATGAAGATTCAGCAGACGATTTGCGGCGGAGCGCCGTTTTATGTGCTGGGGCCGCTGGTTACAGATATTGCTCCGGGCTACGATCATATTACCTCAGCCATTGGCGGAGCGATTGCAGCTGCCAGTGGAGCGGCATTTTTATGTTATGTAACGCCGGCAGAACATCTGGCGCTTCCGAATGTAGAAGATGTAAAGCAAGGGATCATAGCGTCTAAGATTGCCGCACACGCTGCGGATCTTGCAAAAGGTGTGCGTGGCGCAAGACAGATCGACGACAGAATGGCGGATGCGAGGAAGGCCCTGGATTGGGAAGAGCAGTGGGCATGCGCGATAGATCCGGAGACAGCAAAACGAATCCGGGAGGAACGCAAACCAGAGCATGAAGATACCTGTTCGATGTGTGGAAAATTTTGTGCGGTGCGCAGTATGAATAAGGCGTTGGCAGGAGAACATATTGATATTTTATAACTTGGACTTCATGATATTATTAAATGATTCTGCATTAACAGTTCAATATAGTGGAAGTAGCCGCAATATTTCCGGAAAATAAAAGATATCATACGGATTGTAAGAAAGGCATAGAATTTGATATGGAAGAAAAAGGTTTCGTTGAGAAATTTTATCAGAAAGTAAATGAGGAAGAACGGCTGTCGGATCGTCCCGGGCAAATAGAATATGCGACAACAATGGCATATATTCATCAATATTTACAGCCTGGCGAGAATTGCGGAAATCGGCGCCGGAACCGGGAGATATTCACTGACTTTGTCCCAGGAAGGATACCAGGTGGAAGCAGTTCTGCAATATTGTTTTGGACAGATGACGTTGTGGGAAGATTAGGAAAAAGGGCTGTTAACGGATGATTTTGTATGGCAGGCAAATGAGAATGATGCTTTTTCACTGGTGCGCCCTGCGGACAATAAGGAGTTGACGAAAGATTTTCCAGTGGAAAGGCTTAAGCTTATCGCAACGGACGGTGCGTCAAGATATTTAAGCGATAAGCTTGAGCGGATGGATGATAAGCTGTACCAGAAGTATTTGGAATATCATTTTTCGATCTGTGAGCGTCAAGATCTGATCGGGGCTTCCAATCATGTATTGGATATTTTGAGAAAAGTATAAGTCCGCCTGGAGTGTGTGGGTAATGAAACTGCTTTTTTCAACGGAGATTACATCAGGTAAAATTTACTTTAAATGAATTATTTTGACTGTACCGTTATTGGTCAGCGGATCTCGTTTTGTGTATCCAAAAAGTAGCGCAGCAGGATGGTTAAAAATGGTTTCAAATACTTCGATATGCAATGCTTTTGTTAATTCCCGGTAGTTACAGTGTTCAAGTTCTGGAAAAAATGCGTGGGTTTTGGCTTCTTCTTTCAGCAGGCCGTCAATCTCTTGCTTCCAGTGTTCCAGGGAACGGGCAAAGGACGGCCGGTTTTTAATATGTTCACGCAGATACAGATCATAGGTAAGGGTTTCTTTTAGCGCACATATCTGTAATGTGTCTGTAGTTGTTTGCGCGGTATTGCATGAATCAAAAGACATCATACAGGCAGTTCCAAATTCCAGCAAAATTTCATATTTACGTATTCGAGATGACTGAATACCGAATAGATCATGTGTTTCATACCAGGATGCGAGGGAATCATACAATGCAAAAGGGGTATCAAAATATGGATGCAGAAATGCCAGTGTATGCGCAAATTGCCCGCTGTTATAATATATTTCCAAAACTTCTTCGATTTGTTTCAGGCGGCAGATATCTTCATAAGTAAGCCACTGAGTGGAAAGTACCTCGTAAGGAGGCATGTTTGTATATGCCAGGCTATATTCCAAAGCATGGGCTTCCATAGCAGAACCTTTTAAGACTTTTAAAAAGCCAAGCTGTAGCTGCTGCGGCTGCAGACCGTATACATCGTTAAAAGAGGATTGAAATGTCTGCAGATCTTCATAGGGAAGCCCGGCAATCAAATCCAGATGGATATGAATATTGTGCCATACGTGTATGCGCTGTACCGCGGCAGATACTTTTTGAAAATCCATCTTTCGGCAGATTGCGGCAATTGTTTGTTTATGCGTAGACTGTACGCCGATTTCCAGCTGTATCGCTCCTGGACGCATTTTTTTCAGGATTTTAAAATAATCTTCATCCAATAAATCTGCTGCAATTTCAAAATGAAAGTTTGTAATCCCATTATCATGCGAAAGAAGATAATGCAGAATCGGCAGCGCGTGTTTTTTGTTACAGTTAAATGTGCGGTCGATAAATTTTACTTGCGGAACATTTTTCTTCAAAAAGAAATCCAATTCCAAACATACACGTTGTACAGGGCGGAAATCCATCGTTTGGTCAATCGCAGAAAGGCAATAGCTGCATGAAAAAGGACAGCCTCGGCTGCTTTCGTAGTAAATAATGCGATGTTCAAACTCACTCAGATCTTCATACCAAAACGGGATTTCATCTAACGTACGTAAAGGAGCATCCTTCGCGCCAAGTACAGCAGGTAGTTGATCGGCGCTGCCTTGCACATATGCTGATACGAGACGGGAAAAGGATTCTTCTCCGGGACCTGTCATAATACCGCGCAGCGGCCATTGCTTAAGAATATCCGATGTATGAAAGGAAACTTCCGGCCCGCCTGCCCAGATATCGGTATTTGGTAAAACTTTAGGAATGTCGTATATGATTTGGTCAATAAATGTATGGTTCCATATATAACAAGAAAAAGCAACAACGTCAGGACGGTGCTTGTATATCTCCTGTAATACAAAAGAAGGCTGCTGATTAATTGTAAATTCAGCGACTGCAACATAAGAGCTGTATTTGCCGGTACAGGATTTTAGAGAAAAAACGGCCGGATTGGAATGGATGTATTTGGCATTGATTGCTATAAGCAGGATGTGCATGGAATGGGTGTCCTTTCTTTTTTGGTTGTTATCGTGATTCAATGTCATTTACTTATTTTTATAGTCAGACTTTACGTCTGGCGGAATGGTTTTGCTGGCTTCACTGCAGTTTCTGAACTATCGCACATCATGATGTTTTCTTGTCCTATCAGTTTGGCTGCCAGTATCCCGACGACTCCATATCCGCAACCTAAGTCCAAAATTTTATCATCTGGTAAAAATTCAGCGATAGACAACATGGCTAACGTACCACAATCAATATTGTTGGGAGAAAAGTTTGAAGAGTTTGTTTCAAATTTCAATTTCACATTTTTTATCTCTGTTACAATCATATGATACCTTTCTGAATAATTCAAAATGAGTTTAATCCGTTTACTTTGTTAGCTATAAAGAAAAGATACAACCATTACAATGCGCAAAAAAATGACACATAATATTTAGATATTCTTTTTTGGTCTGCAGTCAGCACAGGTGGCTACTTTTATATTATTGATTGCCTATGTATGTTGTAAACAGGAAATATAACATAAAAAAGCAGAACGAACTTGAGCCAGACAATTGGCTTACACTTTTCGAGTTGCTTTTGCAATGATGTTAAATTTTATTTTTGAATATATTGGTATAAAACAATAGAATCCTGTTTAAAGAAACAAAAAATGCTATGAATCTTAGCGGCAGGTATCTAACAGGATTTGTGGTTCACATTTAAGCTACTTGCAGTTTTTTACAAAAAGACTAAGAAACATCTCACAAACTACTAATTATTTACGCAACAACAAAAATGCTTTATTAATGATTATTTATTATACACTTATCATTTTAATATGTCAAATTATGAAAGAATACAGTTACTAAGAGAACAGTTGTAGCTTTATTGCTAGAATAAGAAACTCTTATTTGTTGTTGTCAAAATTATTTTATAATCGATAAAAATATTTTTCAAAGAGAGCTGTTTATGTGTTATTATGTAAGTACAAATCCTTCCTTGTGGATCATTGTTAAATGGTTTTACCTGACTTTGTTATACCATAAACCAGTGAGGAGATGTTCCATTTTTTTGTAAAAGAAATTTTTTATGTATAGGGTTTCGGGTTTTGTAATTGTTTAAATCATAGTGATATGGAAAGGGATTAAAATGGAGTTAAATAAACAGAATGCAGAGCTGGCATTGCAAGAAGCGTCAGAATCTAATCCAGGAGCCTGGGTAGATCATTCCAGATATGTAGCACAGGCTTGTAAAAATATTGCGCTGCACTGTAAACATTTATCAGCTGAGCAAGCTTACCTTTTTGGATTGTTACACGATATTGGACGTTATGCAGGGGTGAGCTCGGAAAAGCATTTGATAGACGGATATCGTTACTGTATGGAACGTGGGTGGGAAAAAGCAGCACAAATATGCATATCCCACGCGTTTATGATACAGGATGTTGATACATCTATCGGTGTGTTTGATGTAAGTGATGACGAATATTTGTTTATGAAAGAGTTTGTTGCGAACGCTGTCTATGATGATTATGACCGGCTGGTGCAGTTATGTGACTCCCTGGCTTTGCCGACAGGTTTTTGTCTTTTGGAAAAGAGGTTTGTAGATGTTACGATACGATATGGTGTTCACCCGGCGACGGTAGACAGATGGAAAAAAATTTTAGAGATTAAGGCAATGTTTGAAAAACAGATGGGCTGTTCTGTTTATACGCTGCTTCCAGGCATTGTGGAAAACAGTTTTCGCGAGTAGCTTCTTGAGCATATATTCATAATTCGAATATTTCCTGCTATACTACATTTGAAAGATTTTTGTAAGAGTTCTTCATGGGTAAATGGTACGCCAGCTTTCATCATCTTCGACTTTGGTAATCCTGATGTATTGTGGATAATCTTTGTGGATAATATCATATTCAGTAGCATATTTGAATATCTGATACAATAGATTGGCAATGCTTCCACCACAGGAGGGAACGACAATGGAAAAACTGAAAGAATCACAGAGAACGGCATTAATTATATTCTGGTAGGTGACTACTATATCCCGGACTTGAAGCTACCGGAGGAGAACTGCCCCATCGGACGCTATGGGCGGCTGCACCGGGAATATCTCAAACAGGAACACCCGGCACGGTACAGCTCCCTTGTCCTGACCGAGAAATTGTGGACATACCTTGCCGACCTGACCAAGCAGGCGGAGGAAGGCTTGACTTAATCATGGAGCAGATGGAAGCCGCATAGGGAGTGACCGAGGAACTGAAAGCCCGGAACCAGCTTGAATGAGTAGGGCGGATGAACAATACCCGCAACCAGGCGGAGGAAATCATAACAGTGAGTTGATTTATATTTGATTGGATGTGGAAATAGGGGGAATGGCAGATGGAGAGAAATGGTGATGTAAATCGTTAGTTGTCATTATCTTCTCAAATGTTGCTTTTGGTATGGTGGATTTTCATTTATTACTCTGTTATATGCAAACGGTAAATTAAATGTTTTATCAACAGATAAATGGAGGAAAATGATTATGAATTTAGGGAAAAACATTCAACATTTGAGGAAACAGAAGAATCCTGTTCCCTACAAGTATTCGATTCTGACGGTTCATACAGATGCGGGGTATACGCATGGGACACTGTTTTAGACAATAAGTATTATGATCCGGAGATTGGTCTGACTGAGGGTGAATACACACATGGGAAAATTACATCATTTTTAGAAATATATGCCGAGTAGAAAATTCCAGTTGTTAAAGGAGGCTTTAGAAATTCAAAAGGAGCAATTTGCTGCCTTAGAAATAAATTGTTATCGGTGTCGCCGATAATTTTTTCGGGATTAATATTGTTTATATTTTCTTTAAATCTCTTTATATTTTTATACATATTATTTCAGATGTCGATTTAACCAACTTCCAAAATGGGAATCTGAACACGGGTACAAAAATGGTATTCGGGATAAAGATTACGGGACGAAGCAGACCTTAAAAAAGGTTTGGTGAGATGATAACTGACTGACCAGATGTGGACAGTGAAATAACTGTTTGTATTGAACTTTCAGCGGTTAGCCTGAATGGGTGTGAATGATTTTTTGTAAAATTTTTCCCGATTTAAAAAATGTTTCTATGCAAAACGAAAAACCTTAAACAAAAAGATGAGTTAATCACACATAAATGTGCGAAAAGTTGTATCACCATGGTACAACTCTATGAAAAAATAGTGAATCAAAATTCAGGTCTGTATTCTAAGTACCTGTGAAAGTTTCAAAATAATGCAAACATAGCCCCCATAAGTGGGAAAATCAGTGTTTCCAAAACAGGAAATGTCATAAAACAATCTAAATAAAACATATCATATCGCCAATTCTGGCGGGAAGTCAGCAGTCAGATAAATATTTAAAATAATTATGTGGTGTAGCCCAAATGGGTATCACCTTATTTCAAGGGAGCCCGTTTGTGAGACACCTTCTTTTCGTGTCCACATATCTGTGGATGCTGTCTGAGTGGTTCCTGCTCTGGGACTGCTTTCTAATAATCATATCGAAAGGAATAGGTTCCAGTGGAGCATCCGATAAAAGTTTCGCTTAAAAACGCGTTTGAGGTGTTTGTTCGCGTAAAGGATACTGAAAATTACTGGATTAGCAATTATGGAAGGTGCGTGAACAACCTGAACCATAAAGATAAAAATACTTTTTATATGCATAAACAGGGAAATGTACATTTAACTGTGTTTGAAATTGAACATTATGAGCGCACAATAGCAAAAGGGAAGCGGAAAGGTGAAAAGATAAGCGAAACAAACAGGTACAGAAGAGAGGCCGCGCCTGATATACTGGTTGCTGAATCTTTTCTTGTACAATATAAGGGAAGGGAGAGGGTATGGCATAAGGATGGCGATTTCGCTAATAACTGGTACAAAAATCTGATCTATGTTTCTAAAAATGATTTTGCAGAATTAAAAGCTGGAAGGATGACATTGGATAGTCTGGAGCTTGAACAGGAATATATAGAATACCAGAATAGGGCCAGTGAAAAAGCGTATCATGTCTATTACAGCATTCGGAAAAGATGCATGGAAGGAGAAAACAGGCCTGGGTGTTATGCGCATGTTGAAATGTGGCGGGGTGGCTTGATGAGCCGAAGTTATTTGTAAGATGGTATCTGGAGCATTATTATGAAGTGGAAGGGGAAACAATGGCAGTGGATAAGGAGTTATTCAGCAGTGGGTCAAAAGTATATCATCCTGATAACTGTTGTATACTGCTGCAGGGGTTGAATAATCTGCTTGTTAATTGTAAGAAGGCGTATTCGGAAGGACAGACAGAAGAGAATACGCTGCCGCTTGGAGTGTATTACAGCGGGAAAAAGAAAAAGTATTATTCCGTGATTACATTTTCCGGTACTGAAAAGCCTGTACGGCTGTCAGAATGGGATATGCCGGAGGAGGCATTTGCAGATTATAAGGCAATGAAACAGGCTGACATTCTGACTGTGGCTGCAAAATATAAAGATAGAAGAAAATAATCAGATACAAAGCAGAACACAAGAATACGCTAAAAAATGGGACACTAATATGTTCCTGAATGATTTTAGTGAATGGGATGAAAATGCTGGTGTAAATGTTAAATTAAAGGATGTATATATAGATGAACATCTCCCACATTTTATATGGGGAAAAATAGAAATGAATTTGATAATTTAGATATATTGTTGTCAAAGTATATATATGAAAAAAATGAAAATAAAATGCTTCTTATATTAGGTTTGCCAGGAATAGGGAAAAGTACTTTGATAACCTGGATTACAGCACATTTTAAAAATTTTATAGATAATATATTAGTTTATCAATTTGTTTCAGATTTAAAATATATAGAGTGGAATAATACAAGCAAAGATTATGATATTTTAGATGAAATATTTAAAAGTTTGAATTTAACATATAGTATATTAGAAAAAAAATAGTAATTATCGACGGATTAGATGAAATAGAAATTAAATATGGTAGAGAAAATATATTAAATTATTTATATAGGAAATTTGTAAGAGAAAGTCCTATAAACAATTTTAAATTGTTTATTACATGTAGAGAAAACTATATTTCACAATTAAATAGAATTGAATGTGATTATATTACTCTGCAGCCTTGGACAGAACATCAAATTATTAGTTTTTGTCAAATATATAGAAATGCGATAAAAAATGACTTGCCAGAAAAAATGATAAAGAAAATTAGGAATAATAGAGAAATTTTTGGAATACCCCTTATTTTATATATGGTTTTAGCCTTAGACATCGTTATTGATAAAAATGATTCTATTGTAGATGTGTATGACCAAATTTTTTCGCTAAAAAGTGGTGGTATTTATGATAGGTGTATAGATTATAAAATGTATGAAAATTTGCATAGAATTAGTAGAGTGAAGGTACAGATACATCAAATTTCAAGAGAGATTGCATTTTGGATGTTTGAGAACAATCCTGACGAGGCTAGTATTCCGCGAGAAGAATATGAGAATATCTGTAATTTGGTTATGCAAGAAAGCAAGCAACTAAATGAAAATATAAAACAAGATTTTAAGATTGGTAATTACTTTAAATCAATAAAACACTGTGAAGGAATAGATATAGAAAAATTATTTTTTGTGCATCGCTCCATTTATGAATATTTTGTGGCAGAATTTATTTTTGAATCTATAAATCAATTTAATTCAGAAAAGAAAATTGCCTGTGCTCTGGGAGAGTTGCTGAAAGGCAATATTTTACCCAATCAAATATTAAAGTGTATGAAGCATAAGGTTATGAAAAGGGAATTATATGGATATGATGGAATGTTTGAAAAAATATGTAAATCATTTCAAATAATGCTACAAAATGGAATGACTTATTTTACTAAAAAAAGATATAAAGATATTATTAAGAGTGAGCTGAATGTGTTTGCAAATATACTTGAAATTATTCATTTTTGGGAAAAAGGTCATATTTCTTTTGATGTTACTATAAGAAATTATTTGAATTACAACAAAAATGTGGTGTTAAATTTACAAAATGTAGAACTAGAGAGGGTTGATTTAGAGGAATTTGATTTAAGAAAAATTAATTTTTCACATGCTAATTTAAAAGGGGCTAATTAAAAAAAAGCAGTGATGTCGAAGTCGACTTTATATGGAGCAAAGTTGTATGATGCAAAATTGACTAATGCAAATTTAGATAGGGCTGATTTAAGAAGTGCAGAGTTAATAGTAGCAGATTTATGTGAAGCGTCTAAGATTAATGCTGATTTGTCAGATACTCGTTTTAATGCTGCATATATGGTTAGCATAGACTTAAGAAATGCAATATTAGTAAATGCAATATTATTAGATTCAGATTTATCAGATGCAAATTTAAAAAATGCAAATTTAAAAAATGCAGATTTAAGTGGATCTTACTTATGTAGAGCAGATTTAGTGGGGGCAGACTTAAGTGACGTAATTTTAGAGAATGTGGATTGTGATGAAGCACTTTTTGATGATTTACAAGTTGATTATTTAGAGAGACACTATAACCTAAAAAATGTAAGAATCTTAATAAATGATACGAAAGAGGTTGTATGGTATGATGAATATTGTAAAAGAAAACAAGAACAAAAAATGATATAAAAATTATTTGTGTTTAGATTTTCAGGTGCAGTTATATATTAGGTACTTAAAGTATCAGAACTGTAATATACTCCTATACAGTTCGATAATTCTGAAATTCAGCCTCCCCCTTGCCAGTAGAACAGAAACATGCTTTAGGATAATAAAGTGTCTTGAAAATAATGTAAATATACCAGTAGTACATTCATCAGGATACTTTTATATCCTTAGCTTTATAACGCCGTATGCCGTATTTTGCCCAAATTTCAATTTTAAACACTTACCCTAAAAATTTACACCCACACCGTTACAAGCCCTATATTCCACTGTAAACGCGCTCAGAGAGTCTGTATAATACATTAGAAATCAGTATAAGAAAAGATAGAAGTAATGTCCATCATTCTAAATTTATTCATTAAATAAAACGAAGCTGTAAGAATGTATTTCAACTCTCACAGCCTTATTTTTTCAAACTTTCTATTATTTTTGCAATTTATTTGCACACAGTTTAAAAATTAACTGGCACAATCTATCCAATGCTTTTCAATATCCGCTTGCATTTTGCCTGATACTTCTGAAATATCTTATAATCATTCACATGAAATATAAAATTTTAGTATACAGTGTATCCTGACAATAATATATCTGATACAATATGTACTGCTGCATTCTGTTTCATTAAAATCTGCACTTTTTATTCTGTTAAATTATCTGATAATTTCTAAATTGAATTTAAATTATTTAAAAATTCATTTCGTCATTGTAATAGTATTTATTGTCAAAAATCCTCACATGCTATGATGGTTTATCTTGCTTTCTTTAAAAATTCAATATTTTGTAATTTTATACCGATTTTTTTTTTGAAAATATAAGGATGCAGCAGTGGATTTTGAAATGAAACTGCTGCACCCGTTATCAGGGTGATGCAGCTTTAATAATTCTTTGTATTGTTTTCTTAATTCTTCAAGTGTCCTGATATTCTCAAAATATTTATTCATGTCATAACCTCCCTAAACAAAAAGTGTAAAGCATATTGGCAATTCAATAGACTTTACACTCTGGTTTAGTGGTTACTGGTTTTTAAGTATATTCATTGCTTCGTCTTCAGACGGTTTATGTGTTTCAATAAATACTAAAAACTCATTTATTTTCTTTGCGTCCCACCCTTCTTGTGTTAATTTAAGAATTATATTCGTTGTTTCTTTTGCTGTCATTTCCATTACCTCCATATTCTCACCGCCTTTATAATTGATGCAGTTGTTGATTGCTATAATCATTATAGCGTATGTGGCTGAGAGTGTAAAGACTATTCAATTGCCAATGAGCTTTTGATTGTTGTTTGATAGGGCTTTTATACACTTATAAGTTTTCTTTTGCAATATACAGAATACATTAATTGATTTATCGATATTTGTTAAAATTAACTAATAAGTGTATTTGAAAGATAAGAATAAATAAAAACACTAATAAATAATACGGTATTTATTAGTGTCATGAAGATAATTATTATTCAGAAGTTTTATTTGTACGTTTAGGTTTCCCTTTGCAATTTGCTGGATAATCTATTAAATATTCTTTTTCATCAGAAATATTTTTTAAAATTAATCTCATATTCAATGCATCTGCAATTTCAACTAATTCTAACGTTGAAAAATCATCTCTATTCATTTTATTACTTAAATTTTGCTTAGTAATTTTTATTTTTTCTGCTAGTATAATGTTCTATAAATAACTAGCTATATTTTTCTATTTCTGTTATAAT